>NZ_JASHJX010000017.1 GCF_030732985.1 Nioella sp. MMSF_3534
GGGGGTGTACGGGGGGTGTACGCATGGTGCACGGGGGGCACCGGGGTGTTTTTGCCCCTACCGGCGGAAGTTGAACAGCTGCGTCAGCCGGGCCTGGCGCTGGAACGGGCGCGGTTCGCTCGGCGGATCCTGGCGCGCAATGACCCGCATCGCCAGCCATCCCGACCACAGCCCGAACATGACCCCGCCAACCGCCTGACCGATCAGAACCCCCGCCGCGCCGAACCATGCGGCAAACAGCATCACGAAGGGAATCGTTCCCAATGTATGGCGGCCCCAATTGGTCCAGGTGGAGTAAAAGGGATGGCCCAGATTGTTGAAACTGGCGTTTGAGACGAAGATCATCCCGTTGAAAAACCACGCCAAAGCCAACGGTCCGCAGAAGAGATAGACGATCTCCTGCGACAGACCCTCCAGCTCGAACAGTGCCCCGATGGGTCCGCGCAAGACGAACAGCAGCCCCGAGACCACGACCACCACAAGCGCGGTAAAGAGCAGCCCATCCAGATAGGCCCGCCGCACCCGGTCATAGTTCTGTGCTCCGAAATTCTGGCCGATGATGGGCCCGACCGCGCCGGAGAGAGCGAAGATGGTCCCGAAGGCAACCGGGATCAGGCGCCCCACGATGGCCATGCCCGCCACCGCTTCTTCGCCAAACTCCGCCATCGCCCGCGTCACGTAGGCCTGCCCCACCGGCGTCGCCAGTTGGGTCAGGATCGCGGGCAGGGCGAGCGCGAATATGGGTCTGAAATCGCTTGTAAATTCGTCTCTGGTCGGGCGCGCGAAACCACCATAGTGGCGCAGGATCGGATAGAGCGCCGCAGCGGCGATCGACACCCGCGCCGCCACGCTGGCCAGCGCCGCGCCGGTCAGTTCCAGGTCCAGACCGAAGATCAGGATCGGGTCCAGAACCGCGTTCACCAACCCGCCGATGATGGTCGCATACATCGCCCGCCGCGCCGCGCCATGGGCCCGCAGGATCGCACCGCCGACCATGCCGATCAGCAGCAACGGAAGGCTCGGGATGATGATCTGCAAATAGCCGACCGCCAGATCATGCGTCTCGCCGGTTGCCCCCATCAATGTCACGAGGAACCCCAGATTGACCCACACAATCGCAGCGAAGACCGCACCAAAGGCAAACCCATAGCTCAGCGCCGTCGTTGCTTTCATCCGCGCACCGCTCTCATCCCCGCCGCCGAGCGCCCGCGCAACGAGCGCGCCCGCCGCAATCGACATGCCGATCCCGAAGGACGAGGTGAAGAACAGGATCGCGCCTGCATAGCCAACGGCAGCAGCGAGTTCGGCTTTCCCCAGCATCGAGATGAAGATCATGTCGACGAAATCGACAAGGAAGACCGCCATCAGCCCCAGGGATGCCGTCAGCGACATGACCGAGATGTGACGGAACAGATTGCCCTGAAGGAAGACCGCGTTTGATTGTGCCATCCCGCGTTTCTGCCACGGCGGGTGCATCACCGCCATTCCGTAATTCTGCACATAGCTCTGTCAGACCGGCGCGATTGGGGGATTCACCCTACGGCATCGCGGGATGCAGCCGGGCATAAGGGTGTCAGACAGCAACAGCACCCAAACCGGAGACAGACCCATGACCATCCTTCACCGCACCGCCATCGCCCTGACCCTCGCCGCAACCTCTGCCGCCCTGCCCGCCTTTGCCGAGAACATCGAGGCCGGCCCGATCTGGAACCAAGGCCACGCCAACCAGGTCTGCCCTGCCGTTGCCCAGGCTCATGGCGGCGAATGGACCGGCCATTGGTGGACGACCGTCCCGAATGAAATGTCGGTCTGCCAGATCCAGATGCCCGCCCGCACCGTCGAGGCAGGCCCGATCTGGAACCAGCAGCACGCCGAACAGGTCTGCCCCGCCATCGCCCATTCCCACGGGGCCGAATGGACGGGCCATTGGTGGACCACGGTCTGGAACGAGATGTCCGTCTGCCAGATCCGCTGATCCCCTCTTTCCTCCCAAGCCATTTTCCATGACGCGCGCGCCCCGGTCACCCTGCCGGGGCGTTATTTTCTTGGGGCGCGGAGAACTGAGGGAACTTCCTTTTCACATTTCGGGGAAAGACCATTCTTGAGTGACCGGAATTAGTTGCTGGCAAGTTTGGCCATAGTGGACGTTCGCCTGCAATAACTCGAAACTCGTGGTTGCATCATCGCCTCAAATAGCGGCCCACTACAAGACAAGTTCAAGTAGCCATGGAGTTGATGGAATGTCGATAGGGGTTCAGATACGCGACGATGACGGTTCTCTGTATTTTGAGACAAGTGCCCGAGTTCTAAATGGGGTGCCAGACTTCGCGGCCAAGATGGGCGAAGTCTCAGCCGCTTGGGCTTTTGCAGAGGGGCATCTCGGATGCGTGTACGCAGAATTGCTCGAAACAACACCAGAACAAGCAATTCAGCAGCTTGGCAAGGACGGGGCACAGCGTCTTACGGACAAGGCAAGGAAGTTTGCATGCACCAGACTGAATGATGATGACCTAGCTTCGCTGATTGAGCTTCTCGAACGGATGGACAAAGTGCGCTGCCAACGAAATCGTGTTCAGCATGACCTCTGGAGCTGGCGAGTCGGGGATAATAGTGCGCTTTACGCGGTGCACGTCGACAGCTACAGGCAGTTACTGCTTGAAGTGATACATAATAAGAATGAGCCCAACGGAGCCAAACTAGCTATTCATGCCGCTGATCGGTATGCCATGAAGGCCGAAAATAGATTTACGCTGCAGAATCTAGAAGAATTGCGATCGGAGATAGAGTCAGTTTCGATCGGACTCTTTGAGTTCTTCTTGAATAGGGTCGGTAGCAAATAGCTACTTCAGCGCAGTCACCAGCATGAACGAGTAATCATAGGAGCAGGCTTTTGCCCACCTGGATGTCAACTGAGCGCACTACAGATGCATTCTCGGGCCTCGGCTGAGTATAGCCAATGGGGGATCAACCCCAGGGCTATCGTGCAGGTTGGCGGGCATGGTGATCTCAACGAAACACCAGTCCAGGAGAACCCCGATGTTCCGCACCATGCTCACCACCGCCGCAATCGCCCTGACCCTTTCTACCGCCACAGCCTCCGCCGAAATCCGTCGGGTCAATATCGAGGCCCTGTACGAGGCAGAGGCCCTCATCCTCTGCAACATGCTGGCCGATGAGGAAGGCGCCACAAGCCGTGGCAGCGTCCGCAACGTGGATTATTTCCTCTACGAATGCCGCTTCGATGCGCCCGCGATGCGCAATATCACGGTCGAGGTCATGCCGCTGCTGCACGTGGCACAGGCCCGCCCCGTCTGCCGCGATGCCGCCCGCGACCGCAATGGCACCTGGACCGGCGACTGGAACGGCAACGGAGCCTTTGCCCCCGGCACCTGCACCATTCGCGTTCCCGCAGGCTAGGTCAGAGCGCCGGCTTCTTCTGCAGAAGCTGCATCACGTCGGCCATTTCCGGCCCCCGCTCCAGCCCCGTCACCGCCTTGCGAAGCGGCATGAAGAGGCCCTTGCCCTTGCGGCCCGTGGCCTCTTTCACCGCGTCGGTCCAGCTTTTCCAGGTGTCGGCGGAATAGGGCGGTTCGGGCAGCATGTCGAAGGCCTCTGCCACGAATTCCCGATCCTCATCAGCGACCAGAGGCGTCGCCCCGTCGCGGAACAGGTGCCACCAGCCCGCGATGTCGTGGCGGGTGGTGATGTTGGCGCGGGCGACGTTCCAGAAGGTCTCTGCCAGATCGTCAGGCACGCCGATTTCCGCGACCTGATCGGCCACGGCCGACAGGGGCTGCGTGTGCAGATAGCGCGCGGTCAGCGGGTAGAGATCGTCCACGTCGAACTTGGTGGGCGCGGACCCGAAATGGTTGAGGTCGAAGCCTTCCGCCAGTTGGTCCAGCGTCTCGCACAGCTCAATCGGTTGAGAGGAGCCGAGCCGCGCCATGTGGGACAGAAGCGCCATCGGCTCCACCCCGTTTTCGCGCAGATCCTTCAGCGCCAGCGTGCCGAGGCGTTTGGACAGCGCCTCCCCCTGCGGGCCGGTCAGCAGCGAATGGTGCGCGAAGGACGGCGCGCTGAATCCGAGCGCTTCCATGATCTGGATCTGCGTCGCGGTGTTGGTCACGTGGTCGGACCCGCGCACCACATGGGTCACGCCCATATCGGTATCATCCACCACCGACGCGATGGTATAAAGCACCTGCCCATCCTGCCGGATCAGCACCGGGTCAGAGACAGAGGCCGCATCAATCGACAGATCGCCAAGGATACCGTCGGTCCACTCGATCCGTTCATGGTTCAGCTTGAAGCGCCAGACACCCTGCCCGCGCTCGGCCCGCATCGCGTCCTTTTCCTCGTCCGACAGCTTCAGCGCGGCGCGGTCATAGACCGGCGGCTGGCCCATATTGAGCTGCTTCTTGCGCTTGAGATCCAGTTCCGTGGGCGTTTCCCACGCCTCGTAGAACCGGCCCTTCTCGCGCAGCTCATCGGCGGCGGCGGCGTAGCGGTCCAGCCGCTCCGACTGTTTCTCGATCCGGTCCCAGGTCAGCCCCAGCCACTCCAGATCACGCTGGATCTGATCCGCATATTCCTGCTTGGACCGCTCCGGGTCGGTATCATCAAGGCGCAGGATGAACTGCCCCCCGGCCTTCTTGGCGATCAGGAAATTGAACAGCGCTGTGCGCAGGTTCCCGACATGCAGATACCCGGTGGGGGACGGGGCGAAACGGGTGACGGTCATGGGTCTCGGACTCCTTCGGATCGGGGCGATGCTGTTTCACACACGCGCGCGAATGTCCATGGAAAGCTGCTTACCTGTCGCGCGGTGTCCAGTCGGCCGGCGGCGCATTCCGGCGATTGAGGCGCAGGGCAAGGCCGCAGGCCACACCGACCCCGATGGCAATGGTCAGATCGGCCAGAACGGTCAGAACAAGCGTAAGCAGCAGCAGGAACAGATCCGCGCGCGGCAGGGTCGCATGGGCGCGCCAATGTTGCGGCTCGCTCATGTTCCAGGCGGTCAACAGCAGCAGCCCGGCAAGCGCGGGCATCGCGAGGTATCCCGCAAGGGGCGCGGCGACCAGCATCACCAGAAGGATCGTCAATGCATGGATCAACCCCGCCACGGGGGTCTTGCCCCCGGCCCGCACATTGGTCGCCGTCCGCGCAATCGCCCCAGTGGCGGGCAGGCCGCCGAAGAGAGCCGAGCCGATATTGGCAAATCCCTGCGCCAGAACCTCGGCATTGGATCGGTGGCGACTGCCGATCATGCGATCGGCCACCATCGCGGACAGCAGCGATTCGACCCCGGCCAGAAAGGCGATAATGAAGGCGGAGGGCAGAAGTTCGATCACCCGATCATAGGTCATCTCCGGCAGATGCGGCACCGGCAGGGTAGAGGGCAGATCCCCGAAGCGGGACCGGATCGTGTCGACCGGCAGATCCAAAAAGGCGACCAAAGCCGAGGTGACCGCAACCGCCACGATCAGGCCGGGAAGGCGCGGAAACATCCGGCGCAGCACCACAATCAGACCCATGGTCACCCCGCCGATCGCCAGCGACGCGGTGTTAAGGCTGTCGCGGGCGATCCACATTTCGTGCAGCTTCTCAAAGAATTCCGCCGGGACCTCGGCCATCTCCAGCCCCATGAAATCCTTCAGCTGGCTGACCGCAATGATCACCGCGATGCCAATGGTAAACCCGTGGATCACCGGTTCCGGCACATAAGCGATCAGGCGTCCGGCGCGCAGAAACCCCGCCACAACCAGCATCACACCCGCCATCAGCGTTGCCAGCACCAGCCCGTCAAATCCATGCGCGGCAATGACCCCGTAAACGACGACAATGAACGCCCCGGTCGGCCCGCCGATCTGCACGCGGCTGCCGCCCAGAAGCGAGATCAGAAAGCCCCCGACAATCGCCGTGATCAGCCCCGTCGCAGGATCGGCCCCGGAGGCAATCGCGATGGCGAGGCTGAGCGGCAGGGCCACCATGGCCACGGTCACACCCGCCGCAAGGTCGCGCAGAAACAGCGGCCCGCTATAGCTTTGCATCGTGGTGATCAGCTTGGGTGTCATGGCGCAAGTATTCGCAGGGCAATGCCTTCGGCAAGTGGTCTCTTTGCCGCCCGCCCCCCTGGTATCAAGTTTGCGTGACGAAGCGCCAGGGGGCCGAATTTGTTCTATCTTCCCAGTGGTACACGCCAAAGAGGAGTTTGCCGCATGTCCCGCCTGAACCGTCGCTCGCTTCTGTCCATCTCGCTGGCCGCGCCGCTTATCGGCACCGCTGCGGCCCGCACCGCGCAGGCCGAGGCCCCCGCCATGGGGGCCTCTTTCGCACAGCACCGACGATTTACACTCGGATCGTTCGAGGTGACCACCCTGCTGGCCGGAACAACCCCGCGCGAGAATCCGCAAGGCATTTTCGGTACCAATGTCTCGCCCGAGGAATTCGCCGAGGTCAGCGCCGCGAATTTCCTCTCGACCGAGGTCTCGCAGTTCTTCTTTACGCCGGTTGTGGTGAATACAGGGGCAGAGGTCATCCTGTTCGACACCGGCCTCAACCCTGATGGCATCACCGGGGCGCTTTCTGCGGCGGGCTACAGCCCCGATCAGGTGGATATCGTCGTGATCACCCATATGCATGGCGACCATATCGGCGGGTTGTCCGATGGCGCGACCCCGACCTTCCCCAATGCCCGCTATGTGACGGGACGGGCCGAATTCGACCATTGGGACATGTCAGGCAACGAAGGCTTTGAAGGCAAGGTGCGCCCGCTGGCTGAAAACATGGCCTTCCTCGAGGCGGATCAGGACGTGGTGACCGGCATCACCTCGGTCGCTGCCCAAGGTCATACGCCCGGCCACATGGGCTATCACATCGAAAGCGACGGCGCGCGGCTGATGCTGTTTGCCGATCTCGCCAATCACCCCGTCTGGTCGCTGGCCCGCCCGGATTGGGAGGTGCGCTTTGACATGGACAAGGAAATGGCCGCCGAAAGCCGCCGCCGCGTGCTTGGCATGATCGCCGCCGACCGCATCCCTGCCATAGGCTACCACATGCCCTTCCCTGCACTCGGCTTCGTCGAGGCGGCTGGCGACGGGTTCCGGTGGGTGCCGGAACAGGGGCAGTTCATGTCCTGACCTCTTTCCAAGGCCCGTGTCGTGCCGCAAAAGGGGGCTATGACCGACTGGACCTCCTGCATGCCCCCTGACCTCGCTGCGTTCGAGGCGATGGCCGAGGCCGCGCGACAGGCGTTGCCGGAGCCCTATCGCCGCGCGGCCATGCAGGTGGCGCTGAGGGTCGAGGATTTCGCCAGCGACGAGATGCTGGACGCGTTGGAGATCGAGAACCCGTATGAGCTGACCGGGCTCTATGAAGGCATCCCGCTGACCGAAAAATCGGTGATGGATCAACCGATGGGGCCGGATGTGATCTGGCTCTTTCGCCGGGCGATTCTGGAGGAATGGGCAGATCGGGGCGATATCCCGCTTGGCCACCTGATTGGCCATGTGCTTGTGCATGAGCTTGCCCATCACTTCGGCTGGTCCGACGCGGATATCGCCGAGATTGACCCGTGGTGGGAGTAATGCTTGACCCGCGCGGCGCGGCGCGCAAGCTGACCGCATGCGTATTCTGTTCTGCCTTTTCCTGATGACCGGCGCGGCCCTGGCCGACCCCTGCACTCAATCGCCCCGCGCCTTCTGGTCCGAGGCCTGTGCCGACCCGCTGACCCGAGCCGTTACTCTGGAGATGGAGGCGCTGATAGCTGAGGTTCGCGAAACGCCCGGTCTGCATCCCGGCACCTGGGCCGCGCTCGGGCTGCGCGCCGAGATGGTTTATCTCGAACTCGATGCCTGTCTTGGAACCGATATCCCAACTGCCTGCATGCTGCCCATTGCTGCCCGCCATGTTGCGGAGCTGCTGGAGGGGGCCTATCTGAACGGCGAACGCGAGGGGCTGGCGCGCGGACCGGTCGATCTGCTCTGCCCGGAATACGCGCGCCCGTTCCATCTGACCCGTTTCGACACCGACCCGGCGATGATCTGGATATCCCCCGGCTATGCGCTGCTGACGCGAGACACCGCCGCGCAAAACGTGGTTTATGGCGGACGCAGTGCGGAGGGCACCATTGATCTGGGGATCACCCCTGCGGGGCAAGTCGTGCTGACCGGCCTGTCCTCGCGCCCGATGCCCTGCATGATCGCGGACGACAGCCTGCTTCGCTAGGTCGGTTCTACCGGCCACCGCTGTCCAAGGTCGTTCAGCCCCGCGCGAATCAGTTCCTCAAGCACGTCGAGGTCGATATCGGCCAGTTTGTTCACATAGAGGCAGGATTTGCCGATCCTGTGCTTCCCGAGCCGGTCGAGGGTCGCCCCGAAATCCGCATAACCCGGCATGATGTAGATCGACAGATTGGCCTTGCGGGGGCTGAAACCGGTGGCCAGAAAATCGCCCTCGCGCCCGCTGTCATAGATGTAGTGATACTGCCCGTAGCCGATGATTGTCGGTCCCCACATGCAGGGTTGAAACCCTGTTACGCGGCGAAAGAGCTTGTCCAGCGCTTCAGCATCTGCGCGGCGGGTCGGATGCTGAAGCGCCGCAATGAAGTCGGCGGGGTCGACGGGCGTGACCGTGGTCTTGTTCTCTGCCTTCGGCATGGGCGGGCCTCCTGCCACGGGAGAGTAGCAGCAGATGGCCCGCCAGCGAAGGGTCAGGCGTAGCTGACCACCTCGATCTCGATATTGTCCGGCCCGTCGAAGTAGAAGCGGCGGCCGGGTTCGTAGTCGCCGTGGTTGAAGGGCGTGTAGCCTGCGGCTGTCACCTTTTCCTCAACGGCATCGAGATCCTCGACCACCACACCGATATGGTTCAGCCCGCCCGGCGTGCGATAGCGGTCGGGGGCCTTCATCTGGCCGCCCTGGCTATAGGCCACGACATAGCTGTCCTCGTTGCCCACATGGATGGACAGCCCGCCGCCCTTGCCCTCGCCCTGCCAGCGGATGCGCCAGCCGAAGAGATCGACCAACAGGTCCGCCACTTTCTGCGGGTCGCTGACGGTCACGTTCACATGTTCCAGAAAAGCTGCGGTCATATCGGGTCTCCTTCACGGTTGATTCGCTTTCCGGTTTCATGGTGTAATTGCTAAAGTTCACTTTAGCTCAAGGGATTTCTTTTCATGCGCCGCCCCGGAGACATGCTGCCCATTGGCCGGATTGCCGAGCGCACCGGCATGGCCGTGTCCGCCATCCGCTATTACGAGGCCGAAGGGCTGGTTCATCCGATCCGCACCGCCGCCGGTCAGCGGCAGTTCCGGCGGTCCGACATCCGTAGGCTGAGTTTCGTGAAGATCGCACAGGAACTGGGGTTTTCGCTGAACGAGATCCGCGAGGAAATGGCCAAGCTGCCAGAGGGGCGCACACCGACCAAGGCCGATTGGGAACGCATCAGCCGCCGGTTTCGCACGGTTCTGGACCAGCGGATCGACCAACTGCAACGCACCCGCGACAAGCTCGACGGCTGTATCGGCTGCGGCTGCCTGAGCCTGAAGAGTTGTGCGCTGTATAATCCCGATGACGAGAAGGGCGCGCGCGGGGCAGGCCCGCGCAACATCATCGACGGCTAGCGAAAGGCAGGTCCGTGGCACCAGATGGTGAGTGACTTGCGCTCGCCCTCGGTCACAGGTGTGACCCGGTGCAGAACGAAGGACGGAAACAGGGTCGCGCTGCCCTGCGACATGTCCGCGATGACCGTGCCCGCGCCCGGCATCAGTTCCAGCTTGCCGCCGGTGTAGGAGGACGGCTCCGACAATTGCACCACCATGGTCAGCTTGCGCTTGGATGCCAGCCGTCCGTCACCGATATCGGAATGCCAGTCGAAATGTCCCTGCCGGTCAGCGCTGTAGCGGGCGACCTGCGCGGATTCAGAGAAATCGGTCAGGTCATAGCCGTAGACCTGTCGGTTTGCCTCGCGCACGAGCGCGATGATCCGGTCCATCACCCAATCGGCCTCTGCCACCTCGTCGAGCCAGACCAGATCGGCCCGGCGCAGGTCGTGATCGGTGGCATTGCGGGTCAGGCCCGCGTCCTGAGCAGGAGCGGCATCGGCCATGGCGGTGATGCGGGCGCAGTCTTCGGCGGTGAAGGCGGCGGTGACGGAGTGGATCTGGATCATGGGAGGGGGAAGTCCGAATAGTGATCCCCGCGGGTGGCAGATATCGCGTGATCCGTCGCGCCGATTTGCGACCGGAGAGACAGATTGCGACGGGTTTTTCGCCGTGCCTTCGGCACGTCGACCCGCGCGCGGCTGCGCCGCGCGATGATTGGCTTAAGAGAAAGAATGGGGCGCTGCCCCCGTCGCCTGGCGGCGACTCCCCCGAGGTATTTGGGCCAAGCTGAAAGGGCTCAGCTCGGGTCGCGCCAGCGGTTGACGATGGGATAGCGGCGGTCGAGCCAGAAGGCGCGTTCGGTCAGGCGCGCGCCGGGGGCGGACTGAAAGCGCTTGTATTCCGAGATGTAGATCAGGCTTTCGACCTTTTTCACCGTGTCGCGGTCGTAGCCCATGGCGACGACATCGGCGACCGAGGCTTCCTTGTCGATCAGCATCTCCAGGATCACGTCGAGCACTTCATAGGGGGGCAGGCTGTCCTCGTCCTTCTGGTCTTCGCGCAGTTCGGCGGTCGGGGGCTTGTCGATGACGCGGGGCGGAATGACCTCGCCCGCGGGCGCCAGCATCCATGGGCGGTGATTGGCGTTGCGCCAGCGGCAGGTCTCGAAGACGCGGGTCTTGTACATGTCCTTGATCGGGTTGTAGCCGCCCGCCATGTCGCCATAGATCGTGGCATAGCCCACGGCGACCTCGGACTTGTTGCCGGTGGTCAGCAGCATTTCCCCGAACTTGTTCGACAGCGCCATAAGGATCACGCCGCGCAGGCGGGACTGGATGTTTTCCTCGGTCAGATCCGGGTCTGTTCCCGCGAAGAGGGGGGCAAGCGCCTCGGTCATCGCGGCGCGGGGGCCGGAGATTGGGACCGTGTCGAGCCGCGTGCCAAGCGCCTGTGCCACGGCAGCAGCGTCTTCTAGGGACTCGGTCGAGGTATATTCCGACGGCATCATCACGCAGCGGACGTTTTCAGGCCCGAGCGCATCGGCGGCAATGGTTGCCACGATGGCGGAATCGATGCCGCCCGACAGCCCGAGCAGCACCTGTTTGAAACCGGTTTTACCGAGGTAATCGCGCACCGATTCGACCATGCAGCGGTAGTCGGCCTCCCATTCATCGGGAAGGTGGGCCTTTTCACCCTCGACCGCGCGCCAGCCTTCATCGCCGCGCTCGAAATCCACATGGGTCAGAACCTCGTCCATGAAGGGCATCTGCACGGCAAGCGCCCCGCCGGGGTTCAGAACGAAACTGGCCCCGTCGAAGATCTGGTCATCCTGCGCGCCGGTGAGGTTGAGATAGGCCAGCGGCAACCCGGTCTCGATCACGCGCGCCACGGTCACCGCCTGACGAATGTTCATCTTGCCGCGATGATAGGGGGAGCCGTTGGGGGAAATCAGAATCTCGGCCCCGGTTTCTTCCAGCGTTTCGCAGACATCCTCGAACCAGCAATCCTCGCAGATCGGGAAGCCGATGCGCACCGGGCCCACCTGAACCGGCCCCTGCATCTCGCCCGCGTGGTAGTAGCGTTTCTCGTCGAAGACGTTGTAATTGGGCAGGTGATGTTTCAGCACCGTCGCCTGCACCTTGCCGCCCTGAAGGATGAAATAGGCGTTGAAGGGCTTGTCCCCGCCGGGCCAGGGACCGCCGATTCCAATCGCGGGACCATCGGCGCAATCCTGCGCAAGCTGTTCCACCACGCGGGCCACGTCGGCGGCGAAGGCGGGTTTGCGCACCAGATCCTGCAACTGGTAGCCGGTGACGAACATTTCCGGGAAGGCGATCAGGTCCGCCCCCGCGGCCTTGGCCGTTTCCCACGCGGCGCGGGCCTTGGCGGCATTGGCCTCCAGCGCACCGACGGTGGCGTTGAGCTGCGCGAGCGTTACTCGGAATCTGTCGGACATGGGGCCTCGCCTCGGGTCGGTATCAAGCCGCCTTTTAGCAGATCACCGCCCGCCGCCAAGTCACCCGGACCAAAAGACATTGCGAGGTTAATCCCCCTCCACTAGGTTTACCGGCGACACGGGCAACGAAAACCTCAAAGGGGGCACATGGTGGGCCAAGCAGGTAAGGGCTTCCTACACCGCGTTTTCATGGCAGGCAGCACGGCGCTGTTGCTGTCCGGTGCCGCTTGGGCGCAAGAGAGCGGTGAGGTCGAGATCCACATGTATGAAGGTGGCGGGATCTACGAAGGCACGTTCCGCAACGGGGTCCAGCATGGGACCGGCACCTACCGCCTGCCCAATGGCTATGAATATACCGGCGAATGGGTCGATGGTGAAATTCGCGGTCAGGGCCGCGCGGTGTTCCCCGATGGCTCGATCTATGAAGGCGCCTTTGCCGAGGGGCGACCCCATGGCTTCGGCTCGATCACCTTTGCTGACGGCTCGACCTATGAGGGCGAATGGTCCGAGGGGCGCATCAACGGTCAGGGCGTCGCGCTCTATGCCAATGGCGTGCGCTACGAGGGCGGCTTCCGCAATGCGCTTCACCACGGCACCGGCACGATGGATAGCCCCAACGGCTATCGCTACGAAGGCCAGTGGGTGAACGGGCTGAAACAGGGCGCGGGCCGCATCACCTACCCCGATGGCGCGGTGTATGAGGGCAATTTCGAGAACGGCCAGCGTCAGGGTCAGGGCCGGCTGGAGATGCCCGATGGCGTCATCTACGAAGGCCAGTGGCAGGCGGGCCAGATCAACGGCACCGGCACGCTGACGCAACCCAATGGCGATGTCTACGAAGGCCAGCTTGTGAACGGCCAGCGGCAGGGGCAGGGTGTGGTGCGCTATGCCAATGGCGATCGCTACGAAGGCGCCTTTGCCAATGACCGCCGCCATGGGCAGGGCGAATTCCGGGGCGCTGACGGCTATCTCTATGTCGGCCAGTGGATCGACGGGCGGATCGAGGGAACGGGGCGCGTCACCTATCCCGATGGCTCTGTCTACGAAGGCGCGTTCCGCAACGATCTCGCCCATGGGCGCGGGATGATCACCTATGAAGACGAGTCCACCTATGACGGCGAATGGGTCGAAGGGGTGATTCAGGGCTTCGGTGTCGCGCGCTATGCCAACGGGCTGGTCTATGAGGGCCAGTTCCTGAATGCCCGCCAGCACGGGCAGGGCGTCATGACCTATACCGACGGCTACCGCTACGAAGGGGCCTGGGCCGACGGGCTGCGCCACGGGCAGGGGATCGCCACCTATGCCGATGGCACCGTCTACGAGGGCGGCTTCGTCGCGGGCCAGCGCGAGGGCGAGGGCACGCTGACCATGCCCGACGGCTTCACCTATACCGGCGAATGGCAGGGCGGAGAGATCAACGGCACCGGCCGCGCCACCTATGCCAATGGCGATGTCTATCAGGGCCGCTTCGTGAACGGCACGCGGCAGGGTGCGGGCACCATGACCTACGCCGCCACCGAGGATCAGGAAGCGCGCGTCGTGCAAGGCATGTGGGAAGAGGGCCGGTTGGTCACGGAAGAGACCGCAGAGGATGACGCAGCAGATGCGCCTGACGAGGCAACCGACACCCCCGAACCGCCGTCGGAAGCCACCGGTGATGCCGACGCGACTGAGGATTCCGAGACGCAGTAGGCAGGGCGGGTTCAGACAGGCTGACCCTCGTCCAGACGCTCCAGAAGTGCATCGGCGTCGGCAAGTACCTGTGCGCGGCGGTCGTCCGCCATCCGATCCCAGGTGCGATACATCTGGGCCATGCGCGGGTTCTGAGAAAACCTGTCGCGGTGGCGGATCAGGAAGTGCCAATAGAGCAGGTTGAACGGGCAGGCATCCGGGCCGGTCTTGATCTTCACGCCATAGTCGCAGGTCTTGCAGTAGTCCGACATCCGGTCGATGTAGTTGCCCGATGACACATAGGGTTTCGACCCGACAACACCGCCATCGGCAAACTGGCTCATCCCCACGGTATTGGGGGCCTCCACCCATTCATAGGCGTCGGCATAGACGGCCAGATACCACTCATGCACCTCTGCCGGGTCGATCCCGGCCAGCAGGGCGAAATTGCCCGTTACCATCAGCCGCTGGATGTGGTGGGCGTAGGCCTCTCGCCGGGTGACGCCGACCGCCTCTTTCATGCAGCGCATCCCGGTCTCGCCGCCCCAGTAGACCGGGGGCAGTTTGCGGCTATGGTCCAGCGCGTTGCGGCGCGCATAGCCCGGCCCCTCGTGAAAATAGATCCCGCGCACGAATTCACGCCAGCCGATGATCTGGCGGATGAAGCCCTCCACAGCGTTCAGCGGAGCGTCACCCACGCGATAGGCGGTTTCCGCCCGGCGGCAGACCTCCAGCGGGTCGAGCAGCCCGGCATTGATGTAGACCGACAGGACCGAATGAAAGAGGAAGTCCTGCCCGGTCACCATCGCATCCTGATAGTCACCGAACTTCGGCAGGGCATGGGCGATGAAATGGTCGAGCGCCTGCTCCGCCTGCACGGGATCGGTGGCGAACCAGAAGGGCCGCAGGTCGCCGAAATGATGGCCGAACCGCGCCTCGACGAGGGTCAGCACCTCCTCCGTCACGTCATCGGGTTCGAACCGGGGCGGCAGCGTGCCGGAGAGTCCCTTCGGCGGCCCCTTGCGGTTGTCGTGGTCAAAGTTCCACTGCCCGCCCTCGGGCTGGTCGCCCTCCATCAGCAGGCCCGTCTTGCGCCGCATCTCGCGGTAGAAGAACTCCATCCGCAGCGCCTTGCGACCCTTGGCCCACGTCTCGAATTCCGCATGGGTGCAGAGGAACCGGTCATCCTCCAGCATCCGCACCGTCACAGGATGATCCCGCAGCGCCTCGATCAGCCGCCATTCGCCGGGTTCCGTGGCCAGCACTTTGGTCGCCCCGAACTCCGCCGCTCGCCGCAGCAACTCCCCTCCGATGGACCCCGCATTGTCCGGATCATCCAGCCGCGTATAGGCGATGTGCCAGCCATCGGCCTGCAACCGGGCCGCGAATTTGCGCATGGACGCGAACAGGAACGCGATCTTCTTGGGGTGGTGCGGGACATAGTTCGTTTCCGCCGCGACCTCTGCCATCACCACCACATCGCGCGCCTTGTCAGCCGCCTTCAGCGCCGCCACCGTGGGCGTCAGCTGATCGCCCAGAACCAGCACAAGGCGCGGGCTCACCACGGCACCGCCTTGCCCGCCCAATCGAAGAACTGACCGCTGTCAGCGGGCGACAGCCCGTCGATCACCCGGATGAGGTTCTGTGCGGCCTCCTCGGGCGTCACCGATCCGTGCCGTGCCAGGTAAGGGCCGGTCAGCCGAGTCTGCACCGTGCCCGGATGCAACGACACAAGGATCGCCTGCTTGCGCAGCCGCCCGTATTCGATGGCCGAGGTCCGAAGGATCTGGTTCACCGCCGCCTTCGCCGCGCGGTAGCTGATCCAGCCGCCAAGCCGGTTGTCCCCGATAGACCCCACCCGCGCCGACAAAACGGCGACCACGGACCGCCGGTCGCGCGGCACAAGTGGCAACAGGTGTTTCAGCACCAACGCCGGACCGATTGCGTTCAACGCGAACTGTGCGGCCATGTCGGCGGGATCCAGCGCGCGGATGCTCTTTTCCGGCCCCACCCCGTCGATCTGCAAGGCACCCGTTGTGACCAGAACCCGGTCGAACGTGCCCTCCTGCGCGCCCAGAACCCGCGCAATGCTGGCCTCGTCCGTCAGGTCCAGCCCGTCCGCGCTGCGCGACAGGCGCACGACCTCGCCGCGCGGTTCCAGCGCCGCCGCCAATGCCGCGCCGATCCCGCCCGAGGCGCCGATGATGAGTGTTCTTTCCCGTGTCATGAGACGGGAGCTAATGCGCCCATGGCTCTGGTCAAACGCGCCCTGCCCCGGCATTCTGGCCAAACCGGAAAAGGACGCGCCCATGACCAAACCCATCATCTACCACATCCCCGTCTGCCCCTTTTCGCAGCGCATCGAAATCCTGCTGGAGCTGAAAGGCCTGCGCGACGCGGTGGAATTCCGCGTTGTGGACATCACCAAACCCCGCGACCCGGCGCTTCTGGCCAAGACGCGCGGCACCACCGCGCTGCCGGTTCTGGAAACCGAGGATGGGCGCATCCTGAAGGAAAGCCTCGTCATCATGCGCTACGTGGAGGAGCGGTTTGCCGATACGCCCGTGGCGCGCACAGACCCGTTCGAGCGCGCCATCGAACGCATGATGATCACCCGCGAAGGGCCCTTCACCATGACCGGCTACATGATGGTGATGAACCGCGACCGGGCGAAGACCGACGATTTTCGCACCAAGATGCTGGACCACTACGCGTGGCTGTCGGATTTCCTCGACCATCACAATCCCGGCGGTCTGTGGCTGTTCGACGATTTCGGGCTGGCCGAACTGGTCTTCACCCCGATGATGATGCGCTTCTGGTTTCTCGACTATTACGAAGGCTTCGAGATTCCCGATGAGCCCCGCTTCGCCCGCGTCCGCCGCTGGCGCGACGCCTGCCTCGCCCACCCCGCCGCGCAGCAGGTGTCCTATGACGAGATCGTGAAACTCTACTACGACTACGCCATCGGGGCGGGGAATGGCGCGCTGCCCGAGGGGCGGGAGGTCTCCAGCTTCACCTTCACGCCGGACTGGCCCGACCGCCCGATGCCCCCCAAGGACAAGTACGACCGGATCGCAACGGACGCGGAACTGGGGCTGGTCTGAGGGGGCTGAGCGTCAGCTACAATTGGGTTCGTCATCGCTCTTTCAACCGAATTCGAGTCGGTGCATGTGCGACGTGGATCCCGTCGATGTGCCCGCTGAGGATCGGGCCCGCGCGGAATCAAGGCCAAAGGCCGCCGCGCATCGACGGGCCGCCCCCCGGCACGGCGATTTGGTGGGGCTTGGTGCCCCGATCTGATCTTTCACGAATGTGGCAGGCATAAAGCGCCGCCGCTCAACCGTTGGCTCGCCGCACCGCGGCCCGTCGCCGCGCGGCTTTTGCCAACGGTGACAGCCGATCCTCCTCCAACAAAGCAAAATGGGGGTTTCCATCCCGTTTCCCGCACGTAATATGCGCCCCATGACGACGCACGGCCATATCAAGACCCTGACCGCCCCCACGGGCGGCCTAGACCTGTGCGCTCTTCTTCTCCTTAGCCGCCTCTGAGCGTGCCTTTCGGCGCGACCGCTCAGGGGGGAACCAGCGCCGAAACGACACAAGACATTCAGGCTAAGACCAAGGATACCCCCATGACCATCGACAAAGATCGCGTGTTGATCTTCGACACTACCTTGCGTGACGGCGAACAGTCGCCCGGCGCCACCATGAGCCATGATGAGAAGCTGGAGATCGCAGCGCTTCTGGACGAGATGGGCGTCGACATCATCGAGGCGGGCTTTCCCATTGCCTCGGAAGGCGATTTCGCCGCCGTGTCCGAGATTGCCAAGCTCGCGAAATCCGCCACGATCTGCGGCCTCGCGCGCGCCAATTACAAGGATATCGACCGCTGTTGGGAGGCCGTGAAACACGCCGTTTCCCCGCGCATCCACACCTTCATCGGCACCTCGCCCCAGCACCGCGCCATACCGAACCTGACCATGGACGAAATGGCCGACCGCATCCATGAAACCGTGACCCACGCCCGCAATCTCTGCGACAACGTGCAGTGGTCGCCGATGGACGCGACCCGGACGGAATGGGACTACCTGCGCCGCGTGGTGGAGATCGCCATCAAGGCGGGCGCCACCACGATCAACATCCCCGACACCGTGGGCTATACCGCGCCGGTGGAATCGGCTGACCTGATCCGCCGCCTGATCGCCGAGGTTCCGGGTGCTGACGAGGTGATCTTCGCCACCCATTGCCACAATGACCTTGGCATGGCGACGGCCAACGCGCTCGGGGCCGTGGCAGGGGGCGCGCGGCAGATCGAATGCACGATCAACGGTCTGGGCGAACGCGCGGGCAACACCGCGCTGGAAGAGGTCGTTATGGCGCTCAAGGTCCGCCATGACATCATGCCGTGGCACACCAATATCGACACCCGCAAGATCATGCATATCTCGCGCCGGGTCTCGACCGTGTCGGGCTTCGCCGTGCAACCCAACAAGGCCATCGTCGGTAAGAACGCCTTCGCCCATGAAAGCGGCATCCACCAGGACGGGATGCTGAAAAGCGCCGATACGTTCGAGATCATGCGGCCAGAGGATGTGGGCCTTGCCGGGACCTCACTGCCTTTGGGCAAGCATTCGGGCCGCGCCGCGCTGCGCGCCAAGCTCAAGGATTTGGGCTTCGACATGGTCGACAACCAGCTCAACGATCTCTTCGTGCGGTTCAAGGCGCTTGCCGACCGCAAGAAAGAGGTTTTTGACGATGACCTGATCGCGCTGGTCACCGATGCCGCCGCTGCGGGCACCGAGGATCATCTGGAACTGAAATTCCTGCGCGTGATCTGCGGCACCGAGGCGCCCCAGTCCGCTGACATCACTTTGCGGGTGGGCGATGCCGACAAACAGGCCACTGCGCAGGGCGACGGCCCGGTTGACGCGGCCTTCAATGCGGTAAAGGCGCTCTACCCGAACGAGGCGGCCTTGCAGCTCTATCAGGTCAGTGCCGTGACCGAGGGCATGGACGCGCAGGCCACCGTGACCGTCCGGATCGAGGAAGACGGGCGCATCGCCACCGGGCAATCGGCGGATACCGATACCGTGGTGGCCAGCGTCAAGGCCTACGTCAACGCATTGAACCGCCTGATCGTCCGGCGCGAGAAGCTGGGCGAAGGCAGTGACAAGCGCGAAGTCTCCTACAAGGACGTGAACTGATCACCGAAGCGGCCGCCCCACAAAGGCGGCCGTTTTCATCTCTCCGCGCCGATCTCTCGCGCCATCTCTTCGATCGCGGCCCAGATCCTGCCTGGCACCATCAGCGGCTTTCCCTGCGCGGCGGCGCAAAGGTCGCGCTCCCGCTCACCCGGAACCTGCACCGGCCCGCGCCCTTCGGCGGGGGCAGACACCCGGATTTCCGCCAGAATTTCTTCCGCCACCGCCTGCATCGCCGGGGCTTCGTGGTAGCGGCGGCAATCCAATGCCAGCACCAGCCAGTTGATCTCGCCCTTCAGGACCGGCCCCAGCATCGCCTCGCCCACCAGTTCCGCGATCAGCGCCAAACCGTAGCCCAAAGGCCCGCCCTTGGGCAGGATCGCCCCGCCGTTGAAATAATCCTCCGGGTTGCAGGACGGCGCGCCGTTGCGGTCGACGATCAGCCCCTCGGGCAGGTCCACCCCGGCGGCCCGCGCGGCGTAAATCCAGCCCCCCGCCGCCTGCGAGGTGGCGATGTCGATCACCACCGGGCCACGGTCCCCGCCCGGCATGGCGATGCAGAACGGGTTTGTCGGCAACAGCGCCTCGCGCCCGCCATAGGGGGCCACCATGCGCCAACGTTTGCGGTTGCCGCCGCCAAGCGCAATGGACAGGCAGCCACGCCGCGCCGCGATCTCACCGAACGCCCCAAGCCGCCCGGTATGACCCGCCCCAAGAACGCCCACGGCAGACAGCCCATGGTCCAGCGCCGCCTCTGCGGCCAGTTCATGCGCGATCCGCATCGCGGGAATGCCTATGCCGCCATGGGCCTGAACCGTCAGCCGCCCGCCCTCTTGCCGCAGGATCTCTGGCCGCGCCCTGGGGTCGAGCGTGCCATCCAGCATCTCCCGCGTGTATTGCAGCACCCGCACGATGCCATGGGATTCGACGCCGCATTGATCCGCCTCGACCAGATGATCGGCCACCTCGCGCGCAACATCTGGCGCGGCCCCGGCGGCCCGAAACAGGCTGACCGCCATGCCAGCCGCAATATCCGGCGCAACGGCAACCCTGTCCCCCACCCTCAGCTTCCCGGTTTCCTGGGTCATGCGCCTGTCGCTCCTGCCTTACCGTTATGGAACGGTGGCACAGAGATGCGAATACCGCAGCAGCTTTTTGCGCGGTCAGGGCAGAATTCGAAGGCGCTGCCCGATCCACATCCAGACAGGTGCAAGGGCGAAGGTCAGGGCAAAAGTGCCAATCGTCAGCGGCACCGGTCCCCATCCCGTCAACTCGCGCAACGGCAGCAGGTACAGCGGATGACTGAGATAGACGACCATCGAGATTCGCCGGGGGTCGAACCCCGGCAGGGACAGGGGCAGATCGCGGACCGATACAAACAGAACCGGCGTCAGCACGAAGGCTGAAAAGGTGAGGTCATAGAAGCCATCGGGATCCAGGCTGCGATATTCCAGCGTGGTTTCGACGATCATCATCGCCACCGCCAGAAGCAGGAACGCAAAACGCCGTCTCGGGCCGATCCCGGCCAGCAACCGCCCCCGCGCGATCAGCAGGCCAAGCGCAAGGAAGGGAAAGCCGTAGAACAGGAAATTCCGTGTCAGAACCAGAAGGTCATAGGGATTCCGCATCGCGGACAGGTCAAGGAAGATGTTCTCGGCATATTGCACCGTCCCACCGATGCAGAACAGAACCGCCGCCAGCGTCATAAGCACCCCGTCGGACAGGTTCCGTGCGGCATGAAGCAGGATCATCCCACCGATCAGCGCCGGAAGGTACCACAGGTGGAAGAAACCGAAGAACAGCGTCAATCCAAGCCGGTACAGGCTGATTTCCTGATAGAACAGGATGAAGGGCAGAAAGACGAGGCTCCAGCCCAGGTAGACGCGCATCACGCGCCAGACCCAGGCGCCAATACCCTTCGCCATCTGCCGGTCAAAGAAATAGCCCGTGGTCAGCAGGAAGAACGGCACGATCACCCGCGCAAAGCCATTGTTGAAATAGAAATGCGCCGCCGGGCTGACCGCCTGAAGGCTGGCGCAATGGGCCATGACGACCATCAACGCCAGCACCAGCCGGGCGGCGTCGATGCCCCCGTTCCTGAGGCCTCCTGCCGTGCTGGCGGAGGGTATCTGCAAATGCCGGGACGCGGTCATGACTGCCATGATCCTCGATTCATCCATGTCTGCTCAAGATCGGGGTTCACCCCTAGGGCCCAAGTTTGCTTTCATTGTCCCGAAATGTGGAATTATTCATGGCCATCTCTGGACGGCCTACGGCGGAAATGCGCTGATTTCTTTCAAAGCAAGCCTTTACCTGCCCTACCCCACCGGCCTATATGCGATGCGGTCTGCGGGGCCGATTGCGCCCGAGTCTCTCGCAGGTGCCAATAAACCACATCGCGCGCATAGAAGCAGGATCTCCTCAACCATGTTCGGACTTTTCGGCAGCCTCTTTTCCGCGGACATGGCCATCGACCTGGGCACCGCGAACACGCTGGTCTACGTCAAGGGCAAGGGCGTGGTCCTGAACGAACCTTCCGTTGTGGCCTATCAGATCAAGGACGGGGTCAAGAAGGCGCTGGCCTTTGGCGAAGACGCCAAGCTGATGCTTGGCCGGACGCCGGGCAGCATCCAGGCGATCCGGCCCATGCGCGAAGGGGTGATCGCCGATTTCGACGTGGCCGAAGAGATGATCAAGCATTTCATCCGCAAGGTTCACAAGCGCACCACCTTCACCAAGCCCAAGATCATCGTCTGCGTACCCCACGGCGCGACCCCGGTGGAAAAACGCGCCATTCGCCAATCCGTGCTGTCCGCCGGCGCGCGCAAGGCCGGCCTGATCGCGGAACCCATTGCGGCGGCCATCGGCGCGGGCATGCCGATCACCGACCCGACCGGGTCGATGGTCGTCGATATCGGCGGCGGGACGACCGAGGTGGCGGTTCTGTCGCTGGCCGATATCGTTTACGCCCGATCTGTCCGCGTCGGGGGCGACCGCATGGACGAGGCGATCATCAGCTACCTGCGCCGCCAGCAGAACCTGCTGATCGGCGAGGCCACGGCGGAACGCATCAAGACCTCGATCGGCACCGCCCGCATGCCCGATGACGGGCGCGGCGCGTCGATGCAGATCCGGGGCCGCGACCTTCTGAACGGCGTGCCCAAGGAAACCGAGATCAGCCAGGCCCAGGTGGCCGAGGCGCTTGCCGAACCCGTGCAGCAGATCTGCGAGGCGGTGATGGGCGCGCTGGAAGCCACCCCGCCCGACCTTGCCGCCGATATCGTGGATCGCGGCGTGATGCTGACCGGGGGTGGCGCGCTGCTTGGCGAGCTGGATCTCGCCCTGCGCGAACAGACCGGGCTGGCCATTTCCGTGGCCGATGAAAGCCTCAACTGCGTGGCGCTTGGCACCGGCAAGGCACTGGAATACGAAAACCTTCTGCGCCACGCTATCGACTACGACAGCTGATCGCCGCCCCCCGCGGCCCCGTTAACAGGATCCCATGGCCCGAGAGCGTTCCGACAGCAGCCACATCAGACCCGTCCGGCGCCTGTTGCTGGCGGTTCTGTTCCTGTGCCTCGCGGTCATGGTCCTGATCTGGCGGATCGACAATCCCCGCGTCGAACGGCTGCGCAGCGCCATCACCGACCGGATCGTGCCGAATCTGGAATGGGTCATGGCCCCGGTCACCGCCTTTGGCCGGATGGTGGACGATTTCCAATCCTACACGCGGCTCTATCAGCAGAACGAGGAACTCAGGCGCGAGCTGCAGCAGATGCGATCCTGGCGCGAAGCGGCCTTGCAGCTGGAACAGGAAAACGCCCGCCTGCTCGATCTCAACCGGGTGCAGCTGGACCCGGAACTGACCTATGTGACCGGGCTGGTGCTGGCCGACAGCGGCAGCCCGTTCCGCAGGTCCGTTCTGCTGAATGTCGGGGCACGCGATGGCATTCTGGACGGATGGGCCACGATGGACGGGCTCGGCGTTGTGGGGCGCATCTCGGGCGTGGGCCAGAACACCGCGCGCGTGGTGCTATTGACCGACGCCGCCAGCCGCGTTCCGGTCACGGTCATGCCCTCCAGCCAGCAGGCGCTGTTGATGGGCGACAATACCGGCCTGCCGCTGCTGGAATTCCTGGAGGATATCGAGGATATCTCTCCGGGTGACCGGATTGTCACCTCCGGCGATGGCGGCGTCTTCCCGCCTGGCCTGCTGGTGGGTCATGTGGTGGTGGATCGCGACGGGCGATTGCGCGCCCGCCCCTCTGCCGATTTCTCTCGCCTGAACTTCCTGCGGGTGATGCGCAGCCATCCGGGCACGTCGTTGTCCGACCCCGGCGGGCTGATCGGCCCGCCCTGGCCATTGCCGACAGCAGAGGAGACAGCCCCCAACCCCGAGGCCACTGCCGAAACCGCCCCCCCGGACGAGGCCACCGATGGGTGAGGACGCGCAAAGCCGGATCTGGGGCTATCGGGCCATCTATGTCCTGTTTGGCCTCGCCATTATCTTCTACCGCCTGTTGCCGCTGGAAACCGGCACGCCGGGCCTGCCCGGCCCCGACTTCATCCTCTGCCTCACGCTGGCCTGGGTGCTGCGCCAGCCCATGGCGGTTCCGGTCGGTTTGATCCTGCTTCTGATGCTGCTCGGCGATTTCCTGCTGCAACGCCCGCCGGGCCTGTGGACCGCGCTCGCCATCGGGGCCAGCGAATACCTGCGCAACCGCCGCGCTGGCATCGCGGAAACCCCGTTTCTCTTTGAATGGGGCATGGTTGCGGGCTGCATTCTGGCCATGGTGCTCGGGCAGCGGCTGATCCTCTGGGTGCTTCTGGCCGACCAGCCAAGCCTTGGCCTGTCGCTGATGGAAGGGCTTGCCACGATCGTGATCTACCCGTTGGTTGTCTTGGTCTCGAAATTCGCCTTGGGACTGGATAAGTTGCCGGTAGTGGAATCAGAGCCCGGGCGGCCATGAAACGATCCCAGAAAGAAGCCGAGGACAGCGCCCGCAAGATCACGCGGCGATCCATGATCATGGGCGGCTTCATGCTGCTGACAGGCGGCATCCTCGCCGCCCGGATGCGCTATCTTCAGGTGGAACGCGCCGATGATTTCCGCCTGCTGGCCGAGGAAAACCGCATCCGCATCGACCTGCTGCCACCCGCGCGCGGGCTGATCTATGACCGCTACGGGCAGCTTCTGGCCGACAATGAACAGAATTACACCGTGGTGATGGTGCGCGAGAATGTCGAGGATGTGGACGCGGTGCTGGACCGCCTGTCGCATATCATCAATATCGACATGGCCTCGCTGAACCGCGCCCGCGAGGACATGATGGCCCGCGCGCCGCATGTGCGCGTGACACTGGCGGACCGGCTCAGTTGGGACGAATTCGCCTCGGTCGCCGTCAATGCGCCCGCCCTGCCCGGCATCACGCCCGAGGTGGGCCTGTCGCGGATCTACCCGTTCGGCGCCGATTTCGCCCATGTCGTGGGCTATGTGGGCCCGGTATCGGATTACTATCTGGAAAGCACCGGCGACACCGACCCGATCCTGCAAACCCCCGATTTCCAGGTTGGCCGCTACGCGGTCGAGGCGCGGATGGAACAGGATCTGCGCGGCGAGGCGGGCAATCTCTGGGTCGAGGTCAATTCCGCCGGGCGCGTCATGCGCGAATTGGACCGCGAAGCGCCCGTTCCCGGCGGTGACCTGCAACTGACCATCGACACCGGCTTGCAGAACTATGCACAGGCCCGGCTTGGCAATGAAAGCGCCTCTGCCGTGGTGATGGAGGTCGAGACCGGCGAGGTGCTGGCGCTGGCCTCCTCGCCCTCTTATGACCCCAATCTCTTCGTGCGCGGCATCTCGGTCGCCGAATACAGCAGCCTGACGGAAAACCCCTATCGCCCGCTGGCCAGCAAGACCGTGCAGGGCCTCTATCCGCCGGGGTCCACCTTCAAGATGGTCACCGCGCTGGCCGGGCTTGAGGCGGGGGTGATCGAGCCCGAGGAAACCATCACCTGCAACGGCTTCGTGGAACTGGGCACCCGCCGCTTCCACTGCTGGCGCCGGGGCGGTCACGGGCGCATGAACATGGTCGACGGGCTGTCCCAGTCCTGCGACGTCTACTACTACGATCTGGCGCAACGGGTCGGGATCGAGGCGATTGCCGCCATGGCCCGCCGTCTCGGGCTTGGGATGCGCCACGACCTGCCCCTGTCCGGTGTCGCGTCGGGGCTGATCCCGTCTCGGGAATGGAAGCTGGCCAACCGGGGCAGCGAATGGGTGGTGGGCGACACGCTCAACGCCTCGATCGGGCAGGGACTGGTGCTCAGCTCGCCCCTGGAACTTGCGGTCATGACCAGCCGCCTGGCCACCGGGCGGCAGATCCTGCCGCAACTGGTCCGCACCCTGAACGGCGTCAATCGACGGATGGATTCCTTCGCCGAGCTGGATATTCCCGCAGCGCATCTCGACGTCATCCGCCAGGGCATGTGGTCGGTGACCAATTTCCGCCGGGGGACGGCCTTTGGCGCGCGCGTCACCGAAGAGGGATACGAGATCGCCGGCAAGACCGGCACCAGTCAGGTCCGCAACATCACCGCCGCCGAACGGGAGGCCGGGGTCACCGCCAACGAGGATCTGCCCTGGGAGCGCCGCGACCACGCGCTCTTCGTGGGCTACGCCCCCGTCGAAAACCCGCGCTACGCCGTCAGCGTCGTGGTGGAACATGGCGGCGGCGGATCGGCCGTGGCCGCCCCCATTGCCCGCGATCTGCTGCTGCGCGCCATGTATGGCGAACTGCCGCCGCTCTCGGCCTACCCGGTGGGTCTGCGGCGCGAGATCGAAGAGATGCATGACAACATGGACCTGCTGCCGCTGGAAGTCCTGCGAAGCACGGGCCAGGTCCGGGCATGAGCTATCTTGAATACACCCAGAAGGCCACGCCGACGGGGCTGCGCAAGGTGCTGTACCTGAACTGGGCGCTGATCCTCCTGCTGACGGCGGTGGCCTGCGTGGGCTTCCTGATGCTCTATTCCGTTGCCGGTGGCTCCATGCGCCCCTGGGCCGGGCCGCAGATGCAGCGCTTTACGCTCGGCCTCACCGCAATGATGATCGTCGCCTTCACCCCCATCTGGTTCTGGCGCAATGTCTCGGCGCTGGCCTATGGCCTGTCGTTGATCCTGCTTCTGCTGGTAGAGTTCTTCGGCACCGTCGGCATGGGCGCACAGCGCTGGATCGACCTCGGCTTCATGCGCCTGCAACCGTCGGAACTGACCAAGATCACCGTGGTGATGCTGCTGGCCGCCTATTACGACTGGCTCGATATCCGCAAGGTCTCTCGTCCGCTCTACGTGCTGATCCCGGTCGCGATCATCCTCTTGCCGACCTTCCTGACCTTCATCCAGCCCGACCTCGGCACCGCTTTGCTGATCCTTGTAGGCGGCGCGGCGGTGATGTTCTGCGCGGGCGTCCACTGGGCCTATTTCGCCGCCGTCATCGCCTCGGCAGGCGGTATCGTGACCGCCGTCTTCGCCTCTCGCGGCACCGCCTGGCAACTTTTGCAGGACTACCAGTATCGCCGGATCGACACGTTTCTGGACCCGTCCTCGGACCCGCTCGGCGCGGGCTACCACATTACCCAGAGCCAGATTGCCCTCGGCTCCGGCGGCTGGACAGGCCGGGGCTTCATGCAGGGCACCCAGATCCGCGGCGACTTCCTGCCAGAGGCACAGACCGATTTCATCTTCCCCACGCTGGCCGAAGAGTTCGGCTTCGTCGGCGCGGCCTCGCTTCTGGGGCTTTATCTGCTGATCCTGCTGTTCTGCATCGTCACCGCGATCCAGACGAAGGACCGTTTCAGCTCGCTGGTCACGCTTGGGGTGACGGCCACGTTCTTCCTCTACTTCGCCATCAACATGTCGATGGTGATGGGACTGGTGCCCGTCGTGGGGGTGCCGCTGCCGCTGGTCAGCTATGGTGGCTCGGCAATGCTTGTGCTCATGGCCGCTTTCGGGTTGGTTCAGTCAGCACATGTGCACCGCCCCCGCTGAAGGATCTGACATGCTGACCATTCTTTTCGCCGCCCGCCCGGACAGTTGGGGCGAGTACGAGGCCCCGCTCAACCGCGCCATTGCCGCCGCCGGTTTCACGGAGTTCCGCGTGGTGACCGAGGCCCCCCCGGAGGAGGTCGATTACATCGTCTACGCCCCCA
Source organism: Nioella sp. MMSF_3534 (assembly GCF_030732985.1). Classification (GTDB taxonomy): domain Bacteria; phylum Pseudomonadota; class Alphaproteobacteria; order Rhodobacterales; family Rhodobacteraceae; genus Nioella. Next base: position 27,142 of record NZ_JASHJX010000017.1, read on the forward strand.
ACAGCGACCTTCAGGATTTCTCGGGCTTCCCCCGGCTGAAGGCGATCCTCAGCCTCTGGGCCGGGGTGGAAAAGATTATCGGCAATCCCACGATCACCGTGCCGCTCTGCCGGATGGTCGATACCGGCCTGCGCGAGGGGATGCGCGAATGGGTGACCGGCCATGTGCTGCGGTATCATCTGGGGATGGATGCCCACATCACCGGCGCACCGGGCCTGTGGGATCCGGTGGCGCCGCCGCTCGCCCGCAACCGGACCGTGGCGATCCTGGGTCTGGGAGAGCTTGGCACAGCCTGCGCTGAGACGATTCTGGCGCTCGGGTTCAACGTGACCGGGTGGAGCCGCAGTCCCAAGTCCATTCCCGGCGTGACCTGCTTTCACGGGGAGGATGGGTTGATCGACTGCCTGTCCAGCGCCGAGATCGTGGTGCTCCTCCTGCCCGATACGCCCGCCACCCAGAACACGCTGAATGCCCGCACCCTGGCCGCGATGCCGCACGGGGCCTTCGTCATCAATCCCGGACGCGGCCCGCTGATCGACGACGAGGCGCTGCTTGCGGCGCTCGACAGCGGCCAGATCGCCCATGCCACGCTCGATGTCTTCCGGGTGGAACCCTTGCCCGCAGATCACCCCTATTGGCACCATCCACAGGTCACCGTCACCCCGCATATCGCGTCGGAAACCCGGCCCGAAACGGCAGCGGAAGTCATCGCCGAGAACATCCGGCGGTCCGAATCCAGCGCGCCCCTTCTGCATCTCGTGGACCGGTCCGCGGGTTACTGAGCCCGGCAAAACGGCGTTTCGTCTGCACGGGGGGTGTACGGGGGGTGTACAGGGGGTGTACGCATGGTGACCGGCCAAATCCCCCGGTATCAGCGCAGTTTCGGTGGCTTCCCCGGATCCATCCCCGGCGCGGTGCCCGGCACTTGTTCCGGTCTTTCCGGCTCTGGCAAATCAAAGCGAAGCCCTGTTTTCGCCAGCGATGCGCAGACCGGATCTGACGCCCGAAAGAAGCCCACATCCATCACCCCGGCCTCGATTCCCGAGAACGTCAACGCCTCTCCCGCCGCCCGCGCCAATGCCGGCTCCGCCCCCGGAACCGGATCGACAAAAGCCAGCAGATGCGATTTCCGACCGCCCGAGTAGGTCACGCCACACAGGTACGCCAACCGCGCAAGTCCCTGAGCCGTAACAAGTTTTGCATCCAACGCCGTGATTAGTGCCTCCGGCAATCCGACAGGCGCGCTGATTTCCTCGGGCGTTTCCTCGATCTCGTCCGGGGCTTCGGCCAGGGTCGCGGCAAGCCAGTCCACCGCCTCGGATGGTACGAGGATCGAAGCCTCGGCACCGGGGTTCACCGCCAATCCAATGCCCTGCCCCGCCACCATCGCCGCCAAGCCCCGGCCCGACAGAACCGCATAGGGTGCGCTGCCCTCGGCAAACTCGGCAAGACGTTCTTCACGATCGAAAACAAGCACATAGCTGGCATCCTCAACAGGAAAGACCTGCGGAGTGATCTCATCGCCACCCGCGTCCTCCGCAAGCGCGAGGAACAGTTCGCTATCTGCCAACCGCTCGTAGAAGCGCAGCCGTGCTGCATCATCCTCGGGCGCGGCATTCATCGCGGCAAGCGCGCCGTCAATCGGGGTTGTCTCGGTCATGGCTTCAGCACCTCCAGGACGCGGGCGCGCAGGGCGGGCAGAAGTTCTGCCTCGAACCACGGGTTCCGCTTCATCCACGCGGTATTGCGCCAGGACGGGTGGGGCAAGGGGATCACGCGGGGCGCATGGTCGCGCCAGGCTGCGACGCGGGCGGTGACAGTGGCCTTGCCCGGCAGGTGCCAGCCGTGTGCATACGCCCCGATCAATAGCGTCAGTTTTATCTGCGGCAGCAGATCCAGCACCCGAGCGCGCCATGTCCTTGCGCAGATCGGCGGCGGTGGAAGATCAGAACCCCTCGCGTCATATCCCGGAAAGCAGAAGGCCATGGGGACAATCGCGACCCGGTCCCGGTCATAGAAGACGTCCTCATTCACCCCCATCCACTGGCGCAGCCGATCCCCTGACGGATCGGTGAAGGGCTTGCCTGACCGATGCACCCGCATCCCCGGTGCCTGCCCGGCAATCAAAAGCCGCGCGCTAGGCCCTGCCCAAAGCACCGGGCGGGGCGAATGGGCCGTCTGAGTTGCCGCAAAGCGGTCGGAGCAAAGGCGGCAGCGGGTGATCTCTTGTGTCAGTTGATCAAAGCTCATACCGGCAGGAAAGCGCGATGCGCCCGGAAAGGAAAGGGCCAACCGGCCTGCTGTACCGACCCGACGGCGCCCATGGCTGGAATCGTGCAGGAGCACCGACACCGAAAAATCACGCGCGCTTGGGGGTGGACAAGATTTCGTTATTTCTATAATTATAGAATCATGAAACAGAGCACTCCCCCCCCCGCCCTCATATTCGCGGCCTCTGCCTTTGCGGCGCTTGGGTCCGAGCAACGGCTATCCATCTTGCGGCGGCTTGTTCGTGCGGGGCCGGAGGGGCTGCCGATCGGGGAACTGGGTGAGGCCGTGGGGATCACCGGATCGGTATTGACCCACCATCTCAAACAAATGGTGTCCGCCGGTCTTCTACAGCAGCGGCGCGACGGACGCCGGATCATCTGCGCGGTGGATTATGACGAGATCCGCCGCCTCTCGGACTACCTGTTGCAAGAATGCTGCGCCGATCAGGGCGGCCATATTGAAGGAGCCCATCATGGCTGATCTCACGCAATCCCCTGCCCCGCTGCGCGGCCTATGGACCCGATTCGACAAGGTGCTGCTGACCTGCGTCGCTATCGCCCTGGCCATTTTCATGCTGGATCGGGCGGCCTTCGTCCCCTCGATAGCCGAAGCTTTCACCAGCCTTGCCCATACCGGCCCGTTCATCCTGTTTGCCGTTGCCGCCATTGGCGTGATGCGGGCAACCGGGTCAGAACGGCTGCTGGAAGGCGCGTTCGAGGGGCGCGAGGTCCGGATGATCGTTCTGGGGGCACTCGCAGGCGGGTTGTCGCCCTTCTGTTCCTGCGAGGTCATCCCGTTTGTCGCCGCCCTGCTGGCCGCCGGTGCGCCCCTGTCTGCGGTCATGGCCTTCTGGCTGGCCTCCCCCCTGATGGACCCGGCCATGTTCGCGATCACCGCAGGTGCGATCAGCTTTGACTTCGCCCTGGCCAAGACCGTGGCGGCCATTGCCATCGGCCTGTTCGGTGGCTTCAGCCTGATGCTGCTGTCTGGCACTGCCCTGCTTGCGGACCCGCTGAAGGCACAGACGCCGACGGGCTGCGGATCCTGCTGCGGCACGAAGAAACTGAGCCTCAACTGGCGCTTCTGGCAGGAGGCAGACCGCAGGGCCCTGTTTGCCCGCGCTGCATGGGACAACCTGCTGTTCCTCGGCAAGTGGTTGCTGCTGGCCTACCTGTTGCAGGCGCTGCTGATCCGCTACGTGCCCGCCGAGTGGATCGGCACCGCACTTGGCGGCGATGGCATCGGCCCGATCCTGCTTGGCGCAATCCTTGGCGCACCGGCCTATCTGAACGGTTATGCCGCGGTTCCGCTGATCGCGGGCCTGCTGGAACAGGGGATGAGCCCCGGCGCGGCCATGGCCTTCGTGATCGCGGGTGGTGTCAGCTGCATCCCTGCGGCGGTGGCGGTCTGGGCACTGGTCAAACCCAAGATCTTCGCGGCCTACCTGGGTTTTGCCGTGGTCGGCGCCATTCTTGCCGGTCTGAGCTGGGGCTTCATCGCTTGAAGCCTGCGAAACGGTCCCTTCCGCAATCCGTTGCAACCCTTTGCGCAGCGTTTGGAAGGGGCCATCCAGCCCGCAAAGATTAAGAACACGCCCCCATTGCCCTGCCATGGGGGTGATTTGTTAGGAGAAATGACGCAATCCTGTCATATTTCACCCGAAGAGCTTTGAAATCGTTGCCCTAACGGACATAATAGCGCCCAAATGGATAGATAGATTATCCGATAGAAGCCCTGAACTCTTGAATCGGGGCCGTAGATGGCAGCAATACAGGGCGAACATGCTCGAGTTTTCGAATGTCTCAAAGTCCTTCTGGACGGGCACACAGCGCAAGGTCATCCTCGACCGGGCTTCTTTCCGTGTCGAGATGGGGCAATCGCTTGGCATTCTGGCCCCGAACGGCACCGGTAAGACGACGCTGATCAACATGATGGCGGGGCTGGAAAAGCCCGATGAGGGCGAAATCACCCGCGGCTGCCGCATCTCCTTCCCGCTTGGCTTCATGGGTGGGGTCATTCCCAACCTGTCCGCCACGGAAAACAGCCGCTACATCGCACAGCTCTACGGGCTGGATCCCGATTATGTAGAGGCGTTCTGCCGGTGGGTCTGCGACCTGGAGGAATATTTCGACCGTCCGCTCGGCACCTATTCCGCAGGCATGAAGGCCCGGTTCCAGTTTTCGCTGCTTCTGGCGCTGGAATTCGATATATACCTGATCGACGAAGGCATGCCGCGCACGACGGATGCCAATTTCAACCGCAAGGCGGGCACGATCCTTGCGGAACGCCTGAAATCGGCAACCGTCATCATCGTGTCCCACCAGGCGGAAACGCTGGAAAAATTCGCAAGACGCGCCGCCGTGTTGAAGGACGGCCAGTTTTACCAGTTCGACTCGCTCGAAGAGGCTAAGAGACTTTATGACTATGAAACCCAGGGGTAAGAAATTCCGCATCCGGCGCACCGGTCCGACGGCCCCCGCGGGGGAAACGCGCCGCGTGGCCGACGACTCGCTCGACGCACCGACGGATGACGGCTTCGGCAACATGCGGTTCCCGACGGCAGGTGCACCGGCCGGGCAGTCCGCATCCCCGCAACAGCCCGCTCAGCGACAGACGCAAGGCATGTCCATCGAGGAAGAGCTTGCCGCGATCCGATCCGAGGGGCTGACCGGGCGCCAGCTGCGGATGGCCCGGCGCACCGCGCAGAAACACGGGCTGCAACCGGCGTCGGATTTCGACGCGGTGCGGCTGTTGCGCCGGCAGGGGATCGACCCGTTCGAACGGTCCAACATGCTGGAACTTGTGGTCAATGACGGCCAGCAGCGCGCCGAGGCGCAACCGCGCCTGCCCGCAACCGTCCGCCAGCCGAACGTTCCGGCCGCCGCACCGCAGACCGCCCCGGCCATGGCCCCGCCGACGCTGGACGACGCCGCCCGCGCGCAGGAAATCCTGCGCATGCAGCGCGATATCGCCGCCCGTCGCCGCAAGCGGCTGCTCTTGCTGTTCGCGCGTCTGATGGCCTTCGTGATGCTGCCGACGATGCTGGTGGGCTATTACTACTACAACGTCGCGACGCCGATGTACGCGACCACGACCCTGTTCCAGATCCAGAAAGCGGAAAGTGCCAGCCCGGCGGGCGGCCTTGGGGGGCTGCTCGGTGGCACCACCTTTGCCACGGTCCAGGATTCCATTGCGGTGCAAAGCTTCCTCGAAAGCCGCGAGGCGATGCTGCTGCTGGACGAGGAACTGGGCCTGCGAGAGCACTTCTCGGCCCCTGATATCGACCCGCTGAACCGACTGGCTCCCGATGCCTCGACCGAAGACCTCTACGCGCTCTATTCGCGCAATCTGACCATCGGATACGACCCGACCGAAGGCATGGTCCGGATGGAGGTTCTGGCCGCTGACCCGCAACTTTCGGCGGCCTTCTCTCAGGCGCTTCTGCGCTATGCCGAGGAACGCGTCGACCAGATGTCGCACCGCCTGCGCGATGACCAGATGGCCGGAGCGCGCGAAAGCTATGACGCCGCCGAGGACGCGCTCGCCTCTGCGCAGCTGCGCGTGGTCAACCTGCAGGAACAGACAGGTATCCTGAGCTCGGAGGCGGAAGTGGGGGCCCTGTTCAACCAGATCTCCACCTTCGAGATCCAGTTGCAGAACGAACGTTTGCGCCTGGATGAACTGCTGTCGGTCGACCGCCCGAACCAGACCCGCGTGGAAGTGGCCGAACGCAATATTGCCCGGCTGGAGGCCCTGATCGAGGAGCTGCGGTCCTCGATGACCGAGGATGCCAGCAGCCAGGTTTCGCTGGCGCGCATCAGCTCGGAACTTGCCGTGGCACAGGCCGATCTGCAAACCCGCCAACTGATGCTGAGCCAGGCGTTGCAGGCGCTTGAAGGCGCGCGGCTGGAAGCCGAGCGACAGTCGCTCTACCTGACCATCAGCGTGAACCCGGTGGCCCCCGACGAGGCTGCCTTCCCGCGCAAGCTGGAAAACACGCTGCTTGCCTTCCTGATCTTTTCTGGCATTTACCTGATGCTGTCGATGACGGCCTCCATCCTAAGAGAACAGGTATCCGCCTAACCCATGAAACATGTTTCGATCGGAAAGATCACCACCGGCAATGACCTTCCCCTGACGGTCATTGCCGGTCCATGCCAACTGGAAACACTGGACCACGCCCGGATGATTGCCGAGCAGATGGTCGCGGCCAGCGAAAAAGCCGGTGCGCAATACGTGTTCAAGGCAAGCTATGACAAGGCCAACCGCACCAGCCTCGGCGGCAAGCGCGGCGTTGGCATGGACGAGGGTCTGACCATCCTGTCGAAGATCGGCACCGAATTCGGCTGCCCGGTGCTGACCGATATCCATTCCGAGGCGCAATGCGCGCCAGTGGCCCAGGCCGTCGATATCCTGCAAATCCCTGCCTTCCTGTGCCGCCAGACCGACCTGCTGTTGGCCGCAGGCGAAACCGGGGCCGCGATCAACGTCAAGAAAGGTCAGTTCCTGGCCCCATGGGACATGGCCAATGTGGTCAGCAAGCTGGAAAGCACCGGCAATACCCGCCTGCTGCTGACCGAGCGCGGCACCAGTTTCGGCTACAACACATTGGTCGCCGATATGCGCGGCCTGCCGATCATGGCGCAGTCCGGCTATCCGGTGGTGATGGACGCGACCCATTCGGTGCAGCAGCCCGGCGGTCAGGGCGGATCCTCCGGCGGTCAGCGTGAATTCGCCCCGGTGATGGCGCGCGCGGCCGTGTCGCTTGGCATTGCGGCGGTTTTCATCGAAACCCACGAAGACCCGGACAATGCCCCCTCTGACGGGCCGAACATGATCCCTCTGACCCAGATGCAGACCCTTGTGAACAGTCTGATGCAGTTCGATCGGCTGGCAAAAGCCGATCCGATTCGACTCTAAGATCTTACGGAGCCTTTCATGACCAAACCCCATTCCGACGTCACCCAGAATACCTGGGCCTTTTTGCGTGACCCGATGATCGCGCCAACGGGCTTCCGCGAATACGATGCCCGCTGGAAGTTCCCCGATGAGATCAACCTGCCGGGCATCACTGCGCTTGGTCTCGGCCTTGGCACCCAGATGCATGAGGCCGGTATCGAGCCGGTCATCGCAGTGGGCAACGATTACCGCGACTATTCCCTGTCGGTGAAGAATGCTCTGATCCTGGGGCTGATGCAGGCAGGCATCCAGGTAAAGGATATCGGTCCTGCCCTGTCCCCCATGGCCTATTTCGCGCAGTTCCATCTGGATGCGCCCGCCGTGGCCATGGTCACGGCCAGCCACAACCCCAATGGCTGGACCGGGGTGAAGATGGGCTTTCAGCGCCCGTTGACACATGGCCCGGTGGAAATGGCACGTCTGCGTGACATCGTACTTGGCGGCGAAGGCATGGCGCGGCCCGGTGGGGGCTATGAATTCGTTGAAGGCGTGCGCGAGGCCTATCTCGATGACCTCGTGGGTGACTTCAAAATGACCCGCAAACTGCGTGTGGTCTGCGCGACCGGGAACGGTACCGCCTCGGCCTTTGCACCGGAGCTGTTCGAGCGGTTGGGGGTCGAGGTCGTCCCCTCCCACAACGCGCTCGACTACACCTTCCCCAACTACAACCCCAACCCCGAGGCGATGGAGATGCTGCACGACATGTCCGCCACGGTGACGGAAAACGGCGCGGACCTTGCGCTCGGTTTTGACGGGGATGGCGACCGCTGCGGTGTGGTGGACAATGAGGGCGAAGAGATTTTCGCCGACAAGGTGGGCGTGATCATGGCCCGCGATCTGGCCAAGATTTACCCCGGATCGACCTTCGTGGCCGATGTAAAGTCGACCGGGCTTTACGCCTCGGACCCGGAGCTGAAGGCCCATGGTGCCAAGGCGGACTACTGGAAAACCGGTCACAGCCATATGAAGCGCCGGGTGCATGAACTGGGTGCACTGGCGGGGTTCGAGAAATCTGGGCACTACTTCCTGGCCGAACCCATTGGCCGAGGCTACGACTGCGGTATGCGCGTGGCGGTGGAGATCTGCAAGCTGCTCGACCGCAATCCGGACATGTCCATGGCCGACCTGCGCCGCGCGCTGCCGGTCACCTATTCCTCGCCCACCATGTCGCCCTGGTGCGCGGATACCGAGAAATACGATGTGCTGGAGCGGTTGGTGGAGAAGCTGGTCGCGCGCCATGCAGAGGGCGGAACGCTCGGCGGGCAGAAGATCGTGGATGTGGTCACGGTGAACGGCGCCCGCGTGATGTTGGAAAACGGAGGCTGGGGCCTTGTGCGGGCCTCCTCCAATACGCCCAATCTCGTGGTGGTCTGCGAAAGCCCGGCAAGCGAAGAGGAATTACGCGCCATATTCCACGATCTCGATGCGGTGATCCGCACGGAACCCGGCGTCGGAGACTACGACCAGACGATCTGACACGGGCGCGGGGAAGGATCTTGCAAGATCCTTTTAAAAATCCTTGCAAGGATTTTGGCCCGCCCCGCCGCAATGTCACGCTTTCTTGGGCTGCCGAAGCACATTACGCTTTCGGCAGCCCTTTCCATTCGAGATATGCCATGCGCCTTTTCCTGATCCTGCTGTTCCTCGCCATGCCCCTGATCACCCAAGCGCAGGAGGCCACGCAACCGGACACCACCATTTCCGTCGAAAACTCCGTGCAGCAAGATGCCGCCATCGCTGTGCGCATCCGTGAAATCATTCACCAGCTCGACGGGTATGAAAATGTCGCTGTCTATGTCTCGGACGGCATCGTCACGCTGCGCGGCACCACGCTGGACGCGGCCACCGCAGAGGCGCTGACCGGCCTGGTTGCGCGGGTCGAGGGCGTCGTTGCGATCGAAAACGAGGTGAGCGAGACCACGGATGTGGTCGAGCGCCTGACACCCGCCGTCGAGCGGCTTTGGAACAGGCTGGAGCAGACAGTCGCCTTCCTGCCGCTTTTGTTGGTTGCGGTCTTCGCCGGCCTTCTGGTTGCCTGGGCCGGCTACCTGATCGCCCGCCTGAAAAACCCGTGGGACCGGATGGCCCCCAATGCCTTCATCGCCGATATCTACCGCCAGATCGTGCGCCTGTTCTTCGTTGTCCTGGGCGTTGTCCTTGCGCTCGACCTGCTGAACCTGACAGCGCTTCTCTCCACCATTCTCGGGGCCGCCGGGATCGTGGGTCTTGCCATCGGCTTCGCCGTCCGGGACACCGTGGAAAACTTCATCGCCTCCATCATGCTGTCCATGCGTCAACCCTTTCGGCCCAAGGATCTGGTGGAAATCGAAGGCGACACGGGCCACGTCATCCGCCTGACCAGCCGCGCCACGATTCTGCTGTCACCCGACGGCAACCACATCCGCATTCCCAATTCCAAGGTCTTCAGTTCCCGGATCGTGAACTACACCCGCAACGATGAACGCCGATTCACCTTCACCCTCGGGGTCGACGCGAATGCCGATATCGCCGAAGCACAGGAAATCATCCTTGGCGCACTGAATGAACTGCCCTACCTGCTGGAAACTCCCGGCCCCTCGACCTGGGTCGATGAGGTGGGCGACAGCAACATCACCATCACCGCCGCCGGTTGGGTGAAGCAGCACGAAACCGGCCTGTTCATGGCACGAGGCGAGGCGATCCGGCTGGCCAAGGCTCGTCTCGAAGAGGCGGGTATCACCCTGCCGGAACCGACCTACCGCCTGATCACCGATTCAACGATTCGCCCCGCCCCGGCCCAAAGCGCCCAAGCCCCCGGCGACGCGCGGGACGAGGTCGCACCGGTTGTTGCGATGCCGGTTCACGCCGAGGATATGCAGGAATTGCAACGGATTGTAGACGCCGAACGGGCCGAAACGGCGCATGACGATCTTCTGACCCGAGAGGCCCCGCAGGAATAGTCGAACGGGACCGGATTTTTTGACCGAAAGGTCTTGATCCCGCGCGGCGGGCGGCGTAACTAGCGCGTCACGGTTGGGGTGTAGCCAAGCGGTAAGGCAGCGGTTTTTGGTACCGTGTACCGTAGGTTCGAATCCTACCACCCCAGCCAAGTACTTACCGAGATTCGAGACAATCTGCGCCACGATGAATGGCGCACGCACCTGAAAGGGCGGCTGCGAAAGCAGATAGGCTCCTTGTGCAGAATGCCTGCATGTTCTGGCGACCGCGCGCGAAACGGTTCAGCAGGGCTGCTACACACCCAAGCGCGGGTGCAATCCCGGCCCGCCTATGTCGACAACCCGTTTGCCACGGCCTTGCCGTCTGCATCGAAGACATGCATCCGGGCGCGGTCGAAGCTTAGCGACAGGGCCTGGCCCCGCTGGAAGGGCAACTGGCCGCCTTGATGGACCGTGATCTGCGGCAACCCCGGCGCGTCGCAATACAGATAGGTCTCGCCGCCCAGTTGCTCTGTCACGCTGACAGACGCGGACAGCTCGCCGCTGTGATCCGCATGCACCGCGATGTGTTCGGGCCTGACTCCAAGCGTGACCTTGTCGCCATCCGCAAGGGCCGGAACATCCGGTATGGCCAGAAGCGCACCCCCGACATTCAATGCCAGCCCGTTTTCGTCGCGCACGGCGATTCCCTGGAACATGTTCATGCGGGGCGATCCGATGAAACCGGCCACAAATGCATTGCAGGGCTTGTTGTAGAGCTCCAGCGGCGGGCCAACCTGTTCCACCACGCCTTTTTGCAGGACCACGATCTTGTCGGCCAGCGTCATCGCCTCGACCTGATCGTGAGTCACGTAGATCATCGTCCCGCCGATATTCGCGTGCAGCGCCGACAGTTCCTTGCGCATCGTCACGCGCAGTTCCGCATCCAGATTGGACAGGGGTTCGTCGAACAGGAACGCCTTTGGGTCCCGCACGATGGCGCGACCGATGGCAACCCGCTGCCGCTGGCCACCCGACAGGGCCTTGGGTCTGCGATTGAGGTAATCGGTGATCTGCAAAAGCTCCGCCGCCTTGCGCACGCGATCGTCGATCTCCGCCTTCGGCATCTTGGAGTTTTCCAGCCCGAACGCCATGTTCTTGTAGACCGTCATATGCGGGTAGAGCGCATAGGACTGGAACACCATGGCCAGGCCACGATCTGCGGCACCTTTGTGGTTCACGACGGTGCCATCAATCTCGATATCGCCCGAGGTGATATCCTCCAGCCCCGCGATGATCCGCAACAGGGTGGACTTGCCGCAGCCGGAGGGGCCGACAAAGACGCAGAATTCCCCGGAATGAACCTGAAGGTCGATGCCGTGGATCACCTCCACGTCGCCGTAGGATTTCCGCACGTTCTTGAGATGGATTTCGGTCATGGCGTGTCTTTCGTTACCGGCTGCGCATCTTGGCGGCGAATTGCGGATCGGCCTTTTGCATCCGAAGGGGAGGCAGGCCTTTGAGGATCTGGCCGATATCGTCCAGCATCATCTCGCGGATGCGGGCGTAGGAGGCGCGCAGCCCCCCGGCCAGATGGGCGGAAAAGAGAACATTGGGCGTGTCGCGCCAGACATGTCCGGCGGGGACGGGTTCTTCCGGGAAAACATCGACGGCGGCGCGGAAGGCCCCCTCGCCCGCCATGGCGAGGAAATCGTCGAAATCCACGATCTCGGCGCGCGAGGCGAGGATAACGCAGGCATCGCGCCGGATGAGGGACAGCTTCCTGCGGTCGAGAAACCCTTCGTTGTCCGAGGTCACGCCCGCCAGCAGGAAGATCACGTCCGACTTGGCCAGGGCATCGTCCAGCGATACGGGCTGCAAACCTTCGCTTGCCAGGTAGCCGTCAGAGAGCCATGGGTCGTGCACGAGCAACTGCACTCCAAATGGACGCAGCAACGGGGCCAGTGCCCGACCGAGATTACCGTAGCCGATTAACGCAACGGTCGCGCCGTACAGGCTCTCCGCCGTGCCATTGCCGCCGATCCCGTAGGCTTCCTGCCCCGCACGAAACAGCCCGTCGGCTCGGTGCAGACCGCGCAGCAGGCTGATGGACTGGCAGATGCAGAACTCTGCCACGGCGGGGGCCATGGCGGGTGCGGCGCTCAGCACATGAATGCCGCGCGCGTGGCATTCGGCGTAGTCGATATTGGGCTCCCAGTTGGCCTTCACGTTCAGGATGGCGCGCAGGTTCGGGGCGCGGTCCAATCGTTCCTTGGGCATGGCGGTCTGGCCAATCAGAACGGTCATGTCCGACAAATGCTCCTCCACCAGATCATCCGGCGCGCGGCTGCCCCAATGGGCGACAACCCGGCCCATCCCGGCCAGCGCCTCGGCGCAGTCGGGGGTGTAGACCATGGCCTCATTCCGCGGGAACGGGTCCATGAAGATCAACGGTGTGTCACTCATCATTTCATCCCTGAAGAGGCAATGCCGGTCGTGATGAAGCGTTGCAGGAAGGCGAAGACAATCACGACCGGGATCAGGGTCACGACGGTCATGGCGAGAATGTAGTGCCACTGCACGTCCAGTTCCCCCTGGAAGGCATTCAGCCCGACTTGCAGCGTGTAGACCTCGGACCGGTTCAGCACGATCAGCGGCCAGAGGAATTCGTTCCAGCGCCACATGATCGAGAAGATCGCCAGCACCGCTACGGCAGGCATCGCCAAGGGCATCACCACGCGCCAGTAGATCTGCCATTCGGATGCCTTGTCCATCCGCGCCGCCTCGATCAGGTCGCGCGGGATGGTCAGCATGTACTGGCGCAGCAGGAAGACCCCCGTGGGCGTTGCCGCTCCGGGCAGGATGACCGCCCAAAGCGAATTGATCATGCCAAGGTTCGTGACGACGAGGTAAACCGGCACAAGGATCACGGTGATCGGGATCATCAGCGTGCCGATCACGAAGAGCATGATCGCGTTACGCCCCCGGAATTCGTAGATCGACAGGCCGTAAGCCGCCATGGAGTTGATCAGCAGCGTGACCATCGTGGCCGCCGCAGTCACGATCACGGAATTCCACAGGTAACGCATGAAATTGAAACGCTCCAGCGGGTCGCGGTAGTTTTCCCACGCCATGCGCATCTCGCGCACGGGTTCGCGCGTCGCGATCGGGATTTGCAGGCGTTCGCCGGGGTTTTCCGGGTCCACCATCTGCGCCATGATCCCGATCCGCCGGACCTGGGCCAGTTGCTGGACGCTGCCATCTTCCATCGTCACGTCGAAAAGCAGCAGCGGCTCGTCATAGCCCTCCACCTCGACCGAGATCTGCCCAAGCGGAAGGAAGGTCGGCGGAAATTCCTGCAAGCCCGCCGGAGTCTTGAACGAGGACAGGACCAGCCACACCACCGGCGCGAACATCAGGAACAGGCCGAAGCCGAGGTAGCAATAGGTAAATACGTCGGTCCAGTGCATCTTGCCGCGTCCGCGACGGGCACCAAGGAGGGTCTTGACCGAGCGGGGGGATTGCGTCGCATCAGTCATTGTCGCGCCTCCGGGTTGCGGCCAGTTGCGTCAGCGTCAGAATGAACAGCACCACGCCAAGCACCATGGAGGCGGCAGAGGCAAGGCCGAAATTCTGCACCTGGTTGGTGAAGGCAGTGTTGTAGATGTACTGGACGATGAACTGCGTCGCGGTGCCGGGACCGCCGCCGGTCAGCACGTAGACCTCATCGAAGACCTGCACGCCCTTGATCAGCGCCAGCACGATCACCACCAGCATGTTGGGCCACAGAAGCGGCAGGGTGATGCGGAAGAAGACGCGTTCCTTTCTGGTGCCGTCCATCTCGGCGGCCTCGTAAAGATCGGGCTGGATGGCCTGAAGGCCGGCCAGCAGGATCAGCGTGTAGAAGCCCATATGCGCCCAGATCGACACGAACACCGCCCAGAACATCGCCCATTCGGGACTGACGAAGAAGAGGATGCGGTCCAGCCCTATCGAGATCAGGAATGCGTTCAGGATGCCATCGCGCAGCAGGATCCATTTCCAGATCAGCGCAACGACCACCGGCGACAGCAGCACCGGGAAAAAGAACACCGCGCGCCAGAAGCCTCGCCCGCGGATTTCGCGGTTCAGGACCAGTGCGGTGATAAGCGAGAACAGCACCATGAAACTGACCTGGAAGAAGATGAACACCGCGGTGTTGAAGATGCCTTTCCAGAACCTGTCCTCTCGGCAACTGATTGGATCGGCATAGTTGTCGCAATCGAAGAGGAAGCCGTATTGTTCACCTCCGGTATAGGGGCGTTCGCTGATGAAAAGCTCGGTCCCGCCGGTCAGCGAATAGGCGAAATTCATGAACAGCGGAATGATCACGAACATGCCGAAGAAGGCGAGGTTCGGCAAAAGGAAGAGCCACGGCATGCGCCGGATGCCAATCACGTTCTGAATTGCTGTGACGGGATAGTCGATCAGCTTGAACAGGATGCGGATGGGCCATGCCACCACGTTTTGCAGCACATCGCCGATCCCGGTCGCCTTGTCATCCGCATGGGCCATGGGAAGCTTCCATTCTCTTCAGGGGGTGACCGGCCCCACCAGTCAGGCAGGGCCGGCCGATCATCGGATCAGACGCTTCAGCGGTCGCTTTCGGCCAGCTGGTTTGCGATGTCTTCTTCCATCCGTGCATAGGCTTCATCGAGGGTCAGTTCACCCACGATGGCCTCGTTCAGACGAGAGATCAGAGCGTTGAACATCACGCGGTTGGACGGGTAACCCTGAAGGGCGAACGCCACCGGAGAGATGCTCGGAACTGCCCCGGCGAAGGTTGCCAGCGCATGGGCTGCGCGCGGATCATCCGTGTCGAAGTCGATCCCGCTAGAGGCAAGGCCGAGGTGACCCGGAATGAACAGCGTCCGGCCATAGAACTCGGCCAGCACTTCTTCCTGCGCGAGGTAATCCATCAGGATGCCGACCTCTTCCGGGTGTTCGGTATCGCCGATCGCGGCCAGCGCGGCACCGCCGGGCATCCCGGTACAGGCTGCCGGACCACAAGGCGCGGGCACCGCCCACCAGTCGAACGCATCCCCGATGGTGGATGCAAACTGCGGGATCTGCCAGGAACCGGACATGTACATCACGACGTTGGCGTTTGCGAAATCCTCGTTCGCGCCAAGGTAGGACGACCCGGAAACCGAGCCCCAAAGCTCCAGCGACATGGTGCCGTCCTGGTGCCAATCGTAGAGAAGCTGCGCCATGCGCTGAAGGCCCTCGTCGACAAGCGCCGGGTTGCCGTCCGCGTCGAACATCATCGCGCCCTGCGAAATGGCCGGGCCGGCGACACGGTGGCCGGAACGATCCCAGGCCATCGGGATCGGAATGTCGAGCGCGCCCGCCACTTCGTTCACAGCAGCCGCCCAGTCTTCCCAGGTTGCACCGTCGCCTGGCATGTCGACACCGGCCTGTTCAAAGAGCGTGCGGTTCACGTAAGGCCCGGTCACGGTCAGCTGCGTCATGAAGCCGTTGATCGCGTCGCCATCGGGGTCAAGCCAATCAAGGAACGGGCCGAAATTGGTTTCCCAGTATTCCGGGTCCTGAACGTAGGGCCGCAGGTCGAGATAGTACTCTGACAGCCCGCCAAGATCGGTCACGCGGGCGATGTCGGGGCCGTTGCCCGCCGCCAGCTGAATCGGCAGCGATTCCAGAACCGCCTGATAGGGCACCACGTCAAGCGTGACGCTGATCTCGGGATGGGCTTCCTCGAACCGGTCGAGGATCGACTGCATGACCTCGCCCTCGATGCCGTCGTTATACCACATCATGCGCAGTTCGGTCTGTGCCGACGCCGCCCCCGCAACAAGCGCAAAGAGCGAGCTTGCCGCCATAAGTTTCAGTGATCTTCTCATTGTTTCCTCCCTAGGATGGTTGATCGTACTTTGGTTTTGTCCTGCTCTTCGTGTCCCGCATCTCACGCCGGTCGTCGCGACAAGGCCGCCATCACACCGCGTAACTCTGCCATGCCTTTCAGGCGTCCAACGGCCGGATAACCCGGCTGCGCGCCCGCCCCGATATCGGTCAGTATGTCCTGACCGTGATCCGGTCTCATCGGTATCTCTGCATCCGCGCGCCCTTCCGCGCGCCGCCGCGCTTCCTCGGTCAGGATCACGTCGATCACCCCGACCATGTCGACATCACCGCACAGATGCTCTGATTCCATGAAGCTGCACGGTGCTCCCTCCGAGTCACGGATGACGTTGCGCAGGTGAACGAAGTGTATTCTGGGCGCGAGCGCCCGGGCCATCGCCACGCAATCATTGTCCGAACGCGCGCCAAGAGATCCGGTACAGAACGTCGCCCCGAAGGCAGGGCTGTCAACAGCGCCAAGTACGGCCTCGTAATCCTCTAGCGTGGACATGGTGCGCGGCAGTCCCAACAGGGAAAAGGGCGGATCATCGGGGTGACAGCACAGGCGCACCCCGAGCCGTTCGGCCAACGGCACGACCTCGGACAGGAAATCGACATGGATCTGGCGCAGAACGTCAGGCGACAACGCGGCGTAGGTCTGAACCGCGGCACGCACGTCTTCCAGCGTCCAGTGCTCGGCCGCCCCCGGAAGACCCGAGACGACCGCCTGGCTGAGCGCCGCCTTGGTGCCGTCGTCCATTCCGGCCATGACGTCGGCTGCCGCCTGAACGATCTCGGGGACATAGGCCTCGTTGGCACCGGGGCGGGCCAGAATGTGAATGTCAAACGCCGCGAAAGTCGCCAGATCGAACCGCATCGCGGTGCCACCTGACGGCAACGGCGCGCGAAGCTCCGTGCGGGTCCAGTCCAGGACTGGCATGAAATTGTAGCAGATCGTCTCGATCCCGCTGGCCGCCAGCGCTTCGATCGACGCGCGATAGGCGGCAATGTGGGCATCCCAATCCGGCGATTTGGTCTTTATGGCCTCGGAAACCGGGAGGCTTTCGACAACATCCCACGCCAGTGCGCCGTTGGACCCGTCCTCGATCTGGCTTTGCCTTTCTCTAATATCCTCAAGTGTCCACGGCAAACCGGGCGGGACGTGATGCAGGGCCGAAACGATACCCTCGGCACCCGCTTGCATCGCATCGGCCAAGGAAACCTTGTCGTGTGGGCCAAACCATCTCCAAGTTCGCCGCATCTAGTCCTTCTCCCAAGCCCTCATACCGGTATACTAGTATTATTACTCATCCCCACGCAAACCTTTTTTACAAGGCTTCAATCCAGGTCAGAGGACAGTGTCGGTCGCACTTATTGCCCCGATCACGCCTCCTGGCGCGGGCTTTCCCGATTGCTCGCCCTGCCCCGTCGGGACATCAGCGACTGCCCGGCATCCATCCCGCGTAACAAGGGGAACCGCTTGAAAGCGGCAGCTTTATCGGCCCGCCCTCTCTTGCTGAGCGATAGATGGCGGTGACCAGTTCAATGGACCTCCGCCCATCTTCGAGGGTGACTTCCATGCCGCCCTGGCCCGTCAACGCATCTGCGACCGCGTCAAGATATCCGGCAAACCCCGCATGGCCATGCGGAACCTTTTGCACGATAGAATCAACCTCTGCCTGTGCGACGGGCGCGCGCGCGATGAACCGCCATTCGTCCTGTGCCGGGCTGTAGGGGGCTGAACCGCTTTCGGCAGTGACGCCCTCGAAACAGAAACGGAGACGGGTGGTGTCGTTCCCGGCACCAAGCGTGACCGAACTGGTCGCCAGCGCCCCGTTCTGCATCCGAAACGCCAGCGCGGCACAGTCTTCCGTCTCGATCTGGTTCACGCGTGTATCCGTCAGCGCCGTGACCTCGGCAACCGGTCCGAACACCTTGCACAGCAAGTCATGAGCATGGATCGCGTGGCCCAACAGCGCGCCACCGGATTCCCCGGCCCATGTTCCGCGCCATGGAACGGCATAATACGCGGCATCGCGGTTCCAATGCGTCTCGAGGCTGGCCACGAATGGCTTGCCCGCCAGACCTGCCGCGACAAGCGCCTGTAGCTGCGCCATGGCGCGGCCATAGCGATACTGGAACACCGGGAACACCGACTTGCCGCGGGCCTTCGCAACTGCTGCAAGCCGGTCGGCCTCATCCAGAGACCGGACAATCGGCTTTTCGCAGATCACATGCTTGCCTGCCTCAAGGCACTGAACGGCAATCGGGAAATGAAGGTGCGGCGGCAGACAGATGTCGATCAGGTCAACCGACGGATCGGCCAGGACGGCCTCCAGGTCTCCGGTGACCGAAATCGCCGGATCGCCCCCGGTTGCTGCCGTTGCCCGCGCGGTGTCCAGATCGCACAGGATGGCCACCTGAAACCGGTCTGGCAATGCGCGGTAACCCGAGAGGTGTTCGGCCCCGATGCCCGCGCCGATGATCGCGGTGCGGATCATGGGTTGGCTTCGGCCATGGCCTGCGCCCTGAGTGCCAGTTCACAAACCTTGAACGCATGGGCCTGCGTCATCGCCGTTTCCGTCCGGTCACGCAGATCGGCCACGAAGCGCGAAAAGAAGGGCAGGTCCGCCCCGGATGCATCAATCTTTTCGCACCGGTCTCCGTTCACGAGGATCAGATGATCCGTCCCTTCGCTGCCGACATCCACGTATTTGCGCAGCTCGATATAGCCCTCTGTTCCAAGAATGGTCAGCCGTCCATCGCCCCATGTGGGCAGGGCGTCGGGCGTGTACCAATCCACGCGGATATATCCATGGCCCTGATCGCTGCGCAGGGCGAGTTCAGCGAAATCCTGAAGACCCGGATCGTTCGGGTTGGCGTAGTTGGCAACGTTGGCCAATGTGATCTCGGCGTCAGTCGACCCGGTGAAATACAGGAACTGGTCGATCTGGTGGCTGGCGATATCGGTGATGATCCCGCCATAGGCTTCTCGGTCGAAAAACCAGTCCGGCCGCGTGTCGCGGTTCAGCCGATGCGGCCCGATCCCCAGGGTCTGGATGACACGCCCGATGGCACCCTCAGCCACCAGCTCAGCCGCACGGGTGACAGCCGGAACCTCGAAGCGTTCCGAAAAATCAATGGACCAGATCCGTCCGGTTTCCGCGACGGTCGCCTTGATCGCGTCCAGTTGATCCATCGTCGTACAACCGGGCTTGTCGGTCAGCACGTCCTTGCCCGCCTGCATCGCGCGAATGGCCATTTCCGCGCGGTCACGCGGAATGCCGGACAGCAGGATCAGGTTGATGGAGGGATCGTCCAGCAGGGCCTGGACACTGTCTGCGCGGGGGACATCGGCAAACCGCTCGACAAATCCCGCCTCGGTGCCCGGGTGACCCTCGGTCCACCATCCGGCGAACTCGGCCCCCGCGGCGATCATGTTCGCGGCCATCCCGTAGATATGGCGGTGGTCGATGCCAATGGCGGCAAAGCGTAGGGCGGTCATGTGGTCAACTCCGTTACTCCGCCGGTTCTCGCGGATGTGGTGATTGCATCGATAAGATCATGGGCAGCGAGCGCGTCCTTGCCGGTGATGGCAGGAGGCCGGCCCGAGATCAGGGCAGCGGCGAAATCCTCGATCACGCCCTGATGCCATTCATGGGTAAAAGCCATGGGATCGGCCCCACCCCCTGTGCCGCCTGCCGCGCCGAACACGACGGAACGACCGTCTCTCCAGCTCATGTGCAGTTCCCCGGATTCAAGGTGCAGGCTGGCCCGGTCGAAATGCAGCGTGATGGATTCTGCACCGCCGGGGAAACTAGCCGTGCTGGCGACGAGCGACCCGACGGCCCCGCTTTCGAACTCCAGCCCGGCAACGACGAAATCCTCGGACTCCATCCGGTGGAATCTGGTCGTGGCGGCCATCGCTCGCACGGATGCAACCGGACCGGCCAGCCACAAAGCAAGGTCGATCGTGTGAATGGCCTGGCTGATCAGAACGCCGCCGCCATCGCGGGCATAGCTGCCCCGACCGGGTTCGTCATAATAGCTTTGCTCGCGCCACCAGGGCACCGAAACCTCGACCAGACCGAGCGCACCCAGATCGTTCGCGGCGATCATCTGCGCGGCCTTGCGCGACGCCTCTCTCATGCGGTGTTGGAAAACCACGCCAAGGGTCACATCCGCGTCACGGCAGATCGTCACGACCTCCCGTGCTTCGTCCGCATTCCGGCCCATGGGCTTTTCAAGCAGGATATGTTTGCCCGCCTCGGCCAGCGGGCGAATGATGTCTGCACGGGCATTGGGTGGCGTCAGGACGATTGCGAAATCGACGTCCGGATCCGCCGCAACTGCGCCAAGATCATGGAACACACGGATGGGGTGGCCGACCCGCGATTGCGCCATTTCTGCCAGATCACGGGCCTTTTCCACAGTCCGGGATTGTACGCCATAGAGAGCCACGCCAGCGGCATCGGCGCAGGCTGCAACATGGGTTCGCGCCACCATTCCCGCACCGATCAGAACCACGCGTTTCGGCGATGCACTCAGCATTGAAGTGACCCTTTCGATACACAGCCCGGGCAGATAGTCATAGGTGGAACCCGGTTGTCAATGACTTTACATACCGGTATACTGGTCCAAAGCCCCCACGAATGGAGAGCGAGTATTGAAACGGAAATCGGCCGCCATAGATGCGTCTTCCCTGCCTGTGGCGTCCCTTGACCTGTCACGCCCGGCGGCCGAGCAGATCGCTTCTGCCCTGAAATCCGCTGTTCTGAACATGCAGATCGCGCCGGGGGCGATGATCTCGGAAAACGAGGTTGGCCAGTTGTTTGGGGCCAGCCGCACACCCGTGCGAGAAGCCTTTGCGCAACTGCGCGACGACGGGCTTGTCGTCACCTGGCCAAGCCGTGGTACCTATGTTTCCAAGCTGTCCGAACATCAGATCCGGGGCGCCCAGTTCCTGCGCGAAGCCCTGGAAGTGGCGGTGGTCGACCGTTTGTGTTCCGAGGGCATCTCGGACAGGGCCCTTGCTGCGCTGGACGACAACCTTGCCCAACAACGCGCGGCGGTGCGGGCCGATGACAAGCTGACCTTTCAGGCATTGGATGACCGGTTTCACGCCATGCTGGCCGAGGCCACGGGCTTTGAGCGCATAAGCGGGCTGCTGATCCGGGAGAAGGCGGCGCTTGACCGGCTTCGTGTGCTGGCGCTTAACGACGCCGCGCATATGTCGCGCCTGCTATCCGAACATGAGGGCATTCTCGACGCGGTGCGCAACGCCTATTCCGGCCAGGCGCTTGACCGTATGCGGCGCCACCTTCGCAATGTGTTGTCCACGCTTTCCGGGATGATCGAGGCCAACCGGGATTTTTTCGACCTGTCCGACGACTAGCTGTCTCGGCCTCGCCCTTCGACAAGCTGCCGCGTCAGAAACCGCAACACAGCCGCGCGCATCGCCGGGGTTTCTTCATGCGCTGCATTCGGCTCGATGTGAAACTCCAGCCCCTGCCTGCCACCATAGGCCGCTTCCAGATCCTGCCGCCCCCGGTTGAAGGCTCCTTCCGGCGTCGACCAATCCTTCAATCCCACGCAGACCTGCAAGGCACGTGGCGCGGTCAAGCCTGCAATCTGCCCGCTGCGCGCAACCGGCAGCAGGCCCGGCACGGTCATGTAAGGGCCATGGCCGTCATGCTCCCCCTGAGCCACCAGCGTTTCCAGATCGGCGAAGGAACACAGCGCCGAGGCCGCGCGCACCCTCTCATCCATCGCCGCCAACCACCAGGCCAGCGTGCTGCCCATGGAAAAGCCCAGTGCCCCGAGCCTGTTGCGATCCACCACCGGATGATCCGCAAGAAAGCTCAGCCCCGCCATCTGCTCCGCCAGCATCTGCCCGAACAGCGTTTCCCCCCGCCACAGCGCCGCCTTGGCACGGGCAGATTCCACGGGCAGCTGCCGTGTCCCGAAACAGGGCATGTCCATGCACAGCGCCGCCACCCCAAGCGCCACCAGATCGGCGGCATAGGGGCCTTTCAGCGACGGCCGGCCTTCGATCAGTTCCTCCCGCCCCATGGTGTAGCGGTTGCCATGGGCATGACAGTAGACCAGGGCCGGGACCGGTGCCTGGCCGTCTGGCGGGCGCAGGAACAGGGCGGGAACCGGCGCGCGCCCTACCGTTTCGAACAGCAGGTCGTCCAGCACCCAGTCCCCGAACTGCCTGCGGCCCTGCACAGTGACCTTGCGGAAATTCGGCCCCGGAAACCCCGCCCCAAGCAGCCCTGCCAGCCGATCACGCAGGGCCACGCCTGTCATGCGCCAACTGCGAACTGGCCGAACTGCCCGCCATAAAACAGAAGCGGCAGACCCTGACGGACCGAGGCTTTCAGCACCCGACCCACAAGGATCGCATGGTCGCCGCCATCGTATTCGGCGTAGCGCTCGCATTCGAACCGCGCGAGGCAACCCTGCAACAGGGGCACCCCGCGTTCGCTTTCACGCCAATCCACCTGATCGAACGCATGCGCCGAGGCCGAAAAGGCCCGGCACAGATCCATCTGGTTTTCCGCCAGAACGTGGATCGCCATGTGCTCGGCTTCCCGAAAGGCCGGATAGCGCCGCGACGCGCGGGAGGCCGACCACAATACCAATGGCGGATCGAGCGACACGGATGAGAAGCTGTTGGCCGTGATCCCCACCGGACCCGCATCCGTGGAGGTCGTGACAATGGTCACGCCGGTTCCGAACCGCGCCAGGGCGCTGCGCAGCTCGCGCCCCATATCGGGGCCGGGGCTGAAATGGCTCATGCCGTCCTGCATGGTCATGGCACCTCGCTCCCCCAGGCTTCTGTCAGGATTTCGAACCATGTCTCCCGGGCCAGTTTGACCCGCGCCGCATCGGAAATCGCGCGGATACGGTCCAGATTGTTGGTGCCCATGACCGGGGCAAGCTTGGCCGGATGCGCCAGAAGCCAGGCCACGGCGACTGCGGTGGCATCAACGCCCTGTTCGGCACCGATACGATCCAGCACCGCGCGCACGGCAGCGCCGTCTTCGCCAAAGAGACGCCCGCCGCCAAGGGGCGACCACGCCATCGGGCGAATGCCGCGTTCCTGCATCCAGGCGATATCGCCGTCTATGAAGGGGGCGAAATGCAGCACGCTCGCCTCAATTTGATTGGTGCAAAGCGGCGTCTTCATCGCCGATTGCAGCAACGTCCAGTCATTGAGCTTGAAGTTCGACACGCCCACGGCCCGGACCTTGCCAGAGGCGACCAGCGCATCGAGAGCGGCCCCGGTTTCATGGTGATCCATCAGCGGATCGGGCCGGTGGATCAGCAGCAGGTCGATCCGGTCGGTTGACATGTTGGTCAGCGACGCCTCGACCGACGCAGTGATATGGGCGGCGGATGTGTCGTAGTATTTCACCCGCTTGTCCGAGTACTTTCCGATTGGCGCGACGATATCGCATTTGGTGACGATCTCGATCCGGTCGCGCAGTGCGGGTGCAGCCCGCAGGGCCGCCCCCATCACCTCTTCAGCGCCATAGTCGCCGTAGATATCGGCTTGATCCATGGTTGTGATACCCTGATCGAGACAGGCTTCGATCTTGGCCTGCACATGGGCGGGCGAAGTATCGGCATCATCAGCGACGCGCCACATGCCATATACAAGGCGGCTGATGTCCAACTGGCCGGACAGGCTTAGTCGTTCGGTCATTTGCGCTCTCCCGCGCCTAGCGGCGTCATCGGCGTTTCACTCGGCACACGGCCATATTCCTGCGGCAGCGAGCATGTCGTCAGATGCGGCATGACCTTTTCGCCGAAGATCCTGCATTCCTCCAGATGTGGATAGCCCGAGAAGATGAAGGCGCGCATGCCCATCTTCTTGTACTCTTCGATCTTGGTCAGGACCTGATCGACCGACCCGACCAAGGCCGCGCCGCAGCCAGACCGTGCCCGGCCCACGCCGGTCCATAGATTGGGCTCCACATAACCGAACTTATCCGCCAGTTCCCGTGCCTTGGCCTGATGGGCCACGCCGAGAGAGATGCTGTCATGCGCCCGGTCACGAATCAGTTTGCCGTATTCGTCATCGAGCTTGGACACGATGTAATCGGCATATTCCCGCGCCTCGGCCTCTGTGTCGCGCACGATCATGTGCACCCGCAGGCCATAGTCCAGCGTCCGGCCATAGCGTTCCGCCACCGCGTTCACGGCCTTCATGCGTTCGGCCAGGTTCTCCTGCGGTTCGGGCCACATCAGGTAGACGTCGCAATGCTGGCCGCACAGCTCCAGCGCGTCGGGCGAGTAGCCGCCGAAATAAAGCAGCGGGCCGCCGGTCTGATAGGGCTTGGCGGGGTCGGTGGTCAGCCCCTCGAAATCGTAGACTTCACCCTTGTAGGTGATTTCGTCCTGCGTCCAGGCCTGTTTCAGGATCTCGACCACCTCGCGCGACCGCTGATAGCGCAGCTTGCTGTCGGCCACCTCGCCCGGGAAGTCCGAACTGATGATGTTGACCGTCAGCCGCCCCTTCAGCATGTGATCAAGCGTGGCGATGGTCCGCGCCAGCATGATCGGCTGCATCTCGCCACAGCGCACGGCGGCCAGCATGTTGATCCGATCGGTGATCGGCGCGCAGCCCGCCACGAAACTCAGCGTGTCCTGACCCACCTGGTAGGAGGACGGGCAGAGGATGTTGCGGAAGCCCTGACGCTCGGCCTCTCGCAGGATGCCGGAACAATGCTCCCAGCTCGACCGCAGGTCGCCGTCGGGCACGCCGAGGAACTGGTAATCATCGGAACAGAGCGCCGCGAACCACGATACCTCGGCGGCATCGAGATCGGCTGACGTGACGGGGACCACGGTCATGAAAACATTCCTCCCAGATGTATCATTTTCCTCTTGCGTAGCATTCGCCAATGAGTAGATCAATAATGTATCAATTCTTCTACAGGAGGCGGCTTTGCCCCCCAACAAACCCGGCGGTGCCCTGCCGATCTACCTGCAAATCAGCGAGATGCTGATCCGCGACATCGCAGCAGGGCGGCTGTTGGATGGTAGTCGCCTGCCGCCCGAGCGAGAGATGGCGAAGTCGCTCGACACCTCGGTCGGAACCCTCAGGAAAGCTTTATCGGAGCTGGAAAATCGGGGGTTGCTGGAGCGGCGGCAGGGGTCTGGTAATTATATAAGATCGAAGACGACGCCCGAAGGCATCTATGCCCTTTTCCGGCTGGAACTGGTCGGCGGCGGCGGGCTGCCTACGGCGACGGTGCTGGACGTGACGCGGATGGACAAGCCCGCCGACCTGCCCGCTTTCGGTGCATCAATCGCGGCGCACAGGATTCGGAGGATGCGATTCCTCGGTGGCAAACCGGCAGCGGTCGAGGAAATCTGGCTCGATGCCAGCTATGCGGACCGGCTTGCGCCCGATGATCTGCTGCACTCGCTTTACATGTACTACCGCGAAACGCTCGACCTCTGGATCACCGGTTACGAGGATCAGGTCGGCGTTGCCCCCTGCCCCGATTGGGCCCCCGACGCGTTCGGCCAGCGCCCCGGCGCGCCATGCGGGCTGGTGGAACGCCAGAGCCGCGCGCGCGATGGCAGCATTGCCGAGGTCTCCCGCAACTGGTTCGACAGCAACGTGGCGCGCTATGTCGCCCGCATGAGGTAATCCATGAACTCTCCCCTGCGTTACGGCATCATCGGCTGCGGCATGATGGGCCAGGAACATATCCGTAATATCGCGCTCATCGACGGGGCTGCGGTCGTGGCGATCTACGAACCCGATCTCGGCATGCAGGCCGAGGCCGCGAAACTGGTGCCCGGCCTGCGCTTCGCGGACAGCATTGCCGATCTCTTGGCATTGGAAGAGGTGAACGCGCTGCTCATCGCTTCGCCCAACTTCCGGCATGTTGAACAACTGGAGGAAATCGCCCGCCTGCGCGCCCTGCCGATCCTCGTGGAAAAGCCGCTTTATACCGACCCCGCGGACGCCGCGCGGATTGCGCGGTTGCAGGCCACTTACCCACAGCTCATCTGGGTCGCGATGGAATATCGCTACATGCCCCCCATTGCCGCCCTGCTGGAACAGGCAGATGAGGCCACCGGCGGCATCCGCATGCTGACCATCCGCGAACACCGGTTTCCGTTTCTTGAAAAGGTGGGCGATTGGAACCGGTTCAACCACCAGACCGGCGGCACGCTGGTGGAAAAGTGCTGCCATTTTTTCGATCTGATGCGCTTGCTGCTGAAATCGGACCCTGTGCGCGTGATGGCCTCGGGCGGGCAGGCGGTGAACCATCTGGACGAGCGCTACGGCGGCAAGACGCCCGATATCTGGGACAATGCCTATGTCATCGTCGATTTCGCCAATGGTGCGCGCGCGATGCTGGAACTGTGCATGTTCGCCGAGGGCAGCCGTTATCAGGAGGAGATTTCCGCCGTTGGCCCCACCGGCAAGATCGAGGCGCTCGTGCCCGGTCCGGGCCGCTTCTGGCCCGAGCATCTGGGTGCCCCGCCGGTGCCCAAGCTGATCGTCAGCCCGCGCGACCCGAAAGGCCCGCGAGAGCTGGATATTCCCGTCGATCCCGAGTTGCTGGAGGCTGGCGACCACAACGGATCGACCTACTACCAGCACAAGTACTTTGCAGAATCTGCACGGACCGGAGGCCGCCCGCATGTGTCGCTGTCCGACGGGGCCTGGGCGGTGCGCATGGGCCTTGCCGCACAGCAATCGGCGGCGACGGGGCAGGCCGTTCTGCTATAAGATCAGGGTGCGGGGAACCCGGCCTCGGCCATCAGCCGGTCGGAATGGGTTTCCACCACCTCTTTCAATTCGGCCATGAACGCGTCTTTTTCCATGCCCGGCTCTATCACCGGCAGGAACTCCACCACCGCGAGGCCGGGCTTGCGCAGAATGCCGTGGCGCGGCCAGAAGACGCCCACATTGGTGGCGGCGGGCACGCAGGGCTGGCCCGTCTGTTCATACAGGATCCCAGTCCCGATCTTGTAGGGCCGGTCCGCCCCCGGCGCGACGCGGGTGCCTTGCGGATAGATGATCAACTGGCCCGGTTCCTGCGCGCCCGATTTCACGCCCTCGACCATCTGCTGGATCGCCTGCGCGCGCTTGCCCCGATCCACCGGAACGCAGCCAATGCGCAGCGCGTACCACCCAAGGATCGGCGCAAAGCGCAGGACGGATTTCATGATGAACTTGGGGCGCGGCACGGCGGAAACGATCAGGATGATATCGAAAAAGCTCTGATGCTTGGCAGCGATCAGCACCTCGCCCGTCGGCGGCGTCCCCCGGATTTCGGATTTCAGCCCGACCATCCAGCTCGCCGTCCAGCGCACCCACCGGCAATAGGTGTGAACCGCCGTGAAGGCCGCGCTGCGCTGGACGATTGCCCAAGGGGTGAAGAAGATCGCCATCAGGACCATCATCAGGTACATCTGTCCAATGAAGATCAGCGAGCGGGTCCACTGGATCATGGCAGGCTCCTCAGGGTTTTGAAGGCGGCGGCGCGGGTGGCCCAGAAGGCGGTGATCGCGGACAGGATCGGCACGGTCAGCGGCCAGAGCCAATGCAGACCGGCAAAGCCGAGCCCGGTCAGGAATCCGCCCTCCTCCTGCGCGCTTGGCAAGAGGGCTATGGCGATCATGCCCAAAGCGGTGCCCACGGTGGCCCCGGTCAGGGCGCGCAGCGTGAAACGGCGCACGAAGGCCCGCGCGATGTAGTGGTCCCGCGCACCTACCAGCCGCAGAACCCGGATCACCTTGACGTTTGCAGCCAGCGCCGATTGCGCGGCCAGCGTGACCATGGCAGCGACCGATCCCAGGATCAGCGCCAGGGATATCCAGCCAAGTGACCGCAACCGTTCCGCCGCCCGCACCAGCGGCCTGCGCCAGCGGGTGTGGTCGTCGAGCACCGCGCCGGGGGCTTCGGCGGCAAGGCGCAGGCGCAACCCGTCGGGGTCATAGCCCTCTGCCGTTTCGATCACCTCGACCAACCGGGGCACCGGCAGATCCTCCAGCGGCAGGTCCGGGCCGAACCAGGGTTCCAGCAAGTCACGCTGTTCCTCTTCGCTCAGGGCCCGGGCCGAAGCGACACCGGGGGTCTGCTCCAGCACCTCCAGCACCGCCCAGATCTGCGCCTCCATCTGCGCGGCGGGGGCCGAGATGCGAATGGTGGAACTGCGCGCCAGCGCCTCGGACCAGCGATCGGCCAGACGGCCAGACGCCAGCGATAGCGCCAGCGCGAAGACCGCAAGGAAGGCCATCGCGCCCGAGGTGAACAGGGTCAGCCGCACCGAATGGCCACGCCGGGGCACCACGCGGTCGGCCTGCGCGTCGCCCTTGAGGATATCCAGCAGGCCCGACAGCGCGCTCATAGATCCGCCCCCGCCAGTTGCAGCCGCCCGCCCGCGATCCGCAGCACCCGCGCCGAGACCTGCGCCTTTGCGGCCCGGATCAGGGCAAGGTCATGGGTGGCGATCAGGATCGTCTTGCCCATACGATTGAGTTCCACCAGCAATTGCAGCAGGCGCAGCGACATCTCCCAGTCGATATTGCCCGTGGGCTCATCGGCAAGGATCACGTCAGGGTCTGTAATGACCGCTCGCGCCAGCGCCGCGCGCTGCCTTTCCCCGCCCGACAGTTCCGGTGGCAGCGCATCGGCGCGGGCCGACAGGCCGACCCAGCCCATCAGTTCCGACAGGTTGCCGTCCTGCTCTGCCCCGCCGCGTCCGGCCACGGTCAGGGGCAGCGCGATGTTTTCAGACAGCGGCAGATGGTCGAGGAATTCGCAATCCTGATGCACGACGCCCATCCGCTGGCGGGCCTGGGCCACGTCATCGCGGCTCATCTCGCTTGTGTCCTGATCAAACAGCGTCACGCGGCCAGAGGTGGCGTGCAGATCGGCATAGCAGAGTTTCAGGAACGTGGTCTTGCCCGCCCCCGAAGGGCCGGTCAGAAAATGGAAGGACCCCGGCGCGAGCCGCAGGTTGATATCCGACAATAGTGACCCGCCCCCGTAGCCATAGGCGGCGTCCTGCAACTCGATCACTGGTCTGCTCCGTCCCTCAGTGCTGAGACCGTCATGCCTCACCCGGGGCTTTC
The DNA here is from genome assembly GCF_030732985.1 of Nioella sp. MMSF_3534. Lineage (GTDB taxonomy): Bacteria > Pseudomonadota > Alphaproteobacteria > Rhodobacterales > Rhodobacteraceae > Nioella. The sequence continues at coordinate 56,301 of NZ_JASHJX010000017.1, forward strand.
ATGCAATCGTAACCCCATGCAATGGCTTGGAATGGCGGATGCCCGTTGCTAGAGTCGGGCGGATGCCGCCTGCCGGGCGACGGAACGAGGAACACCATGCGTCTCACATGCCCCAATTGCAGCGCCCGATATGAGGTGGATGACTCTCTGGTCCCGCCAGAGGGACGTGATGTGCAATGTTCCAACTGTGCGACCACCTGGTTCCAGCCGGGCAACCGTGCACGGGTCGAAGAACCCGAGAGCGCCCCTGCCGCCGCTGCCGCTGCCCCCCGGCGCGATCTGGACCCGGCGCTGCGCGACATCCTGCGCGAAGAGCGTGAACGCGAGGAACAGTTGCGCCGCGCCGCCGCGCCGGTGGAAGAGCAGGAGGAGATGGCGCTCGACAGCCCGCCCCCGGCCACACGCGCGACCGAGGCAGACCTGCCGGACCCGGATGACGAGGACGACGAGGACGCCGCCGCGATCCGAGAGATGGTCGCCGAAGAGAGCGGGCGGGCCGAACGTCAGGGCCGGCGTGACCTTTTGCCGGATATCGAAGAGATCAACTCCACTCTGCGCGCCACCACCGACCGCAGCAGCAGCGACCGCGACACGAGTGATATCGACTCGATGGATGTGCGCCCGCGCCGCCGCCGGGGGTTCCGCACCGGGTTCATGTTGGTCGTTCTCCTGGCCGCTGTCGCCATCGGGGCTTATGCCTTCGCGCCCGAGATCACCGCCGCGCTGCCACAGGCGGAACCGGTCCTGACCCCCTATGTGGAGCAGGTCGATCAGCTGCGCTTCCAGTTGGATGATCTGGTACAATCGCTGGCCAGCCAATTGGCCGACAGGGCCGGCAACTAAGCCGGGCTACTGGGCCGCGAACCGGTCCAAGAGACGGCGCAGATAGTCCAGCTCCACATCCGGGCGATCCTGTTCCGCCGAGCGGCGGCGGATTTCATCGAGCAATTCGCGGGCGCGGCGGAAGGCCTCTTCCCGCTGTTCAAAGCTTTCATCCGATCCAAACGCGCCGGAATTTCCGGCCTGCCGGCCAAGCGGATCTTCCAGCGGACGGTTGGCCTGCATATTGCCATCGGCCTGACCCTGACCGGGATCCTCGCCCTCATCCCCCGCCAGTGCCTCGCTGAGCGATTCCATGCCTTCGCGCAGGGCCTCCATCGCTTCGGACTGGCTGTCCAGCGCCTCGGCCAGATCACCGCGCTCCAGTTCCTCGATGGCATCGCGCATGGCGCGGCCCGCCTCTTCGAGCTGCTGGAGAGATTCCTCGCCGTCCTCGGTGCCGCGACCGGGCAGGTTCTGGGCCTGTTCGCGCAGCTGGTCCAGCAACTCGCGCTGACGTTCGGCAAGGCTGCCTTCGTCATTCTCGCCGCCCTGCTGGCCGCCTTGCTGGTTGCCGTCCTGCCCTTCTTCGCCCGGATCGGGGCGCGGGCTGTTCGGGTTGAAGCTTTCCTGCAGATCGCGGAACGCCTCATCGGCCAGACCCTGCTGACCGCGCAGGGTGTCCTGCAAGCCTTCCATGGCCTGCTGACCAGGGCTGCGCGGGCCGTTGGGATCATCACCACCCTCGGCCATCTGCATGTTTTCCATCATCTGGCGCAGGGCATCCAGCATCTCCTGCGCTTCGGCCATGCGGCCCTGCTGCATCAGCTCTTCAATGCGGCGCATCATCTCTTCAAGATCGCCCATGGACATTTCCATGGTCTCGCCGGACTGGTCGGGCTGGTCAGTCCCGTCGCCCGGTTCCATGTTGTCGGCAAGCTCCTGCATGTAGTCCTGCATTGCCTCGCGCAGTTCCTGCATGAGCTGCGAAATCTCCTCGTCGCTGGCCCCTTGCCGCATGGCCTCCGCCAGCCGGTCCTGTGCGCGGCGCAGCCGTTCCAACACATCCGACAGATCGCCCTCTTCCAACGCAATCGCCGCATCCCAGAGGATCTGGGCCACCTCGTCGCGGGTCTCGGTGGAGATCCCGTCGACAGCCGCTTCCAGCCGCTGAATGACCGAGCGCACCTGCCGGTAGACCTCTTCATCATCAAAGAACGCGTCGGGCCGGTGTGTGATCGCCCGCAAAAGCTGCGCCACCCTCGGCGCATTTTCCCGCGACCAGAGCAGATCGCGACGCATCTCGATCAGCGCATTGGCAATCGGGTCGAAGAAGCGGCGCCCGGGCAGCCGGTCCAGTTCCACCATGCTTTGTCCGGTCTGGCCCGCGTCATCCTCTACGTTCAGTTCCAGCCGAACGGGCAGATTGGCGAAGGGGTGCTGAGACAGGTCTTCGATCAGCGCCTCGGAGAACTCCTCGCGCCCGCCGCGAAACGGCAAGGGCAGGTCAAGCACCAGGGCCTCGCGCGGCTCAGGATCGACGGTCAGCCCATAGCGGCGGTCGGCGGCCTCTGGCCACAGCGTCAGGATCGCCTGCCCGCCGCGAATACCATAGTCATCCTCGGCCGAATAGGTCATCTGGAACGCCCCGGGCGGCACACCCTCCACAGGCTCCGCCAATTCTACGGTCGGCGCGCGGTCGGCCAGCATGACGATCTGCCAGCTGCGCGGGTTGGGCCCACCGACGGACAGCTCACCGCTTTGTTCGACAATGATCTGCCGAGACAGGCTGGCCGGATCGGGTGGGGAAATCTCGGTCTGCAAGGTCTGGTTGATGCCAATCTGTTCCGCCTCGCCATAGAGCCGCAGCGTGATGCGCGATCCCATCGGAGTTTCGAACGTTTCGGCCACGATATCGTTTAGGTAGAGCGACGGCAGCCCGGTATAGAGCGGCGGTTCGACCCAGCCTTCCCAGCTTGGGCCACCGCTTGCAGGAAGTTGCGGGGCCCCCGCCATCGCGTCGCCCACATCCGCCACCCGCCAGAGCGTGCCGAACAGCAGCGCCATCGCAAAAGCCGTGGCCGCCATGAAGCGCAGCCCATAGGGGTCGCGGTCGTTCAGATGCAGGTCCGGTTCCGGCGCACGGGCATTGGCGGCCCGTTCGGCCATGCGGGCCTGATGGGCCTGCCAGACCACCATGGATTGGGCATCGCCTGCCCCGATCGCGGCGTGATCGGCCAGGGCTGTCAGCGGACGCCCGGGCATGGTCTGGTCCAGCCGGTCCATCGCCTCGGCACGAGTGGGCAACCGGAACGCGCGCAGGCCCCTGACCAGCATCCACAGCAGCGCGAGACCGCTCAGCGACAAGCCGCCGATCAGCGCGGCGGGTGGCACAATATCCGCTGCACCGAAGGCCAGCACCGCCACCACAACCAGCAGAATCGTCCAAACCGGCCAGAAGGCCCGCACGAAGCGTTCCGCCCCGATGCCAAGCCGGGTCAGCCTGAGGGGCCAGGCCAGGCGGGCCTTTACCGCCTGCGTGATCGGGGTCTGTTCGGTCATGCGACCTTTCGCGGGTTACGCCCCTTGCAGGGGCCAGAGCAGCCTAGAGCCACTCTGGAACGATATCGCGATTTATCATCTCGTCAAATGTCGGACGCGCCCGGATGACGGCGAATTGATCATCCTTCACCAAAACCTCTGGGATCAGCGCCCGCGTGTTGTATTCCGACGACATGACCGCGCCATAGGCCCCGGCGGACCGGAAGGCCATCAGATCGCCCGCCACCATCGGCGTCATCTCGCGCCCCTTGGCAAAGGTATCACCGCTTTCACAGACCGGCCCGACGATGTCGAAGGGCTGGCGTTCCGTGCCCGGCGCGGGCTCCACAACCGGGTCGATATCGTGATAGGCCGCATACATGGATGGGCGGATCAGGTCGTTCATCGCCGCATCGACAATCAGGAAATTCCGCCCCTCGCCTTCCTTGAGATATATGACCGAGGTCACCAGCAACCCGGCATTCCCGGCAATCAGGCGGCCCGGTTCAATCTCGACCTCGACATCCAGACCTTCCACGCTGCGCTTGATCAGCGCGCCGTAGTCCAGCGGCAACGGAGGGGCCTCGTTCGAGCGGGTATAGGGAATGCCAAGCCCGCCGCCGAGATCCAGCCGCCGGATGTCGTGCCCGTCCGCCCGCAGCACGCGGGTAAGTTCGGCGACCTTTGCATAGGCCATCTCGAACGGCTCCAGCTCCACCAGCTGGCTGCCGATATGCACGTCGATGCCAATCACCTCCAACCCCGGCAGGCTGGCGGCAAGGGCATAGACCTCTCGGGCGCGGGCAATGGGGATGCCGAACTTGTTTTCCGATTTGCCGGTTGCGATCTTTTCATGGGTCCGTGCATCCACATCCGGGTTCACCCGGATCGTGACAGGGGCCGTGACGCCCATGGAACTGGCAATCTCCGAGATAACGGCCATCTCTGGCTCGCTCTCGATGTTGAACTGGCGAATGCCGCCTTCCAGCGCCGCGCGGATTTCCTCACGCGTCTTGCCAACCCCGGAGAACACGATCCGATCCCCCGGCACACCTGCCGCCTTCGCCCGTGCGTATTCGCCGCCCGAGACCACATCCATGCCCGCGCCAAGATCCGCCAGAACCTTCAGCACCGCCTGGTTGGAATTGGCCTTCATCGCATAGCAGACCATGTTCGGCATACCGTCCAGCGCGTCCTTGAACAACTGGTAATGCCGCGTCAGCGTGGCCGTGGAATAGACATAGAAGGGTGTGCCGACCGCTGCCGCAATCTCGGGCAGGGGCACGTCTTCGGCATGGAGGATGCCGTTGCGATAGAGGAAATGGTCCATTGGGTCCGGCCTTGCTGCGATCTGCGCCCGCGCCCTAGCATTGTGCGGCGATAATTCAAAGAGCTACTCGACAGGTGACCGGCGCACGCCTAGCTCTTGTCGCAACGATGTCTCATACGCGGGAGGGAAGAGCGATGACCGTCAGGGCAATGGTGATCGGGGAACATGGCGGCCCCGAACAGTTCAAACTGGTCGAAGCGGAACTGGGTCAGCCCGGACCGGGCGAGGTGCTGATCCGCCACAAGGCCGTGGGGCTGAACTTCATCGACGTCTACCAGCGCACCGGGCTTTACCCGATGACCCTGCCCCATGTGCTTGGCATGGAAGCGGCGGGCGTGATCGAGGCCGTGGGCGAAGGCGTGACGCATCTGAAAGCGGGCGACCGCGCCGCCTATGCCGCCACACCTCCGGGGGCCTATTGCGAGGCGCGGGTGATGCCTGCCGCGCAGGTTTGCCCACTGCCCGACGCGATCTCCTTCGAGGAAGGCGCGGCCATGATGCTGAAGGGGCTGACAGTGAACTATCTCTTCCGGCGCACGACGCCCATCCTGCCGGGCGACACGGTGCTGTTCCATGCCGCGGCCGGGGGCGTGGGGCTGATCGCCTGCCAATGGGCGCGATCCGAGGGCATCCGCCTGATCGGCACCGCCGGAACGGATGAAAAGTGCCAGCTGGCGCTGGATCATGGTGCATCGGACTGTATCAACTACCGCACCAAGGACTGGGTCGCCCGGGTGAAGGACCTGACCGGCGGAGCGGGCGTCGATGTGGTGATGGACGCCGTGGGGGCGGATACGTTCGAGGGCTCTCTCGACAGCTTGCGCCCGCTCGGGATGATGATCAGCTTTGGCAATGCATCTGGTCCGGTGCCGCCCTTTTCGGTGGGCATCCTCGGGCAGAAAGGATCGCTCAAGATCACCCGCCCGACCCTCTTCACCCATATCGCCGATGGACCGACCTGCCAGCAGATGGCAAGCGAACTGTTTGAGAAAGTCGTCGCGGGCGATGTGACGATCCGCATCGACCAACGCTTCCCGCTGGAAGATGTGGGCGGGGCGCATCGCACGTTGGAGGCGCGCAGGACCACCGGATCGACAATCCTGACGCTTTGAACGACGCGCGGGGAAGGCGCTTCGAAGCGCCTTTTCCCGGCTCGCATGTGATGGGCCGGACGCGCAATCCGATCGGGGTATCTTGCGTATTGCGACCCCGAAGTCGCCGACAGCGCCCGGCAACCCTGATCCGGGGTCAGCGCCGCAGCGCCAGGTAGAGCGGCAAGCCACAGCTGACCCCGATGCAGAACGTGGCCGGGATCGCCACAAGCCCCCACCAGTTGCGCCGCTGCACTGTCTCGATCAGGACCCAAATCGTCAGCGCCAGTGCGGCAATGGTCAAATCCCAAACCAGGCCAGACGTTGCGGCATTGGCATGCCAGGCCTCGACCATGCCCGCGATCGACCAGCCGTGTTCCCGAAACCAGGCCAGGAAATAGCGCATCGGCAGCACTGTCCCCAGAATCGCGAGAGCGAAGAACAGAAGGCGGGTTGGGGTCATGGAGATGTCCTTTGTTGCGCGGCGAGGCCAAGGGGCGACGAAACATAGTTAGCCTGCGACGCCGAAAGGCAAAGTGATGTTGCGTCGCAATTGACGCGGAACGCGGGCCGCGTTACCCCATCGCGAACCGAAATTCTTGGCGCTTGGGGGCGTCGAACCAGAGGGAATTCAGGAATGTCCGAGATCGAACGGGAGTCGATGGAATATGACGTCGTCATCGTGGGGGCGGGGCCGGCTGGCCTGTCGGCTGCGATCCGTCTGAAGCAGCTCGATGCCGACCTGAGCGTCGTCGTGCTGGAAAAGGGCTCCGAGGTTGGGGCGCATATCCTGTCGGGCGCTGTGCTGGACCCCTGCGGTCTGGATGCTCTCATCCCTGACTGGAAGGAAAAGGGTGCACCGCTGAACACCGCGGTCAAGGAAGACAATTTCTACGTTCTTGGCCCGGCGGGCCAGCTGCGCGTGCCGAACTTCCCCATGCCGCCCCTGATGAACAATCATGGCAATTACATCGTCTCCATGGGCAATGTCTGCCGCTGGATGGCCGAGCAGGCCGAGGAAATGGGCGTCGAGATCTTCCCCGGCATGGCCTGTTCCGAACTGGTCTATGGTGACAATGGCGAGGTGAAGGGCGTTGTCGCGGGCGTCTTCGGGCTGGAGGCTGACGGCAGCATCGGCGAGAACACCGAACCGGGGATGGAACTGCACGGCAAATACGTGTTCCTGTCCGAAGGGGTTCGCGGATCGCTGGCCAAGGAAGTCATCGCCAAATACGACCTGTCCCACGGGCACGAGCCGCAGAAATTCGGCATCGGGATGAAAGAGATCTGGGAAATCGACCCCGCCAAGCACCGCGAGGGCACGGTCACCCACACCATGGGCTGGCCGCTCGGGTCCAATGCTGGCGGCGGATCGTTCATCTACCACCTCGAAAACAACCAGGTCTATGTGGGCTTCGTGGTGCACCTGAACTACAAGAACCCGCACCTCTTCCCTTACATGGAATTCCAGCGCTTCAAGCATCACCCGATGGTGGCTGACCTGCTGGAGGGCGGAAAGCGCATCGCCTATGGCGCGCGGGCGATTTCCGAGGGTGGCTACCAGTCGATGCCGAAGATGGTCTTCCCCGGCGGCGCGCTGCTTGGCTGTTCCGTCGGCATGGTCAACGTGCCGCGCATCAAGGGCAACCACAACGCGATGCTGTCGGGCAAGGCGGCGGCGGAGGCTGCCTATGAGGCGATCAGCGCGGGCCGCAGCAGCGACGAGCTGACCAGCTACGAGACAGAGGTGCGCACTGGCGCCATCGGCAAGGACCTCAAGCGCGTGCGCAACGTCAAGCCGATGTGGTCGAAGTGGGGTCTCACCGCCTCGCTCGTCTTCGGCGGGCTGGATATGTGGACCAACAACCTGTTCGGCTTCTCCTTCTTCGGGACGCTCAAGCACGGCAAGACAGATGCCGAGGCCACAGAAGAGGCCAGCAAGCACAAGGTCATCGAATACCCGCGCCCCGACGGCAAGATCAGCTTCGACCGTCTGACCAATGTCAGCTTCTCGATGACCAATCACGAGGAAAGCCAGCCCGCGCATCTGCATCTGAAGGATGCCAGCGTGCCGATTTCGGTCAACCTGGCGAAATACGCGGAACCGGCGCAGCGCTATTGCCCGGCGGGTGTCTACGAGGTGGTCGAAAAGGACGGCAAGCCGGAATTCGTGATCAACTTCCAGAACTGCGTGCATTGCAAAACCTGCGACATCAAGGACCCCAGCCAGAACATCACCTGGGTCACGCCACAGGGCGGCGACGGGCCGAATTACCCCAACATGTGATCACTTCCCTGACAGGAACCGAAAAAACGGGGCGTCCAACAGGGCGCCCCGCATTGCTTCCCGGGCATGGCGCACCTAATCTCTGTTCCAGATTGAGCAGGAGCATTCGATGCAAACCCTTTCCCGTCTGGCGCTGATCCTTGGTCTCGGCCTGTCTGCCCCCGCACTGGCCCAGAACACGGTCGCCCTGGAACCCGGACTGGCCGGTGCCTACCTAGCCGCCCGCAGCGCGGCCCTGTCGGGCGACCACAGGGAAGCCGCGATCCAGTTCCAGCGCGTCTTGCGCGCCGACCCGGACAACCAGGCAATTCTGGCCGATGCCATGCTGGCGCTCGCCGCGATCGGTGACTGGGACCAGGCCGCATCTTACGCGAACAGGGTTGACGAGGGCTCGTTCGACCGGGATTTCGCGAACCTCATCGAACAGGTGGCGCGAATCCGTGCAGGGGATCTGGCCGGGGCCAGCGCCGCCGCAGTCGAGATGACAGGGGCCGGTCCCCTGGTCGACCCGCTTCTCGAGGCATGGCTCTATCTTGCAGAGGGCGACATGAGCCGCGCGAGCGCGACCTTTGAGGCGATCATCGACAGCAACAGCCCCGTGGCAGGACTGGTTCCCTATCAATACGCGCTTGCACGGGCCTCTGTCGGGGATTTCGAGGGGGCGGATGCGATCCTGTCCGGCGAGGTCTACGGGCCACTTCAGTTCAGCACCCGAAGCGTTCAGGCCCATGCGCAGATCCTCGTGCAGCTGGACCGGACCGAGGATGCGCTGCAACTGCTGAACCTTGCGCTCAGCCAGAACGCCGACGAGACCCTGTTCGTACTTCGCGACGAGATCGAAGCCGACCCAACCCGTCCTTATGATTTCATCATCACACCCGCGGAAGGCATGGCAGAGGTCTTTTTCTCTCTTGCCCGCGCCCTTGGGACCGAGGCCGGGACAACCCTGCCGCTGATCTATGCCCGCGCCGCACATGCGGTCGATCCCGGCCATATCCACTCGGCGATTCTGGCTGCCGACATCCTGTCGGAAGCAGAGCAATATGAAATGGCCGAAGACAGCTATGAAATGGTGCCGCGCGAAAGCCCGCTCTTCGTGCAGGCCGAAATGGGCCGGTCAGAGGCGCTGTTCCAGCAGGGCCGCGAGGATGCGGCCATCGAGGTTCTGCATGCCCTGGCGCGCGACTATGACAACCTGGCCGCCGTCCACACCGCGCTTGGCGACGCGTTGCGGCGCGAGGAACGGTTCGAGGAAGCGATCGAGGCCTATAGCGACGCCGTCAATCTGGTGGAGCTTGACCAGCAGCGCTATTGGTTCCTGCTTTATGCCCGTGCGATAAGCTATGAGCGCAGCGACATGTGGGACGAAGCAGAGGCCGATTTCCGTGCCGCGCTGGAACTGTCGCCGGAACAGCCGAATGTGCTGAACTATCTGGGCTATTCCCTGGTCGAACAGAACCGCAATCTCGATGAAGCGCTCAACATGATCGAGCGGGCCGTCGCGGCGCGACCCGACAGCGGCTATATCGTCGACTCGCTTGGCTGGGTCTTCTACCGTCTTGGCCGGTTCGAAGAGGCCGTCGCCCCCATGGAACGCGCGGTGGAGCTGCTGCCGAACGATCCAATCGTCAACGACCATCTGGGGGATGTCTACTGGATGGTTGGGCGCTTCCGCGAGGCCGAATTCCAGTGGAGCCGCGCCCTGTCCTTCGATCCTGATCCGGCAGAGGCCGACCGCATTCGCCTGAAGCTCGAACTGGGGCTGGATGCCGTTCTGGCCCAAGAGGCCGAGACCAACCCGTGATCTGCGAAGACGCCCCGGCGAAGATCAACCTCGCGCTGCATGTGACCGGGCAGAGGCCGGATGGCTATCACCTGCTCGACTCGCTCGTCGTCTTCGCGGGGGTCGGAGACCGGTTGCGCTTTGCCCCCGCCCGCGATCTGTCCCTGTCCGTGACGGGGCCGATGGCGGAGGGTGTGCCGACGGGGCCGGACAACCTGATCCTGCGTGCAGCGGCCTTGTTCGGGGCCGGGCGCGGGGCGGCCATGACGCTGGAAAAACACCTGCCCCACGCGGCCGGGATCGGCGGGGGATCGGCAGACGCGGCCGCCACCCTGCGGGGTCTGGCGCGGCTATGGAACTGCCCGCGCCCCTGCAGGGCGTCAGTGCTGACACTCGGGGCCGATGTGCCGGTCTGCCTGTCCCGCGCACCACAACGCATGGCAGGGATCGGCGAGATCCTTTCCCCGGTTCCGCCGATACCCTGCCTGCACGCCGTTCTGGTCAACCCGCGGGTGGCTGTCCCGACAGGCGCGGTTTTTCGGGGTCTGACCAGCAAGCAGAATGCGCCAATGGCCCCCCCCGATTGGGACGGGTTCGACAGTTTCACCGCATGGCTGTCGCGGCAGAGGAACGATCTGGAGCCACCCGCGCGCGCTCTGGCACCAGAGATCGGCGAAGCCCTGACCCTGTTGCGAAATACCGGCGCGGCGCTTGCCCGGATGAGCGGGTCCGGCGCGACCTGTTTCGGGCTGTTTGAAACAGATGATCAGGCCGCAGACGCCGCGCGCGTGATCAGAAGCGCACAGCTTGGCTGGTGGGTTCAGGACACCGCAATTCAGACGGGCTGAACGGGCTCAGCTGACCCGCTCAACCACGAAATCCGCCAGATCGGCCAGCATGTCGCGCAGCGGATGCGGGGGCAGCTCTGCGATGGCGGCTTTCGCCTCATCCCTGTAGCGCAGCGCCTCGACGCGTGTCTCCTCCAGCGTGCCATGTTTGCGCAGCAGGGTCAGGGCGGTGTGGAGGTCGCCTTCTTCCTGACGCCCCTTTTCAATGGTCCGCTGCCAGAAAGCGCGTTCTTCTGCGTCGGCTTTGGCAATCGCCTTGATCATCGGCAGCGTCAGTTTCCGTTCGCGGAAATCGTCCCCGATATTCTTGCCAAGCGCGCCGGATGTGCCGCCGAAGTCGAGCAGGTCATCGACGATCTGAAAGCTCATCCCAAGCGCATCGCCATAGCGCGCCAGAGCCGACACCTGCACGTCGGACGCCCCCGCCACGACACCGCCCACCTGGGTCGCGGCCTCGAACAGCGCTGCGGTCTTGCCCCGGATGACCAGCCGGTAGGTGTCTTCGCCCGTTGACAGGTTCTGCGCGGCGGTCATTTGCAGCACCTCGCCCTCGGCAATCGTGGCCGACGCGTTCGCCAGAATGTCCAGCACCCGCAGCGACCCGCATTCCACCATCAACTGGAAGGACCGGGAAAACAGGTAATCGCCCACCAGCACCGAGGATTTGTTGTCCCATAAAAGGTTCGCCGTGGGCCGCCCGCGCCGCTGTTCGCTTTCATCGACCACGTCGTCATGCAGAAGCGTCGCGGTGTGGATGAATTCCACCGTCGCCGCCAGCTTCTGGTGGTCGGTGCCATCGTACCCGCAGAGCCGCGCCGCCGCGAGCGTCATCAGCGGCCGGATGCGCTTGCCGCCCGCCTCGACCAGATGTTGCGTCACCTCGGGAATTCGGGGCGCATGATCGGACGCCATCCGCGTGCGGATCAGGGCATTCACCGCCTCCATATCCTCGGCCAGATACTCGCGCAAACGGTCATGCGGTTTTGTGGCGGCGTCAGCGAGGGTCATACGGAGGTCTTCCTTCTCTCGACATTGGGGCGTCGTAGGCTTATCTGCCCTACCATGAAAGAACTTCTGCGCAGCACCGATCCGACCGTCATCGCCTTTGCCTCGGCACTTCTGTCGGGCGAGGATATAGAGGTGTTCGTAATGGACGTCCATATGAGCGTGCTGGAAGGCTCCATCGGCGTATTGCCGCGCCGGATGATGGTGCGCGACGAGGATCTGATTGCCGCCGAGCGTGTGATCCGCGACAACGGCATCCCGACCGGACGTGACTGAATGAGGTTCGCCGAAGCGGAGCTGACCCATGATGCCTTTCTTGGCGGGCGCATTCATGCCTGGCAGCCGCGCCACGGCTATCGCGCCGCAACCGACCCCGTGTTGCTGGCGGCGGCTGTCGAGGCCACGCCGGGGCAGTCGGTGCTGGAGCTTGGGTGCGGGGCCGGTGTGGCCTGCCTTTGCCTTGCGGCCCGCGTTCACGGCCTGACCCTGACCGGCGTTGAACGGCAATCGGAATACGCTGAACTCGCCCGACGCAATCTGGGACCCGTGGCGCGTATCCTCACCGCCGACCTGACAGACCTGCCCGCCGATCTTCGGCAGGAGAGTTTTAACCACGTCATCGCCAACCCGCCCTACTACCCTGCCGGGGGCGGCACCTCTGCCCGCGACAGGGGACGCGAGGCGGCGCTGCGTGAAGAGACCCCGCTTGAAAGGTGGGTCGATGTCGCGGCCCGCAGGCTGGCCCCCAAGGGCTGGCTGACGATGATCCAGGCCGCCGACAGGTTGCCTGACATGCTGGCTGCCATGGCCCCGCGCCTAGGCTCCATCACCCTTCGCCCTCTTGCTGCCCGCGAAGGCCGCGCCGCAAGCCGGGTGCTGGTGAAAGCCCGCAAAGGCGGCCGCGCGCCCTTTGCCCTGCTGCCGCCGCTGGTCCTGCATTCGGGACCGGACCACCGGGAAGATGGCGACGATTTCACGCCTCTCGCCCGGTCCATCCTCCGCGATGCCGCCCCGCTGCCCTGGGTCTGATCGGCGGGTGTCCGCAGGTTTCCGACAATTTCATGCAGGCTTTGCGTGACATGAATCGCGACCTGTGCTTGGCTTGTCATACGGACGTTACACATCAGAGAGGAGGACATTGAATGTCGGTAGGCGCTCATCTTCAGGAACTCAGGAAGAAACACGAGACCCTCTCACGCAAAGTCGAAGAATACCAACGAAGCCCCGGCACAAGTGACATCGACATCCAGGAGCTGAAAAAGCAGAAGCTCCGCATCAAGGAAGAGATCGCGCGCCTCGACGCCTGATCCCATGACCAAAGCGGATGTGCGGCGTCAGCCCGGCACATCCGCAATTCGGATGAACACCCGCCCTCTTGCCAGGGTCAGGGTGTTTTTTATTCCGATGCCAACATTTCGCTGCACGCTCCGCTGAGGGCTTGAAGGCGAACACGAAAAGGCCCCTGCCCCGAAGGGCAAGGGCCTGCATTGCGAGGCTGTAGCGCTTAGACGAAGAACTGCGCGCCGTTGGCCGAGATGGTCGACCCGTTGATGAAGCCGGCATCGTCAGAGGCCAGGAACACAACGCAGCGCGCAATTTCCTCGGGTTCCCCCAGACGGCCTGCCGGGATCTGCGGGATGATGCGTTCGTTCAGCACTTTCTCGGGGATCGCGCGGACCATTTCGGTGCCGATATAGCCGGGGCAGATCGCGTTTGCGGTGATGCCCTTGGCGGCGCCTTCCTGGGCCAGCGACTTGACGATACCCAAATCGCCCGCCTTGGTCGCGGCATAGTTCACCTGACCGGCCTGGCCCTTCTGGCCGTTGATCGACGAAATCACGATGACGCGGCCGAAGCCACGGTCGCGCATGCCCGGCCACACCGGGCGCACGGTGTTGAACACGCCGGTGAGGTTGGTGGCAACGACCTTGTTCCACTGTTCGGGCGTCATCTTGTGAAAGAATCCGTCCCAGGTGATGCCGGCATTGGCGACAACCACGTCGACAGGGCCAAGATCGGCCTCGACCTGGGCGATGCCAGCGGCGGACGAGTCGTAGTCGGCCACGTCCCATTTGTAGGTTTTGATGCCGGTGTCGGCGGTGAAGGCAGCGGCCTTTTCGTCATTGCCGGCATAGGTGGCGGCGACCTCGTAGCCTTCGGCCTTGAGCGCCTTGGAAATGGCTTCACCGATGCCGCGGGTGCCGCCGGTGACGAGTGCAACTTTTGCCATGGTCTTCTCCAATCTGGTGTGTTCGGTTGGTAACTCTGTTATTCATTTGCTACGGAATACGCAATATTGTTTCGCGGTTGTTTTGCCGCAGCTGCGAAGGTCCCTGAAGAAGAAGGGCGCCTCTGCGGGCGCCCTTGTTATGTTCTCACTGGCCCCTGACGCTTAAGGACGCTCGACGCAGAGCGCCACGCCCATGCCACCGCCGATGCAGAGTGTTGCGAGGCCCTTCTTGGCATTGCGGCGCTGCATTTCGAAGAGCAGCGTGTTCAGAACGCGGGCACCGGAGGCGCCAATCGGGTGGCCGATGGCAATGGCGCCGCCGTTCACGTTCACGATTGCCGGATCCCAGCCCATGTCCTTGTTCACGGCACAGGCCTGCGCGGCAAAGGCTTCGTTGGCTTCCACAAGATCGAGGTCCTCGACCTTCCAGCCTGCCTTGTCGAGCGCCTTGCGGGACGCGTAGATCGGGCCGACGCCCATGATCCGCGGGTCAAGCCCGGCGGTGGCGTAGGAGGCGATGCGCGCCAGCGGTTCGATGCCGCGCTTTTCGGCCTCGTCAGCGGACATCAGCAGGGCACCGGCTGCGCCGTCATTGAGCCCGGAGGCGTTGGCAGCGGTGACGGACCCATCCTTGGTGAAGGCCGGGCGCAGTTTCTGCATGGCCTCCATGGTGGCGCCGTGGCGGATGTACTCGTCGCTGTCCACGATGATGTCGCCCTTGCGGGTCTTGATCGTCACGGGCGTGATTTCATCCGCGAACTTGCCGGCCTTCTGGGCGGCTTCGGCCTTGTTCTGGCTGGAAACTGCGAATTCATCCTGCATGTCACGGCTGATCTGCCACTGTTCAGCAACGTTTTCAGCGGTCTGCCCCATGTGGTAGCCGTTGAACGCGTCCCACAGCCCGTCGCGGATCATGGTGTCGATATATTTCATATCGCCCATCTTCTGGCCCTGCCGCAGCGCGGCGCAGTGGGGCGAGAGGGACATGTTTTCCTGGCCGCCGGCGGCCACGATCGAGGCATCGCCGAGCATGATATGCTGCGCGGCCAGTGCCACGGCCCGCAGGCCCGAACCACAAACCTGATTGATGCCCCAGGCCGCGCTTTCCTGCGGGAAGCCCGCGTTGATATGAGCCTGACGAGCGGGGTTCTGGCCCTGCCCCGCGGTCAGCACCTGGCCGAGGATGGTTTCCGAGATCTCGGATTTGTCCACACCCGCACGCTCGACCAGAGCGTTGAGAACAACGGTTCCAAGGTCATGGGCTGGGGTGTTGGCGTAGGAGCCGAGGAAGCTGCCGACGGCAGTTCGGGCAGCGGAGGCGATGACAACATTGGTCATGTCAGATCCCTTTTCGATTTCTTCGAGTCATCCGGACGGGCGGGCCCGACTCGGCGCGACGGAAAGGTTGCGGTTACGCAGGGTCATAGTGTCCCTTTGTATACGTCACAACTGACACGGTGTCTCATGCTGCAGTGCAGATCAATCGGTGATTGTGCTGACGGAAGGTCAGGTGCCGGTGGCCGCCTTGTCCACCAGCCAGGGTGGGGTCAGGCTCGGCGCCCCGAAGAAATACCCCTGCAGACAGTCGATTCCCGATTGGGCGAGCCACCCGGCTTCGGCCCCGTTTTCCACGGTTTCCGCCACGGTGAACATGTCGAAATGGGTGGCGATGGAAATCAGCGCCTCCATCAGAACCTGATTGTTGGGATCGGAATGGACGTTGCGCACGAACTGCCCGTCGATCTTGACGATGTCGAAGTAGAACTCCCGCAGATATCGGAAGGCGGTGTAGCCTGCGCCGAAATCGTCCAGCGCGAAGGCAATGCCCTTGTCCTGAAGCTCCGACATGAAGGTGGTCACCAGTTCCGGCATCTGCATGGCGGAGCTTTCCGTGATCTCCAGGATAAGGCGTTCCCCGATCTTGGGATCGGAGGACAACCCGCGATTGAGGATCTGTTTCCACTTCGGATAGCCGATCGACCGGGCGGACATGTTGATCGACAAGCGCAATGACGGCGTCTGCCGCAGCGCGCGAAGCCCGGCCCTTAGCGCCGCACAGTCGATTTCCCGCCCCAGTTCCTGGGTTTCGACGGCCCCCATGAACTCCTTGGCGGGGATGACCCGGCCGGTTTCATCCAGAATGCGAATCAACCCCTCGTAGAAGGCCACGGTTTGCGGGTTCGCGGCTTGCACGACCGGCTGATAGGCCAAGACAGCATCGCCCCGGTCCAGCGCCTCGCGCACCATGGTCATGGTGTTGCGATCCCGGCTTTGTACCGCGAAATCCAATGGGCTTTCCTGACCCGCATCGACGAGCTTCCTACGCTTGCGCCCCCGCATGGCAGTCTCCTTCAACAGACCGCGCCACCATGCAGCCGCAACAGTTAAGCCATGGTGAATTTTCTCATTTTGTTCTAATTTGGGGAAAAGCCGATGGATTGCGATTTCCGCAAGGAGGACAAGAGGATGGCAGATACGCGCTGCACCTGGCCCGGAACCGACCCTCAATATGTTGCCTATCACGACGAGGAATGGGGAGTGCCGGAATGGGACAGCCGGGCGCTGTTCGAGAAACTGATTCTCGACGGGTTTCAGGCCGGGCTGGCCTGGATCACCATCCTGCGGAAACGTGAAAACTTCCGCGCGGCCTTCGCCGGGTTCGACCCGCATGTGATCGCACAATGGGGCGAGCCGGAGGTTGAGCGGCTGTTGCAGGACACGGGCATCATCCGCCACCGCGGCAAGATCGAGGCGACCATCGGGAACGCGCGGGCCTGGCAGCGGATCGAAGCCGAGCAGGGGTTCTCAGATTTCCTGTGGAGCTATGTGGGCGGATCGCCCATTCAGAACCGCTGGACGGCGATGAACCAGGTCCCGGCCTCGACCCCGATTTCGGAGCGGTTATCGAAAGACCTGAAGAAGGCCGGGTTCAAGTTCTGCGGACCGACCATCGTCTATGCCTTCATGCAGGCGGTCGGCATGGTGAATGACCACTTGGTGACCTGTCCGTGCCATGCGCGCGTGGCGGAGCTGACGCGCAACGCGGACATCTAGCGCGACAACGGCGCTTCGAAGCGCCGTGCCAAGCGCCTTCGAAGGCGCTTTCAAGGGCTTTCCAAAGCCCTTCCCCGCGCCCCGATCAGCCGTTTTCGCCAGACATCAAGGCCGTGAGCAGCGCAATCGCCTCGTCGCTGGCCCAATCCGCATCCCCGCGCAGGCGCCCGATCTCCTGCCCCTCGGGGTTCAGCAACACGGTGATCGGCAGGCCAAGCACCCCCATCTGGCGGGACATGGTCTGGCGCGGGTCGAGATAGACGGGCAGGTCGGTCACGCCTTCTTCCTCGAAGAACCGGTTGATCGCCGGGATCGGATTGCGCCCGGAGGCAATCGTCACAACCGCGAAATCCTCGCCCCCCAACTGCTGTTGCAGCGCATTCAGCGACGGCATCTCCTCCCGACACGGCGCACACCAGGTGGCCCAGAAGTTCAGCACCACGAAGCGGCCTTCGAAACCCGCCAGCGTCATTTCGGTGCCTTCCACATCCGTAAAGTTGACCTCGGGCACCTCTTGCGGCTGATCATGCAGCACCATGGCGCGCATATCTCCGGCCAGCAGATCCTCCACCCCGTCGGCAGCAACGGCATTTGCACCCAGGCACAAGGCCATGTAGAGCGGGGCAAGTCGGACAAGACGGAACATTCACTTTCCTCCGGGGTTATACGGATCCATGTCGAACAAGAGCTCGAACGCAATGTGGGGCGGCCGCTTTGCCGCTGGACCGGACGCGATCATGGAGGCGATCAACGCCTCGATCGGGTTCGACAAGCGATTGGCAAAGCAGGACATCGACGGGTCTCGCGCTCATGCGGCCATGCTGGCGGCTCAGGGTATCCTCACTGATAGTGATGCGGAAGCCATCCGGGAAGGGCTGCTCACGGTCTTGTCAGAGATCGAGGGCGGCACGTTCCAGTTTTCCACCGCGCTGGAAGACATCCACATGAACGTGGAATCGCGGCTGAAAGAGATCGTGGGCGAGCCGGCAGGCCGCCTGCATACGGCACGCAGCCGGAATGACCAGGTCGCGACCGATTTCAAACTGTGGGTCCGCGACCAGATGGATGCGGCCATGGCGGGGCTCACTGCGCTGATGCAGGCCCTGATCGGGCAAGCCGAGGCCGGGGCCGATTGGGTCATGCCCGGTTTTACCCATCTGCAGACGGCGCAGCCCGTCACCTGGGGTCATCACATGATGGCCTATGTGGAGATGTTCGCGCGGGATCGCTCGCGCTTCGCAGACGCCCGCAAGCGGATGAACGAATGCCCTCTGGGCGCGGCCGCCCTGGCGGGCACGTCCTTCCCCATCGACCGGGAGGCAACGGCGGCGGCGCTTGGCTTCGACCGGCCTGCGGCGAACAGCCTCGATGCCGTCAGCGACCGGGATTTCGCGCTGGAATACCTGTCATCCGCCACGATCTGCGCCATGCATCTTTCCCGCATGGCCGAGGAACTGGTGATCTGGTCTTCGGCACAGTTCCGCTTTGTCACGCTGTCGGACCGGTTTTCCACCGGCTCCTCGATCATGCCACAGAAAAAGAACCCCGACGCGGCGGAACTGATCCGCGCAAAGATCGGGCGCATCCTCGGGGCCAACGTGGCGCTGCTGACGGTGATGAAAGGCCTGCCGCTGGCCTATTCCAAGGACATGCAGGAAGACAAGGAACAGGTCTTCGACGCTGCCGACAACCTGGCGCTGGCCCTTGCCGCGATGGAGGGCATGGTCCGCGACATGACCGCCAACGTGGCCAACCTGGAAGCGGCGGCAGGCAGCGGCTTTTCAACCGCGACCGACCTTGCCGACTGGCTTGTCCGCGTGCTCGACATGCCGTTCCGCGATGCCCACCATGTGACCGGCGCGCTCGTGAAGCTGGCCGAGGACAAGGGTTGCGACCTGCCGGATCTGAGCCTTGCCGACATGCAATCCGTGAATGGGCAGATCACCGCCGATGTGTTCGACGTCTTGGGTGTGCACAATTCCGTTGCGTCCAGAATGTCCTATGGTGGCACGGCGCCCGAGCAGGTGCGCGCGCAAATCACCCGCTGGAAGGAAGCCCTCGCATGACCCGATTGATCCCCGCGCTGATCGTCATCGCCCTTCTGACCGCCTGCGGCGTCGATGGCAGCCCGACCCACCCGGAACCGCGCCCGGAGCCCGGCATTTCGATCAGTGGGACGGTCGAGATCGGGGTTGCGGGGGGCAACTGACGCCGCCCGAGTTTTCGCAGCCATTATTATCACCTTTGCCGTTGAACTGCGGGCTGAGGCCCCATATCGTCCAGACCTTGAGACGCCGCATAACACAGGGACAGTAGCGTACATCCTATGGACAAGATTCCGATGACCCCCACGGGCTATTCAGCCCTCGACGCCGAACTCAAGACGCTCAAGACCGTCGAACGCCCGGCCATCATCGCCGCCATCGCAGAGGCGCGCGAGCACGGGGATCTGTCGGAGAATGCGGAATATCACTCGGCCCGCGAAAAGCAGTCCTTCATCGAGGGCCGCATCAAGGAGCTGGAGGGGCTGATTAGCCTCGCGCAGGTCATCGACCCCAAGACCCTGTCCGGTGCCATCAAGTTCGGCGCAACTGTCGAACTGGTCGACGAGGACACCGAGCAGGAGAAAACCTTCCAGATCGTGGGCGAGGCCGAGGCGAATATCGAAAAAGGTCTGCTCAACATCAACTCCCCCCTCGCGCGTGCCTTGATCGGGAAAGAGGAAGGTGACAGTGTCGAGGTGAAGACGCCGGGCGGCAGCAAGGATTACGAGATCGTCAAGATCTCCTACATCTAGTATCATCGCGCTGCCTCTACGCGGAACTTGGTGGTTATGGCAGACGAAAAGCACCCGACCTCATTGGACCTGGGCATCTATTCACAGGAACGCGTGACCCCGCGGATCACGACCGTCGAGGTCATGGCACTGGTGCTTTCGGCGCTTTGGCTTGCTGGCGTGGCGTGGTTCTTCTATGGCACCGACCTGTCGGCCTTCGCGGGGCTTGGCGGTTCGCCCTTGGAAGTCACCATGCTGATGATGGCGATCTTCATGCCGATCGCGCTGATCTGGGTCGCGGCATCCGCCGCCAAGACCGCCAAGATCATGCGAGAGGAAGCCGCCCGCCTGCAAAGCGCCATAGACGCCATGCGTGCGGCCTATGTGGCACAGCAGCAGCGTAACGCGGTCGAGATCAAGCCCGCGCTCATCGCCAAGCTGACAGAAATCGTCGAGGCTCAGCGCGGCACGGAACCCGCCCAGGCCACCTTCACCAGCCTGCGCAAACCGGCGGAGCCTGCCGAGGACCGCGCCGCCGTGGCCCACCCTGCCCCGCAATCGGACACCCCGCAGCCAAGTTTCGGCTTTGGCACCCCGGCAGAGGCTTTGGACGATCCGATCTCCATCGCTGATTTCATCAAGGCGCTGAATTTCCCCGAAAACGAGCACGACAAGGAAGGCTTCCGCACCCTGCGCCGGGCGTTGCAGGACCCCTCAACAAAGAAACTGATCCGCGCCAGCCAGGACGCGCTGACCCTGCTCAGCCAGGACGGCATCTACATGGACGACCTGCGCCCCGACCGCGCCAAGCCCGAGATGTGGCGGCGCTTCGCAAAGGGCGACCGGGGCAAGGCGGTGGCCGCGCTCGGCGGTATCCGCGACCGGTCTTCTCTGGCCCTGTCAGCGGGCCGGATGAAACAGGACCCGGTCTTCCGCGACGCGGTCCACCATTTCCTGCGCCAGTTCGACCGGACGCTGGTGGATTTCGAGCAGAACGCCACGGACGAGGAAATCGCCCAAATGTCCGAAACCCGCACCGCCCGCGCCTTCATGCTTCTTGGTCGGGTGACGGGGACGTTTGATTGATTTGGGGTATTGGGTGGTTCTGATAGCCAGATCATTACTGGTAGGGGGAACGGCAAAAACGGTCGTTTTCGCCAGTGACAGAAACGTATGAGTTTTGTCTAGAATTGCGACCTGAGTCTTGTGGTCCACAGATGACTACTCGAAGTCTCTCTCAATCTTTGACCACTCCTGAATCCGAGTATGGAAGCATTCAATCAGCTCCTCGCACAGGGATATCATTTTTCGATACTCATCGATTGAAAAGTACGTATCAGTTTGCATGTGTTCTCGTGCGATACGGTGCAGGTCGTGCACAGAAGCATTTGCGGACTGTGCGAGGTCGCTATGCCTAAACGTACTCAATAATCTCTCAAGATCGCTTTGCGTCCGCTCGCATCTTCGGCTTTTAAGCAATGCAGAAGCCATTTGGACAATGGTCTCATCTTTGACAGGACCGCCATTTTCCAAGCTATAGATGGTTGTACGAGATGCTCCCGTGATCTTTGAGAGGTCACTGATCGTCAACCCTTCTAGTTTTCGCAGTTTTTGGAGGTCGAAGCTTTCAGAAAGCTTTTGCTCCTTCATGAGTTCACCCCGCTTGAAAAAATGAACAGTTCTGAACAATCAGCATGTTCACTTATGTACAGGTATCTGATTTTCGCGATCCTGTACCTATTGCTGAACAGAAATGTTCAGTCGGTGCTGTGCATTAATGTTCAGCGGACATTTTGTAAGTTGGGGATTGGGACGACAATCACGGTGCGTAAGTCTGAAAGGAGGTGATTGCCATCCCACGACATCATATGATCGTCATCTCGCTCATGCTAGGCTCAGGACCCATTGATTTCCGTCTGGCGGCATGATTCACGGCTCGAAAAAACGAGCGGTAACATGTCTGATCTCTTCTGGCTGACCGAGGCGCAGGTGGCGCGTCTGGAGCCCTACTTTCCTAAATCCCACGGCAAACCACGCGTTGATGATCGGCGAGTGCTGAGCGGGATTATCTTCATCAATCGCAATGGCTT
>NZ_JASHJX010000018.1 GCF_030732985.1 Nioella sp. MMSF_3534
GGGTCGCCCGGGACCGCGCTTGCACGCGTGTTTGTGGGGGCTCTGCCCCCGTCGCCTTGCAGGCGACTCCCCCGAGGTATTTTGACCAAGATGAACTGTCAGGTCATGCGGTCTCGGAGGTCTGACAGCACCGGGGTCAGGTCGCGGGCCGTATGGCTTGCCTCGCGCACCAGCCAGTCGAAATGGCGGGTCAGGGCGCGCACCCGGTCGCGGTCCCGGAACGCCACGTAGTAGCGGCCAAGATAGATCGCGGCGAGTTTCGGGCCGAAGATGGTGATCGGTGCGGAATAGACCCTTGCCGCGTCGTAGAGGAACAGCCGCAGTGTCGGGTAGAGCTGATCATGGACCGAGAGGATCCAGTCGATCTGTTCGCGGCGGACCCCGGCGGGAAGGTCCGTGTAATAGCCGGTTCCTTCGGCAAAGCTGCGCATCTCGTGCAGCGGCAGGGCAATCTCGTAGTCGCTTTCCGATGCGCGCATCCAGTCCAGCCGCGCCTCGGCCACGGCGATGGCCTGACCGGGGCTGCGGTTCATCGTGCCGGCATATTCCCATTCCATCACCGCGCGGGTCTTGAGCATGTCGGGCAGGGTGGCGGGCACATGGCGGATCTTGTAGCCTGCTGCCTCCTGGTGCCAGGCAAAGATCTGGTCATCGGCGGAGGTGGCCCGTTCGGCCTCGGTCAGGGTGGCGGTGAGCAGGTCTGCGCTGGCCTCGGGGCGGTCGGACAGGCCCAGAAGCCAGTCGGTCGAGACCGAGAGCGTCTCGGCGCAGGCTGCCACGAGATGACCGCCGGGCATGCGTGCATCCGCTTCCGACAGCAATTGCGTCACGGTCGATCTGTCCACGCCCGCGGATCGTGCCAGGGCTGCGCGGCTGGTGCCTGTCTGTTCCATCGCCTCGGCCAGGCGGGTTCGGAACAGGGCGGCGCGATCCAGTTTGTTGATAATTGAGCGCATTGTTGGATATTTTCAGCAATGTTGAATTATTGTGGAGAATTCCCTGACTGCCTTGAAAAAGCAAGCCCTGATAGGAGGTTGAGGCAAGCACCAAAGAGTGAAGGGGACGATGATGCGGGTCGAATGGCCGACGCTTGGGCTGATATTGGCATGTTATGCGGTTTGGGTGGCGGGGCTGTTCTGGCTCTCTGCGATCTGGATGCCGCTGGCCTTTCTGGCGCTGATCCTGTCCATTGCCCTGCAAAGCTCTCTTCAGCACGAGGTCATTCATGGCCACCCGTTTCCGGGGCGCAGATGGGGGGCGGCGCTGGTCTATGCCTCGCTGAACCTTGCCATTCCCTATGGCCGTTTCCGCGATACCCACCTGTCGCATCATTTGGACAGCACCCTGACCGATCCCTATGACGACCCCGAAAGCAACTATCTGGACCCTGCGGTCTGGGGACGGCTGGCAGGACCGGTGCGGGCGCTGCTGCGGGCCAACAACACGCTGCTCGGCCGGATGGTGCTGGGGCCGCTGATCGGACAGGTGACCTTCATGGCGGGCGACCTGCGGCAGATCCGGGCGGGCAACCGGCGGGTGCTGATGTCATGGCTGGGGCATGGGGCGATGATGGCCTTGATCCTGTGGATCGTCAGCCTGTCCGTGGTGCCGGTCTGGGCCTATCTGCTGGCCTGCTACGCGGGGCTTGCGGTGCTCAAGATCCGCACCTTCCTGGAACATCAGGCCCATGAGAAGGTGCGAGGGCGCACGGTGATCGTCGAAGATCGGGGACTGCTGGCCTTCCTCTTCCTCAACAACAATTTCCACGTCGTGCACCATATGCATCCGCGCACGCCCTGGTATCGGCTGCCGGGGCTCTATTTCGCCAATCGGGACAAGTACCTGACCCGCAACGATGGCTATCGCTATCGCAGCTATGGGCAGATCTTCCGTCGGCATTTCCTGCGCGCCAAGGATCCGGTGCCGCATCCGCTGTGGCCGCGCGACTGAATCGACTTGCCAAGCCGAGGGGGTGGGCGCATGAAGCGACATGCCCCTCTGGATACCCGTCACGATCCTTGCTGCCTTCATGCAGAACCTGCGGTTCCTGCTGCAACGGCATCTGAAGGTCACGAGCCTGTCCACCGCGGGCGCGACATGGGCGCGGTTTCTCTATTCCGCACCGATGGTTCTGGTGATCGTGCTGGCGGTTTCCTCCGCCACGGGGCAGGATCTGCCCGCCACCAACCTGCGGTTCTGGGCCTTCATCCTGTCGGGTGGTCTGGCGCAGATCGTGGCGACCATGTGCGTGGTGGCCCTGTTCGCGCGGCGCAATTTCGCGGTCGGCATCACCCTGAAGAAGACCGAGGTCATCCTGACCGCGCTGGTCGGGCTGGTGGTTCTGGGCGAAGCGGTGTCCCTGCCGGTCGTCGTGGCCATCGGGTTCGGCTTTGCGGGCGTGGTTTTGCTGTCGGACCCGCCCAAGGGGGACGTGGCGCTGCCGTGGCGGGCACGGCTCTTCAACGTGGCGTCGGGTTATGGCCTGCTGTCCGGGCTGCTGTTCAGCGTCTCGGCCGTGGGCTATCGGGGCGCGTCCCTTGCCCTGGCCGATGGGTCCGTCTTCCTGCGCGCGTCCTTCACCCTGTCGGCGGCGACGATGGTGCAGGCCCTTGCGCTTGGCGCGTGGCTCTACTGGCGCGAGCGGGAAGAGATCGGGCGGGTTCTGTCCAGCTGGCGGGTGTCGGGGCTGGTTGGGCTCACCTCGATGCTCGGGTCGCTTGGCTGGTTCACCGCCTTCACCCTGCAAAGCGCGGCCTATGTGAAGGCCGTGGGGCAGGTGGAGCTGCTGTTCACCTTCCTGTTCTCGATCTTCTGGCTGAAGGAGCGGTCGTCGGCAAAGGAACTTGGCGGCGCGGCACTGATCGTGCTGAGCCTGTTGCTGATCATCTGGGGGGCGTTCTGACCTATGGATATCGTTCTCAGCATCGCGCCGGTCTTCGTACTGATCTGCCTGGGTTACGTGCTGCGCCGGGGCGGAATCCCGTCGGCGGAGTTCTGGAACCTCAATGACCGGCTGGTCTATTTCCTGCTGATGCCCGCCCTGTTCTACGTGCGGATTTCCACGGCGGAGCTGTCGGGCGAGACCTTGGCGACGCTGGCCACCGTGCTCTATGCGGCCTTCTTCGCGGCGATTGGATATGGCGTTTTCGTGGGCTGGCTGATCCGGCGCGACGGGGCGGTGGTGACGTCGCTTTTGCAGGGGGTGGGGCGGTTCAACACCTTCATTGCGCTGGCGGTGGCCGAGGCGCTTTACGGCGCGCCTGCCTTGCAGATCGCGGTGCTGGCGGCGGCGGCGCTGGTGCCGGTGGTGAACCTGACGGTGGTGAGTCTCTTTGCTCTTTACGTGCCGCGGCCGGGCGCGCGGCCTGTTCTGTCGGCGCTGAAGGGGCTGGCGACCAATCCGCTGATCCTGTCGATCCTCGCGGGGCTGCTGGCCAACTGGGCCGGGCTTGGCGGGCTGCCGGTGCTGCATGACACGCTGTCGGTGCTCGGGGCGGCGGCGCTGCCGATCATGCTGCTTTGCGTGGGGGCGAACCTGAAGCTGCGCGGGCTGTCGGGCGATGCGCTGCCGATTGCACTGTCGGCCGTGGGCAAGCTGGTGGTGTTCCCCGCCGTGGTGCTGGCCATTGCCATGGCGCTCGGGGTAGAGCCGTTGCAGGCGCAGGTTTTGCTGATCTACGGGGCGCTGCCGACGGGGGTGGCGGCCTATACGCTGGCGCGGCAACTGGGGGGCGATGCGCCGCTGATGGCCGCGATGATCACCGTGCAGACGCTTCTGAGCTTTGCCGCCATGCCGATCTGGATCGCGATAGGGGAGTGGCTCTTCCTCTGAGGCCGGGCGCGGGGAAGGGCCTTCGAAGGCCCTTTTGAACGCGGTTCGAAGCGCGTTTCAAGCGGCTTGCAAGCCGCTTCCCCCCTCACAACCGTTCGAACCGGCTGATTTCGTCGAGATTGTTGAAGAACGGCACACCCGGCTGGTCGGTGCCGTTCAGGATGGCGCTCGTTTCGGCCAGCACCACCTCGGTGATGAACGGCATGTCGAACTTGCGCACCTCGTCCAGCGGCACCCATTGCAGGTGGCTCAGCTCATCCTCGGCCTTGCCGAAATCGTCCGGGTCATTGGCTAGCTTCTCGGCCTCGGCCAGGAAGAACCGCGCATCGAACCGGCGCGGGCGGCCCGGCGGGGTGATGGCCCGGAAGACGAAGCTCAGCGCATTGCCATCGGGCAAATGTCCGGTCCGCAGGTATCCACGCCAGCCCCGGGGCGCCGCGATCTGTCCCGCGCGCGGGTCTTCGGCCCCCAGAAGCAGCCCGGTTTCTTCCCACAGCTCGCGGGTGGCGGCATTCAGCAGAGCCTCGGGCGCGGTCGTGCTTTGATTGGCCAGCCGCCGCAAACACTCCGCCCCCGCCGGGTTGGCGACCGGAATTTCCGCATCCACCGCATCCACCGCGCCGCCGGGAAAGACGAATTTCGATGGCATGAACACCGCGCTCTGTCCGCGCTGCCCCATCAACACGCGCGGGCGCGTGTCGGCGTCACGCACCATGATGATGGTGGCAGCATCGCGGATCGGCGTCTCGGTCACAGCCCGTGCATCCTCTTCGCCCACTGGATGCCCACGAACACCCCCTTGAAGCGCGGCAGCAGGAAGAGCGACAGCGCCACGGTGCCAAAGCCGAAGATTGCCAGCATCTCCATCGGGCTGGGACGGTAGGCCATATAGACGTGGAGCATGCCCGCCACCATCAGATGGCCCACGATCAGGATGGTCAGATAGGCGGGGCCATCATCGGCGCGGGTCTTGGTCAGGTCCAGACCGCAGCAGTCGCAGCTGTCATTGAGCTTCAGGTAGCCGCGCAACACCCGGCCTTCGCCGCATTGCGGGCAGCGCTTGCGCCAGCCCTTGCGGACGGCGGGCCAGAAAGGGCGCTCTTCCAACTCGGCGGTGATCGTTTCCGTGGCCATGGCGGCCTCCTCATGCGCGGTTCCTTGGATTGGTTCCATATCTAATCCTGCCGCGCAACAATCTAAACCCCACCGGGGCGCGGCAAACTGGCTGTGAAACTTTTTGCGACGGAAACCTTGGGCTGCCCCGTTGAAAGGTCAGACAGGCATGAAAAAGGAGATTGCAGATGTCGACCAAGAAAGCCCTGATGCTGAGCGTTCTCATTCCCGTTGGCCTTGCGCTGGCCCTTCCCGTGGCGGCCATGGGGCCGGGCGGACGCGGCGGTGACATGGAACGCCCGAGCTTCACCGAGCTCGATGCCGATGGCAATGGCGAACTGACGCTGGAGGAAATGCTGGCGCATCGCGAGGCCCGCTTCGCAGAAGCCGACACCGATGGCGATGGCAACCTCAGCCGGGACGAGATGATCGCCGCGGCCATGGGCCGGGTGGAAGCCTCGATCGACCGCCGGATGGAGCGCTTCGATGACAACGAGGACGGCATGTTGAGCGCCAATGAACTGGACGACATGCGCCCCCGCGCCCCCGGTCCGGAGCGTCTGTTCAGCCGCATGGATGAAGACGGTGACGGCGTGGTGAGTGCCGAGGAATTCGAGACCGCGGCGGCCAACATGATGCAGCGCCGTGGCGGCATGGGTGGCCAGGGGCGCCATGGTGGCGGCGAGGGCCACGGTTGGCGGTGGGGTCAGTCCGACGAGGGCTGATCGCGCAACCGATCACGACACGGGAAAGAGCGGCCTCTCCCCCCGGTCGCTCTTTCCCCAACTGCGCAGGCGGGCTACGACAGGAGAATGGAGCCGTTGGATG
This sequence comes from Nioella sp. MMSF_3534, assembly GCF_030732985.1. Taxonomy (GTDB): domain Bacteria; phylum Pseudomonadota; class Alphaproteobacteria; order Rhodobacterales; family Rhodobacteraceae; genus Nioella. The sequence continues at coordinate 5,774 of NZ_JASHJX010000018.1, forward strand.
CCGATCTGGACCAGCTTCAGGACGATGCCCTGATGGTGCTGTTTGCCAATGGCGAACCGGCAGCGGCCCGAATTCTGACCGCCCGCCTGCTGCCCCGGGCCCTGAGCCATGCCGCCCGGGTTCTGGGCGACCGGGCCGAGGCCGAGGATGTGGCGCAGGAGGCGATGCTGCGGCTCTGGCGCGCGGCGGCAAACTGGCAGTCCGGGGGCGCCAAGCCCTCGACATGGCTCTACAAGGTGGTGGCGAACCTGACCGTGGACCGGTTGCGCCGGTCGGGACGTGCCGTGGGGCTGGACGAAAGCGCCGAGCCCGAGGATGATCGGCCCGGTGCCGAGGAACAAATGGTGCAGGCCGGCCGCATGGCGGCTTTGGATGCAGCGCTGGCCCGGCTGCCGGAGCGGCAGCGACAGGCGGTGGTGCTGCGCCATATCGAGGGGCTTGCGAACCCTGAAATCGCCGACGCGCTGGAGATCAGCGTCGAGGCCGTCGAAAGCCTGACCGCGCGCGGCAAACGCGCGCTGGCTCAGGCGCTGGCCGGACAGAAGGAGGCCCTAGGCTATGACACATGAGCTGGACGATCTCTTTGCGGCGGCCCGCAAGGCCGAGGCGCCGGGCGACGATCTGGTGGCCCGGGTGCTGGCCGACGCGGCGGCCGTGCAGGCCGAGGCGGCGACGCGAACCGCGCCTTCGGGCGGCGGCTGGATGTCGGGCCTGGTGTCCGGGATCGGCGGCTGGTTCGGCGCAGGGGGCCTGGTGGCCGCCACCACGGCGGGACTTCTGATCGGGTTCTACGCGCCGGACACCGTTGACACTGTCCTGGGCGGGCAATTGTCCGAACTGGGGCTGGTGACGCAGGACGATCTGATGCCGGGGCTGGCCTATCTGCTGCCCGGCGAAGGGGGATAGGAGATGACGGAACCCACCCAAGCCAAGCCGCGCACGCGCCGGGGGGTCAAGATTGCCCTGGGGCTGAGCCTTGCGGTCAACCTGCTGATCCTGGGCGCGATTGGCGGGGCCCTGTTGAACGGGCGGCCCGACGGGTCGATCCGCGACCGGATGGATCTTGTACGCACGCTCGGGCTGGGGCCGCTTGGCCGGGCACTGGAGCGGGAGGACCGCAGCCAGATCGTGGCCCGCGTGGGTCAGGACCGGGCGCAGCTGCGGGCGGAGCGCGAGGCGCTTTTGGCCGCGACGCTCGCCTTCGTGACGGCGGTGGAGGCCGATCCGTTCGACCGCGAGGCCACCGCAGCGGCACTGGCGCAGCAGCGCGACCACGTGCGCGGGCTGCAGGAGCGGGGACATGGGGCGCTGATGGAGCAGCTGGAACGGATGTCACCTGCCGCACGGGCCGAATTTGCCGCCCGATTGCGCCAGTCGCTTGACCGTCATCGCAACGATCGCCGGTAACCCCTGCCGTTTCGCCGCCTGCCGGCGTCGACCCGGTAGCGTCCCGTCTCAACCCCCGGCTTGCGCCGGAGGCCTCGACGGGACGCGTTGCCACGGACAGGTGGCACGGTCGGCTCTGCAGGGGGTGCTGGCCATGCGTGTGTGAGCGTGGGACGCCTCCGGCGGAGGTATTTTTGCCAAGATGAAAGGGGGGGGGGCGTCTTGTCCGACCCGTTCGACGACCGCTTTCGGCGCTGTGGCGACCGGGAGCCTTGCCTGACTGCGAACCCTTTCTTCGGGCGACTGCCTCAGGCGACGCCCTGTGCAACCTGATTGCCCCGATCCGCGTCAGGCCGCCGAGGCCGAGAGCGTCACGAGATTTCGGCCATCCGATTTGGACCCGTAGAGCGCCATGTCGGCCTTCCGGATCAGCTGTTCCGCCGGGTCGCCGGATTGCTCGGTGATGGTCAGTCCGACGCTCATCGTGACGGCAATCGCGCGGGCCGGGCCGTCAATGCTGATCGGGCTGCCACCGATGGCCTCGCGCAGCCGTTCGGCGCAGTGCAGGGCCGTGGCGGCGTCGGTGTCCTGCAGGGCCACGAGGAATTCCTCTCCGCCGAGGCGGGCCAGAAGATCCTGCGGGCGCAGCACCGCGCGCAGGCGCTTGGCCACCGATGACAGCACCGCATCGCCCGCCGCGTGGCCATGGCGGTCATTCACCGCCTTGAAGTGATCGAGATCGAGCATCATCACCGCGACCCCGCGGCCCGGCTCCTGCAACATCCGGTCGAGACGTTTGAGTGCAAAACGGCGGTTGTGCAGGCCGGTGAGGCTGTCGGTCACGGCCAGTTCCAGACCTGCCTCGACGGTGGCGCGCAGCCGGTCGGACTGGCGCTTGCGGCGCAACTGGGTCTGGATGCGGACGGCCAGTTCCTCGGGGTCGATGGGATCGTAGAGGATGTCGCCTGCGCCGAGATCCAGCGCCACGGCCCCGCGTTCGCTGTCATTGCGGGGCAGGACGGTCAGGGCCGCGGCATGGCGCGTCGCGGGGCGCGAGCGCAGGTCGGAGAGAAGGCGCAGCCCCTCATTGCGCATGGTGAGGTCAGCGGCGATGACGAAGACATCCGGGGCGCTGCCGGTGTCGCGGGCCTGAAGCACCCGTTCGCGCGGCATCACGATCAGATGTTCGCTCAGCCGGGGGGCCAGGGCGCGCTTCCAGGCCAGGCCGGTGACCGCGTCGGGGGCGACCAGCGCCACCTTGCCCGGCGTTTCATAGGCCGGGGCGGGTTCCGCAAAGCCGAGCCCGGCATAGGAGTCCTCTCGCAGGCGCAGTTCGCGCTGGATTTCATGGGCGCGCAGCAACGACCGGACTCGGGCCAGCAGCGTGACCTCGTCGACCGGTTTCGACAGGAAGTCATCGGCGCCGTGCAAAAGCCCCTGCATCTTGCTGTCACGGTCGGCCAGCGCTGTCACGAGGATCACGGGGATATCGGCGGTTTCGGGATCGGACTTGAGCTGTTCGCAGACGCTGACCCCGCTGATGTCGGGCATCATCACGTCCAGCAGGATGAGGTCCGGCTGTTCCGATTTCGCAAGGCGCAGCGCGGCCTGCCCGCAATCGGCTTGCAGCACGGAATAGCAGGCCGCCGCCAGCTTGACCTTCATCACGATGCGATTGGTGGCCACATCGTCCACAACCAGTATGCGCCCAGTCATCCTATGCTCCGCCACTGTTTATCTCGGGGCTTTCTTCATCCATGCTCCCGAAAGGTTAACAAAGCCTTTAACGAGAGGGATTCGCGGGCATATGAATGCAACTCGGGCAGAAGAAGTTGCGCTTTTGGCGCTCGGCTGGCTGGTGGGGAACGATGACCTGCTGCCTGTGTTCCAGGGGGCCAGCGGAGTCTCGGCCGATGATCTGCGTGCAGGCGCACAAGACCCGGCATTCCTGGCATCGGTCCTTGATTTCCTGCTGATGGACGATGCCTGGGTGATCGCGGTCTGCGATCACCTGGGGGTGCCTTACGAAACGCTCTATCAGGTCCGCCAGAGGTTACCCGGCGGAGATTTGCCCAACTGGACCTGAGAGACCGGCGGTCAGTCGCTTCCGCCTTCGCCGGCACAAAGCTTGGCCAGCAGGCGCTTCAACTCGCTGCGTTCCTCGACGGTGAGCTTGGCGTTGAAGTGGTTCATGTTCTCGGAGCAGATCGGAACCGCCTGGATCATCCGGTCATACCCTGCGTCGGTCATGCTGACCTCGGTCATGCGGCGGTCTTCCTTGCCGATGGCACGGGTGATCAGCCCCTCGGTTTCCAGCGCGCGAAGGGCGCGGGATGTGGCGGTGCGGTCGATCCCGACAAAGGCCGCGATGTCAGAGGGGTTCTTCAACCCCTCTTCCGCAACGGCCAGAAGGATGCACCAGCCAACCCGCGTCAGGCCGAAACGCCTCAGCCCGTCTTCGACCCTGCGTTCCACAAGGCGCGCCGCAAATGACGCGTGAAAGCCGATGCTATCGTGCAACCCGTATTTCAATCGCTGTCCGTCCATGAAAGCCCCAGACAAAAAAACAGAGTGTCCGGCCAAATCCAAGACACTTCATGGTGGCAATTGCTATTCCGTCATGCAGTATTTCACTACTGAGGGAGGAATTCAATGATTTCGGCAATCCTATTCGACAAAGATGGAACCCTGTTCGATTTCCAGGTCAGTTGGTCGGCCTGGGCAATGACATTCCTGCGCGATGCGGCCTCTGGGGACGAGACCCGCGCCGCCCATTTGGGGGCTGTTCTGGGCTTTGACTGGCATGCGGGGCGATTTCGCGAAGACAGCTGCGTGATTGCCGGGACCGACGATGACATCGTGTCGGCGCTGGAACCGGAGCTGCCGGGTGTCAGCAGGGCCGAGCTGAAGATGAGGATCGCCCTTGCCGCCGCCGAGGCCCCGCAGAGCGAGGCGGTCCCTCTGGCCCCGTTCCTGGACGCGCTGAAGGCGCGAGGGTTGAAGGTGGGCGTGGCCACCAATGACACAGAAGTCACCGCGCGGGCCCATCTTGCGGCGTCAGATGTGCTCGACCGGTTCGATTTCATCAGCGGCGCCGATAGCGGTCATGGTGCAAAGCCGGGGCCGGGCATGTGCCTTGCATTTGCCAAGGCACTTGGCCTGTCGCCGGCCGAGGTGCTGATGGTCGGGGACAGTCTGCACGATCTGCATGCGGGCCGCGCGGCGGGAATGCGCACGCTCGGGGTGCTGACCGGGGTGGCCGGGGCCGAGGTTCTGGCGCCGCATGCGGATTACGTTCTGCCCGATATCGGTGGCCTCGAAGGGTTGCTGGACCCCGACAATCGCCTCAGGCCGACCGACCTGGCGTCGTAAACGACGCAAACGGAATCGGAATCCGTCGCTATCTGAAAACTGTGCGGGCGGGCGCTACGCCAATTTGGGGCCAACAGGATTGGAGAGCCCCGATGACCGAAGACGCCCCCCGCCGCCGCCGAGCCGGCGGACGCCGCGGCCACGCAGACCGTGCCGGACATGCCGCCATCGACCAGATGCCCTGGCGTCTGCCGGTCAACCCCGACCGCCCGACCGAACCGATGCCCCCGGAGGGGGTTCAGGCGATCCACAAGGGTGCCATGCGGATATTGTCGGAGATCGGGATCGAGTTCCTGAACCCGGTCGCACGCGACCATCTTGCCCGTGCCGGTTGCAAGGTCGTGGGCGAAAACGTGAAGATGGACGAGGATTTCGTGATGGAAATGGTGGCGCGCGCGCCCGACCACTTCTCGATCACCCCGCGCAATCCCGACCGGAAACTGATTATCGGTGGCAATCACATTGTCTTTGGAAATGTCTCCTCGCCGCCCAATGCCTGGGATATGGATCGCGGCAAGAGATCCGGGGATTTCGAGACCTACAAGGAATTTCTGAAGCTTACCCAGTATTTCAACTGTATCCATTTCGCGGGCGGCTATGCGCCCGAGCCGGTGGATGTGCACGCCTCGGTCCGGCATCTGGAATGCCTCTATGAAAAGCTGACACTCACCGACAAGGTGGCCCATGCCTATTCGCTCGGGCGGGAGCGGGTCGAGGACGTGATGGAAATGGTGCGCATCGCGGGCGGGCTGACCGAGGAAGAGTTCCGCGCCACGCCGCATATGTACACCAACATCAACTCTGTCTCGCCCCTGAAACATGACTTCCCGATGCTGGAAGGTGCGATGATCCTGGCCGAGGCGGGGCAGGGCGTGGTGGTGACGCCCTTCACGCTGGCCGGTGCCATGGCCCCCGTGACGCTCTCGGGTGCGGTGACGCTGAGCCTGGCGGAAGGCCTCGCCGCGATTGCGCTGCTGCAATTCATCGCGCCGGGATGCCCGGTGGCGATCGGCACGTTTACCTCGAACGTGGACATGAAATCGGGCGCGCCCGCCTTTGGCACCCCGGAATATATGCGCGCGACCCAGATGACCGGGCAGATGGCGCGGTTCTACGGGCTGCCGATGCGCGCCAGCGGCGTCTGTGCGGCCAACGTGCCCGACGGTCAGGCGATGTGGGAAACCTGCCATTCACTGTGGTCGGCGGTGCAGTCGGGCACGAACATGGTCTACCACGCGGCGGGCTGGCTGGAGGGCGGGCTGATTGCCAGCCCCGAGAAATTCGTGATGGATTGCGAGGTTTTGCAGATGATCCAGCGCTATTTCGAGCCGCAGCTATGGGCGACGGCGGACGAGGATATCGCCATCGACGCGATCCGCGAAGTGGGGCCGGGCGGGCATTACTTCGGCGTGCAGCACACGCAGGACCGCTATCAGACCGCGTTCTATTCGCCCTTCGCCAGCGACTGGCGCAACTATGAGGCCTGGGAAGCGGATGGCGGCACCTGGACGGCGGAGCGGGCCAACAAGATCTACAAGAAGATCATCGCGGAATTCGAGGCGCCGGCCATGGATGAGGCGGTGAAGGAGGAATTGCGGGCCTTCGTGGATCGCCGGATTGCCGAGGGCGGCGCGCCGACCGATTTCTGAGATCATGGCTTTCCCGACCACGGAGCGGGAGGGCCCCCTGTAACGGCTTCTTAACCTCTTGGGTCTAGACCTGAGCGGCAGTTGAAGGGAGCCTGAGAATGCATGGTCTTGTGAACCGTGCCCTGCAGGGGTTTTTGATCGACACCTATGGAGAGGTGACCTGGGACGAAGTGTTGAGCCAGGCGGGACTGCCGGCGGGCGGGTTCGAATCCATGCTGCATTACGAGGATCGCCTGACCGGTGAAGTGATCGTCGCGGCCTCTGCCGTGCTGCACAAGGACCGTTGCACCCTGCTGGAGGATCTGGGCACTTACCTTCTGTCGCATCCCAACCAGGAAGGCCTGCGCCGCCTGATGCGCTTTGGCGGCGACTCTTTCTTCGACTTCCTGCAATCGCTGGATGATCTTTCGGGTCGGGCACGGCTAGCGCTGCCCGATCTGGATATGCCCGACCTGACGATCCAGCATGACAGTCATAACCGTTTCGTCCTGTCGGTCCGATGGGGGTTGCCCGGGGCGGGGTCGGTGTTTCTCGGGGCGTTGCGGGCGATGGCCGACGACTACGGCGCGCTGGCCTTCTTCGAGGCGGAAGAGGGCGAAGATGGCGAGGAACGCGTGGTGATCGACCTTGTCGATCAGTCCTTCGCCTCCGGGCGCAGCTTTACCCTTGGGGGACGGGTGGCATGATCCAGGATCGGGTCATCGGACTGTCGGGGACCGCGCTGGACCAGCTGATGCCCATGCATCTCTGGGTCGGCCCGTCGGGGCTGATCAACCGGGTCGGCCCGACCCTGTCCCGGATTGCTGCACGGGATCTGCGGGGGCAGCCGCTGTTTGATGTCATCGACCTGCATCGCCCCCGATCCGCCCGAACGCTGGAGGCGCTGCTATCCCTGCAAGGCGCACGACTGACCCTGTGCCTGCGCTGTCGGCCCGATCTGCAATTCCGCGGCATCGTGGTGGGGTTGCCCGCGGGTGTGGGTGGGCTGATCCAACTGTCGCTCGGGTTGTCCTTCGCCAAGGCCGTGGATGATTGCGGATTGACGCTGAAGGATTTTTCTCCGTGTGATCAAACGGTCGACCTGCTCTACCTGCGAGAGGCCAATGCCGCCATCGCCCGCGAGTCCCGCAAGCTGACCGAACGGCTGCAACGCGCCAGGCAGGCCGCGGAACAGCAGGCCCTGACCGATACGCTGACAGGGCTGGCCAACCGGAGGGCGATGGATGCGGCCCTGTTGGCGCTGACAGAGGTGCCGGTGCCGCGTTTCGGGCTGATGCATCTGGACCTTGATTTCTTCAAGGAGGTGAATGACAGCCTCGGCCACGCGGCGGGCGACCATGTGCTGACCCATGTGGCCGATATCCTGCGCTCGGAAATCCGCGGCGGCGATATCGTGGCGCGGGTCGGCGGCGATGAGTTCGTGCTGCTTTTCCGCGATTGCGATGACCCCGACCTGTTGGAGGCCATCGGCGCGCGGCTGATTTCGCGGCTGGAGGAACCGACGATCTTCGACGGCCAGCCTTGCCGCATCTCGGCCAGTGCCGGTTCGGTCCTTGCCTCGCGCTATGATCACCCGACACCGGACCGGATGCTGAATGATGCCGATGTCGCGCTCTATGCCTCCAAGAACCGGGGGCGGGCACAGCATACGCTCTATTCGGAGGATCTTCTGGCCCCGCTCCGGCCCAATTGAAACGGCCCGCACCGGACAGGCACGGGCCGTTATCTTTTGAAGACGAATAGAGATCAGGCGGCGGGGCTGGCCTGAAGGCTTTGCACGTTCAGATCGCCCTCGCGCGCCGCGCGCATGGCCAGAGCGGCGGCATGGGCTCCGGCGGCGGTGGTGAAATAGGGGATCTTGTCATAAAGCGCGACCGAGCGGATCTCGCGGCTGTCTTCCACCGCCTGCGCGCCTTCGGTCGTATTCATGACCAGGTGAATCTCGCCATCCTTCAGCAGATCGACGATATTCGGACGGCCCTCATAGACCTTGTTTACCGTCTCGCAGGCCAGCCCGTGGCCTTCCAGCCAGCTTGCGCTGCCGCGGGTCGCAACCAGGGTAAAGCCCAGATCGATCAGGATCTGCGCGGCTTCCAGCATCAGGGCGCCCTTGTCGGCATCCTTGATCGACAGGAACACACGGCCTTCGGAGGGCAGAACCGTGCCCGCGCCGAGCTGCGCCTTCAGGAAGGCGCGGGGGAAGGACACGTCCCAGCCCATGACCTCGCCGGTCGAGCGCATTTCGGGGCCAAGGATCGTGTCGACGCCGGGGAAGCGGGCGAAGGGCAACACCGCCTCTTTCACCGAATACCAGGGCATCATCGGATCGGCGAGCGTCATCGGATCGGCCTCTGGCAGGGTGCCGGGCTTGGCGTTTTCCGGGTAGGGCGCGCGCATCGGGAAGGTCGCCAGAGGTTCGCCCGCCATCAACCGCGCGGCGATTGAGGCGATGGCGCTGTCTGTGGCCTTGGCCACGAAGGGCACCGTGCGGCTGGCGCGCGGGTTCACTTCGATCAGGTAGACCTCTCCATCCTTCACCGCGAACTGGACGTTCATGAGGCCGACGACATTCAGCGCCAGCGCCAACGCGTGGGCCTGTTCCTTGATGACGTCCAGCACATCGGCTGGCAGCGAATAGGGCGGCAGCGAACAGGCGGAGTCGCCGGAATGCACACCGGCCTCCTCGATGTGTTGCATGATGCCCGCGATGTGCACCTCTTTGCCATCGCAAAGCGCGTCCACGTCCAGTTCGGTGGCACCGTCGAGATAGCTGTCGAGCAGCACCGGGCTGTCGCCCGACACGACCACGGCCTCGTTGATGTAGCGGCGCAACTGGTCCATGTCGCGCACGATTTCCATGGCGCGGCCACCCAGAACGTAGGAGGGGCGGATCACCAGCGGGAAGCCGATCTCTTCCGCGATGGCCAGCGCCTGCTCATCGGTCGAGGCGATGCCGTTATGGGGCTGCTTCAGCCCAAGCCGGTTCACGAGATCCTGGAACCGCTCGCGGTCTTCGGCCAGGTCGATGGCGTCGGGCGAGGTGCCGAGGATCGGGATGCCAGCCTCTTCCAGCGCATTGGCGAGTTTCAGGGGCGTCTGGCCGCCGAACTGCACGATGACGCCATGAAGCGTCCCGGCCTCCTGCTCGACGCGCAGGATCTCCATCACATGCTCAAAAGTCAGCGGCTCGAAATAGAGGCGATCCGAGGTGTCATAGTCGGTCGACACGGTCTCGGGGTTGCAGTTGACCATGATGGTTTCATAACCCGCCTCGGTCAGCGCGAAACAGGCGTGGCAGCAGCAATAGTCAAATTCGATGCCTTGGCCGATCCGGTTGGGGCCACCACCCAAAATCACGACTTTTCTGGCACTTGTGGGACGTGCTTCACATTCTGCTTCACCCATGACGCTGTGTTCATATGTTGAATACATGTAAGGCGTCTGCGCTTCGAATTCCGCGGCGCAAGTGTCGATCCGCTTGAATTGCGCGGTCACGCCAAGGTTCACGCGGGCGCGGCGGACGTTGTCTTCGTCCCGGCCCGTCAGCTTGGCCAGTCGGGCATCGGTGAAGCCCATCATCTTGACCCGGCGCAGGCCCTCTTCGGTCACCGGCAGGCCGTCGCGGCGGATTACCTCTTCGGCGTCGACGATCTCGCGGATACGGGCGAGGAACCACGGGTCGAAGGACGTGATCGCCTGGATTTCGTCATCCGAGAAGCCATGGCGCATGGCCTGGGCGATAACGCGCAGCCTGTCCGGGGTCTGTTCCGACAGGGCCTTGGACACCGCCGCCTTGTCGGGCGCGCCGGGGATGGCGATCTCGTCGAAGCCGGTCAGGCCGGTTTCCATCGAAGCCAGCGCCTTCTGCACGGATTCGTGGAAGCTGCGCCCGATGGACATGGCCTCACCCACCGATTTCATCGCGGTGGTCAGGTAGGGCTGCGAGCCGGGGAATTTCTCGAAGGCAAAACGCGGGATCTTGGTGACGACATAGTCGATGGTCGGCTCGAAGCTGGCCGGCGTGACTTTGGTGATGTCGTTGTCCAGTTCATCCAGCGTATAGCCCACGGCCAGTTTCGCGGCGATCTTGGCAATCGGGAAGCCGGTGGCCTTGGAGGCCAGCGCCGAGGACCGCGACACGCGCGGGTTCATCTCGATCACCACCATGCGCCCGTCGGCGGGGTTCACCGCCCATTGCACGTTGGACCCGCCGGTCTCGACCCCGATCTCGCGCAGGACGGCGATACTGCCGTTGCGCATGATCTGGTATTCCTTGTCGGTCAGCGTCAGCGCAGGCGCCACGGTGATGGAATCGCCGGTATGCACCCCCATCGGGTCCACGTTTTCGATGGAACAGACGATAATGGCGTTGTCGGCGGTGTCGCGCACCACCTCCATCTCGTATTCCTTCCAGCCAAGCAGGCTTTCATCGACGAGGATCTGGTTGACGGGAGAGGCATCCATGCCGGTGCGGCAGTAGTGGATGTAATCCTCGCGGTTATAGGCGACGCCGCCGCCGGTGCCGCCAAGGGTAAAGGCAGGGCGGATGATGGCGGGCAGGCCGATCTCTTCCAGCTCGTCCAGGGCCATCTGCACGCCCGCATCCAGATCGGCGCTGCCATTGGCCTTCTTGGGGGCGGTGATAATCGTGGCCTTGGGGTTCTCCAGCCCGATCCGGTCCATCGCCTCGCGGAACAGCTTGCGGTCCTCTGCCATTTCGATGGCGCCGCGCTTGGCGCCGATCATCTCGACACCGAACTTGTCCAGCACGCCCATCTCTTCCAGCGCCAGCGAGGTGTTCAGGCCGGTCTGTCCGCCCATGGTGGGCAGCAGCGCGTCGGGGCGTTCCTTTTCGATGATCTTGGCCACCACCTCGGGCGTGATCGGCTCGATATAGGTGGCGTCGGCAAGACCGGGATCCGTCATGATCGTGGCCGGGTTCGAGTTGACCAGGATGACGCGATAGCCCTCTTCGCGCAGCGCCTTGCAGGCCTGGGCCCCGGAATAGTCGAACTCGCAGGCCTGGCCGATCACGATGGGCCCCGCTCCGATGATCATGATGGACTGGATATCGGTTCTCTTCGGCATGGCGTGTCCCCGGGCAGCAGGCGTGGGCGACGAGGGGATGCCCCCCCGCGCAAATTGTCCTGCGTTATAGGGATGGAGCGCCCGCGCGCAAGGGGGGTCTGGAATGAATCTCAATCTGTCGCGTCCGGGGGTGTCCGTCGGTGGCATTTGCACCTATCTGGGGTGCAAGCGGAATCAAGCCACGAGTCGACATCAGACATGCGCATCACCTTCGATCACGGACCCGGGTCTGGGCGCAGAAAGTTCGAATCCCCCCGCGCGTTGATCATTGCGCGGGATGCAGATGACGTGGCCGGGGCGCTGCAGGAGATGGAGATCGCCCGCGCGGGCGGGGCATGGCTGGCGGGATATGCCAGCTATGAACTGGGATATGCTCTGGACCCGAGGCTCGCGCCGCTGATGCCGGAGGCCCGCAAGATGCCGTTGCTGTGTTTCGGCGTTTATGACCGGCCGGAGCCTGCAACATCGGGGTCGCGCACGGTTCTGCGCCCGCGAAACATCGCCCCCCGCTGGAGCGCTTCGCGTTATGCACAGGCCTTCGACCGGCTGCATGGGCTGATCGGCGCGGGGGATCTGTATCAGGCGAATCTGACCTTCCCGATTGATCTCGACCTTGCCGGATATTCCGCCGCCTCGCTTTACGAGGGGTTGAGCGACGGGCAGCCCGTCGGCCATGGCGCGCTGATCGAGCAGATGGATGGCCCCGATATCCTCAGCCGCTCGCCAGAGCTGTTCTTCCGCACGGACGGTACGGGCCGCATCCAGACGCGTCCCATGAAGGGAACGCAGCCCCGGTCTGCCGATCCGGCGGAGGACGCGGCGCGGCGGGAGTTTTTGACGACTGACGAAAAGAACCTCGCGGAAAACCTGATGATCGTGGACCTGCTGAGAAACGATATCAGCCGGGTTTGCGTGGCGGGCAGCGTCAAGGTGCCGGAACTGTTCACCGTCGAAAGCTATGCGACCGTGCACCAGATGGTGTCGCTGATCGAGGGGCAGCTGCGCGACGGGATGGGGCTGTCGGAGATTCTGCGCGCCCTGCATCCCTGCGGGTCGGTGACCGGCGCGCCCAAGATTCGCGCGATGGAGGTGATCCGCGAGCTGGAGCCGTGGCCGCGTGACATTTATTGCGGTGCCATTGGGTGGGCCGCGCCGGATGGGCGGTCTGAGTTCAGCGTTGCGATCCGCACGCTCATCCGCGACAAGACGGGCCATGCGGTGCTGAATGTGGGTGGCGGCGTGGTCTGGGATTCGACCGCTCAATCGGAATACGAGGAGGCGCTGTGGAAAGCCCGTTTCCTGAGCCGGTACCAGCCGGAACCCGCCTGATCGAAACCTTCGGCTGGTGGCCGGGCGAGGGGGCAAGGCGGCTCGACCGGCACCTTGCCCGACTGGCGCGTAGTGCCGGGACGCTTGGCTTTCCCTTCCATGAGGACGCGGCGCGGGAACGGGTCGCGGGGCTCGCCGGGCAGGAGGCCATGCGCTGTCGTCTTACGCTTGGGGCCGCCGGGGATCTGGAGTTTGCCGCTGTGCCCTTGCCGCCTTCCCCGGACCGGGCGTGGCGCGTGGCAATCCACCCGGAACGGCTGCGCTCGGATGACCCCTGGCTGATGCACAAGACCACGAACCGGGCGCTGTATGATCAGGCGCGGGCGGAGTTGCCGGAGGGTGTGGATGAGCTTCTCTTCCTCAATGAGCGCGGCGAGGTCTGTGAAGGGACGATCACCAATATCTTCGTGACGTTAAAGGACGGTCACCGGATCACGCCGCCTCTGTCTTCCGGGCTGTTGCCGGGTATTCTGCGTGAAGACCTGCTATCAAACGGCGGTCTGGAAGAAGCCCCCGTCACCCTCGATATGTTGCGCCGCGCCCGCGCGATATCCCTCGGCAATTCCCTGCGCGGAGAGATCGCGGCTCAGCTGCTCATATAGTCCCGCGTCAGGGGCACCGCGTCTTGCTGGCGGGCCAGCTGCATCTGGAAGACGCATTGCTTCGCATGGCGGAAGGACATTTCGCTGGCCTTGAGATAGTACCGCCACATCCGCACGAAGCGCGCATCATAGAGCCGCTCGGCCTCCTCCGCGCGGGCCATGAACCGGTCATACCAGTGGCGCAGGGTTTCCGCGTAGTGCAGCCTCCAGACCTCCACATCCGTGGGGTAGAGCCCTGATTTTTCCACCGCCGCCGACATTTCCGACAGGGCGGGAACATAGCCGCCGGGGAAGATATACTTGGTGATCCACGGGCTGGTGCTGCCCGGCGGTGTGGCCCGCCCGATCGTGTGGATCAGCGCGATGCCATCCGGGGCCAGCCGGTCGCGCACCGTGTCGAAATAGGCGCGGTAATGGGGCACGCCCACATGTTCGAACATGCCCACGGACACGATCCTGTCGAACTGTCCGGTAACGGCGCGGTAATCCCTCAGCTCGAACCGGACCTTGTCGGCCATCCCCGCCGCTTCGGCCCGCGCGCGGGACCAGTCCAGCTGCTCGATCGAGAGCGTCACGCCCAGAACCTCGACGCCGTAATCCTGTGCCAGGGTCAACGCCATCCCGCCCCAGCCCGAGCCGATCTCGAACACCCGCATCCCCGGTTCAAGGCACAGTTTCTTGGCGATATGCGCCTTCTTGGCGGCCTGTGCCTCCTCCAGTGACATATCTGGGCGGGCAAAATAGGCGCAGGAGTATTGCCGGTCCTCATCCAGAAAGAGGTCATAAAGCGCTGCCGACAAATCATAGTGATGCGCCACATTGGCTTGCGCCTTGCTGGCCGGGTTCCATTGGTCCAGCCTGCGCCGGGCCAGCCGCGTGGTCTGGATTGCCCTGCGCCACCACAGATCGCCCGACTGCGCCACATTCATCGCCAGCAGCGCGTGCAGCCCATCCAGATCGTCACCGTAAATGGTGATGCGCCCCTCCATGAAGCCTTCGCCCAAGGTCATATCAGGCGCGGTCAGGATGCCCCGCGCGATGCCCTGATCGTGAAAGCGCAGCCCGACGGCAGGCCCCGGCCCGCCCTCGTATCGGCTGACCCTGCCATCAGGATGCGTGATTTCCAATGCGCCGGTCTTGATGAAGCCGCGCAGCATACCGTCTAACAGCTTGTCCCACATCGCCCTCAAAACCCCCGTTTCATCAGGTCGCGCGTGTCACAATCCGGGGGGTATTCTGCCAAATCCCGCGAAAAAGGGAAGATTTCGCCGCGAAACAGCCCAAGGCCCGGCAAAGCACCGCCGGGTCGGCCTTGACTTCCCGGCGCGCAGAAGGTGTATCGGCACAGTCGAAATTCCACCCCCGAAGGGACATCCGTGATGCATGCTTTCCGCAGCCATACCTGCGCCGAACTGACCAAGGAAAACGTGGGCCAGACCGTGCGTCTGTCGGGCTGGGTCCACCGGGTGCGCGACCACGGCGGCATCCTGTTCATCGACCTGCGCGACCATTTCGGCGTGACGCAGGTGCTGGCAGACCCCGACAGCGCCGCGTTCAAGGACGTGGAAAAGGTGCGGTCCGAATGGTGCATCCGCATTGACGGCGAGGTGAAGGCCCGCCACCCGGAACTGATCAACCCCAAGATCCCCACGGGCGAGGTTGAGGTGTTCGTGCGCGGGCTGGAGGTTCTGGGCGCGTCCGAGGAACTGCCGCTGATGGTTTTCGGCGATCAGGAATACCCGGAAGAAACCCGCCTGCGTTACCGCTTCCTCGACCTGCGGCGCGAGAAGATGCAGAAGAACATGAAGCTGCGCTCGGACGTGGTGCGGTCCATCCGCCAGCGGATGTGGGACAAGGATTTCAACGAGTTCCAGACGCCGATTATCACGGCCTCTTCGCCCGAAGGCGCGCGCGACTTCCTGGTGCCGAGCCGTCTGCATCCGGGCAAGTTCTATGCGCTGCCGCAGGCCCCGCAGCAGTTCAAGCAGCTGCTGATGGTCTCGGGCTTCGACAAGTATTTCCAGATCGCGCCCTGTTTCCGCGACGAAGACCCGCGCGCCGACCGCAGCCCGACCGACTTCTACCAGCTCGACATGGAGATGTCGTTCGTCACTCAAGAGGACGTGTTCAACACGATCCAGCCGGTGATCGAAGGCGTGTTCGAGGAATTTGGCGGTGGCCATAAGGTCGACAAGCACTGGCCGCAGATTTCCTACAAGGACGCGGCGCTGTGGTATGGCACCGACAAGCCCGACCTTCGCAACCCGATCAAGATGCAGGACGTGTCCGAGCATTTCGCGGGCTCCGGCTTTGCGATCTTCGCCAAGATCCTGGAACAGGACGGCACCCAGATCCGCGCCATTCCCGCGCCCTCTGGCGGCAGCCGCAAGTTCTGTGACCGGATGAACAAGTTCGCGCAGGAACAGGGCCTGCCGGGCATGGGCTACATCTTCTGGCGTGACGGCGAGGACGGCATGGAAGCCGCCGGACCGCTGGCCAAGAACATTGGTCCCGAACGCACCGAGGCCATTCGCCAGCAACTCAAGCTCGGCAAGGGCGACGCGGCCTTCTTCCTCGGCGGCAAGCCCGAGGCGTTCGAGGGCGTGGCGGGTCGCGCCCGCGTGGTGATCGGCAACGAGTTGGGCCTCACCGAACAGAACCGTTTCGCCTTCGCCTGGATCGTCGATTTCCCGATGTACGAGGCCGACGAGGAAACCGGCAAGGTCGATTTCAGCCACAACCCCTTCTCCATGCCGCAGGGCGGGATGGAGGCGCTGGACGGCAATCCGCTCGATGTGCTCGGCTACCAGTATGACCTTGCCTGCAACGGCTATGAACTGGTGTCCGGCGCGATCCGGAACCACAAGCCGGAAATCATGTTCAAGGCGTTCGAACTGGCGGGCTATGGCGAGGATGAGGTGCGCAAGCGTTTCGGCGGCATGGTCAACGCGTTCCAATATGGCGCGCCCCCGCATGGTGGCTGCGCGGCGGGCATCGACCGGATCGTGATGCTGCTGGCCGACGAGGCCAATATTCGCGAGGTCATGCTCTTCCCGATGAACCAGCGGGCCGAAGACCTGATGATGAACGCGCCGTCAGAGCCGATGGCCGATCAGCTGATGGAACTGGGCCTGCGCGTCATCCCGCAGGACTGATTTTCGCCCCTGGCGACAGAAAGGCCCGGCATATCCCCGCCGGGCCTTTTGCATCTGTGCATTCCGGGCTTTGGCGGGGGCGCGAAGCAGGCTATCTTTCGGGCATGGATACCCCGTTTGCCTTTTGCCCATGACCTCCCCGAACACCTTTGCCACGATCCGCTTTGGCACCGGCCTGCGCCCAGAATTCCCGGCGGCCTCCCCCGAGGCGATGCTGGCCGCGCTGTCAGAGCCTGACCAGATGGTCACGGCTTTCCCGCTCGACAGCTATGAGACCCGTGCGGCCTTTCGGATTGAGTATACCCGCCTTCAGCGCGCGCGAAATGACAGCGATGCGGCGGAAGCGGCGTTTCGCGACATGCGCGACGCGCTCAATCGCGAGGTGCTGAACCAGATGGCCGTGACCCTTGCCCGGGGCGTGGCCGATCCGCATGGGCTGCGCGAACGGCTGGTCTGGTTCTGGGCCGATCACTTCACCACCGTGGGCGGCCGTGGCTTCATGCGCGGGGCCATTGCCGCCTATATCGACGAACAGATCCGCCCCCATGTGGCGGGCCGGTTCGGCGATATGCTGGAGGCCGCGATCCTGCATCCGGTGATGGTGCTCTATCTCGATCAGGAGCGTTCTTACGGGCCGAATTCCCTGACCGGGCAGAGGCGCGGCGCGAGCCTCAACGAGAACCTTGCGCGGGAATTGCTGGAACTGCACACGGTCGGGGCGGATGGCGGCTACACCCAGGACGATGTGCGGCAGATGGCGGAACTTCTGACCGGGCTTGGCGTCACGCGGGACGGCGCGATGGCTTTCCGGCCCAACAATGCCGAACCGGGGGCAGAGACGGTGATGGGCAACAGCTATGGCGGTGACGGTCAGGCCAGGCTCGCCGATATCCGCGCCGCGCTGCATGATCTGGCGATCAGGCCAGAGACCGCCGCCCATGTCAGCCGCAAACTGGCCGACCACTTCCTGTCCGACACGCCCGATCCGGGGCTGGTGGCGGATATGCAGGCGGTCTGGATGGAGACTGGCGGCGATCTGGCGGCGGTGACGGCCACCCTGTTGACCCATCCTGCCGCCATGAGGCTGGGGCCGGGGCGCGTGAAACAGCCGCTGCACTTCCTCGCATCGGCCCTGCGCGCGTTGGAGGTGCCGCCGGAAGGGCTGATCCGCGCGCCGCTGCACCGGCTCAGGAACCTTGCGGCGCGTCCGATGGCGGCCATGGGGCAGGGCTGGCAGAACGCGTCCGGCCCGGACGGGTATTTCGACGACGACGCGGAATGGATCGGGCCGCAGACCTTGGCCGCGCGCATTGCATGGTGCATGACCATCCCGTCAGAGCTGCGCCCGCAATTGCCCGACCCGCGCGCCTTTGCCCGCGATGCGCTTGGCGATGCCGCCCCGCCGGACCTGTTGCAGGCCGCCGCCCGCGCCGAAAGCCGGATCGAAGGCGTCGGGCTGGTGCTGGCCTCGCCCGCGTTTCAGAGGAGTTGAGCCGATGTCCCGACTGACCCGCCGCGACCTGCTGCTGCGCGCCTCGGCCATTGGCTGTTCGGCGGCGGCCAGCCCGCTGATGACCCCGATTGCCTTCGCCTCTGCCCCGACCGACAACCGGCTGGTGGTGATCATCCTGCGCGGGGCGATGGACGGGCTGGACCTTGTGCAGCCCTATGGCGACCCGGATTTCTCCGGCTACCGCCCCGATTTCGCCATTGGGCCCGCTGCGGGCGCGCAGGATCTCGACGGGTTCTTCGCGCTGCATCCCGGTCTTGGTGACCTGATGCCGCTCTGGCAGGCCGGAGAGCTTGGCTTCGCCCATGCCGTTTCCACCCCCTATCGCAATCAGCGCAGCCATTTCGACGGGCAGGATCTGCTGGAGGCGGGCACCGGGGCCGAGACCGTCGGGCGGTCCTACGAGGATGGCTGGCTGAACCGGCTGGTGCAGACCTTGCCCGGCGCCACGCGGGAAACGGCCCTGGCCGTGGGCCGCGAAGAGGCGCTGATCCTGCGCGGGGCCGCGCCGTCGGTGGCGTGGTCGCCCGCCTCACGGCTCGGGCTGACGCCGGCGACGGCGGACCTGTTGGGCATGCTGTACCATGACGATCCGCTGTTCCGGGAAGCCTTTGAGGATGCGGAGTTCCGGCCTTATGTATCAAACGCACCAACAAAGGTGAATCCCTGCCGGTCTGATTTTGCTGCCCTGCTGCCATGCAGGACAAGACCATAGACAACGCGCTCAGGGCACTATGCGGGCGGAACGATGCACAGGCCGCCCTGGCGCGCGATCTGCTGGCCCTGCGGGGCGTTGAGCCGCCCCTGCCAAGCCGATACCCTAAGAACGCAGCCCGGAACCGGGAAACCCGGCAGCTGGTGCTGGACGCGCTCAGAGACGGGCCTAAGTCCACAGGACAGATCGGGGCGGTGATACTGGCACAGAAGCCGGAACTGACCCGCAGGGCTGCGAACAACCGGGCGTATCAGGCGCTGTTGAGGCTTGAGGGAAGTGGGTCTGTGGTGCGTTGGGATGGGGTGTGGCTGGCCCCGTAGGGCCAGCATCATCAGGCGGCGTCAGCCCATTTTTCATTAGTGTAAACAAGCCTGATTTGGTCTCCGACTTCATCAGAGCGCGCAAGATCATCAAGCGCATGGATGAACTCAGACAATATATCATTGCGTTGTTCATCAGGTATTAGAGAAAAGATGTACAGCACCTTGAAGGCGAAAACGGCGGTACCGGGAATATCTGTTTGGCCCTTTTCCCAACGCGCCACGCTTTGATCCGACACGCCAAGCTTTGCGCCAAGTTCATGCTGTGACAGCCCCATTTCAGTTCTTAGGAAACGGATTTCCTTTCCATTTGGGGCTTTCTTCTCCAAAACTATGTGAAGACCGATAGCCTCGTGAAGGCCATCAAGATTGTGGATGGTAAGGTACTTCTCCCCATCATGGCATTCGTACTCGAAGCCATTTGAAAGATAGATGTTATCCAAGCCACAATCGGTGTAGTGTAGCACTTCATCGCTCAAGGCTTGATCTGGCAGGCAGAAGTTTTGTGGTTTCATCTCAATCTTCCCACATCACAGTTTTAACGAAAATTCTGTTCTCCTTGACTAGTATCATGACAACTCCCATTTCTCTCCGCCCGGGGATCTGATAAAGCAACTTCGCTTTCCATTCGCCGGGGCGATTACCGGGGACAATGTCCCCGCTGATGTAACCGGATCGAAGCACTGATAGCGCCATCCGGTTGGTTATGCCACGTTCCGAAAACCGTTCTCTGGCGTGTTCGGACCATGCAATGTTTGTTGAGTCTTCCGCTAGTCGTCTTACGATCCGCAGGAACTCGTGCGGGCGCTGACGGAGCGGAAGTACCTTCTGTTCGGTATCCGGCTTTCTGCTCATGTTCCTATCAATATGATAGGTGTACCCTCGGCGTCAATACGGCAAAATGGTTACTTTTCCGTGATATTTTTCACGCCGCCCGCTGCCAGTATCCTTTCCAGTTCCGGCTGACAGGCGCGCCCATGGCGTTGGCAACGACCATGTGGGCAAGTGCGCCGTTCGGCTGGCGACGATTGTCTTCCATCCAAGCGGCGTGGTTCGCATACTGGTGCAGGTACTGCGGGGAAACGCCGTGGTGCTGCCCGTCGATCATGCGGCGAAGGCGCGAGAAGTAGCTTTCCGCTTGGTTCGTGTTCTTGCCGTGGTCGCTGTATGCCTGCGAGTGGTTCACGCGCTCCACGGGCCAGCCAGAGTGCAGCAGATCCCAATGGCTGGCTTCGTCGGCAGAGATCGACGCCATACGGCAGACGTTCTCTTTGACCAGCGCAACGCCTTCGGCTTCCGCCTTGGTGACAAACGGCAGGGTGCGGCCTTTGCGCTCACGCAGGACGACGACCACGCGACGCTTGCCGGTCTGGTTCTCTTTCAGGCGACGGTCCTTGCGGTCTTCCTTGCGGTTCTCAGGGCGAACGTGACCGCCGAAATACGCGCCATCAACCTCGACGTGACCTTCCAGAACTTCGCCGGTCTGCACTTCGCGCGCCATGGCTTCACGCAGCTTGTGAGCCAGCACGAAGGCGGTCTTGTACTGGCAGTCCAGATCGCGGGAAAGCTGGACCATGGAAACGCCTTTGGAGGCGTTCACGATGATGCAGATCGCGGCCAGCAGGTCCACAAAGTCCATCTTGCGGCTGGCGAAGATGGTGCCGGAGGTCACGCTGAACTGGTGGTAGCAACCCTTGCACTTGAACTTGCGGCGGGTGGTGATGTTGTAGGTCTCGCAGCAACCGCAACGCGGGCAGACAGCCGCGCCATCGGTCTCAGGCCAGCGCATCTCGCAGAAGGTGCGGTATGCTGCTTCCTCGCCAGCCTTGTAGATCGCACGAAGGCTGAGGGTGCGGGAAGCTGCCGAGAGGAGGAAGTGCTGGGCCATTGTCATCATATCCGTTGCTTATGTAACGGATATAGTGCCTAGACGTATCGGATACAACACCTTATGTAATGAAAAAGATACCTTTCAGCACATAGGTGATACATGCCGACACAGACAGAGTGGGAAGCGAAGGCCGCGAACCTTCTGAAGGCCGAGTTGAAACGCCAGGGGGTGACCTACGCACAACTTGCTGAACGGATCGGAGAGAAAGAGGTGAACATTCGGAACAAGCTATCGCGCGGCAAGTTCACAGCCGCGTTCCTGCTGCAATGCCTTGATGGCATTGGCGCGCGAGAGCTTAGGATACAGTGATATTTGGAACGCCGCCGAACTCTTCTTGGACGTCCTGCGCCAGCGCCTCGTCCAGAAACTCTGTGAGCGTATTTAGTTCCGTTTCCCTTTGGCCTTCCGACTCTCGGACGGCAGCCGGGTGGTTGCGCTGGAATGTTCGCAGTGTTGACCTCAGAAAAATGTCGAATTTGACCAAGGCGCGCTCTCTGTTGGACATTCCGGACACTGTTCGCGTGGTGTGCAGGCTGATGTTTGCAAGGGCTGTGAGCGGGCTTGCCTCAGTGATGTGCGGCGCTCTTAGCTTGGCCCATTCCGACTGACGGACATAATCAAGCGCTTCGTCATCTGACACCCAAACATGGTCCTTCACCATTCTCTTTCCCCATACCTTGATTTTCAATCTCAAGCGCCAGAATCGCCGCATTGGCCACGCTAGCATAGTGAGGCCAATAACCATCAAGGCAACCCTGACGGGCCAAAGATTGACGACCTGCGCTATCTCAACCGTTGCTTGTGCCAGCCATTCAACTGTCGGGTGCTCAATCATCGCCATGTACCAGCGCCGCCACTGGTCGATGTCGCCGGGAATTCCGGATATCCCGATAAAGAAAACGGCAAGGCTGGCGAGGCCGTACAATTTTGAGGTGGCAGATTTGAACCGCTGAAACATGGCGGTGATACTGGACGCCCCACCCGGATTCGTGGAGTCCTAATCATACCTCGCCTCCGCTTGGTGCGTTTGATACATAAGGCCGCGGAGTTCTATTCCGACCTTCTGCATGGCTCTTTCGAGGGCGGGGACATGGAGGACGGCGAGATGATGGAAGCAATGGCGGACAGCATCGCCGCGTCCAACCGCTCGGTCACGGCCCGCTCGCTGGCCAGTTTTGCCGCCGAGCGGCTGCGTGAGGATGCAAGGATCGCCAGTTTCTCGCTTGGCGGGTGGGATACGCATCGCGGGCAGGTGAACCGGATGGGCGGGGCGTTGCGGCATCTGTCCAGCGCGATATCGGAGCTGCGCAGCGGGCTCGGCCCTGATTGGGATCGGACGGTGGTGCTGGCAATGACCGAGTTCGGACGTACGGTCCGCCAGAACGGCTCGGCGGGCACCGATCATGGCACCGGCAGCGCCTTGGTGATGGCGGGCGGGGCGCTGAACGGCGGACGCGTTCTTGGCGACTGGCCCGGTCTGGGGCAGGGCGACCTGTTCGCGGATCGCGACCTGATGCCCACCCGCGATGTGCGCGCCTATGCGGCATGGGCGATGGCGGGGCTCTTCGGCTCGGACCGGGCGGCGCTAGAGGGGCAGATTTTTCCGGGGCTCGACCTGGGGCCTGATCCGGGTCTGCTGCGCTGAGTCGCTTGCGCTTCGCCGCGTGATCCCGTCTTCTGCTCCTTGCCGAAACCGGGGTGGAGACGGAGATGACAGACAAGACGTTCGGGACCAGGCTGACCGGCTGGACCGCACCGCCGCGCCCAACCATGAAGCCGTTGGAGGGGCGCTACACACGGCTTGTGCGACTCGACGCCGACGCCCATGCCGCCGATCTGCACCGGGCCAATTCCGCCGATGATGCGATCTGGGATTACCTGCCCTACGGCCCGTTTTCCTCAGCCGCCGCCTATCACCGCTGGATTCGCCAGATCACCGCCGGGGACGATCCGCTGTTTTACGCGGTGCAAAATCGGGACAGCGGGCAGTTCGGCGGGGTGGCGAGCTATCTGCGGATCACGCTGGAGGTGGGCGTGATCGAAGTGGGCCATATCAATTTCGCGCCGGAGCTTCAGCGGACGCGGGCCGCGACCGAGGCGCTGTTTTTGATGATGGAATGGGTGTTCGAGGCGGGCTATCGGCGGTTCGAATGGAAATGCGATGCGCTGAACATGCCGTCGCGCCGGGCGGCGCAGCGGCTCGGCTTCAGCTATGAGGGCATCTTCCGGCAGGCCACCATCGTCAAGGGCCGTAACCGGGATACGGCCTGGTTCGCCTGTATCGACAAGGAATGGCCTGCCTTGCGCGAGGCGTTTCAGGCATGGTTGTCGCCATCCAATTTCCGGGCCGATGGAACCCAGAAGGAGGCCCTGTCCGACCTGACGCGGCTTGTGCGCGCGGGGTCCGATCCGTTGCTTGGCCGCCCCTAGACCGGCTCCATCCCCGCCACCCTGTCGGCCAGCAGGGCGCGCAGATTGGCGCGGTCGGCATGGGCCAGCTGAGAGGGCAGGGCACGGGCGGTTTCCAGCAGGCCGACATCTTTGGCGCTGCGGGCGATGCCCAACAGAAAGCGCCGCAGGTAGTCCGCGGGCAGCCTGTCCTGATCGAGCAATTCGAGCGCATGGGTCAGATCATCCCTGAGGGCCAGCCGGTCGGGGCAGAGCAGCTGCGTCGCAACGGCACGTGGGCCGCGCGGCTGCATCTCGGGCGGAAGATGATTCAATATCTCGGTCTGGAAGGCGCTGAGACTGTCCACCGGTTTCGGCAAAAACCCGTCTGCCCCGGCGTTCCCGGCAGCCCGCGCGGCGGCCTGCCGTTCGGCCCCCGAGGTTGCCAGCAGCACCGGAACCCGCGGGCTGGTGCGGTGCATTTCGTCGATGAGGCTGAGCCCGGACCCGTCGGGCAGACCCAGGTCGATGATGGCCACGCTTGGCCGGTAGGTGTTCAGGTGACGATGCGCCGAGGCCAGGCAATCGGCCCGCCTGATCCGCGCGCCGGAGCGCAGGCACATCAGGCGCAACGCCTCTGACGCGAAGCGGCTGTCTTCGACAACCAGAACGGTCAGCCCGGCAAGCGGGCGGTCCGCCGTCGGTATCGGGTGGTAAAACGGGATCTCCTCATCCGGTCTGCGAGTGTCGGTGTCCATGTCCAAAAGCCCCCAAGGCGATTCTGACACCCATTAGACCCGCCCAAGGTTGACAGAGGGTTAATGGCAGGGGCGCGGCGAAGGGCCGCTTGCCAACCCCCCATTCCCGGCCCCATATGCAGCGCAAGCGAGAGACAAAGGAGTGACGACATGATCGGACGGTTGAACCATGTGGCGATTGCGGTGCCCGACCTGGAGGCGGCAGCGGCCCAATACCGCGACACGCTCGGCGCCAAGGTGAACCCGCCGCAGGACGAGCCTGACCATGGCGTGACCGTGGTGTTCATCGAGCTGCCCAACACCAAGATCGAGCTGCTCTATCCCCTTGGCGACAACAGCCCGATCAACGGGTTTCTGGAAAAGAACCCCTCGGGCGGCATTCACCATATCTGCTACGAGGTCGAGGATATCCTGGCCGCACGCGACCAGCTGAAAGCCTCGGGCGCGCGGGTTCTGGGCAGCGGAGAGCCCAAGATCGGCGCCCATGGCAAGCCGGTTCTGTTCCTCCATCCCAAGGATTTCACCGGCACTCTGGTCGAGCTGGAGCAGGTCTGATGGGCTGGTTTACCTCCCTTGTCCTCCTGGCGGTCGTCTGGTTCATGACGCTCTTCATCGTGTTGCCGCTGCGCCTGAAAACCCAAGGCGACACGGGCAATGTCGTGCCCGGCACGCCCGCCTCCGCGCCGGATAACATCCAGATCAAGAAGAAATTCCTGATCACCACCCTGGTGTCGCTGCCGATCTGGGCTGTGCTGGTGGCGCTGATCCTGTCCGGGCGCATCACCGTCGACAGTTTCGATCTGTTCACCCGGTTCGGCGGTCACCTCGACTAAGCCGGTGATAGAGATGCGTGAAGGTGGCCGCGCCCAGGATCGGGACCAGCAGGTTCACGACCGGGATCGTCAGCGGTACGGCCATCAGTACGCCTGCGGCGAAAATCTGGGTGCGGTGGCGTTTGCGAAACCGCGCCGCCCCCTCCGCGTCATTGCGGCGCAGCGCCACAAGCTGCGCGTATTCCCGGCCCAGTAGCACCCCGTTCACCACCCAGAACAGGATCGGCGCAATGGGGGCGAAGAGGATATAGGCGATCAACGCCACGAGGTTGACGCCGATCACCACGCCCAGAAAATGGACGGCATCCAGCAGCCCCTCCGCAAGACCCACTTGGCGGGCGGGCGGTAGGCCCGAATAGTGGCGGTCCTCCACCGCATCGGCGATCTGTTCGAGGAAAATGCCGATGAAGGCCGAGGCCACGGGCACCATCAGGAAGATCGAGGCGACCAGCATCACCGGAATGGCCGCCCAAGACAGGGCCGCGTCGATGCCGCCAATCTCTCCGATCCAGGGTAGGGTCAGAGTGTCAGGGACCAGCCAGCCGATGGCCGTGGCGAAGAGCCAGTAGATGCCGACCAGCAAGCCGATGGTCAGCGCCAGCCCCATCAGCAGAACACGCAGGAAGCGCGGGTCGGAAAGTTGCCGGACCGCCTTCAGGAAATCATTGAAAATCATTTACTTACCCAGGTGGTGATCGCTGACAAATCCGGGCGGGGGCGTTCCGGGGGGACGTTGGTTTCCGTGCCCAGATGGATGAAGCCCGCGACGAATTCGGTTTCACTCAGCCCCAGACCCTGTGTCAGAAAAACCCTGTCAAAAGCCATCCAGCCGGTCAGCCAGTTGGCACCCCATCCGGCAGCGAGGCCCGCGTTCACCAGGGCCAGGCAGACGGCCCCGGCGCTCAGCACCTGTTCAACCTCGGGCACCTTGTCGGACGGTTTCGGGCTGGCGACCACGGCCACGACAAGGTGCGCGTCCTCGAACGACTTCGCGTTTTTCTCCACCTTCTCGGGCTCGACCCCGGCGGCAGGACCACAATCCCGCGTCAGCGCCGCCAGTCGCAGATTGGCCTCCCGTTCCAGCACGATGAAGCGCCAGGGCTCCAGCTTGCCGTGGTCGGGGCTGCGGGCAGCGGCGGTCAGAAGGGTCTGCACCGTCGCACGATCCGGCACCGGGTCGGTCAGCGTCTTGGCAGGCCGCGACCGGCGGGTCAGCAGGAAATCGAGCACCTCGGGGCGGGCGGAAAGGGGGGCAATATCGGGCATGTCGGCTTTCATCTGGAACGGGTCCCAGACATGTCGGCAAGGATGGGGCGGAGTTCAACCCGTCCCGTCCCGCCATGCCGGTTTTTGTGCCTGAAAGGCCTCCGAACCCTACTTCTTCGCGGCTTTCTTGCGGGCGGGCTTCTTCTTGCCGCCCTTGGCCTCGCGCTCTACGATCAGCTCGATGGCCATCTCCATGGTCACATCCTCGGGCTTCACGTCCTTGGGGATGGTGGCATTCACCTTTTCCCATTTCACGTAAGGCCCGTAGCGGCCCTCCATCACATTGACCGCGCCGCCGCGATCCGGGTACTCGCCCAGTTCTTTGAGCGGTGCGACCGCCGTGCGGCCCCGGCCCGGCCCGCGAGAGCGTTTCTCGGCCAACAGCTCCACTGCCCGGTTCATGCCGATCTCGAACACGTCATTGGGGTCGCGCAGGTTGGCATAGGTGGGCTTCTCGGCATCTGCCGCCGTATGCATCACGTAAGGCCCGAAGCGGCCGAAATTGGCGCTGATCATGTTGCCGTCTTCCGGGTGCGGGCCGATTTCGCGCGGCAGGCTGAGCAGTGTCAGCGCCTTTTCCAGGTCCATCGCGTCGGCAGACCACCCCTTGGGCAGGCTCGCGCGCGGCGGCTTCTTGTTGTCCTCGGTAACTTCGCCCTTCTGCACGTAAGGCCCGAAGCGGCCCGAGCGCAGGGTGACGGCCTCGCCCTCATCATAGCCAAGCACCTTGTCGCCCGCCTGCGCATCCGCATCGCCGCCAATGGGGCGGGTGTAGCGGCATTCGGGGTAGCGGGAACAACCAACGAACCCGCCGGTGCGCGAGGTTTTCAGATGCAGACTGCCCTCGCCGCAAAGCGGGCATTGACGCGGGTCGGTGCCATCTTCACGGGGCGGGTAAAGCTGCGGGGCCAGCGCCTCGTCGAGCTTGTCCAGCACCTCGGTGATCCGCAGCTCGGACGTTTCGGCAATCGCGGCGGAAAAATCACGCCAGAACTTCGTCAAAACCGCCTTGTAATCCAGATCACCGGCGGAGATTTCGTCAAGCTCCTCTTCCAACTCGGCGGTGAACTCGTAGCCCACATATTTACGGAAGAAGTTCAGCAGGAAGATCGTGACGATCCGGCCCTTATCCTCCGGGAACAGGCGGTTTTTGTCTTTCCGCACATATTCGCGGTCCTGAATCGTGGTGATGACCGAGGCATAGGTGGAGGGCCGCCCGATGCCGAGCTCCTCCATCTTTTTCACAAGCGTCGCCTCGGTGTAGCGCGGGGGCGGCTGCGTGAAATGCTGCTGGCCCAGAATCGCGCCATCGTCCGACATCAGAGCCTTGCCGTCGGCGGTCAGGCGGGCATGTTCGTCGGCCATCGCGCGGCCAACTTTCCCCAGTTTGTCGCCCTGGCTGATCTGCGGCAGGCGGCGGTCCTCATCGGACCCGGCATCGTCGTCACGGCCTTCCTCATAGACCTTCATGAACCCGTCGAACATCACCACCTGCCCGGTGGCGCGCAGAACGACCTGTTCGTCATCGCTGCTGATATCGACCGTGGTGCGTTCCAGCCGCGCGGCCTCCATCTGGCTGGCGATGGTCCGCTTCCAAATGAGGTCATAGAGCTTTTTCTGATCGGCCTCCGACACGCGCAGGCTGGCGGGATCCTTCGACATATCCGTGGGGCGGATACATTCGTGCGCTTCCTGCGCGTTCTTGGCCTTGTTCTTGTAGATGCGGGGGCTTCCGGGCAGGTACTCGGCCCCGTATCGGTCCTTGATCGCATCGCGGGCGGCGCTGACCGCCTCGGGCGCCATGTCGATCCCGTCAGTCCGCATATAGGTGATGTGCCCGGCCTCATAGAGCCGCTGCGCCGCGTTCATCGTCTGGCGCGCGCCGAAGCCGAATTTGCGGCTGGCTTCCTGCTGTAGGGTCGAGGTCATGAAGGGGGCAGAGGGATTGCGGGTCGAGGGCTTGGCTTCGACCGATGCGACGGAAAGCGCCCGCGAGGACACCGCCTGTACGGCCATGGTCGCGGCGGCCTGGTTGTCGAGGTCGTAGCGGTCGAGTTTCTTGCCGCCCAGTACCGTCAACCGTGCCTCGAAGGTCTGCCCGCGCGGGGTTTCCAGAACCGCCCGCACCGACCAGTATTCGCGCGGGTTGAAGGCTTCGATCTCCATCTCGCGTTCGACGATCAGCCGCAGGCAGACTGATTGGACACGCCCGGCAGATCGCGCGCCCGGCAGCTTGCGCCACAGGACCGGGCTCAGCTTGAAGCCCACGAGGTAATCGAGCGCCCGGCGGGCCAGATAGGCCTCAACCAGCGGTTCATCCACCTGCCGGGGGTTCTTCATCGCCTCGGTCACGGCGGTCTTGGTGATCGCGTTGAACACCACCCGGCTGACTTCGGTCGATTTCTTGATCGCGCGGCGCTTGGTCAGGGCTTCCTGCAAATGCCACGAGATCGCCTCGCCCTCGCGGTCGGGGTCGGTCGCGAGGATGAGTTTGTCATCGGTTTTGAGCGCATCCGCGATGGCTTTGACATGCTTTTTCGAGTCGTTTCCGACCTCCCACAGCATCTCGAAATCCTGATCCGGGTCGACCGACCCATCCTTCGGCGGCAGGTCGCGCACATGGCCGTAAGAGGCCAGAACGGTGAAGTCATCCCCGAGATATTTGTTGATTGTCTTGGCTTTAGCCGGGGATTCGACGACGACGACTGGCATTCAAAATGACCTCTGGACAACGGATAACGGGTGGCGCGGGAACATGTGTCGCTCTGGCAGGGCTTGTCAATGCGCTATCGGAAAAAGACAATGCGGCCATTCAACCGCAAGGATTTTCCGCATGAGATTTCTTCTGACCCTGGCCCTTTCGATTTGCCTTGCCCCCATGGCCCTTGCCGACCCGGTCGAGCCCCCGCGCGGCAGCGCCCTGCGCGCCGAGATTCTCGATGTGCTCCGCCGCGATGTGGAACCGCGTTTCGGCGGGCCGGTGGAATTCGTGGTCGAGACGCTGTTGGTCGACGGCCGCCGGGCAGTCGCCAACCTGACCGCACAGCGCCCGGGCGGCGCGCCGATTGACCTGGCGTCCTCGCCATTGGTGACGGTCGAGGGCATCCCCCCCGACCTGATCGACGGGCCGACGGTGCAGGCGTACCTGTACCGACCCGGCACCTATTGGCAGATCGTCGAGTATTCCATCGGCGCGACAGATGCCTGGTGGTGGGGCTGGGACTGCCGCAACTACGGGGATTTCTTCCCCGAACCTCTGTGCTGAGCGTCGGCCAGTGAAATCAGCCCGCCGGGCTGACGCTGCACGGCCCCCTCCAGCTCCATTCGGGACAGGACGGCGGCGGCCTCGAACGGGCTGATGCCCAGATCGCGCAGCAATTGGTCCTCCGCCACGGGGGCGGGGCCAAGCTGGGACAGGATGCGGGAATTGAGCGCCGCCCGGTCGCGCCAGTCGCGTTCCGGCTGTTTGGGCAGCTCGGGGATATCCGCAAGCGGCAGGCGCTTTTGGCGGGTGGGCTGTTCCGCCGGGCCGATGGCCTCGATCACGTCTTCGGCATTGCGCACCAACGTGGCCCCGTCGCGCAGCAGCCTGTTGCAGCCCGAGGCGCGGGTATCCATCGGGTGACCCGGCACCGCCAGAACCTCGCGCCCCTGATCGAGTGCGTTCCGGGCGGTGATGAGCGAGCCGGACCGCGCCGCGGCCTCTACCACGATCACGGCGCGGGCAAGCCCCGACACGATGCGGTTTCGCTGCGGGAAATGGCGGGCCTGCGGGTCCAGCCCGAAGGGCTGTTCGGACAGGCGCAGGCCCTGTTTGGCAATGTCATGCGCAAGCTCGGTGTTTTCGGCCGGGTAGATCACGTCGAGCCCGCCCGCCTGCACGGCGATTGTGCCCTTTGCCAATGCCGCGTGATGGGCCAGCGCGTCGATGCCGCGCGCAAGGCCCGAGACGATGACAAACCCTGCCTCCGACAGCTCGCCTGCCAGCTTGCGCGCCATGCGGCTGCCAAGGGAGGAGGCATTGCGGGTGCCGACCATGGCCAGCATCGGGCGGTCCAGCAGCCGCGTGTCGCCGAGCGCCCAGAGGATCGGTGGCGCATCGGCGCAATCGGCCAGATCGGCGGGAAAACCCGGATCGCCAAGGCCGAGCATTCGCGCACCCACACGCTTTGCGGCCTTGACCTCTGCCAGCGCCGCGGCCTCCGAACAGACCTCGTACGCCTCGACCCCGGCCTGTTTCGCAACCTCCGGCAAGGCGGCAAGGGCCGCGTTCGCGCTGCCATGTTCCGCCAGCAGCCGCCGGAAGGTGGCAGGCCCCACCCGGCGCGACCGGATCAGCCGCAGCCGTGCCAGCCGGTCGGCATTGTCGGCCGAGGGGCCGGGGCGATAGGCGGTCGCCGCCTCATGAAACCCTGTGTCGCTGTCCATCCACATGAGTCGGAAGGCTAGGCGGCAAAGGGTTAACAGGCGGTTTACGGGTCGAGAGCAACGCGTTTGGCAAAGAAGCGCAGCTTCAGGCGGAAGGGTCCGGCAGAGCTGTCCACTTCGGCCTCGCCTGCGCCGGTTTCTTCCCAGCCCTGCCGCGTATAGAAGCGTGCCGCGCGGTGGTTTCCAACCCCGATATCCAGCCGCGCCAGCCCGACACCGCGCCGCGCCAACCGGTCCTCGCCATCGGCCAGCAACCGGGCGGCAAGCCCGTTCGAACGGGCTTCCGGCGCCACGTATAGTTGGTAGATCTCATCGTCGCGGATCGCACAGAAGCCAAGCGCGGGATCGTCACCCGCCATGATCGTGTCGGGCAGCAGGGCGACAAGACGCCGGGCAAAGTCTTCTTCCGTCCTGAGGGCCGTCAGAGAAGGCGGTGTGTAGGCGGCATGGGCCTCGTGCCAGCCCGCGTGCCAGAGCCGGGCCAGCGCCGGAACATCCTCGGCGCGCGCGGGGCGAAGCGGGGGCAGGGACGTCATCAGGCTGTCAGCGGCGCGCAAGAATGTGACGCCCGGCCATCGCCCGCACGCCGGAATGTCCTCATCGCATCGGCCCGCAGCAGTCCGCAGACGCAGGGTCTCATGCTGCCGAACCGCCGACGGTCAACCCGCCGATCAGCAGGGTCGGCTGGCCCACCCCGACCGGCACCCACTGGCCCGCCTTGCCGCAGGTGCCCATGCCGGGATCGAGCGCCATGTCATTGCCGATGGCGCGGATCTGGTTCAGCGCGGTGGCCCCGTCGCCGATCAGGGTCGCGCCCTTGACCGGCGCGCCGACCTTGCCGTTTTCGACCCGGTAGGCCTCGGTGCAGCTGAACACGAACTTACCGTTGGTGATATCGACCTGCCCGCCGCCGAAGCCAACGGCATAGATACCGTCCTTGACCTCGGCCACGATATCGCCGGGGGCGGTGTCGCCCCCGAGCATATAGGTGTTGGTCATGCGCGGCATGGGGGCGTGGGAATGGCTTTCGCGCCGTCCGTTGCCGGTGGCGGGCACCCCCATCAGCCGGGCGTTTTGCCGGTCCTGCATGAAGCCCACGAGGATACCGTCCTCAATCAGCACTGTCTTGGAGGACGGCGTGCCCTCGTCATCCACTGTGATCGAGCCGCGCCGGTCGGGGATGGTGCCGTCATCGAGCACGGTCACGCCCTTTGCCGCCACCTGTTTGCCCATGAGGCCCGCAAAGGCGGAACTCTTCTTGCGGTTGAAATCGCCCTCCAGCCCGTGGCCCACGGCCTCGTGCAGAAGGATGCCGGGCCAGCCGGGGCCAAGCGCCACGTCCATGATGCCCGCCGGGGCCGGAACCGCGCCGAGATTCACCACCGCGATCCGCAGCGCCTCGCGCGCCAGCGCCTGCCAGTTCTCCAGGTCGAGCCAGTCCCCAAGCTCTACCCGGCCCCCGCCGCCCGCATTGCCGGATTCGCGGCGTCCGTTTTCCTCGACGATGACCGAGACGTTGACGCGGATCATCGGGCGCGCGTCCGTCACATGCACCGCATCGGGGCGCAGGATTTCCACCTCCTGATGCGAGGCGGCAAGGCTGACCGAGACCTGCACAACCCGAGGGTCCAGCCCGCGGGCGTAGGCGTCGACCTCTTTAAGAATATCCAGCTTGGCCCCGAATCCCGCCCCTGCCATCGGGTCCGCGTCTGTATAGAGACGGCGATTCGTGGCCTGCGGCGCATCGGCCCAGGTGCCTCCACCCTCGCCCACAGCCAGACGCGCGGTTTCCGATGCACGGATCAGCGCGGCCTCTGAGATCTCGGTGGAATGGGCATAGCCCGCGACCTCGCCCCGCACGGCGCGCAGGCCGAACCCCTCGGAGGCGTCATAGCTGGCCGTTTTGACCCGTCCATCGTCGAACAACAGCATTTCCGAGCGTTTGCGCTCCAGAAACAGTTCTCCGTCATCGGCCCCGTCGGTTGCCGCGCGCAGGATGGACAGGGCCGCGTCCTTGTCGAGCTGGGTCTCGAAGGGGCGGAAGGCAGCGCTTTGGGTCATGGGGGGAGGGACCTTTCCAAGCCGAAAATGATCTGTGTCAACCAAAACCGGACAATCAACGAGGTGAGACATTTTTCACCACTGTCTTGTCACGATCCCATCTATATGGTTCTACACCAGATAGACGCAACGGGGGTGAGCGTGGCCGATCCGGCCGATCCCCGCAAGGACAGGACGATAAGAATGCAACTTCTCAAGAAGCTGAACGGCCTCTGGGCCGGTATTGGTGCAACATTCGCCGCTGGCATGGCCGCCGCGCAAACCGCACCCGAAGGACTGGAAGTCATCGGCGCGCCGGAACCGGCTGGTATCGGTTGGCAGCCTGCGGCCACCAGCCTGGCCGAGCAGATCCATTTCCTCAATGGCATGATCCTCTACATCATCGCCGCGATCTGTATCTTCGTGCTGGCCTTGCTGGTCTGGGTCATCCTGCGCTACAACGCGCGGTCCAACCCGACCCCGGCAACCTTCAGCCACAACACCCCGATCGAAGTGACCTGGACGCTGGTGCCGCTTGGCATCCTTGTGTTCATCGGCGCCTTCTCGCTGCCGGTCCTGTTCAACCAGCAGGAGATTCCGGAAGGCGACGTGGTGATCAAGGCCACTGGCCACCAGTGGTACTGGAGCTACGAATACCCCGGCACCGATATCGACTTCGCAAGCTACATGCTGGCCCGCGACGAACTGGAAGCGCATGGCTACAGCCAGGATGAATACCTGCTGGCCACCGACACCGCCGTCGTGGTTCCGACCGGTCAGACCATCGTGATGCAGGTGACCGCATCCGACGTGATCCACAGCTGGACGATCCCCTCCTTCGGTGTGAAGCAGGATGGTGTTCCGGGCCGTCTGGCGGAACTGTGGTTCGAGGTCGATGAAGGCAACGAAGGCATCTATTTCGGCCAGTGTTCCGAGCTTTGCGGCCTGAACCACGCCTTCATGCCGATCACCGTCATGGCCGTGACCACCGAAGAATACGAAGCCTGGCTCGCCGGTGGCGGCACCGATTTCGCATCGCTGATGGATGGCTCCATCGCGGGCGATATCGAACTGGCTTCGGT
The DNA here is from genome assembly GCF_030732985.1 of Nioella sp. MMSF_3534. Lineage (GTDB taxonomy): Bacteria > Pseudomonadota > Alphaproteobacteria > Rhodobacterales > Rhodobacteraceae > Nioella. The sequence goes on from NZ_JASHJX010000018.1 coordinate 39,586, forward strand.
CGAAGACTAAGCTAGATCACTGGTCACGGGCGGCCCTGTCCCCGTCCGTGATCAATCCCAATCCAGCGATACAGGCCCGAGATGAGCGATTTCACCGCGAATACCAGCAGCACCCCGCAAGAGGCGCAGTTCGGCGACTATGTCGCCCTGCTCAAGCCCCGCGTGATGTCGCTTGTCGTGTTCACGGCCTTCGTGGGCCTGATGGTCGCGCCGGTCGGCGTGCCGCCGGTCGATGCCTTCACGGCGATCCTGTTCATCGCCCTTGGCGGCGGTGCGTCGGGCGCGCTGAACATGTGGTATGATCGCGACATCGACCAGGTGATGAAACGCACGCAGTCGCGCCCGATCCCGTCGGGCCGCGTGGCCCCCGGTGAGGCTTTGAGCCTCGGGCTTTGGCTGTCGGCCCTGTCCGTGGTGATGCTGGGTCTCGCCGCCAACTGGTTCGCTGCCGCCTTCCTGGCCTTCACCATCTTCTTTTATGCCGTCGTCTACACGGTTTGGCTGAAACGCCTTACGCCGCAGAATATCGTCATCGGCGGCGCTGCCGGTGCCTTCCCCCCGATGATCGGATGGGCGGTGGCAACCGGTGGCGTGTCGGTCGAATCCGTTCTGATGTTCGCGCTCATCTTCATGTGGACGCCGCCCCATTTCTGGGCGCTGGCGCTGTTCATGAAGTCCGACTATGACGAGGCCAAGGTGCCGATGCTGACCGTGACCCATGGCCGGCCGCACACCCGCAAGATGATCCTTGTCTACACCCTGCTACTGGCCCCTGTTGCCATCGCCACCGGGCTGACCTCGATCGGCGGGCCGGTCTACATGGCGGCTGCCGTGGTGCTTAACCTGATGTTCGTCAAGGGCGGCTATGACATCTGGAAGCGGACCGAAGAACAGGCGCTGGACGACGACTACAAGACCGAGAAGAAGGTCTTCCGCTTCTCGCTGCTCTACCTGTTCCTGCATTTCGGCGCATTGCTGGCCGAGGCCGGACTGAGCAGCTTCGGGTTGGGGGGCTGGTAAGATGCCGATCACCGAGACCCACGAGATTCACAAGCGCCGTTTCGGTCGCAATCTGGGCGTTGCGCTGACCCTTCTGGGGTTTGTCGCCATCGTCTTCCTGCTGACCATGTCCAAAATCCGCAATGGCGGCTCCGTCGAGGCGTTCGATCATTCGGTGCGCCCGTCGATCACGCAAAGCGAGGGGGAAAGCCAATGACCGATCAGCCGACTCCGAACTACAGCAAGACCGTGTGGAAGCTGGTCGGCGTGGTCAGCTTCATGCTGGCGCTCGGCTTCGCCTCGGTGCCGCTTTACGATCTGTTCTGCCGCGTCACCGGGTTCGGCGGCACCACTTCGGTGTCTGAAACCGGCAGCGATGTCATTCTCGACCAGACCATCCTGATCCGCTTCGACGCGTCGCTGGATCACAACATGGAATGGGAATTCGAAGCGCCGTCCGAACCGATGGAGATCCGCATCGGCGAAACCGGAATGGCCTTCTATACCGCCTATAACCCCACAGACCGGCCGATTGCCGGAACCGCGACCTATAACGTCACACCCTATGTGGCGGGCGGCTATTTCTCCAAGATCGCGTGCTTCTGCTTTACCGAGCAGATCCTCGACCCCGGCGAACGGGTGGAAATGCCTGTGACCTTCTATGTGGACCCCGAGATCGTCGATGATCCGGAAGCCAGCCACATCCCCGCAATAACCTTGTCCTATACGTTCTACGAAACGGACTTGCCCGAAGACGAATACGCCGCGCTAGATGGCGACAGTGAGTGACCACGGAAGGACCGCGCAAAATGGCCCACGCTAAAAACCACGACTATCATATTCTCACACCCTCGATTTACCCGTTCCTGGGGGCCGTCGCGGCCTTCCTGATGCTGTTCGGTGCGGTCCTGTGGATCTCGGGCAGCGGCCCGTGGCTGTTTGCCATCGGCTTTGTCGGTGTTCTCTACGTCATGTTCGGCTGGTGGAAGGACATGGTCGCCGAGGGCAATGGCGGTGTCGACCACACCCCCGTGGTGCGGATCGGTCTGCGCTATGGCTTCATCCTGTTCATCATCTCGGAGGTGATGTTCTTCCTCGCGTGGTTCTGGGCGTTCTTCAAGCACATGCTCTACCCGATGAGCGAATATGAGGGCTCCACCTATGTGACCCCTGACATTCACGTGGTCGATGCCTTCCACCTGCCGCTGATGAACACGCTGGTTCTGCTGCTGTCGGGCTGTGCCGTGACCTGGGCCCACCACGCGCTTGTGCATGAAAACAACCGCAAGGATCTGATCTGGGGCCTGTCCATCGGCATCATCCTCGGCCTGTTCTTCACCGCCCTCCAGGCCTATGAATACTGGGAACTGATCGCCCATGAAGGCTGGAGCTTCGGTGGCGACCGCTTCTACGGCACCTTCTTCATGGCCACCGGGTTCCACGGCCTCCACGTGATCATCGGGACGATCTTCCTGGCCGTCTGCCTGTTCCGCGCCATCGCGGGGGATTTCACGCCCGAGCGTCATGCCGGGTTCGAGGCCGCTGCCTGGTACTGGCACTTCGTGGACGTCGTCTGGCTGTTCCTGTTCTTCGCCGTCTACATCTGGGGTCAGTCGACCCTGTAAGCTTCGGGCCGCCTGTGCGGGGCGGCCTGACATGATCCGGCGATGCGTGGTCTTGCCGGGTGATGGTAAACGGGTGCAACTGCCTTGGAACAAAACCAAAGGGCCGGCCACGGGGTCGGCCTTTTCCTGTCGGGGACGGATGACATGAAACGGGTGATCTTGCCTTTGCTGTTCGGGGTGGTGGGTTGTGCCATCCTGCTCAAGCTCGGCTTCTGGCAGGTGGACCGGCTGGCGTGGAAACAGGCGCTGCTGGCCGATATCGACGCGCGGATCGTGGCCGCGCCCGTGGACCTGCCCGACACCCCGACCGAGGACCGGGACCAGTTCCTTCCAGTGGCCGTCTCCGGTACGATCGGCGAGGGAGAGATCACCATCCTCGCCTCGCTCCGCAATGCCGGGCCGGTCTTTCGCATCATCCGCGATTTCGAGACCGAGGACGGGCGGCGCATTCTGATCGACATGGGCTTCGTGCGCGAAACCGACCGGCTGACGCTCCGCGAGAGCGACATCCAAGCCGATCTGGTGGGCAACCTGCATTGGCCCGATGAGATCGGCAATCAGACCCCGGAACCCGATCTGGAGGCCGGAATCTGGTTCGCCCGCGACATTCCCGCCATGGCGGAGGCCCTGAATACCGAACCCGTCCTGCTGGTTTTGCGCGATCCGCCGCAAACTGACCTTGGCGTGACGCCCTTCCCCGTGGACAGCGGCGCGATTCCAAACGACCACTTGTCCTACGCGATCACGTGGTTTCTGCTGGCAGCCGTGTGGTTGGGGATGACACTCTACCTCGTCTGGCGTATCAGCAGGCGAGCGAACTGAAGGCACTGAATTACCCATGCGTTATGTCTCGACAAGGGGAACAGCCCCGGACCTGAGTTTTGAAGAAGCGATGCTGACCGGGCTGGCCCGCGACGGGGGGCTTTACGTGCCCGCCGAGATCCCGGCTATGAGCCATGCCGATATCGCCGCGCTGGCGGGTCTGAGCTATGAAGAGGTCGCCTTCCGCGTGATGCGCCCCTTCATCGGCGATGCCTTCACGGATGAGGAATTTACCGACATCATCGCGCGCGCCTATGCGGGGTTCGGCCATGCCGCCCGTGCGCCGATGGTGCAACTGGCCCCCAACCATTTCCTGCTGGAACTGTTCCACGGGCCGACGCTGGCCTTCAAGGACTTCGCCATGCAGCTCATTGGCCAGCTGTTTCAGGCGTCTCTCAGCCGGTCCGGCAAGCGCGTGACGATCGTCGGCGCGACCTCCGGCGATACCGGGTCCGCGGCGATGGAGGCGTTCCGGGGCCTCGACAATGTCGATGTCTTCATCCTCTTCCCTCATGGCCGCGTCAGCGACGTGCAGCGCCGCCAGATGACGACGGTCAGCGAGGCCAATGCCCATGCCCTCGCCCTGACCGGCGACTTCGACGATTGCCAGGCGCGGCTGAAGGACATGTTCAACGACCATGCCTTCCGCGACGAGGTGCATCTTGCGGGTGTGAACTCGATCAACTGGGCGCGGGTTCTGGCGCAGGTCGTATATTATTTCACCGCTGCCGTGTCGCTCGGCGCGCCGCATCGCGCGGTCAGCTTCACCGTGCCCACGGGCAATTTCGGCGACATCTTCGCAGGCTACATCGCCAAGCGCATGGGGCTGCCGATTGATCAGCTCGTCATCGCCACCAACCAGAACGACATTCTGCACCGGGCTTTGTCGGGCGGGGCCTACGAGACCCACGGTGTCACCCCCTCGATCAGCCCGTCGATGGATATCCAGGTCTCCTCCAACTTCGAACGGGCGCTCTTCGATGTCTACGACCGCGACGGCGGGGCGGTGGCGCAGCTGATGGAGGAACTGAAGACGCAGGGCGGGTTCAGGATTTCGCAGGGCGCGCTGGAACGGCTGCGCGGGCTCTTCGCCTCGGGTCGCTGCTCGGAGGAGGAAACGCTTGGCATGATCACCCGCGCAAACGCGGAAATTGGCGAGCTTCTGTGCCCGCACAGCGCCGTCGGCGTCCATGTTGCGCAGGACCATCTGGGCGCCACGCCGATGATCACGCTCGCCACCGCCCACCCGGCGAAATTCCCCGATGCGGTCGAGAAAGCCAGCGGCATCCGCCCCGGCCTGCCCGCACGCATGGCGGACCTCTTCGACCGGGAAGAACGGGTGACCCGCGTGGAGAACGACCTTGCCGCCCTGCAGGCCCTTGTCCGGAAGGAGCGCGCCGCTTGACCGTGCAGCTTCATACCCTCGCCAATGGTCTTCGCGTGGTGACCGAGCATATGCCGGCGCTGCAATCGGCGGCCATCGGCATCTGGGTCAACGCGGGCGGGCGGCACGAACTGCCCGAACAGAACGGCATTGCCCATTTCCTCGAACATATGGCCTTCAAGGGCACCAAGCGGCGGTCCGCCCTGCAGATCGCCGAGGAAATCGAGGATGTGGGCGGATACATCAACGCCTATACCAGCCGCGAAGTCACCGCCTATTACGCCCGCGTCCTGAAGGATGACGTGCCGCTGGCGATGGACCTGATTTCCGACATCCTGCTGAACCCGGTTTTCGACCCGCGAGAGATCGAGGTGGAACGCGGGGTTATCCTTCAGGAAATCGGGCAGGCGCTCGATACGCCCGACGACATCATCTTCGACTGGCTGCAAGAGGTGGCCTATCCCGAACAGCCGCTTGGCCGAACCATTCTGGGGCCGGTGGACCGGGTGAAGGCCTTCGACAAGCCCGACCTGCAACGCTTCGTGGCGGAGCATTACGGGCCGGGACAGATGATCCTCTCTGCCGCCGGGGCCGTGGACCATGAAGAAATCGTGCGGCTGGCCGAAGCGGCCTTTGGTTATCTGCCTGCTGTCAAGGTCTCCTCCGCACTGCCCGGTGTCTTCCATGGTGGTGAACGGCGCGAGGTGAAACAGCTGGAACAGGCGCATTTCACCCTTGCACTGGAAGCCCCCGGCTATCGGTCCAACGATATCTACACCGCGCAGATCTACGCCACCGCGCTTGGCGGCGGCATGTCCTCGCGGCTCTTTCAGGAAATCCGCGAAAAGCGGGGCCTGTGCTACACGATCTTCAGCCAGGTCGGGGCCTATGACGACACCGGCCTGATGACGATTTACGCGGGCACGGGAGGGGAGGATCTGGCCGCGCTGTCGGACCTTACCATAGAAGAGGTGCGCCGGTCCGTTGACGGGTTGACCGAGGCGGAAATCGACCGCGCCCGCGCGCAGATGAAGGCCGGCATGCTGATGGGGCTGGAAAGCCCTTCGGCCCGCGCTGAACGTCTGGCGCGGCTGGTGGCGATCTGGGACCGGGTGCCACCGCTTCAGGAAAGCATCGACCGGATCGACGCCGTTGACCGCGCCGCCGTGCGCGACCATGCGGCGGCACTTGTCGGCTCGGGCCGGGCTGCCATGGCGCTCTATGGTCCCGTGGACCGTGGCCCCCGCGTTGCCGAATTGGTGGAGCGTCTGGCCGCCTGATGATTGCCCGCAAGAAGAGACTCCGCATTGAAACCGAGCGCATGAGCCTGCGCCTTCCGGTTCATTCGGATTATCGGGCCTGGGCCAGCCTGAGGGACCATTCCGCCGACTTCCTGCACCCCTGGGAACCCACCTGGGCCGCCGATCATCTGACCCGCAAAAGCTTCACCAACCGGGTCTACTGGGCGCAACGATCCATGGGCAATGGCAGCGCGGTGCCGCTGTTCCTGATCCGCCGGACCGATGACGCGCTTGTCGGGGCGATCACGCTGGACAATATCCGTCGCGGACCGGCACAGGCGGGCACGCTTGGCTATTGGATCGGCGCTCCGTTTCAACGACAGGGTTATATGCTGGAGGCCATTCAGGCGGTGGCCCATTATGCCTTCCGCGACCTCGACCTCAGCCGCTTGGAGGCCGCCTGCCTGCCGGAAAACGCGCCCTCGCGCGGGGTGCTGGAAAAGGCGGGGTTCAAATATGAAGGCGTGGCGCAAAGCTATCTGCAGATCAACGGGCGCTGGCGCAATCATGTGCTCTACGCCATGCTGAGGAATGACCGGCGCGGACGGTCCGACGCAGGTTAGGGGACGGTGATGACCCAGCTTAACCCCGCCGATTCTGCCTTTGTCGCCCGACTTGCCACCAATCTGCCCGAGGGGGTGCTGAGCGAGGCAGAGCCGCGCTACTTGTCCGAACCCCGTGGCCTCTACCACGGTCAGGCCGGGGCGCTCGCCCGTCCGCGCAGCACGGATGAGGTCGCAACACTGGTCCGCCACGCGGTCGCCGCTCGGGTGCCGGTGGTGCCCTATGGCGGCGGCACCGGGCTGGTTGCCGGGCAGGTGGCGTGGGATGGCCCCGCGCCGCTGGTGATCAGCCTGGAACGCATGACGGCCACGCGCGGGCTGGACCCGCTGGCAGGCACGCTGACGGTCGAGGCCGGTGCGATCCTGGCCGATGTGCAGGCGGCTGCGGAGGAGGCGGGCAAACTCTTCCCCCTGTCGCTGGCCAGCGAAGGCTCTGCCCGGATCGGCGGGCTGCTGTCGACCAATGCGGGCGGCGTGAACGTGCTGCGCTATGGTAATGCCCGCGATCTGGTTCTGGGGGTCGAGGCGGTGCTGCCCACGGGCGAGGTGCTGCACGGGCTGAAAGGGCTGCGCAAGGACAACCTCGGCTATGACCTGCGCCATTTGCTGATCGGGGCGGAGGGCACGCTTGGCATCATCACCGCCGCCTGCCTGCGGCTGGTGCCCCGGCCCGCCGATCAGGCCACCGCGCTGATGGTGGTGGACAGCCCCGCCGATGCGCTGCGCCTGCTCGACACGGCGCGCGATCTGGTGGGGGATGGGCTGTCGGCGTTCGAGCTGATTGCCCGCGCCGGGCTGGAGTTTCTGGACGAGGTCGGACCGGATATCCGCCAGCCCTTCGCAGACAAACCCGCCTGGATGTGCCTGATCGACCTTGGCTTGCCGAAGGGGCAATCTGCGGGCGAGGCACTGATGACCCTCTTCGAGGCTGCAGCCGAGGCCGGGCTGGTGCAGGACGGGCTGATTTCCCGATCCGAGACGCAGCGGCAGGAGTTCTGGGCGATCCGGGAATCGATCCCGGAGGCCAACAAGAGGGTCGGGGCAATCTCCAGCCATGATATTTCCGTGCCCATTGGCGCGATCCCGGACTTTCTTGCGCAAGGCCGGCAGAGCGTGGCGCATCTGGGGCCGGTGCGCATCAATGCCTTCGGTCATCTTGGGGACGGGAACCTTCACTACAACGTGTTCCCACCTGTAGGAGATGCACGTGAGAACTGGCTCGACCGGCGCGAAGAGGTCAAGGGGCTGATCCACGACCTTGTGCATCGGATGGGCGGCTCGGTCTCTGCCGAACACGGGGTCGGGCGGCTGAAAGTGGGCGATCTGGAACGCTATGGCGACCCGGCCAGCCTTGCGGCGATGCGGGCGATCAAGGCGGCGCTGGACCCTGTCGGCATCATGAACCCCGGCGCGGTTCTGCGGGCTGAGTAACGCCTCGGAAAGGGTGACGCCCCGCCGGGGGTGACGGGGCGTCTTGGGGTCTTGAGTTAGCAAGCAACAATGTTCGTGAGTGACGAACAGCTCCCTTCTAACCGGCCAATGGTTAAGCAATCGTAAAGCCTCAGGCTTTTTTCACGGGACGCTCGGCCGCGCATTTGCGTCAGATCAAGGCGGATTTCCGGGCTGTGCGGCTAGGCTGTGGGAACACAGGCCGCAACGGACAAGGGATCGCCCCGATGGCGCGGGTGCCGCGAAATGTCATAACCGTTTCCCCGCCGAACCTGGACAGAACCGGGTTTCTGAGCCTTGAGCAGGGTCTTGCCGGACCGGATCTGCCAACCGGGCGGGATTGGCTGATTGACCGGCTGACCGAGGGGCTTCAGGTGCGCATGCTGCGCCCTCCCTTGCGTGGATTCATCGAGTTCATTCCGGGTCGCGCAACATGGCGCCCGATCCGGCAGGCCGACCAGTCGGTGGTGATCGAATGCCTGCGGGTCGATGCGACAGCCGGGCGGAGCGTGGGCATCGGGGCGCTTCTGCGCGTCGCCGAGGATTGGGCGCGTTACTATGGGTTCTCGTCGCTTTTGATGCTGCTCCGCAACACGGACGATCCGGACATGCGCGCGGAGCTGCGCCGCCAGAGCTACCGGGTGGTCGACCAGACGCTTGGCGGAATGCAGCTTTGGGGGCTGGTCCTGCAGGGGCCGGTGGCGCTGCCCTTGTTGCCACAGGACTGGCGGAGCAGGGCAGCGCAGTTGGGGCCGGGGCTGGTGATCCAGACCCTGGGACATGGCGACCGGAATCGAAGCCGTGCCGAGACCCTGCTGACCATGGGCCGCGAGGCCGGGGTCCTGTCGCGGCTGGACCATATTCGCACAGCCGAACAGGCCCGCACGCGGCTGGCTTGCCCCGATGCCATGTCCTGCGTGGCCCTGGATGGCGAGATTGTCGGCAAAAGCGCCTGGTCGGTGATGCAGCTGTGGCAGGAGATCCGCCGCCGCAAGCGGCTCTAGTCGCCCTCGAAGGCGCATAGTGTATGGACGGACATGCCCATGGCCTCCAGCCGCTTGCGCCCGCCCAGATCGGGCAGGTCCACCACGAAAGCGGTGCCCACCACCTGCGCGCCCAACCGTTCGATCAGCTTGATCCCGGCCTCGGCGGTGCCGCCCGTGGCCAAGAGGTCATCGACCAGCAGCACGGTTTCCCCCGGTTGCAGGCAATCGTCATGGATCTCGACCGTCGCGCTGGCATATTCCAGCGTGTAATCCTGCTCGATGGTCTGGCCCGGCAGCTTGCCCTTCTTGCGGATCGGCACGAAGCCCACGGACAGCTGGTGCGCCACCGCGCCGCCCAGGATAAACCCCCGCGCCTCCAGCCCTGCCACCTTGTCGATGCGCCGCCCGACGAAGGGGGCCAGAAGCTGGTCGATCGCCAGCCGGAAGCCGCGCGGATCGAGAAACAGCGTCGTCACATCGCGGAACATGATGCCTTCATGGGGGAAGTCCGGGATCGTGCGGATATAGTCCGCGACCACCTTTTGATCGAGCATCAGAGCGGGCCTTTCATGGCTAAGGTTCAGCGGGGGCCAACATAGCGGCCAGCGGGGATGGGTGCAGCCCCTTTTCGCGGTTACAGGCGCGGGTAATGTCGCCGCAGGGCCATGGCATCCTGCCCACGCAGCCAGACCACGGCGTTGGAGTTCTCGTTGAAGATCGAGTCCGGGTAAGCGGGCGACTGGATATCCGTGGGCAGGCCGAGCGCCTGCACCAGCTCCTCCAGCACCACGCTGGCGACCTCTCGTCTCTGGATGTCGCGGGAAATGGCGATGGCGGCCTCCTGAATCTCACCGCCGATGGATCGGATGGCAACGCGCCCGATGGCAAGGTCCGACCCGTCCAGCTCGGCGTTGCCGGTGCCCGATATGATCCCGCCCTGTTCGGTGTCCAGCAGGAATAGCGAGATATCAGCTTCGCCCTCATAGATCCGTTCCAGCACCAGATAGGCACCCGACGCGTTGATCTGGGCAATCGCCCGGTCGATGGCGTCATCCACGAGATCGAGCTTGTAGGTCGGAAAGCCCGCGTCGATCTGGGCGATGCCCACGGTCAGCGATACGCGCCGTTCCTCGGCCCAGCGGATTTCTGGCTTACCGCAGGGGCCACCGGGCGGCGCGGCGCAGGCCACCAGCCGGTAAAACGCGTCATCGGACAGGCGGCGGGGCACGGTAATGAATTCCTGCGCCACGGTCATCGTGGGCAGGATGATGAGGGCCGCTAGAAATGTCAGGCGCAGGATCATGGGCAAAGGGATGCCGCAAGCCCGTGGCTCCGGCAAGCCGGACGTTCACGATCTGCGCGGGGCTGTTGCGGTCCGGACTCGCCCTTTTGGTCAGGTCGCACGGCGCAGGCTGGCGGTCAGAACCCCCATCCCGATCAGCGTCGCCCCGCCCGCACGGGTCAGCCAGGCGATGGTGCCGGGGCGCGCGATGCGGGACCGCAATTGATCGGCCAGCAGCGCATAGGCCAGAGCGTTCAGCGCTGCCAGCGCAACGAATGTGCCGATCAGAATGGCGAATTGCGGCAGCAGCGGCTGCTCGGGCCGCAGGAACTGGGGCACGAAGGCGATGAAGAAGGCGATGGATTTCGGATTGAGCGCCGTGACCGCCGCGTTATGGCCAAAGACCCGCGCGGGCGTGATCCGGTGGGTTTCCGGCAGCTCTGTCAGGGTTGCGCCACCCGCCGACCGGATCAGTTTGATCCCCAGCCAGATGAGGTACACCGCGCCCACCCATTTCAGCACCGTGAACAGCGTGGCCGAGGCCAGCACCAAGGCGCCAAGACCCAGCAAAGAGGCGGTCATCGCCACGAAATCCCCAAGCGCCACCCCGGCGGCAGAGGCGACGGCGACTTTGCGCCCCTGGCTCAGCGCATAGGACAGGACCAGCAGGACCGTGGGGCCTGGGATGATCAACAGGGCGGTCGAGGCGGCGACAAAGGCCAGCCAGAGATCGAGGGACATGGAGGGCTCCGAATGGTTCTCGTCGCAGCAAGCCCCGGATACTCGTGAAGGTCAATACGCGTCACCAAAGCGCCGGGCGCGCGACCATCAGCCAGAACACCCCGGTCAGCGCCGCGAAGGCAGGCCAGCCAAGCGCGAACCAGATGCGGTAGAGGCAGTTTGCCTCGGCAGGCAGGGGCGCGCCCGTGGCCAGCGCCTCGCCCGCCAGATCGCGGATGCGGATTTGCAGATGCACCACCGGGGCCCAACAGATGAACGCCAGCAGGTATAGCGCGTAGGTCGCCAGCAACCAAGGCTCCGCCAATGAATACCCCGCGATGTAGATCAGCCAAAGCCCCGTCAGCGGCTGTGCGATGCCCGCTGGTGTGGTGAACAGCCAATCGGCCCAGACCACGCCGGAGGCCACGGAATGCACCGTCTCCACTTTGCCGGTCCGCATCGCCCAGACCATCTGGAACGCCGTCCCGATCCCGGTGCCAAAGAGGACAGTGGACGACAGGATATGCAGCCAGCGGGCCAGCAGGTAGGGGTCGTCCATCAGCGTTCTTCCTCCAGCACGAGGAAGAGCCAGATCAGAACCAGGATGGGCAGGTTCTTCAGCAGCCCGCCAAGCGGCAGCAGCCACAGGTCCGGGGCCAGAACCGTGAAGACCACCGTATAAGCCGTGACCAGCCCCATTTGCAGCCAACCAAGCAATCGCAGCCGCCATGCTGCCGCCAGCAGGACCGCGAGCGCCAGATCTGCCACCCCGCCTGCCCGCGCCAGTACGATCAGCACGGGGTCCGACAGCATCCCCTCGGGGATCATCGGCAGAAAGCTTTGCGAAGGCAGGAAGAGGCCGAGAAGCCCTGAAACGAACCAAAGCAGGATCAGCACCAGCCTCAGCGCCGGTTTCATCAGGTAAAGCCGCGCGTGCCACAGATCGGCGGTGCCTGCGGGACGGGCCGCCATGAATTGGGAAAACCCGCGCGGGTGGGCGGTTTCAGGCAGGCGCTCCAGCAGCGGGGCCTCTTGCGCCTCCACCCCCGTGGCAAGCTGGTTCAAAGCGGTGGTGGAGATCGGCCCGAATTTCAGCACGTCCCCCACCCGCGCCAGCCCGTGCGCCAGAACCCTCGGCATGCGCAGCACGGGCACCGGGCGCAGCCCAAGCCACCGCCGCATGGACTGCAACATCTGGGCCTGCGTCACCCGTTCCGGCCCGCCGATCTCATGCGCGCCGGGGCCGGGGCGGTCCGCCAGACAGGCCAGGATGACCTTCGCCAGATCGGTGGCATGGATCGGGTTGAACACCTGTTCACCCTTGCCCACAACGGGCGTCACCAGCGGCAGCGCCGCCAACCCCCGCGCCAACGCGGACCCGCCATAGGCGCTGTCGGCCAATACCAGACCGGGCCGCAAAATGGTCACGCGATGCCGGTTCGCAAGCGCCTCGCCCTGCCGCCGGTAAAGCGCAAAGGGCGTGTCCGCCTCCAGCCCCACGGCAGAGATCAGCAGCGCCCGGCAGCCTTCCGGCATCGCCTGATAGACGGCCTTGGGGGCCAGAACATGCACGCCCTGAAACGCGTCCTCGCTGCCGGTCAGCAGCCCTGCGGCATTCACCACATAGTGGCAGCCCTTCAGATGCGGAGCCCAGAAGGCGGGGTCATGGGTTTCGGGGCGGCTCAGATCGGCGGCAATGGTCTGAAACCCCATCTGGTCGAGCGCCCGCACCCGCCGGGCGGAGGCCAGCACCGTCCAGCCTTCGGCGCGCAGGTGAAAGGCGATGTGGCGGCCGATGAACCCATCCGCCCCAAGCAGAAGGATTTTTCGCGCCCGGCTCACAGCACCCGGCCAGCGACGGCGGAGAGTTTTTCGACCATTGCCGGATCACGCTTGTCCGGTGCGGTCAGGATCGCGTAGTCCAGCGCCCGGTCGCAACCATGGGGGCAGGGCGCGCGGTCCTTGCCCAGTAGGGTGGGCAGTCTGCCCACCAATGCCTTGGCCTTCCCGGCATTCCCCGTCAGCGTGGCGATGATCTGGCCGATATCGACCTCGCCATGGTCAGGATGCCAGCTGTCATAATCGGTGATCATGGCGACGGAGGCATAACAAAGCTCCGCCTCGCGGGCCAGTTTCGCCTCGGGCATATTGGTCATGCCGATCACGTCGCAGCCCCAGCTTTCGCGATACATCTTCGACTCCGCAAGACTGCTGAACTGCGGGCCTTCCATGGCGAGGTAAGTGCCGCCGTCATGCACGGTGATGCCCGCGTCGATGGCCGCCGTCACGCAGGCTGCGCCAAGCCGCGGGCAGGTCGGGTGCGCCACGCTGACATGGCCCACAAGCCCCGGACCAAAAAAGGTTTTTTCCCGCGCGAAGGTGCGGTCGATGAACTGGTCCACCACCACGAAATCGCCCGGCGCCATTTCCTCGCGGAAGGACCCACATGCGGAGACACTAACCACATCCGTCACGCCCATGCGTTTCAGCGCGTCGATATTCGCGCGGTAAGGCATGGAGGACGGGCTGTGCACATGGCCGCGCCCGTGGCGGGGCAGGAAGACCATCCTCACCCCGTCGAGCACCCCGGTCAGAAGCTGGTCCGACGGGGCCCCGAAGGGGCTGTCGACGCTCACCCATTCCGCGCCCTCCAGCCCCTCGATCTCGTAGACGCCCGAGCCGCCGATTACCCCGATCACCGTGTCCATACCCGTTCCCTTGCTGGCCGTTTCAGGCGCACCCTAACGGCCAGCAACGGGCGGCTCAATTCACGAAATGCAGCCGGTCGAAGCTTTGCCGCCACTCAGCAACCTCGCCCGCCATCGCTTTGGGGTCATTCGCCCGCAACGCCTGCGCGATCAGGCCCGCCAGTCGCGGGGCGTCTTCCGCCGTCATGCCCCACCGGACCAGCTCCGGCGTGCCGATGCGCAGCCCGTTCATGTCGCCTTCGACAGGGTCAATCGGCAACCCGATGCCGCAGGCCAGGAACCCCGCCTGACGCAGCGTCTTGGATGCCGCCTGCCCGCCGCCGAAGCCCTTGGCCTCGATGGCGAACTGGTGCGATTGGGTGTACCCGCCCGCGCCTCGGAAGACCGGCAGGCCCTCGCCCGCCAGCGCCTCGGCCAGCGCCTGCGCCATGCGGATCATCTCTGCCGCATAGGCCCGGCCATGGTCGCGCCAGTCCAGCATGGTGACCGCCAGCGCCGCCGATTTGGCCACGTCGAAATTCGCGGTCATGCCGGGGAAGGCGATGTGATCGAGCTTTTCGGCCAGATCGGCCTCGTTCGTCACGATCAGCCCGCCCGCGGGGCCGCCGAGGCTCTTGTAGGTGCTCATCGTCATCAGATGTGCGCCCTCGGCCAGCGGATCTTTCCACGCCTTGCCCGCGATGATCCCGCATTGATGCGCCGCGTCGAAGAGCACCTTCGCGCCCACCTCATCGGCCACCTTGCGGACCTCCGCCACCGGGTGTTCGAAGAGGTTGAGGCTCGCACCAAGCGTGATGAGCTTTGGGGTCTCCGCCAAGGCCAGCTTGCGCAAGCCTTCGACATCCACCGTGTAGCCATCCGCATGGACTGGCGCGGGCAGGATGCGCAGCCCGTAAAGCCCCGCACAGCCCGCCTCGTGATGGGTCACGTGGCCGCCCACGGCGGCAGGCGGCGCGATGATCGTGTCGCCCGGTTTGCAGGTCGCCATGAAGGCATAGAGGTTGGAAATCGCGCCCGAGGGCACTCGGATTTCCGCGTATTTCGCATTGAAAACCTCGGCGGCCAGTTCCGCCGCGATGACCTCGATCTCCTCGATCGCCTCCAGCCCCATTTCATACTTGTCACCGGGATAGCCGAGCGACGGGCGGCTGCCCATGCCGCTGGCCAGAAGCGCCTCGGCCTTGGGGTTCATCACGTTGGTGGCGGGGTTGAGGTTGAAGCAGTCGCGTTCGTGGATGTGGCGGTTGGCTTCGGCCAGTGCCTCGATCCGGTCATGGATGGTGCTGCTGTCTTCGGTGGTGGTGTGGGCGGCGATGCGCTGGATCAGGTCTTCGCAGGCATCGGGCACCCAAGCGCGGCGGGCGAGTGTCATGGGGGGTCTCCTCATCTGGTTGCACCGATCATGCGGGCCAGGGGGGTGACAGGGCAAACCAGATTTCCTATTCTTGAGTTTAGAAAAACTAGGGGTAGTTGACATGGCTGTCGCGCCACCGCGCCCGAAAGGGCCTGCTCTCAATGCGTTACGCGCCTTTGAAGCCGCCGCGCGGCTTGGCTCCTTCGCGGCGGCGGCGGAGGAATTGTCGGTGACGCCCGGCGCGATTTCACAGCATGTGAAGGCGGTGGAGGCCTGGTCGGGCGTGGCCCTGTTCCGCCGCCGCGCGCAAGGCGTGGAACTGACCGAGGCCGGGCGGCAAGTGGCCCCAGTGCTGGCAAACGCCTTCGACGGGATCGGCGAGGCGACGCGGATGATCCGCGAGATGAAACCCCGCGCGACGCTGACCGTCGCGGCGCTGCCGAGCGTTGCTCAGCTCTGGCTCTATCCCCGACTTGCCGCGATCCGGGCGGCGTTGCCGGGGGTGAAACTGTCGATCACGGCACTGGAAACCCCGCCGAACCTGCGGCGGGACCTTTTCGACCTGAGCCTGTTTCCGCGCGAGCCGGACGATTGCCCCGAGGGGGTGGTGCTGGCCCCCGACGAGATTTTTCCGGTCGCAGCCCCGCAGGTGGCGGCGCGGGTGCGGGCAAGCGGCGACCTTAAGGCAGAAACCTTGCTGAATGATGAAAGCTGGTCCTCCGACTGGCCCGATTGGGCCGCGAACGAAGGCAGCGCTCTGCCCGACCTGACCGATGCGCCGCGCTTTTCGCTCTACAGTCTTGCGGTGGCGGAGGCCGAGGCGGGGGCGGGCGTCCTGATGGGGCATGGCTTCCTGCTGGAGCGTCAGCTTGCAGACGGCACGCTGGTGCCCCTCTACACGCGGCGCCACCCGACCGGCCGGGTTCTGGTGCTGGACCGTCCGGCGCGGGCCAAGGGTGACCTTGCCCGGCTTATCGCCTTGTTATCAGGCGCTATTCCTGAGGCCGCTTCAGGCTGAAGAGCTCCGTCACCCGGGTGAAATCGCGGTATCCGAGCCGCCCCACGGGCTGGAAGGTCCGCACATCGAAAATGCCGTCCACGAGGCAATCGTCGCGCATGTGAATGCCGATCACCTCGCCGAAGACGACGGTATTCGCCTCGCCCTCGATCTTCACGATCTGGGTCAACCGGCATTCCATATTCGCGGGCGCGGCGGCGACGCGGGGGCAGTCGATCAGCTTGCACTCCGCCTTTTCGATCCCCGCATCGCTGAACTCATCCACGTCCTTGTCCCAGGGGCCGGAGGTCTGGTTCATCACTTGCGCCATCTCGTAAGCCACGACATTCACACAGAAAACCCCGGTCTCCTTGATATTGGCGACGCTGTCTTTCACGCCATCCCGGTCATGTTTGCCGGAGGTGCAGGAAAACATCACCTGCGGCGGGGTATAGGCCACGCCGTTGAAGAAGGAATAGGGCGCAAGGTTATCATAACCCTCTGACGACCTTGTGGAAATCCAGCCGATGGGACGCGGGGTGATCAGCGCGTTGAACGGGTTGTGGGGCAGGCCGTGGCCATCCTTGGGTTCATAGAACATCGCGCAATCCTTATTGATCCGTTTGGCAAGGAGTTAGCGCCGTGCTAGGGCCGGTTCCAGAAGAAAATCGGGACGGATCGGGCTTGTGTACCAGTTCGGGCAGGAACATGCGGAAGACCATTGGGAGGTCGAAGCGCTTTACGACCTGTGCTTTGCGCCGGGGCGCGAGGCGCTGTCCTCCTATCGGCTGCGCGATGGCGTGCCGCCGGTGGCGCGGCTCTGCCGGGTGGCGCGTGATCCTGAAAATATCCTAGCAGGCGCAATACGTTACTGGCCCGTGCATGTGGGCGATGCCGATGCGTTGCTGCTCGGTCCCGTTGCCGTGCACCCGACCCGCCAGGGCGAAGGGTTGGGCGGTGCGCTGATGCAGGACAGCCTGTCGATTGCCTGGGATCTGGGCTGGCCACGGGTGCTGCTGGTGGGGGATGCGCCCTACTACAGCCGCTTCGGGTTTTCCCGGCTGGAGGGGGTGGACATGCCGCCGCCCACCAACCCCGACCGGGTTCTGGGGATCGGGGATTGGGACGGAATCACCGGGCCCGTGACGGCCTGGTCGGGGTAAAAAGGGGGGGGTGTCATGCGTACACCCCCTGTACACCCCCCGTACACCGGGCGTGCAGACATTTCGCGGTTTCGCCGCCTGCCGGCGTCGACCGGGGAGCGGCCCTCCTCAACCCCCCGGCATGCGCCGGGAGGCATCAATGGGCCGCGTTGCCACGGACATGTGTCACGGGCGGTGCGTCCGGTTTGACGCTTGGTCCGGTGGTGGGGTCGGGATGCCTCCGGCGGGAGTATTTGGGCAAAGAAGAAGGGATGTGTCGGAATGGAGCATTACCGGGGACGCCTGCGATGACCGGCTTTGCGCCTTGGAGACGCACGCGGTTGTGACGGCCGCGCAGCTTGTGCGGATCAGGGCGCTGCGGCTATGAGACGGGCTGTCTGTGTGATCCGAGGATGCCGATGCCGACCCCTGCCGATGATATCCGATTCCTGCGCATGACCGAGGTCTCGCCAGAGGCGATCCTGGCCCATATGCGCCACCCGCGCCTCGCCGATCACATGCCGCTTCTCACCTTTGAATGGACGCCGGATCGGGTGGCGGACTTCATAGCGGCGAAGGACGCCATGTGGCAGCGCGACGGGCTGGGGCATTGGGCGTTCGAGGCTGGTGGTTCCTATGTAGGGTGGGGCGGGTTCCAGAAGGAGGGAGAGGAGTGGGATTTCGGGCTGGTGCTGAGGCCCGAGCGGTTTGGCCTTGGGGTGCGGATTGCCCGAAAGGCGCTGGATTTCGCCAGGCAGGACCCGCGTATTCCCTTCGTGACATTCCTGCTGCCACCGTCGCGCCGCCATCTGGGGGCGCTCGACCGTCTGGGGGCGCGCGAGCTTGGCCGCGTGGACCACGCGGGCAAGACCTTCCGCAAGTTCCGGCTCGAAACAGTCTGATCCGGGCGGGCCAAATGCCTTGCAAGGCATTTCCACCGCGCGAACCGGGAAGGATCGCGCGCGGGTCGACAGGCCGAAGGCCCGGCGAAACCGCCCCGCATCAGCCCACGCGTTTCAGCCAGTCCATCACAGCGGGGCGCACCGATTGTGCGCCCTGGGCCTGGGCCTCGTTGATCACCGCGCGGGCCTCGCGCAGATCCACGCGTCTGAGCAGCGATTTCACCGGGCCGATCGAGGCGGGGCGCATGGACAGCGCCCTCAATCCCATGGCGGCGAAACAGAGCGCTTCGACCGGGCGGCCTGCATCTTCGCCGCAGAAGCTGAGCGGCGTATCCGTCTCCTGGCAACGCTCGACGATCTGGCCGAGGAAGGTCAGGAAGCTGACGTTGAGCGTGTCATAGCGCCGGCGCACCCGTTCGTTTTCGCGGTCGGCGGCGAAGAAGAATTGCTTGAGGTCATTGCCGCCGATGGAAATGAAATCGGCCAGTTCGAAGAACTGCCGGGGGGCGAAGGCCAGCGAGGGGGTTTCCAGCATCGCGCCGATCTCGACGCTTTCGGGCAATGTGTGTCCGAGTGCCGCTTCGCGGTCCAGTTCGCGCAGCAGGTGGTCGCGCGCGGCTGTGAACTCCTCGAACTGGGCGATGAAGGGGAACATCACGGTCAGCGGCCTGCCGTTCGCGGCGCGAATGAGCGCCTGTAGCTGCATCCGCATGACGCCCGACTTGTCCAGCCCCACCCGGATCGCCCGCCAGCCGAGCGCCGGGTTGGGCTCGTCCTGCGGTTTCATGTAGGGCAGCACCTTGTCCGAGCCGATGTCGAGGGTGCGGAAGCAGACCCGTTTGCCGCCCGCGGCATCCATGACACGCGCATAGAGCGCCGCCAGCTCGCCGCGCTTGGGCACGGTGTTGCGGGTCAGGAATTGCAGCTCGGTGCGGAAAAGTCCGACGCCCTCGGCCCCGGAGGAGGGCAGCGAGGGCAGGTCGGCCATCAGCCCGGCATTCATCGTCAGCGCGATCCGCGCGCCATCCAGCGTTTCGGCGGGCTTGTCTCGGATCGAGGCGTAGCGTTCCTGCGCGGCGGCGCGCATGGCGATCTTGTCGCGGAAGGCGGTGGCCACGGTTTCCTCTGGCCGCAGGTGCACGACCCCGGCGTCGCCATCGACAAGGATCGTGTCGCCGTTCAGCGCCTCTTGCGTGATCCTTCCTGCGTGGACGATCAGCGGGATCGCCAGCGCGCGGGCGACAATGGCGGCGTGGCTCGCGACCGAGCCTTCCTCCAGCACCACGCCCTTGAGCGACCGGCCATAATCCAGCAATTCCGCGGGGCCGATATTGCGCGCCACCAGAACCGGATTTTCCGGCATCTGCGCGCCGGTGTCGGCCCCCTGACCGGTCAGCTGCCGCAGCAGGCGGTTGGACAGGTCGTCAAGATCGTGAAGGCGTTCGCGCAGATAGGCGTCGGGCACCGTTTGCATGCGGGCGCGGGCGGTGGATTGCTCTTTCTCGACGGCGGCCTCGGCGGACAGGCCGCGTTCGATGTCTTCCTCCATCCGCCGCATCCAGCCGCGGGAATTGGCGAACATGCGATAGGCCTGGAGCACCTCGATTTGTTCGGCATCGCCCTTGGGGGCGTTGGACAGCATCTGGTCGACCGACATGCGCAGCTTGTCCACCGCCTCGGTCAGGCGCTTGCGTTCTTCGGCGGGGTCATCGGCAATCGGGTTGGTGATCACCACGCGCGGTTCGTGCAGCCAGACCTTGCCCTCTGCCGCGCCTTCCTGGCCGATACCGCCATGGAACACCACCGATTGCTGGTGGCGGGCGGACATCGCCTCGCCCTCGCCGACGAAGGCGCCAAGCTCGGTCATCTCGGCCAGCACCATGGCGACGACCTCGACGGCATAAAGCTCGTCATCGGTGAAGCTGCGCGCCTCTTTCGACTGGATGACCAGAACGCCAAGCTTTTCGCCTAGCCGCTGGATGGGCACGCCAAGGAACGAGGTGAAGGCCTCTTCCCCCGTCTCCGGCATGTAGCGGAAGCCGGGTTCGGCGGGGGCGTTATCGGTGTTGACGGGCCGCATGCGGCTGGCGACGCGGCCCACAAGGCCCTCGCCCACGCGCAGGCGGGTGACGTGCACGGCCTCCTGCGCGAGGCCCTCGGTGGCACAAAGCTCCAGCGTGATGGCATCGCGGAAGAGGTAGATCGAGCAGACCTCGCAGCCGAGCGAATCGGCGATGATGTGGGTGATCCGGTCCAGCCGTTCCTGACCGGCACCGGCTTCGGCCAGCGTCGCCTGCAAGCGGCGGAGCAGTTTCCTGCTCTCGGTTTCTGTCCTTTCGGGCATATTGACTTCCCTGGATCCCTGCCGGGCGTTCTGCCCCCGCACCAGCAATACCGTGCCGGTCGGGGTGGGCGCAATGCGCAAGACAATGTGTTAGCGCGAACCGGCGGAATGTCGGGTCAGTGCGCGGAGCACGGGCGCAACGGGGGTCATGTGCAAAAGAAAAGGGCGCATCCCTGTGCGCCCCTTTGTCGTCATCCCCGGTGATCCGGCGGGCTTACCCGGCCTTTTCCAGTTCGAACGCGTCATGGAGCGCCTGAACGGCCAGCTCCATGTATTTGCGGTCAATGAGGACCGAGACCTTGATCTCGGAGGTGGTGATCACCTTGATGTTGATGTTCTCGTCGCGCAGGGCCTGGAACATCCGGGCGGCGACGCCCGCATGGCTGCGCATGCCGATGCCGACGATCGAGACCTTGGCGACATTGGTGTCCGAGATCAGACCGTGAAAGTTGATCTCGCCCCGTTCTTTCGCGGCATTCATCGCCTGTTCCGCCCGCGCCACCTGGTTGGTGGGGCAGGAGAAGGTCATGTCGGTGCGACCTTCCTCGGAGATGTTCTGCACGATCATGTCGACATTCACCCCCGCCTCGGCCAGCGGGCCGAAGATGGCGGCGGACACACCGGGGCGGTCGGCGACCGAGACCAGGGTGACTTTCGCTTCATCCTTGGAATAGGCGACACCTGCAACTGCGTTGGCTTCCATGACGTCCTCCTCATCGCAGACGAGGGTTCCGGCCTCGTCCGACTGCTCTTCGAAAGAGCTCAGCACCCGAAGGCGCACCTTGTATTTCATAGCGAGTTCGACCGAGCGGGTCTGCAGAACCTTGGCGCCGAGCGAGGCCAGTTCCAGCATTTCCTCGAACGCGATGCGATCGAGCTTGCGGGCCTTGTCGCAGATGCGCGGGTCGGTGGTGTAGACCCCGTCCACATCGGTGTAGATATCGCAGCGTTCCGCGCCGAAGGCGGCAGCGAAGGCAACAGCGGTGGTATCCGATCCACCCCGGCCGAGCGTGGTGATGCGGCCCTCGGGGCTGATGCCCTGGAAGCCTGCGACAACGGCCACTTTCATGCCCTCGCCGAACTTGGCGTTGATATTGTCGGTCGGGATTTCCTCGATCCGCGCGCTTGCATGCGCCGAGGTGGTAATCAGCGGCACTTGCCAGCCCTGCCAGCTGCGCGCGGGCACGTCCATTTCCTGAAGCGTCAGCGCCATGAGGCCCGCGGTCACGTTCTCGCCCGAGCTGACCACCGCGTCATATTCGCGTGCGTCGTAGAGATGCGAGGTTTCCTCGACATAGCCCACAAGCTTGTTGGTCTCGCCGGACATGGCCGAGACGATGACGATCACGTCATAGCCATTGGCAACCTCGCGCCCCACGCGCTTGGCGGCGCGGCGGATGCGGTCGAGCGTGGCGACAGAGGTGCCGCCGAATTTCATCACGAGAATGGGCATGGGTTTGCCGCCGTCCCCCTTTGATTGTCGCGCGCTTATTACGGGTGTGCGGGGGGCCTGACAAGGGCCGGAAGCGGGGCTAGGGTGCGGCCAAACACACATGCGGAGGATGAGCGATGCGGTTTACACGGGACGAGCTGGAGTCAGCGGCGGAACTGGTGCATGGGCAGATGTCGCCCACGCCGCAATATCACTGGCCGGGCCTGTCTGCCGCGACGGGGGCCGAGGTCTGGGTGAAGCATGAAAACCATGCGCCCACGGGGGCGTTCAAGGTGCGCGGCGGCATCACCTTCATGGACTGGCTGCGGCGGGACCATCCCGACAGCCCCGGCATCTGCACCGCCACGCGCGGCAATCATGGCCAAAGCCAGGCGCGGGCGGCGACGGCGGCGGGGCTGAGGGCGCTGGTCTATGTGCCCCACGGAAATTCGGTCGAGAAAAACGCGGCGATGCGGGGCTACGGCGCGGAGCTGGTGGAGTTCGGAGAGGATTTCGATACCGCCCGGCCCGAGGCGGTGCGGGTGGCCGCCGAGGAAGGTCTGACCGTTGTGCCGCCCTTCCATAAGGAACTGGTGCGCGGCGTGGCGACCTATGGGTATGAGCTGTTTTCCGCCCTGAAGGATCTCGACACGGTCTATGTGCCGATCGGTTGCGGGTCCGGCATCTGCGGGACCATCCTGGCGCGCGATGCGTTCGGGCTGAAAACCGAGGTGGTGGGTGTCGTGTCGGACCATGCGCAGACGGCGAAACTGTCCTATGAGGCGGGGGTGCTGGTGGAAACGAACTCGGCCCGGACCTTTGCCGACGGGATGGCGGTGCGGGTGCCGGTGAAGGAGGCGTTCGAGATCTACAGCGCGGGGGCGGCGCGGATCGTGAGCGTCAGCGAAGAGGAGATCGCGGACGCCATCCGGCTTTACTACACCGCCACGCATAACCTTGCCGAAGGGGCCGGGGCCGCGCCGCTGGCGGCGCTGATGCAGGAGCGGGAGCGGATGGCGGGCAAGAAGGTGGGCGTGATCCTGTCGGGGGGCAATATCGACATGGGGTGGTTCCGCGCGGTGCTGGAGGGGGGCGTGCCTGACATCTGAGTTGCGCCGGCTGCCGCCGTCGCGGCGGGAGCGCCCCTCCTCAACCCCCGCTTACGCGGGGGCCTCGTCGGGCCGCGTTGCCACGGGATATCGGTTGGGTCCGGTTTGCCTTGGGTCAGGGTGGTTTTGATTGCGAGGGTGATGCCAGTCTGCTGAGAGGTCCTGTTGCCGGGATCTGTCCCGTCACAGGACCTGTTCGAGGCTGTGTGCGAGTCGCGCCCGCGTCAAGGGCAAGCGGCCTTCGGCCGTCGCTGGCGCGACCCTTGACCCGGCCCCGACTCGCGGTTCTGGCCCTGTCAGGGAAGGTATTTGGCGGCTTCCTTGCGGGCGAAGGGTTTCATCTTGTCCCCGTACTCGGCAAGGAAAGCCTGTGTGCGATCTGGGTCTTTCTTCGAGAGGTCGCGCAGCCACCAGGCGACGGCCTTCTGGATGAACCACTCGGGGTCTTCGGTATATGTGGCGGCCCAGGTGAGAATACGCTCGCGCGCGGCGGTCTCCTCGGGCTTGGGGTGGCGCTGTTTCGTCCAGGGCAGGGTGAAGACGAGGGCGGCGCGTTTCGTCCAGAGGTGATCGGAGGTGGTCCAATCCTCGACCGTGTCGAGCCGGGAGGGATCGGCGGTGAGCCTGCGCTGACCGGCCATGGCGACGGCGTCCGCGATGGCCCAACTGTCGAAATCGGGGAGCCAGCTTTGGATGAGCTGCCAGGTGCTATCATCCTCGGGCCTGATCCGCGCCTGCACCAGCAGTTTCGCGGCCGTGATCCGGGCCTCGAAGATATTCGTTTGCCAAAGCGCATCGGCGAGCGCGAGGCGATCTGACAGGGGCAGCGCGCGCCGCCACTCCTGCGCCAGACGGTTCGCCACCTCGTTCGACAGGCCCAGATAGGGGCGGTCGATCTTGTGATAGGCGCGCATCTGCGCGGCCCGGTCCGGATCGGCCTGCGCCTCAAGCGCGGCGAGGGCGTCTTGCGGCGTCATTCCACCGTCACGGATTTGGCGAGGTTCCTCGGCTGATCCACATCGGTGCCCTTATGCACGGCGGTGTGATAGGCGATGAGCTGCGCCGGGATCGAGTAGAGGATCGGCGCGAAGAACGGATCGACATTGGGCATCACCAGCGTCTGCCATACGCCTTCGCGCGCCATGCTCGACCCGGCCGCGTCGGTGACCAGCCAGACCTGGCCTTCGCGGGCCATGACCTCCTGCATGTTGCTGACGGTCTTGTCGAAAAGCGCGTCGGTGGGGGCCATGACCACGACCGGCACAGTCTTGTCGACAAGCGCTATAGGCCCGTGCTTCAGCTCGCCGCTCGCGTAGCCCTCGGCGTGGATGTAACTGATTTCCTTGAGCTTCAGCGCGCCTTCCAGGGCCAGCGGGAACATCGCGCCGCGGCCGAGGAAGAGGACGGTCTGCGCGCGGGACAGGCTGCCGGTGTGGCGCTTGATCTGGTCTTCCAGCGCCAGTGCCTGATTGACGAGGCCGGGAAGGCCGCGCAGTTGGGTCAGTAGCTCGGCCTCGCGCGCTGCGTCGATACGGCCCTTTTGGCGGGCGGCGAGGATGGCAAGATTGGCCAGAACGGCGAGCTGGCAGACGAAGGCCTTGGTCGAGGCGACGCCGACCTCGACGCCCGCCATGATCGGCAAAGCGAGGTCGCTTTCGCGGGCGATGGAGCTTTCGGGGACATTGACGACCGAGAGGATACGCGCGGCCTTGCCCTCGCAGTAGCGCAGCGCGGCGAGCGTGTCGGCGGTTTCGCCCGACTGGCTGACGAAAAGCGCGGTGGCGCGGTCGGACACGGGCGGTTCGCGGTAGCGGAATTCGCTGGCGATATCGACGTCGCAGGGCAGGCCGGCCAGTTGCTCGAACCAGTATTTGGCCACGAGGCAGGCGTAGTTCGCGGTGCCGCAGGCCACGAGGATCAGCCGGTCGGTGTCGGTGAAATCGACCGCGCCTTCGGGAATCTCGACCGTATCGCTGCTGGAATAATGGGCGAGGCATTCGGCCAGAACGACGGGCTGTTCAAAGACCTCCTTGGCCATGAAATGCTTGTGCCCGCCCTTGTCGATCTGGGCGGCCTGCGCGGAGATCTTGCGGATCTCGCGGTTGGCGGGGCGGTCTTCCTCGTCGAAGATCTGCACGCCTTGACGGGTGACATAGGCGTAATCGCCTTCCTCCAGATAGGTCACCCGGTCGGTCATGGGGGCCAGCGCGATGGCGTCGGAGCCCACGAACATCTCGCCCTCGCCATGGCCCACGGCCAGCGGGCTGCCCTTGCGGGCGGCGACGATCAGGTCGTCCTCGCCATCGAAGAGGAAGGCCAGTGCAAAGGCACCTTCCAGACGGCGCAGGGTCTCGCGTGCAGCGGCGCGGGGTGCAAGTCCGGTGTCGAGCAGATGTTCGCAGAGCAGCGCGATGGTTTCGGTGTCGGTATCGGTGGAAAAACCGATGCCCTTGGCGGCGAGATCCGCGCGCAGCTCGCGGTAATTCTCGATGATGCCGTTATGCACCACGGCGACCCGGCCCGCCTGATGCGGGTGGGCATTGGCGACCGTGGGCGCGCCATGGGTGGCCCATCTGGTATGGCCGATGCCGGATTTGCCGCGCAGGGGTTCGTGCACCAGTAAGTCCGACAGGTTCACGAGCTTGCCAACGGCGCGACGGCGGTCGAGCTGGCCGCCATGGACCGTGGCGATCCCGGCACTGTCATAGCCGCGATATTCCAGCCGTTTGAGGCTTTCGACCAGAATGGGGGCGACCTCGTGATTGCCGAGGACTCCGACGATGCCGCACATGGTTACTGCCCCTTCTTGTCCGCTTTCATCGCGCGTAACCGCGCCATGAGCCGGGCGCCCAGGCCCGTTTTGTTGACCTGCTTGGCGCGGCCAAGGGCCATGTCGCCTGCCGGTACGTCGCTGGTGATGACGGAGCCTGAGCCGGTCATGGCCCCGTCACCGACAGTCACGGGTGCGACCAGCATGGTGTTCGACCCGATGAAGACGTCACGGCCCACGGTGGTGCGGTGCTTGAAGACGCCGTCATAATTGCAGGTGATGGTGCCCGCGCCGATATTGCTGCCCTCGCCGATCTCGGCATCGCCGATATAGGAGAGGTGGTTGACCTTGGCGCCTTCGCCGATTTCGGCGGCTTTCACTTCGACGAAATTTCCGATCCGCGCGTCATTGCCCAGTTCCGCGCCGGGGCGCAGGCGGGCATAGGGGCCAACGATGGCGCGCGCGCCGATATGGCAGCCTTCGAGATGGGAAAAGGCCCGGATCTGCGCGTCGTTTTCCACCGTCACGCCGGGGCCGAAGACCACGTTGGGCTCCACCACTACGTCACGTCCAAGATAGGTATCATGGGCGAAGAAGACGGTTTCGGGTGCGACGAGGGTCACGCCGTTCTCCAGCGCCTCGGCCCGTTTGCGTTGCTGGAACAGGGCCTCGGCCCCGGCCAGTTCGGCGCGGGTGTTGATGCCGAGTGTTTCGGCCTCACCGCAGGTGACGGCAGTGGCGGTCAGGCCCTTGGTGGCGGCAATCGCGGGCACGTCCGTCAGGTAGTATTCGCCCGAGGCGTTGTCGTTGCCGACCTCGGCCAGAAGGCCCATCAGGGTCGTGGCATCTGCGGCCATGAGGCCGGAATTGCAAAGGGTGAGGGCCAGCTCGTCCGGTGTCGCGTCCTTGGCCTCGACAATGCGGGCCAGTCGGTCGCCTTCCATCACCAGACGTCCATAGCGGCCCGGATCGGCGGCCTCGAACCCCAGAACCACGATGTCATGGGCAGCGCGGGCCGCCAGCATGCGGGCCAGCGTGTCTTCGCTGATGAAAGGCGTGTCGCCGTAAAGGACGATGACATCGCCCTCGAACCCCTCCAGCGCCTTTGCTGCCTGCTGAACCGCGTGGCCGGTGCCAAGCTGTTCGGTCTGGGTGACGCAGGTGGCGTCCTCGTCATGGGCCTGCACGGCCTTTTCCACCAAAGCCCCGCCATGGCCCACCACGACAATGGTCCGCTCCGGTGCCAGCGCCGCGCCCGCCTGCATCGCATGCACCACAAGCGGTGCGCCCCCAAGCGGGTGCAGCACCTTCGGCAGATCCGAGTTCATCCGGGTGCCCTGTCCCGCTGCAAGGATCACAAGGGCGCAAGGCCGTTCATCTGACTGCATGTCACCTGCTTTCGTTTTCTCGCCCCCGGTATTATGCAAGCGGGCAAAGGGCGCAAGGCGGGCTGTCGTCAAAAACCCTTACGGATCGTTTCAATCGCAGGCGGAAACCTGCCATGGCAGTGAGCAAGGGGGCAGATATGCGCACGGTGATCTTCGATCTGGACGGGACTTTGGCCGATACCAGCGGCGACCTGATCGCGGCGGGGAACGCGGCGATGGCGGCCATGGGCTATGCGCCGCAGCTGGAACGGGGGCGCGATGACCCAACGGCCCTGCGCGGCGGGCGGGCGATGCTGACGCTGAGTTTCGAGCGGCTTGGCCATGACGCTCCGGAACCGGAGATCGACCGGGGCTATCCCATTTTGCTGGAGGCTTACGGGCAGGCCATCGACGTGCATACGGTGATGTATCCTGGCGCGGTCGCGGCGGTCGAGGCGCTGCGGGCGGATGGTATCCGCGTGGGGGTCTGCACCAACAAGCCCGAAGGGCTGGCCGAGACCCTGCTGACACGGCTTGGCGTGCGCGGCCTTTTCGGCTCGCTCATCGGGGCCGACACGCTGCCCACCCGCAAGCCGGACCCGGCGCCCTTCGTGGCATCGGTCGAGAGGGCCGGGGGGGATGTGGCCCGGTCGCTGCTGGTTGGCGATACGGTGACCGACCGGGAAACCGCCCGCGCCGCCGGTGTGCCCTCGGTTCTGGTGACCTTCGGACCGCTCGGGGGCGGGGTGGTCGATCTGGCCCCAGAGGCGCTCTTGCACCGCTACGAGGACATGCCCGACCTGGCCCGCCAGCTTCTGGATTGACGAACGCCGCCTCAGACCCCACAACATTCCCCATGAGCACAGTCTTCAAAGGCAGTTTCACGCAGCAGGAGCCGATCCCCGAAGCCGGGATCGAGGCGGCGTTGCGCGTGATGCGCGGCGGGCGTCTGCACCGCTACAACGTGGCGGATGGCGAGGTGGCCGAAACCGCCCTTCTGGAAGAGGAATTCGCAGCCTTCACCGGGGCGAAATACGCGCTGGCCGTGGCCTCTGGCGGCTATGCCATCGGCTGTGCCCTGCGCGCCCTTGGCGTTCAACCTGGCGACAAGGTGCTGACCAACGGCTTTACGCTGGCCCCGGTGCCCGGCGCGATTGCCGCCGTGAATGCCGAGCCGGTCTTTGTGGAGGTCACCGAAGACCTGACCATCGATCTTGATCACCTAGCGCGGCTGGTGGCTGAAACGGAGGCCAAGGTGCTGCTTCTGTCGCATATGCGTGGACATATCTGCGATATGGAGCTGCTGATGCAGATCTGCGACGGGGCAGGGGTGCAGGTTGTCGAAGATTGCGCCCACACCATGGGCGGGGCCTGGAAGGGCGTGCCCTCGGGTCGGCATGGGGCGATGGCGGCCTATTCGACCCAGACCTACAAGCACATGAATTCCGGCGAGGGTGGCATCCTGACCTCCGACAACCCGGACCTGATGGCCCGCGCGATCATGCTGTCGGGCAGCTACATGCTCTATGCCCGTCATCGCGCCGCGCCGCCGCCAGAGGCGTTTGAGCAGGTGAAGTGGGTCACGCCCAATGTCTCGGGCCGCATGGACAACCTGCGCGCGGCGATCCTGCGCCCGCAACTGGCCGACCTGCCGCGCCAGATCGACCGCTGGAACGCGCTTTATCGTGCGGTGGAGGACGGCCTGCGCAACACGCCCGGCCTGAAGGTGATCGACCGGCCGGCCGAGGAAAGCATCGTCGGGTCCTCGATCCAGTTCCTGCTGCCCGCATTCTCGACCGAGCAGATCGCAGAGGTTCTGAAACGCTGCGCCGCGCGCGGTGTGGACCTGAAATGGTTCGGCGGCGCGGAGCCCGTGGCCTTCACCTCGCGCTATGACAGCTGGCGCTATGCCAGCCCGCAGAGTCTGCCCAATACCGACCGGATCCTGTCCGGGCTGATGGATATGCGCCTGCCGCTGACATTCTCTCTCGAGGATGCGCGGCTGATCGCGGGGATCATTGCCGAAGAGGTGAGGTCAACGGCCCTGTCCGCCTGAATTTCGGGTCAGAAAAATCTTCCAGAAGATTTTTCAGCATCCTCATCCGCAAAAAATCTTCTGGAAGATTTTTCCTGCATGGTTTCGTGCCGTAACGTCGCGAGGATCAGGATTCTTTTGACTCGTGTGCCGGTCATGCGTATTAACTGAACAAGCGTTCAATTATGAAGGAGGCGGTCCATGTTCATGGCCAGCATGACATTCGATCTGGGCGAAGAGGTGAATGCCCTGCGCGACATGGTGCATCGTTGGGCGCAGGATCGTATCCGCCCGATGGCGCAGGACATCGACAAGCAGAACCTGTTCCCGGCAGATCTGTGGAAAGAGATGGGCGATCTCGGACTGCTCGGGATCACCGTGCCCGAGGAATACGGTGGCGCGGGCATGTCCTACCTCGCCCATGTGATCGCTGTGGAGGAGATCGCGCGGGCCTCGGCCTCGGTCTCGCTCTCCTACGGCGCGCATTCCAACCTTTGCGTGAACCAGATCAAGCTCAATGGCACCGATGAACAGCGGGCGAAATACCTGCCGGGCCTGATCTCGGGCGAGCATGTGGGTGCGCTCGCCATGTCGGAGGCCGGGGCCGGATCCGACGTCGTCTCGATGAAACTGCGCGCCGAGAAGCGCAACGACCGCTTCGTTCTGAACGGCACGAAATATTGGATCACCAATGGCTGCGATGCCGACACGCTGGTGGTTTATGCCAAGACCGACCCGGAGGCAGGCAGCAAGGGCATCACCGCTTTCCTGATCGAGAAGGAGATGGTGGGCTTCAGCACGTCCGAGCATTTCGACAAGATGGGCATGCGCGGGTCGAACACGGCGGAGCTGATCTTCGAGGATGTGGAAGTGCCCTTCGAGAACATCCTTGGCGAAGAAGGCAAGGGCGTGCGCGTGCTGATGTCGGGGCTCGACTATGAACGCGTGGTGCTGGCCGGGATCGGCACCGGCATCATGGCGGCCTGCCTGGATGAGATCATGCCCTATATGCGCGACCGCAAGCAGTTCGGGCAGCCGATTGGCAGTTTCCAGCTGATGCAGGGCAAGATCGCCGACATGTACACGGCGATGAACTCCGCCCGCGCCTATGTCTACGAGGTCGCCAAGGCCTGCGACCGGGGCGATGTGACCCGGCAGGATGCAGCGGCCTGCTGTCTCTATGCCTCTGAGCAGGCGATGGTGCAGGCCCATCAGGCGGTGCAGGCCATGGGCGGCGCGGGCTTCCTGTCCGACAGCCCCGTGTCCCGCATCTTCCGCGACGCCAAGCTGATGGAGATCGGGGCGGGTACGTCCGAGATCCGCCGGATGCTGGTGGGGCGCGAATTGATGAATACAATGGGCTGAAGCCCGGTCCCGGGAGGACGAGATGAAACTGACATCCAAGATCATCACCGGCTCCGAAGACTTCGCGGCCAACCGTGCGGCGCATCTGGAGACCTTGGCTGTTGTGCGCGAGGCGGCGGAGGCCGCGGCGCAGGGCGGCGGCGAGAAATCCCGCGCCCGGCACCTCAGCCGGGGCAAGATGCTGCCGCGCGAGCGGGTGGCGAACCTGCTCGATCCCGGCTCGCCCTTCCTGGAGGTCGGCGCGACCGCCGGCCACGGCATGTATGACGGCGCGGCCCCCTGTGGCGGGGCCATTGCAGGCATTGGCCGGGTGCATGGACAGGAGGTCATGGTCGTCTGCAACGACGCCACGGTGAAGGGCGGCACCTACTACCCGATCACGGTAAAGAAACACCTGCGCGCGCAGGAGATCGCCGAACAGAACAACCTGCCCTGCGTCTACCTTGTCGACTCGGGTGGCGCGAACCTGCCGCAGCAGGATGAGGTCTTCCCCGACCGCGAGCATTTCGGGCGCATCTTCTACAACCAGGCCAATATGTCGGCCAAGGGCATCCCGCAGATCGCCGTGGTGATGGGAAGCTGCACGGCGGGTGGCGCTTATGTTCCGGCGATGTCGGACGTGACCATCATCGTGAAGGAACAGGGCACGATCTTCCTAGCCGGTCCGCCGCTGGTGAAGGCCGCGATTGGCGAGGTGGTGAGCGCCGAGGATCTGGGCGGCGGCGACGTGCACACGCGCCTTTCCGGCGTGGCCGATTACCTGGCCGAGGACGATGCCCATGCGCTGGCGCTGGCACGGCAGGCGGTTGCGGGGCTCAATCGCCGCAAACCGCAGAATGTCGACTGGCAGAGCCCGGAAGAGCCCGCCTACGACCCCGAGGAGATCCTCGGTGTGGTGCCCTCCAGCCTGACAACGCCTTACGACATCCGCGAGGTCATCGCCCGCGTCGTCGACGGCTCGCGGCTTGACGAGTTCAAGGCGCGCTTCGGGGAAACCGTGGTCTGCGGCTTTGCCCATGTCATGGGCTGCCCGGTTGGGATCGTGGCCAATAACGGCGTGCTCTATAGCGAGAGCGCCGCCAAGGCCGCGCATTTCATCGAGCTGTGCAGCCAGCGCAATATCCCGCTTGTCTTCCTGCAGAATATCACCGGCTTCATGGTAGGTCGGAAGTATGAGGCCGAGGGGATCGCCCGACACGGCGCCAAGATGGTGACGGCTGTGGCGACGACGAAAGTACCGAAGATCACGATGCTGGTGGGGGGCAGCTTCGGGGCCGGGAACTATGGCATGGCGGGGCGGGCCTATTCGCCCCGGTTCCTGTGGACCTGGCCCAATTCCCGCATCTCGGTCATGGGGGGACCGCAGGCGGCGGGCGTGCTGGCAACAGTGAAGCGCGACGCGATCGAGCGGGCGGGCGGCAGCTGGTCGGCAGAGGAAGAGGCGGAGTTCAAGCGCCCGACGCTGGAGATGTTCGAGCATCAGTCGCACCCGCTCTATGCCTCGGCCCGGCTTTGGGATGACGGCGTCATCGACCCGCGCAAAACCCGCGAGACGCTGTTCCTGTCGCTCTCGGCGTCCCTGAATGCGCCCATCGAAGAAACGCGCTTCGGCGTGTTCCGGATGTGACGCG
Source organism: Nioella sp. MMSF_3534 (assembly GCF_030732985.1). Classification (GTDB taxonomy): domain Bacteria; phylum Pseudomonadota; class Alphaproteobacteria; order Rhodobacterales; family Rhodobacteraceae; genus Nioella. The sequence continues at coordinate 71,873 of NZ_JASHJX010000018.1, forward strand.
CCATGAAGAATTTTCAGGAAAATTCTTCTGCGCGGCAAAATCCTTCCAGAAGGATTTTGAATGGTCGGAAAAATCTTCTGGAAGATTTTTCTGGTCTCGGGCACGTGGCAGGTTGGAGACAGTCATGACCCAAAGGACCCTGCAACAGATCATCGACGCGAACCCCGATGCCGAGACCTTCCGCTTCGGCGACAGTGAAGCCTTGTGCACCAGCATCCTCGCACTTGTGCGCAACGGCAAGAAAACGGCCACTTGCGAGGCAATGCGCGCCTATACCGAAGGCGGTGATGCGTTCCCCAAGGTGGGGCGCCGGGATGTGGCGCTGAACTGGGACGGGACGCCCGCGATGATGCTGGAAACGGTCGAGGTCACGACACGCCGCTTCGACGAAATGGACGAGGAGTTCGTGGCCGCACAAGGGGAATTCCGCGACCTCGCCCACTGGCGTGAGGGCTATCGCGCCTATTTCACCCGCAACGGCGGTTTCTCGGAAGACATGGAACTCATGTGCGAACGGTTCCGCATGGTGGAGGATTACGCATGATGTTCACCAAGATTCTGATCGCCAACCGGGGCGAGATTGCCTGCCGGGTCATGGATACGGCCCGCGCCATGGGCGTCCGCACGGTGGCCGTCTATTCCGACGCCGATGCGGGCGCGCGGCACGTGGCCCTGGCCGATGAGGCGGTGCATATCGGTGGATCGGCTCCGGCTGAGAGCTATCTGAAAGGCGATGCGATCATCGCGGCGGCTCTGGCAACGGGTGCGGAGGCGATCCATCCGGGCTATGGCTTCCTGTCGGAAAACCCCGATTTCGTGGAAGCGGTGGAGGCCGCAGGGCTGACCTTTATCGGGCCTTCCGCGGACGCTATCCGAAAGATGGGTCTCAAGGACGCGGCCAAGAAATTGATGGAAGAGGCAGGGGTGCCTGTTGTCCCAGGCTATCACGGCGACAACCAGGACCCTGAGCACCTGTCGGGTGCCGCCGATACCATCGGTTACCCGGTGCTGATCAAGGCGGTCGCGGGCGGCGGCGGCAAGGGGATGCGCAAGGTCGACCGGCCTGATGACTTCATGAACGCGCTGGCCAGCGCCAAGGGCGAGGCGAAGACCGCCTTTGGCAATGACGCGGTGCTGATCGAGAAATACGTCCTGCAGCCGCGCCATATCGAGGTGCAGGTCTTTGGCGACGGCACCCATGCGGTGCATCTCTTCGAGCGCGACTGTTCGTTGCAACGTCGCCACCAGAAGGTGATCGAAGAAGCCCCCGCGCCGGGTATGACCGCAGAGATGCGGGCGGCCATGGGGCAGGCCGGTGTGCGCGCCGCCGAGGCCATCGGCTACAAGGGCGCGGGCACGGTGGAATTCATCGTGGACGGGTCCAAGGGTCTGCGGCCCGACGGATTCTGGTTCATGGAAATGAACACCCGCCTGCAGGTGGAGCATCCGGTGACGGAGGCGATCACCGGCGTGGACCTTGTCGAATGGCAGCTGTGCGTTGCGGCGGGGGAGGCTTTGCCCGCGCGGCAGGAGGATCTGACCATCACCGGCCATGCGTTTGAGGCGCGGCTTTATGCCGAGGACGTGCCCAAGGGCTTCCTGCCCGCGACCGGGACGCTGGCGCATCTGCACTTCCCCGAAAGCGCGCGCTGTGACACGGGCGTTCGGGCGGGGGACACGATCAGCCCCTGGTATGATCCGATGATTTCCAAGGTGATCGTCCATGGCCCCACGCGGGCGGTGGCGCTGAAACGGCTGGATCAGGCCCTCGCGGGCACGCAGGTGGCGGGCTCTGTGACGAACCTCGCCTTCCTGCGCGCGCTGGCGCAGCATGACGGGTTTGCGGCGGGCGAGGTGGATACCGGGCTCATTGACCGCGATCTGGACAGCCTCGCCGCCGATCCGGTCGCCTGCAGCCGCGCCCGCGCACTGGCGGCGCTTGGGGCCCTGGGGCTGCATCAGGGCGCGGCACCGCTACAGGGGTTCAGCCTCTGGGCACCGCTGAAACAGTCGGTGGCGTTCGACTACCGTGGCGAACGGCTGAGGGCCTTTGTCGAAACTCTCTCGCCCGGTCGCTTCCGGGTGGAGATCGATGGCACGGTCCATGAGATCGCCTTGACGGAGGGCCGTTGGAGCGTCGATGGGGCGCCCACGCCGGCAGAGGTCGTGACACATGCGGCGGGTATCTCGGTGTTCTGGGGCAACGGTTACCATTTCGATCCGGTCGATCCGCTGGACGTGGCAGCCGAGGGTGCGGTTGCGCTTGGTTTGATCGTCGCGCCGATGCCGGGGTTGGTGAAAGCGGTGTTCGTGGAGCCGGGGCAGGAGGTTGCCGCTGGAGATCGGTTGGCGATCCTGGAAGCGATGAAGATGGAGCATACCCTGACGGCGGGCCGCGACGGGACCGTGGCCGAGGTGCTGGCCAGTGCCGGTCAGCAGGTGGAGGAAGGCGCGGCGCTCATTCGGCTGGACGATGAGGACAAGGCATGAGCGGGGCAAATTTCTTCGAAGAAATTTGTGAAGAATTTTCGAAAATTCTTCCGCCTTGTGGAGAGGTTTCGCGATGATCCGTCTGCATCACGTTCCGCAAAGTCGCTCGATGCGCACCCTGTGGCTGCTCAACGAACTGGGGGTGGCTTACGAGCTGCAGGTCTGGCCCTTCGACAAATCGCTGCGCTCGGCCGATTACCTGGCCAAGAACCCGGCGGGCCGCGTGCCCGCACTGGAGATCGACGGGGAGTGCTGGTGGGAAACCGGCGCAATTACCGAACTTCTGTGCGAACGCTTCCCCGAGGCAGGGCTTGGCCGCGCGCCAGGGCATCCTGACCGGGCGCAATGGCTGATCTGGATCCACTTCTCGGAAACCATCAGCCAGCATTGCGCGATCCTGACGCAGCAGCACATCATGCTCTATGATGACAGCATGCGCAGCCCGGTGGTCATGAAGCTGGAAGCCAAGCGGCTGGAAAAATGCTACGCCGCCATCGAGGCGCGGCTGGAGGGGCGGGACTACCTGCTCGACAGCGGCTTTTCGGCGGCGGATATTTCCGTGGGGCAGGCGCTCTACATGGCGCGCCATTTCGCGCGGCTCGACCCCTTCCCGGCGCTGTCCGCCTGGTATGCGCGGATCACCGAGCGGCCCGGTTTCCTGCTGTCACGCCCGACGGAATCGCATGAAAAGCTGTATAAACAAGCCTTCTACCCACCCTGGGAGATCGAGAAAGGACCCTGACATGACCGCCCCCTTGCACGTCATCGCCCGGATCGCGGCGGCACCGGAGACGTTGGACGACCTCATTGCGTCGATGCGGATCATGGTGGCGGAGGTCCGCGAGGAACCCGGTTGCCTGCGCTATGATCTGACGCAATCTCAGGATGATCCGACGGTGCTTGTCTTCGTGGAAGAATGGGCCACCCGAGCGGATTGGGAGGCGCATATGGAGGGCGCGGCAATCGCGCGGCACCGTGCGCGCACCCGGCCCGAGATGACCCTCGATGCCGAGGTGCACGCCCTTGGTCAGATTGCGTGACGGCCATGGCGGAACCGGTTGAACTCTTCGAGGTGGGCCCGCGCGACGGGTTGCAGAACGAAAAGCGGCAAATCCCGACGGCGGAAAAGATCGCGCTGGTCGACTGCCTCAGCCGGGCGGGGTTTCACCGGATCGAGGTGGCAAGTTTTGTCAGCCCGAAATGGGTGCCGCAGATGGCGGATTCTGCCGCGGTGCTGGCCGGGATCGCCCGCGCGCCGGGCGTGTCCTATGCCGCGCTGACCCCCAACATGAAGGGCTACGAGGGCGCGAAGGCCGCGAAAGCGGATGAGATCGCGATCTTCGCCTCGGCGAGCGAAGGCTTTTCCAAGGCCAATATCAACGCCACCATCGAGGAAAGCATCACCCGTTTCGTGCCGGTGGCGCAGGCAGCCAAGGCCGATGGCATCCCGGTGCGCGGCTATATCTCTTGCGTGACCGACTGCCCCTTCGACGGGCCAACACCGCCAGCGGAAGTGGCGCGGGTGGCGGCCACCCTGCGCAATATCGGCTGCTACGAGATCTCGCTTGGCGACACGATCGGGCAGGGGCGGCCCGAGACTGTCGACGCAATGCTGGCCGCAGTTCTGGAGGAGGTCGCGCCGGAGGAACTGGCCGGGCATTTCCACGACACCGCCGGGCGGGCCCTGGCCAATATCGAGGTGTCTCTGGCGCGGGGGCTGCGGGTCTTCGACGCCGCAGTCGGCGGGCTTGGCGGATGCCCCTACGCGCCGGGGGCAGAGGGAAATGTCGCCACGGAAGCCGTCGCCGCGCGTGTGGCGCAGCTTGGCTATGAGACCGGGCTCGATATGGATGTGCTGGCCGAGGCCGCCACGATGGCGCGGGCCATGCGGGAGGGATGAGACATGGACACGATTGATATCGCGGTGGATGAGCGCGGGGTTGCCGTTCTGATGCTGGACATGCCGGAGCGTCACAATGCGCTGGCCCCGCAGATGATCGCGGAACTGACCGAGGCGGCAGAGCGGCTTGGCACGGATCCCGCCGTTCGTGTCGTGGTGCTGACCGGCAACGGCAAGAGCTTCTGCGCGGGCGGCGATCTGGCCTGGATGAAGGCGCAGATGACCGCCGATGCCGACACCCGCGCGCGTGAGGCGCGCAAGCTGGCCGAGATGCTCGGCGCGCTCGACCGGATGCCCAAGCCGCTCATTGGCCGCGTGCAGGGACAGGCCTTCGGCGGCGGGATCGGCATGATGTCGGTCTGCGATGTGGCCGTGGGTGTCGAGGGGGCGAAATTCGGGCTCACGGAAACGCGGCTCGGGTTGATCCCGGCCACCATTGGGCCTTACGTGGTGGCCCGCATGGGGGCCGCGCGGGCGCGGCGGGTGTTCATGTCGGCGCGGATTTTCGATGCTGCCGAGGCGGTTGATCTGGGGCTGCTGGCCAAGGCCGTCGCGGCCGAGGATCTGGATGCGGCGGTCGAGGCCGAGGTCGCCCCCTATCTGGCCTGCGCGCCGGGCGCGGTGGCCAAGGCCAAGGCGCTGGTCGCGGCGCTGGAGCCTCGGGTGAACGATGCCGTGGTGGACATGACCATCGCAGCCTTGGTCGATGCCTGGGAAAGCGATGAGGGGCCGGAAGGCGTGTCGGCCTTTTTCGACAAGCGCAAGCCAAGCTGGCAGGAGAGCTAGGGGCTTGCATCACCGGGCGGGCTGACGTTGTCTCGGCGTGACAGAGGAAGGAAACGGCTATGGGCATCACCGTCACGGACCAGCAGATCGCGGATTATGCCCGCGATGGCGCGGTCTTCATCAAGGGGCTTTTCGCGGATCACGTGGACACGCTGCGCAAGGGCGTGGAGCGGAACATGGCGGAGCCTGGGCCTTACGCGGCGGAGAACCTGCTGCCGGGCGAGGGCGGGAGATTCTTTGACGACTATTGCAACTGGACGCGGATTCCCGAGTTCGAGCAGGTCATCCGGCACTCGGATGCCGCACGGGTGGCGGGTGAGCTGATGCGCTCGGACAGCGTGCAGATTTTCCACGACCACGTGCTGGTGAAAGAGCCGGGCACCTCGAAACCGACGCCCTGGCATCAGGACGGGCCCTACTATTTCGTCGAGGGCGAGCAGACCGTCAGCTTCTGGTCGCCGCTCGATCCGGTCACGGATGCGACGTTGCGGCTGGTGGCGGGAAGCCACAAGTGGCCAAAACCGGTTCTGCCGACCAGGTGGTTGAAAGAAGACGCTTTTTTCCCCGATGAAGGCGCCTATATCCCGGTGCCTGACCCGGATGCGGAGGGCATGACGGTGCTGGAATGGACGATGGAGCCGGGCGATGCCGTGGCCTTCGACTACCGCACCCTGCATGGGGCGCGCGGCAACACAAGCGACCGGCGGCGGCGGGCGTTTTCGGTGCGCTTTCTTGGGGATGATGCGCGGTTCGTGGAGCGGCCGGGGCGGACGTCTCCGCCGTTTCCGGGGCATGACATGGTGCCGGGGCAGCGGCTGCGCGAGGACTGGTTTCCGGTGGTCTGGCACCGGTAGAGTTTCGCCGTGGCTGCGCCACGTCGACCCGCGCGCCCGTGCCGGGCGCGGACCCTGGTTTTGGCGTGTCGCCCCCCGTACACCGGGCGTACACCCCCTGTGCACCCCCCGTACAGATGAAAT
>NZ_JASHJX010000019.1 GCF_030732985.1 Nioella sp. MMSF_3534
CCTTTCCCCATATGGCCCTCCCCTCCTCTTTGCGCTAAGCAAACCCCGCTCGACAGGAGGACCGACATGCCCAGATACCGTTCCCGCACGACCACCCATGGCCGCAACATGGCCGGTGCCCGTGGCCTTTGGCGCGCCACCGGGATGACCGATGGCGATTGGGACAAGCCCATCATCGCGATCGTCAACAGCTTTACCCAATTCGTGCCGGGGCATGTGCACCTCAAGGACCTCGGTCAGATGGTCGCGCGAGAGGTCGAGGCGGCGGGCGGGGTTGCCAAGGAGTTTAACACCATCGCGGTCGATGATGGCATCGCCATGGGCCATGACGGGATGCTGTATAGCCTGCCGAGTCGCGAGGTCATCGCCGACAGCGTCGAATACATGGTCAACGCCCATTGCGCCGATGCGATGGTCTGCATCTCGAACTGCGACAAGATCACGCCGGGCATGCTGATGGCCGCCATGCGGCTCAATATCCCCGCGATTTTCGTGTCCGGCGGCCCGATGGAGGCCGGCAAGATCGACATCGAAGATCTGGAGATGAGCAAGATCGACCTTGTGGATGCGATGGTCGCTGCCGCCAATGACAGCTTCACCGACGCCCAAGTGCAGCATATCGAGGAGAACGCCTGCCCGACCTGCGGGTCGTGCTCCGGCATGTTCACCGCGAACTCGATGAACTGTCTGGCTGAGGCCCTGGGTCTGGCGCTGCCGGGAAATGGCTCCACGCTCGCCACGCATTCCGACCGCAAGGGCCTGTTCCTGGAGGCCGGTCGCAAGATCGTCGAGATCGCCAAGCGTCATTACGAGGGCGAGGAAAAGGGCCTGCTGCCGCGCGAGATCGCGACATTCGAGGCGTTCGAGAACGCGATGAGCCTCGATATCGCCATGGGCGGGTCCACCAACACCGTGCTGCACCTGCTGGCCATCGCCCATGAAGGCGAGGTGGATTTCACCATGACCGATATGGACCGGCTCAGCCGCAAGGTGCCCTGCCTGTGCAAGGTCGCGCCCAACACCGCGAACGTCCATATGGAGGACGTGCACCGCGCCGGCGGCATCTTCTCGATCCTGGGGGAACTGAGCCGCGCGGGCCTGCTGCACAACGAATGTCACACGGTGCATTCCAGCACCATGGGCGAGGCGATTGCCAAGTGGGATATCGCGGTGGCGAACAACCCCGAGGCGGAGAGCCTGTTCAAGGCAGCCCCCGGTGGCGTCCGCACGACGCAGGCCTTCAGCCAGTCGAACCGGTACAAGGAACTGGATACCGACCGCACCAACGGCGTGATCCGCGACAAGGACAACGCGTTCAGCCAGGACGGGGGCCTTGCCGTTCTGTTCGGCAATATCGCGCTGGATGGCTGCATCGTGAAAACCGCCGGTGTCGATGCGTCGATCCTGCAATTCACCGGCACCGCCCATGTCTGCGAAAGCCAGGATGAGGCCGTCAGCAACATCCTGACCGGCAAGGTGAAAGAGGGCGACGTGGTGGTCATCCGCTACGAAGGCCCGCGCGGCGGGCCGGGGATGCAGGAGATGCTCTACCCGACCTCTTACCTGAAGTCGAAGGGGCTTGGGAAAGCCTGCGCGCTGCTGACCGATGGCCGCTTTTCTGGCGGGACCTCGGGTCTGTCGATCGGGCACGTGTCGCCCGAGGCCGCCGAGGGCGGCGCGATCGGGCTTGTCCAGAACGGCGACAAGATCGAGATCGACATCCCCAACCGCACCATCAACCTCGCCGTGTCGGACGAAGAAATGGCCGCCCGCCGCGCCGCACAGGAGGCCGCCGGGTGGAAACCCGCCAAGCCGCGCGCCCGCAAGGTTTCGACCGCGCTCAAGGCCTATGCCGCCCTCACCACCAGCGCCGCCAAGGGCGCCGTTCGCCAAGTCTGAGAAGGAACGAAGAATGACCCGCACCGTCTATGTGAACGGCGACTACCTGCCGGAAAATGAAGCGAAGGTCTCGATCTTCGACCGGGGGTTTCTTTTTGCCGATGGCGTCTATGAAGTGACCTCGGTGCTCGGCGGCAAGCTCATCGACTTCGCCGGTCACGCCAAGCGTCTCCAGCGGTCGCTGGACGAGCTGGAGATGAAGAACCCGCTCAGCACCGAGGACCTGCTGGAAGTTCACCGTCAGTTGGTTGAACGGAACGGCATCACCGATGGCCTGATCTACCTGCAGATCACCCGCGGCGCGCCCGATGATCGCGATTTCGCCTTCCCGCCCGCAGAGACCGCGCCGACCATCGTCCTGTTCACCCAGAACAAGCCCGGTCTGGCGGATGCCCCGCAGGCCAAGACCGGTATGAAGGTGATTTCGGTCGAAGACCTCCGGTGGGGTCGCCGTGATATCAAGACGGTGCAGTTGCTCTACCCTTCGCTTGGCAAGATGGCCGCGAAGAAGGCGGGCTGTGATGACGCCTGGCTGGTCGAGGATGGGTTCGTGACCGAAGGCACCTCGAACAACGCCTATATCGTGACCAAGGATGGCACCATCGTCACGCGGCAGCTGTCCAACGACATCCTGCACGGCATCACCCGCGCCGCTGTGCTGCGCTTCGCGCGAGAGGCACAGATGAAGGTGGAGGAGCGCCCCTTCACCATCGCCGAAGCGCAGGACGCGGCTGAGGCCTTCGTGACCTCCGCCTCCGCCTTCGTGATGCCGGTGGTGGAGATCGACGGTCAGCCCGTGGGCACCGGCATGGTCGGTGAGATCGCCCCGCGCATCCGCGAGATTTACCTTGAGGAAATGCGCAAGGCGGCGATCTGAGCTGATGCTATTGCAGATGTGAGAAAGGGCCGCACAATGCGGCCCTTTCTCGTCATGCGGCCGGCTTGCGGCGTTGTTTGTTGCGACGTGCCTGACGTGGTTTGGCCGGGGCCTGACTCTGGCTTTGGCCCTTGCTGGCCCCTCCACCACCGGACCGGCGGCGACGTTGCCCCCCACCTCCGCGCTTGGGCTTGTCTTCCTTCACCGGTTCCGGGCGGCGACCGCTGGCAACGGGGATCGAGATCTTCATGACCTTCTCGATATCCTTCAGCTGATCGACCTCTTCGGCACAGCAGAAGGCAATTGCCTCGCCATCCTTGCCGGCACGTGCAGTGCGCCCGATGCGGTGAACGTAGTTGTCGGGCACGTCGGGCAGGTCGTAGTTGTAGACGGTACGCACATCGGGAATGTCGATGCCACGCGCGGCCACGTCGGTCGCCACGAGGATCTTCACCTGCCCGTCCTTGAACGCCTTGATGGCGCGGTCGCGCTGACCCTGGCTCTTGTTGCCATGGATCGAGGCGGCGTCGAACCCGTCGGCAACCAGCCCTTTCATCAGCTTCTCAGCCCCATGCTTGGTGCGGGAAAACACCAGGCTCAGCGTATCGGGGTGGCGGCGCAGAAGCTCGCGCAGCAGGGCGGGTTTTTCGCTTTTGGCGATGAAATGGATGCACTGCGTCACCTTGTCGGCGGCTTTACCCGGCGGCGAGACCTGCACTTTGCGCGGGTTCGTCAGGTAGGTGCGCGACAGCTCCTCCATCTGCTTGGGCATGGTGGCCGAAAACAGCATGGTCTGGCGCGGGGTGCCCAAAGCGGGCGCAATCCGGCGCAGCGCGTGGATGAAACCGAGGTCCAGCATCTGGTCGGCCTCGTCCAGCACAAGGAACTGGGCCAGGTCCAGCCGCACCGCGCGGCGGTCCATCAGGTCGATCAGGCGACCGGGGGTGGCCACCAGAATATCGGTGCCGCGTTCGAGGAAGCGCATCTGCACATTGATCGACTGCCCGCCGACAACGGTGCCAACGCGCAGGTGAGAGCCCTTCACATAAGTCCGCAGGTTCTCGGCAATCTGGTTGGTCAGTTCGCGCGTCGGCGCAAGGACCAGCGCCTTGACGGATTTGGGTTCGCGCTTGCCCTGATGGGCCAGCAGGTGTTCCACCAGCGGCAGGCCAAAGGCCGCGGTCTTGCCGGTGCCGGTCTGGGCAAGGCCCATGATGTCGTGACCGGCCAGCGCCAGCGGGATCGCCTGGTTCTGGATGGGCGTTGGGGTGTCGTAGCCGGCGGATTTGACGGCGGCCAGCAGGGTCGGCGAGAGGCCGAGCATATCGAAATCGAACAAGGTCTTCCTTTCCGGCGCGATGGCGCGCTCGGGTGTAAACGGATCATCGTTCCCGGAATCGGGAACAGCGAGGGTGCGGTCAGGCGCTCTGCGAAACGGGCGGATCCCATTGAACCGGCCGGACCGTCAGACCCTGCGTGATGGGGACTGGGAATTCTGTTGTGCCGTGAACGCGGGGGCGACGGGGTCGCAAGGGGCGTTCGGCTCACGCGGCCAATGGGCACGGGTGTCACATGTTCGCAATTGCAGCATAAGTCAAGCCTGTTGCCCCTTTTGATTCCCTCGGGCTTGCGGTATGTGGCGCGCTGTTCCCAACCAAGAGGACAAAATCATGGGCTACAAAGTTGCCGTTGTCGGCGCCACGGGTAACGTGGGCCGCGAAATGCTGAACATCCTGGCCGAGCGCCAGTTCCCGGTGGATGAGATCGCCGCACTGGCATCGCGCCGTTCGCTTGGGACCGAGTGCAGCTTCGGTGACACCACACTGAAAACCCAGGATCTGGATACATTCGATTTCACCGGGTGGGACATTGCGCTCTTCGCCATTGGCTCGGACGCGACCAAGCAATACGCCCCCAAGGCCGCCAAGGCGGGTTGCATCGTCATCGATAACAGCTCGCTCTACCGCTACGACCCGGATATTCCGCTGGTCGTGCCCGAGGTGAACCCCGAGGCCGTCGATGGCTATGCAAAGAAGAACATCATCGCGAATCCCAACTGCTCGACCGCGCAGATGGTGGTGGCACTGAAGCCGCTGCATGACCGTGCGCGGATCAAGCGGGTGGTGGTCTCGACCTATCAATCCGTGTCCGGCACTGGCAAGGACGCGATCGACGAGCTGTGGGACCAGACCAAGGGCATGTATGTTCCGGGTCAGGAAGTGGCCCCCAAGGTCTACCCCAAGCAGATCGCCTTCAACGTGATTCCCCATATCGACGTTTTCATGGAAGACGGTTCGACCAAGGAAGAATGGAAGATGGTGGCCGAAACCAAGAAGATCGTGGACCCCGCGATCAAGGTCACGGCAACCTGCGTGCGGGTGCCGGTCTTCGTGGGCCATTCGGAAGCGATCAACATCGAGTTCGAAGAGTTCATCGACGAGGACGAGGTCCGCGATATCCTGCGCGAGGCGCCGGGCATTCTGGTGGTCGACAAGCGCGAGGCCGGTGGCTACGTGACGCCGGTGGAATGCGTGGGCGACTATGCGACTTTCATCAGCCGCATCCGTCAGGACAGCACCATCGAGAACGGCATCAACCTGTGGTGCGTGTCCGACAACCTGCGCAAGGGCGCGGCGCTAAATGCGGTGCAGATCGCCGAAACGCTCGGCAATCGGGTGCTGAAAAAGGGCTGAGCCGAAAGGCCGCTTGACGACTCGACAAAGAAGATAAACCCTCCTTGCACAACCTGCTTGGAGGGTTTTTCAATGAAATTTCATGTATTTGCGATTAGCGTTCTGACGGCGGGCATGGCCCATGCCGACGACATTCCCCTGCGCGCCGACGTGACCCACGCCACGATCTATGGCGGCGCGGCCGAGGTGACGCGGCACGCGACGGTGACCGTCCCCGCAGGCGCGCATCGGCTGCTGGTGCCGGTCCCGTCCTATATGCAGGATGCCGGTGTCGTCAGCGCCGCGCTGTCGGACGGCACCCCGCTTGGCCCGGTGCGTCTGGAATTGGCCCCCGGTTTCGAGGACGGCCAGTTCGACACGCCTGCACAGGCCGCCCTGCGCGCCCGGATCGAGGCGCTGGAGGCCGAGATCGAAGAGGCAGAGGATCAGCTTGCCCATATCGAAGCGGGTCTTGGCACGATTGCCCTGCAACGTCGCTATCTGGAAAGCTACGCCTCCAGCGCCTCGGGCGAGGTGACGGCCCCGGATGAGATCGGCGAGGTGATGAGCGAGCTTGGCCAGCAGATGGAGGGACTGGTCACGGAGCTGTTTGAAGGCGAACGCCAGCAGGATGAACAGCTTATGGTGATTGCCGATCTTCAGTTTGAGTTGAGTGAAGCAGAGGCAGAGCTGCGCGCGCTTTACCCGCTTGGTGCAGACAGCATTGCGCTTGCCATTCCGGTTGCGGTTTCGGCCGATGCAGAACTGCCTGTTGTCCTCACCCATACGTTAAGCGGCTTCGGCTGGAACATGAGCTACACCGCACGCCTGTCGACGGTCGAAGGCAGCTTGTCGCTAGACCGTACCGCGCGGTTGGAAAGCTACGTGCCCGACAGATGGGAAGATGTTGCCCTGACCCTGTCAGGCGAAGAATGGGGGCAGGAGCTGGATATGACCGGTGTCTGGCCCTCGCCCGCCCGGATCGAAGAGGAACGACCGCCAGAAGTGTTTGACGGACGGCTGGCCGGGGCGGCGTATGTGGAACCGGTGTTGGAACCCGTGGTCATCATGGAAGACACGGCCTCGTTCGAAAGCTTCGGCCTGTCTTTCTCCGCCGCGGTCGCCGATCCGCAAACGATCAGCCAAGGCGCGGAAACGCTGGTGCCGTTTGATGCGCTGACCCTTGATCCCGAGATCACCATCGAGGCTAACCCACGCCACGACGACACCGCTTTCCTGATCGCGCGGGCCGAGAACACAACCGGCCAGCCGCTGATCCCCGGTGACATGGCCGTTTACCGCGATGCGGCGTTTCTGTCGGACCTGTATCTGGACACCGTCCCGCCCGGCGGCGAGGTGGAACTGCCCTTCGGGTCGGTCGATCACCTGCAACTGTTCTGGCGGGATCTGTCGCGGAATGAGGGCGACGAGGGGTTCTTCAACCGGTCCAACGTGCAGCGGCAGGTGGTGGAATTTGGCATCACCAATGTCTCGGACCAGCCCGAAGACGTGCGCATCCTCTACGCCGTGCCATACACGGAACAGGAGGATCTGGAACTGGACCTGACCCTGTCGATTGCGCCAAGCGTCGAAAACCTCGACGGTCGGCGCGGTATCCATGCCTGGGATCTGACCGTCGGTGCGGGCGAAACCCGCACCATCCGGATGGAGGCTGATATGTCCTGGCCCGAGGGCTACGACCTTTACTGGCGTCCGTAAGGGAAGGGGCCGGGCGTCAGAACCGCTCGGCCCGCAGCACCTCGCAATCGGTGACGCTGACCACGCCGATATGACGCTCCACCACGGCAAAGGCCGCTTCCAGCAGGGCATCCAGCCTTTCGGGTTTGATGATACAGACAACGGCCAGCATCCCGCCCGCCCGGCTGACTTGGCCCGCGCGGCTCCACTCCCCCGACCGGCCCGACCCACCCTTGACGGGCAGGATGGTGTACCCGGTCACATCGGCCTTTCGCAGCGCCTCGGTCAGGCGGCGTTCCATCATCGATTCGATGATGATTTCGACACGTTTTGCCTTGTGGGTCTGCATCGGTCAGCCTCCGGTCACGGTGCGGGCAATGGCCAGATAGATCGGGATGCCCAGGGTCAGGTTAAAGGGGAAGGTGACGCCGAGCGACAGCGTCAGGTAGATGGACGGGTTCGCCTCTGGCAGGGCCACGCGCATGGCTGCAGGGACCGCGATGTAAGAGGCCGAGGCCGACAGCACCATGAACAGCGCCACGCCCCCCGCCGACAGGCCGATCAGAATCCCGGCGGCAAGGCCAAACAGACTGCCAACCAGCGGCATGACGATCCCGAAGGCCAGCAGGCCGGGCCGCAGAACCCCCGCCGCGCTGCGCAGACCGCGCCCCGCAACCAGCCCCATATCCAGCAGGAAGAGGCAGAGCACACCCTGGAAGGGCGCCACGATGAAGCTTTCGATCCGGGCCAGCCCGTCCGCCCCTGTGATCGCGCCGATCAGGAACGACCCGATCAGCAGCACGATGGAGCCATTGAGCAGGATTTCCCGCAGCAGTTCCCCATCCATCTCTTCGCTGTTCGTTTTGTCCCCGTAGCGCGCGATCAGCCACAGGGCGGCAAGGATCGCCGGGGCCTCCATCGCGGCGGCGACGGCGACCATGAAGCCTTCGCCCGCCAGCCCCGCAGAATCGAGCACCGACGTGCCCGCCACGAAGGTCACGATAGAGATCGACCCGTAATGCGCGGCGACGGCGGCGGCGTTGGTGACATCCAGCCCCGACATGACGCGCAGCAAGGCGAAGGCGACCAACGGCAGAACGAAGGACAACACCACGCCCGCCACCAAAGACAGGATCAGCGCCGTGTCCACCCCGTGCGACGCCACGCTGGCCCCGCCCTTGAAGCCGATGGCAAACAGCAGATAGAGCGACATGGCCTTGGCCACGGCCTCTGGCACCGTCAGGTCGGATTTCGCATAGGCGGCAGCGAATCCAAGCACGAAAAAGAGGATGATGGGCGACAGCAGGTTTTCTGCCGCCAGCGAAAGTATCTGGTCCATGTCGTCCCCACATTCCGACGGGCTGTTCAGAGGCCGCAGAACGGTTCCGAAATTCCCTACACTTTTACGAAGGAATTAGTGCCGGGATCGTACATTTCCAAGGCCCCGGACGCGATTTCATTCCACAAACCATGCAGGCTGAGCCGCCCGTCCTCGACGGCCTCCGACACGAAGGGGAAGGTCATCAGGTTGGCAAGGGACACCAGCACCGAGCGCTGTTCCAGCACCTTCTGCCGTTCCTGTTCATCGGTGATGTCAGCGGTCTCTTCACACGCCGGACGCAGGATATCCATCCAGCGGCCCACGAAACTGGTGGGCTGCTCAAGCTCGGGCGCGTTGCCCGACACCATCTGGATGCAGCCATTCACGCCACCGCAATTGGAATGGCCCAGAACCATGATGTTGGCGACCTTCAGCGCCGTAACCGCATATTCCACCGCTGCCGATGTGCCGTGGTGATCGCCGTCGGGCGCATAGGGCGGCACCAGATTGGCGATGTTGCGGTGAATGAAGAACTCGCCCGATTCAGCCCCGAAGATCGAGGTGACATGCACCCGGCTGTCGCAGCAGGAAATCACCATGGCGCGGGGGCGCTGGCCTTCCTCCGCAAGGCGGCGAAACCAGGCCTGGTTTTCTGAAAATTCGGTTGCTTTCCAGCTGTGGTATCGCCGTGTCAGGTATGTCGGCAGGGGGGAAACGTATTTCATATAGCGTCCTCTGTCGTCGCGTCGACCCTGATAGGCTGCATTCCCCGAAAGTTCGAGGTTTTTTTGGTCGCGGGCCTAACGGTTTCTTCAGCAAGCCGGGGCACAGTCCCCCTATCCGTGGGGGCGGAAGTGGAGTGAGTGATGGAGCAGGATGTAAGCAGGCTGCGGCCGGAAGAACCCGCGCGGTTCAATCCCGAACGGCTGGAACTCCTTTGTGACGAAATCGGGGAAATCCGCGCAGAGCATGAAGTTGCCAGCGCGTTGCAGGCGATCAATCTGCATCTTCGGAATATCCGGTGCCTGAATCCGGTCGGGGCCGAATTGCTGCGCCCGGTCCGCAATCTGGCCGCAGCCTCTGACCGGATCGGCATGGCAACACTGGCACGGGTGGCCCGCGATGTGCTGGCCTGTATCGGCAGCGGCGATCAGGTGGCCCTGGCCGCCACCCATGCCCGTTTGCTGCGGGTCGGCGAACGATCCATCCATGCAATCTGGGATCTGGAGGATGTATCCGGCTGATCCACCTTGCAGACACAGCCCGTCACGTTAGGTTATCGACAGCCTTTTTCTGTGACGGATGACCATGGACAGACGTTTTTCCCCCGCCGATCCCGGCGCGATCCCGGTGACCTGTATCGACCCCGATGCGCTGGATGCCTCGCTTGCGGGACTGCCCGCCGCACACTCCGCCTGGGCGCGGTCGACCGGCTTTACCGCAGGTCTTGGGGAAACCTGTCTGCTGCCTGATGCGGATGGCGGCATCGCCCGGGTGCTGCTTGGACGCGGCACCGCCGACGCACGGGCCCGCAAGCGCTTTGCACTCGGGGCGGCGCTGGCAGGATTGCCGGAGGCAACCTACCAGATGCCGGATGGGTTGCCCGGGGCCGAACAGGAAGAGGCTGCGCTTGGCTGGCTGCTGTCTGGCTACCGCTTTGGCCGTTACAAGGACGCCCCTGTGCCAAAGGCCGCCCTTGTTGCGCCACAAGGGCTGGACGCCCCTGCACTGGAAAATATCGCAGCGGGTGAGGCGCTGACCCGCGACCTGATCAACACCCCGGCCAGCGACATGGGCCCGGATCAGCTGGAAGATGCGGTGCGGGCGCTGGCAGACGGATTCGGCGCGTCGATCTCTGTCACCAAGGGCGAAGACCTGTTGACCGCCAATTTCCCGATGATCCACGCCGTCGGCCGCGCCGCTGCACAGGCCCCGCGCCTGATCGAGATGACCTGGGGCAGCACCGGCCCGCTTGTCACGCTGGTCGGCAAGGGTGTCTGTTTCGACACCGGTGGCCTGAACCTCAAACCCGGCGCCTCCATGGGCCTGATGAAGAAGGACATGGGCGGATCGGCCACGGTTCTTGGCCTCGCGCGGATGATCATGGGGGCGGGCATGGAACTGCGCCTGCGCGTCCTGATCCCGGCGGTGGAAAACGCGGTGGCGGGCAATGCCTTCCGCCCCGGTGACATCCTGACCGCGCGCAACGGCCTGACGGTCGAGATCAACAACACCGATGCCGAGGGGCGGCTTGTGCTGGCCGATGCGCTGGCGCTGGCCAGCGAAACGCCGCCCGATCTGCTGATCTGCATGGCCACCCTGACCGGGGCGGCGCGAGTCGCGGTTGGGCCGGATATCGCGCCGTTCTACACCGACGATGACGCGTTTGCCGGGGCGCTGGCCAACTCTGCAGCTCGCATCGCGGACCCGGTCTGGCGGATGCCCCTCCACATGCCTTACGAGGCGATGATCGAACCCGGTATCGCCGATCTGGACAACGCCCCGAAGGGTGGTTTTGCAGGGTCCATCACCGCCGCGCTCTTCCTGCGCCGCTTTGCCAAGGATGCCCCGCGTTTCGCCCATTTCGACATCTACGGCTGGCAGCCCGCCGACGCCCCCGCCCGGCCCAAGGGTGGCGTCGGGCAGGCCGCACGCGCGATCTTCGCCGCTTTGCCCGAGGTTCTCAGCAATGACTGATCCGCGCATCACCCCCACCAATGGCCGCGTGGCCCAT
This sequence comes from Nioella sp. MMSF_3534, assembly GCF_030732985.1. GTDB lineage: Bacteria > Pseudomonadota > Alphaproteobacteria > Rhodobacterales > Rhodobacteraceae > Nioella. Next base: position 11,202 of record NZ_JASHJX010000019.1, read on the forward strand.
GTCAGCCTTGAAGGGCAGGTCGAGGCCGAGAAATTCGTGCAGGGCCGCCGAATGATGGTGATGCAGCCCATGGCCAACATCACCGACGAACCGCGCGGCAAGCGGGTCAGCCAGTTGCTGTTCGGCGAGGTCTTTCACGTGCTGGAAACCGATGACGGCTTCGCCTTCGGGCAGGCCGAACGGGACGGGCAGGTGGGCTACATGCTGTCCGGCGCGCTGGCCTCGCCCGAGCAGCCGACCCACTGGATCACGGCCCCCGCCACGCATCTCTACCCCAAGCCCGATCTCAAGGCCCCGCCCGAGGTCGCCATTTTCTTCGGCTCTCAGGTCAAGGTGGTGGGGGAACGCGACGACTATGTCCGCATCCACACCGGCCATTTCATCCCGCGCCCGCATCTGCAACCGATCCGCGCCCGTTTTGGCGATCCGGTCGGGGTGGCGGACCTGTTCCTTGGGTCGCCTTACCTGTGGGGCGGGTCCAGCCGGTGGGGCATCGACTGTTCCGGCCTTGTGCAGATGGCCCTGCTGGCCTGCGGCGTCGATTGCCCGCGCGACAGCGATCAGCAGATGGTGTTGGGGCGCGAATTGCATCATGGCGAGCCCTTCCTGCGCGGCGATCTGGTGTTCTGGAAAGGGCATGTGGGCTTCATGGCGAATGAACGGATGCTGCTGCACGCCAATGCCACCCACATGGCCGTGGCCTATGAGCCGCTGAAAGATGCGGCCGCAAGAATCGAAGACAAGGGCGAAGGCCCGATCACGGCGCGGCGCAGGTTTCTGAAACCCGGCGGCTGAGGCGCTATTCGACCACCCGGATCAGCTTGCGTTCCAGCACCCGCAGCACGGTTTTCAGGTCGTGCCCGCGTTTCAGGATGCGACCGTCCATGCCGATGACGGAATACTGCCCCTGCCGGTCGCGCAGCTTCGGGCGTTTCTCGATCCGGTAGATGGGATGTTCCGCTGTGCGCCGGAAGACGGAAAAGACCGCCACCTCCCTCAGGCACGATATCCCGTAATCGCGCCATTCACCGGCAGCCACCATGCGCCCGTAAAGGCCCAGGATAACGCCAAGCTCCGTCCGGTGAAACGCCACCTGTTCCGGCTGCGGGGGGACCGGACCCCTGGGCTGAATTTGCATGTCCATGATGCAAGCTTGGCCCTCATGTCGCGACTTATCAAGACCTGCCCTGCAATTGCCACGAAAGAGCCGCTGGATTTTCCCGCGTCCTCCCTCAATTCGCCCTGCCACGACGCCAAACATAACCTTGTAGTGACGAGCATTGTCTCGCCCCCGGCGGATCGGTTTTCTTGCCCCCACCCAGTCCGGTCCGCCGGGGGACTACACCAAACAGAAAAGGCCCCGCGCGAGAATGCCGGGGCCTTTTTGCTTGATGAGGGACTCCAGCGGTCACCGACGGGAATCCCGTCAGATGATCCCTTGGTGCGGGGCGTTCCAGCTCTTCGATCAACGTTCCCCGGTCAAGGCGCGGTGGAACGGCGCGGGTGATCACACCCTCTCAATCAGGGCACCTGCAAAGGTGTTTCGGGTCGGAACAGACGGTTTCTGCCGAAGGGTGGAGAGAGCTCGGGGCACAGGCCAGCCGTTCACACGGATTTCAGGTTCGTATCGGCGTCTCAACCGCCCCTTTGCGTCTGCACGCCCGGTGTACAGGGGGTGTACGGGGGGTGTACGGGGGGCACCCCCCCTCTTTCGGGGCGTATCCGAACCCGCCCTGTAGGGATTGCGTGTGCCTCCCGGCGGGCCTAGAACGCGAGGGATCGTTGTGAAAAAGGGGTCTCTTATGGCCATTCCCAAACCTGTCGTCCTGTGCATTCTCGATGGTTGGGGTCTGGCGCCAGATGGGCCGGGAAACGCCCCGTCTCTCGCCGCAACCCCTTGTTTTGACAGGCTTATGGCGACCTGTCCGAATGCCACGCTGATCACCTACGGGCCTGATGTGGGCCTGCCCACGGGGCAGATGGGCAACTCCGAAGTGGGTCACACCAATATCGGCGCGGGGCGTGTCGTGGCGATGGATCTGGGGCAGATTGATCTTGCGATCGAGGATAGCAGCTATCGAGAGCGCCCCGCTTTGCTGCAATTCATTGAAAAGATGAAGAAAACCGGTGGTGTTGCGCATGTCTCCGGCCTTACCAGCCCCGGCGGTGTGCATAGCCACGAGAGCCACATCCTGGAAACCGCCCGCACCCTGACGGATGCCGGAATTCCCGTTCAAATTCATGCGATTACCGATGGGCGCGACGTCGCCCCGCGCTCCGCAATCGAGACGGTCACGGCCTTCGACAATGCCCTACCCAAAGGCGCCCATATCGGCAGTCTGATCGGTCGCTACTACGCCATGGACCGCGATAACCGGTGGGAACGCGTGCAGCAGGGCTATGACCTTGTTATTGAAGGGAAAGGTCACGAAGCGGCCAGCGCCGAGGCCGCCATTCAGGCCGCTTATGAACGGGGTGAAAACGACGAATTCATCACCGCAACCCGGATCGTCGGCTATCGGAAACCGCAAGATGGCGACGGCCTTCTGTTCCTCAACTTCCGCGCCGACCGCGCGCGGGAAATCCTTGCCGCGCTGGCCGATCCGACATTCGCTGAGTTCGACATTTCCGCCCGCCCCAACTGGGCTGCAACCTGCGGGATGGTGGAATATTCCGACCGCCACAACGCCTATCTCGACGTGATTTTCCCCAAGCAGGATATCGTCAACACCCTGGCCGAATGGGTCGCCAGCCATGGCCGCACGCAGTTCCATATCGCGGAAACCGAGAAATATCCGCATGTCACCTTCTTCCTCAACGGCGGCAAGGAAGACCCGGTCGAAGGCGAGGACCGCTACATGCCGAAATCGCCCAAGGTGGCGACCTATGACCTGCAACCGGAGATGTCGGCGGGCGAGGTGACGGAACATCTCGTGGACGCGATCGAGAAACAATACGACCTGATCGTCGTGAACTACGCCAATCCCGACATGGTGGGGCACACGGGCATCATCCCCGCTGCCGTAAAGGCCTGCGAGGCGGTGGATGCGGGGCTTGGCGCGGCGGTGGCGGCGCTGGAAAAGGTGGGCGGCGCAATGATTGTGACGGCGGATCATGGCAATTGCGACATGATGATCGACCCGGACACCGGCGGGCCGCACACGGCGCATACGCTGAACCCGGTGCCGGTGATCCTGTTCGGCGGGCCGGAGGGCGTCACCATGCAGGACGGGCGGCTGGCGGATCTGGCACCCACTGTGTTGAAGCTGATGGGGTTGGAGCCACCGGCGGAAATGACCGGAAAGTGCCTGTTTGCATGAGGCTTTTGGCGCTGATCACGGTGCTTTGCGCAACTGGCTTTGCCGCGAGCGGGCAGACCACTGACCCTGCACTGACCGCGCAGCGTGCCGCCCAGATGCTGGAACGCGCCGCGCTGACGATGGCCGAGGCTGACGATGCCCGCGACCGGGTTGATGCGCTGACGGAAACCATCCGCGCCTATGAGGAAGGGTTGTCGGCCTTGCGCGAAGGCATGCGGAGGGCGGCGATCCGGGAACAGTCGATCACGGTCGTCTTCGAGGCGGAACAGGAGCGGTTGGGCCGTCTTCTGGGGGTTCTGCAATCCATGCAGGCCGCGCCCGCGCCGCTGCTGCTGATCCACCCAAATGGCCCCGTGGGCACCGCGCGATCCGGCATGATCGTGTCCGAAGTGACCCCCGCCGTGGCGGCGGAGGCCATGGAGTTGCGCCGCCAGCTGGAGGAACTGGCCCTTCTGCGCGCCGTTCAGGAAACCGCGGAGGACCAGTTGTCGGACGGTCTGACCGGCGTGCAGGAGGCCCGCGTTGCGCTCAGCCAGGCGATGGCGGAACGGCGCACGCTGCCGCCGCGCTTTGCCTCGGACACCGAGGCGCTGCTCGAGCTGACCCAAAGCGCCGAAACGCTGGACAGCTTTGCCACCGCGATCCGGGCGCTGGACGTAATGGCCGCTGACACAAGGCTGCCCTCGTTCTCCGATCAGCGGGGTCAGCTTCCCTTACCTTTGCAGGGGCGCATTCTGCGCGGCTTCAACCAGGCCGATGCAGCGGGCGTCACCCGGCCCGGCTTGATCCTGGCGGCAGAGGCGCGCGCGCTGGTGTCTGCCCCATGGCATGCCACCGTGCGCTATGCGGGACCGCTTCTGGACTATGGCAATGTCATCATCCTTGAACCGCAGGGCGATCATCTGCTGATTCTCGCGGGTCTGGGAGAGCTGTTCGTAAGGGCCGGAGACCTGCTGGCAGCGGGCGATCCCGTCGGTTTGATGGGCGGCGAAGCGCCAAACCGCGAAGAATTGATCGTTTCTGACCCACTCGCGTCTGGTGGAGAGCTGTCGGAAACGCTTTATATGGAACTGAGAGAGGCCGGAGAGCCCGTGGACCCGACCGCGTGGTTTGCGACACAAGACCAGTGAGGATTTGAGAGAATGAAGAAGTTCATGATGGCGGCCCTTGGCGGCACCGCGGCGGGTATTCTGCTGACCACCCAAGTCGCCGGTCCCCTGATCGCCCAGGAGAACATTCGCAACTCGACCGTTTACGAACAGCTCGACCTGTTCGGCGATGTCTTCGAACGGATCCGCACCTATTATGTCGAGGACGTGGATGAGGCAGAGCTGATCGAGGCCGCGATCAACGGCATGCTGATGTCGCTTGACCCGCACAGCTCTTACCTGCCGCCGAGCGACTATGAAACCATGCAGACCCACACACGGGGCGAATTCGGCGGCCTTGGCATCGAGGTGACGCAGGAAGAGGGCTTTGTCAGGGTCATCACCCCGATGGACGATACCCCCGCCATGGAAGCGGGCGTCGAGGCCGGTGATTTCATCACCCATGTGGATGGGGTCACGCTGCTTGGCCTGACTCTGGAAGACGCCGTCGACATGATGCGCGGTGAAATCGGGTCTGAAATCGTGCTGACCATCGTGCGTGAAGGCGAGGATGAACCCTTCGACATCACCATCGTGCGCGATCGCATCCGCCTGACCGCCGTGCGTCACCGCCTGGAAGGCAACACCGCCGTTCTGAGGATCGCCAGCTTCACCGAACAGACCTATCCGAACCTGCGCGACGGGCTGGAAGAGATGATCGAGGAAGTCGGCGGGATCGAGAACCTGGAAGGCGTGGTTCTGGACTTGCGCAACAACCCCGGCGGGTTGCTGACCCAGGCCATTCGCGTCTCGGACGCGTTCCTGGAACAGGGAGAGATCGTGTCGACCCGCGGCCGCAACCCCGAGGATGGCGAACGCTATAACGCCACGCCGGGCGACCTGATCGACGGCCTGCCGATGGTGGTGCTGATCAATGGCGGTTCTGCCTCGGCCTCCGAGATCGTGGCCGGTGCGCTTCAGGATCACCGCCGGGCGGTTGTCGTGGGCACCAACAGCTTTGGCAAGGGGTCCGTCCAGTCGGTGATGCCGGTGCAGGGCGATGGCGCGATGCGTCTGACCACGTCGCTCTATTTCACCCCGTCCGGTCGCTCGATCCAGGCGCTTGGCGTGGCCCCCGATATCCTTGTGGAACAGCGCGAAGTGGGCGAGGTCGAGGACAATGGCCGTCCGCAGCGCACCGAGGCCGGTCTGCGCGGGGCCTTGTCCAACGCGACCCTGACCGAGGATGAAATCCGCCAGCTGGAGGAAGAACAGGAACAGGCCCGCGCCACCGCCGAACTGCGCGCGCAGGACTATCAGCTGGCCTATGCCATCGACATCCTGCACGGCCTGAACGCCCTGCGTCCCCGCTAAGGGGGCGTTGGCCTGATGACGCCCGAGGATCTGGCCAAGCTGCCCTACCGGCCCTGCGTCGGTGTGGTTCTGATCAACCGCGCCGGGCAGGTCTTTGCCGGGCAACGCGCCGATATGGACGTGCCCGCCTGGCAGATGCCTCAAGGGGGCGTCGACAAGGGTGAGGAGCCCGAGGCCGCCGCCCGGCGCGAGCTGCTGGAAGAAACCGGCGTTTCGCCTGATCATGTGACGCTGGTCGCGCAGACCGCCGACTGGTTGCCCTATGATTTCCCCTCCGAGATCGCCGGGAAGAGATGGGGCGGCAAGTTTCGCGGGCAGAAACAGATGTGGTTCCTGATGCGGCTGGAGGCGCCCGATGCGGTGATCAACCTCACCTATAAGGATGTCGAGTTTTCCGAGTGGCGCTGGATGGACCCGGCGGCGCTGCTGGAGACCATCGTGGAATTCAAGCGCCCGATCTATCAGGCAGTCCTGTCGGAGTTCGGGCTGGTGTGAACACTGCGACACCTGTGCTATCCTGGCCACCCGTTGCCGGAGGCTTTCATGTTCCACCGCCTGTTTCTGCCCCTTGCCATCCTCGCCGCAACAACCGGCCCCGCGCTGCCCCTGTCCTGCGCCTATCTCGACGCCGCCGCGATGTACCAACAGGCCGCCGAGGCCAGCGCGCGCTATGTAATCGTGCGCGGCGCTTTCCTGCGCAACGGGCCGGATGTGCCCTTGCCGCCCGATACCGACGACCCGGACACACCGCCGCCCTACACCGTCGAAATGCTGTTTTATGGCGATCTTGGCAGCCGCGTCGGCTTTCGCACACCGGTAGAGCTGGAGGTGACGGTACGGGTGAATTGCGTGCTCAGCTGGTGTGGTGCTCCGCCCGAAGAAGGGCGCGAGATGCTGGCCTTCCTGCGCGTGGACGAGGACCGTCAATATCACCTCGGCATCGGCCCCTGTCCGGGTTGGGTGATCTATGACCCGTCGCAGCAAGACCTCGACCAGATCACCACCTGCATGCGGGGCGAGACCTGTGAGGCCGGGCGGTAGGAAGGCCTTTCGAAAGGCCTTTGCCGCGGGCCGGTGACGTTGCCCTGAACCTCGCATGGGCCGACAAAGGGAAGGGCTGTCAGTCGGGACTCCAAAAGAGAACAAAAGGTGAATATACTGTGCCGCGCCATGGGATTCGCGGAACTCTCCATCACCTCCAACTTCACCTTCCTGACCGGCGGCTCGCACCCGGAGGATTACGCGCGCCGCGCGGCGTTGCTGGGGCTGGAAGCCATTGCGATTGCCGATGAGAACTCGGTTGCCGGGATCGTTCGTGCATGGTCAGAACTGAAAGAGATCAAGCGCCAGATCGTCGAACGGCAAGCGGCGGACAAAGACCCGATCGGCCCGCCGAAACCTGCGCATCTGCCCGATCCGCCCCGCGCGCCGATCTTCCATCCGCCGCGCCTGCTGCCCGCCACACGGCTGGTCCTGCGAGAGGGGCTGACGCTCACCGCCCTGCCCCGCGACCGGCGTGGGTGGGCGAACCTGTGCCGGATGCTCTCGGCGGGCCGGTTGCGGACCCAGAAAGGCTCCTGCGATCTGGGCCTTCCCGACCTTTGGCAATTCGCCGACGGGTTGGAGCTGCTCCTCCACGGCCCGCCAGATGTCCTGACCCATCCGCGCGGCGCGGGCGACTGGTATGCTCAGGCGAAACAGATCACGCGCCGCCTTGGCCCCGCCTGTCACCTGCTGATGGCCCCTGCCTATGACGGGCATGACCGGCTGCGCTTCCAAAGGCTCACCCGGCTGGCGGGGCAACTGGGTATCCCCACCATGGCCTCCGCCGTGCCGATCATGCATCACGGGGCCCGGCGCAGGCTGACCGACGTTCTGACTTGTATTCGCCTCGGCATCCGGGTGGAGGATCTGGGCACGAAAGCGCAGGCCAATGCCGAGCAGCGCTTGCGGGGCGAGTCTGAGATCCGCCGCATCTTTGCAGGCTTCGAGGATGCCGTGGACCGGACCCTCGGTATCGCCGCGCGCTGTACCTTCGATATCGGCTCGCTGCGCTATGAATACCCCTCCGAGATCAGCGGCGGCGAAACCGCGTCGCAAAGGCTGGAACGGCTGGCGCGCGCGGGGCTGCAATGGCGCTACCCGTCCGGCGCGCCGGACCGGGCCGTGAAGATGCTGGAGCATGAGCTGCGGCTGATCGCCAAGCTTGGCTATGAACCCTATTTCCTCACTGTCCACGACATCGTCGCCTTCGCCCGGTCGCGCGGCATCCTCTGCCAGGGGCGCGGGTCGGCGGCCAATTCCATCACCTGTTATTGCCTCGGCGTGACCTCGGTCAGCCCGGAGGTCGGCACCATGGTGTTCGAACGCTTCGTCAGCGAGGCGCGCGACGAGCCCCCCGATATCGACGTGGATTTCGAACATGAACGGCGCGAGGAGGTGATCCAGCATATCTACGAACGCTACGGCCGCCACCGCGCTGGGCTCTGCGCGACGGTGATCCACTACCGGGGCAAGCGCGCGGTGCGCGAGGTGGGCCGCGCCATGGGGCTTAGCGAAGACATCCTCGGGGCGCTTTCCTCGCAAATCTGGGGCTGGGGCAGCAGCCGCGACATGGCCGATACCCGGATCCGCGAACTGGGGCTCGACCCGACCGAACCGCGCCTGCGCCAGACCATGGCCTTGGTCCGCGAAATTCAGGGCTTTCCCCGGCACCTCAGCCAGCATGTTGGCGGCTTCGTCGTGACCGAGGGGCGGCTGGATGAACTGGTGCCCATTGAGAACGCCACGATGGAGGATCGCACCGTCATCTGCTGGGACAAGGACGATATCGACGCTTTGGGTATCCTCAAGGTCGATGTGCTGGCGCTTGGCATGCTGACCTGCATCCGCAAGGCCTTTGACCTGATCGAGCGTCACCATCAAACCGACTATACCCTCGCCACCCTGCCGCCCGAGGATCCGGCGGTTTATGACATGCTGTGCAAGGCGGACAGCCTCGGCGTCTTCCAGGTGGAAAGCCGCGCGCAGATGAATTTCCTGCCCCGGATGCGGCCGCGCTGTTTCTATGACCTCGTCATTCAGGTCGCCATCATCCGCCCCGGCCCCATTCAGGGTGACATGGTGCACCCGTTCATCCGCCGCCGGAACGGCGAGGAAAAGGTCAGCTTCCCCTCGGACGAGTTGGGCGCGGTTCTGGGCAAGACGCTTGGCGTGCCCTTGTTCCAGGAACAGGCGATGCAGATCGCCATCATCGGCGCGGGCTTCACCCCCGATCAGGCGGACCGGCTGCGGCGGTCGCTGGCCACGTTCAAGAAACATGGCAATGTCAGCGATTTCCGCACGCTTTTCATGAAGGGCATGCGCGAGCGCGGCTATGACGAGGATTTCGCCGCGCGCTGCTTTTCCCAGATCGAGGGCTTCGGCAGTTACGGCTTTCCCGAAAGCCATGCCGCCAGTTTTGCGCTGCTGGTCTATGCCTCCAGCTGGATCAAGCACCATCACCCCGGCATCTTCGCCTGTGCGCTGCTGAACTCGCAGCCCATGGGGTTCTATGCCCCCGCCCAGATCGTCCGGGATGCCCGCGAACACGGGGTCGAGGTGCGGCCCGTCGATATCAACGAAAGCTATTGGGACAACGTGATGGAACCTGACGGGCGGGGCGGTCTGGCGCTCAGGCTCGGGTTCCGGCAGATCCGGTCGATGCGGGAAGAAGACGCGCGCTGGCTGGCCGCCGCGCGGGGCAATGGCTACCGCGCGGTCGAGGATGTGTGGCGCCGCGCCGGTCTGCCCGCCCGCGCGCTGGCGGTGCTGGCCGAGGCCGACGCCTTCGCCGGGATCGGGCTTTCGCGGCGAGAGGCGCTGTGGGCTGCCAAGGCGCTGCTGCCCGCAGAACCCCTGCCGCTTTTCACCGGCGACATGGACGGCGAGGCCATCGAGGAACCGGAGGTGCACCTGCCCGAGATGACGGAAGGCGAACAGGTGGTGGAGGATTACGTGTCCATGCGCCTGACCCTGCGGTCGCACCCCGTGGCGCTGATCCGGCATTTGATCAGCCCGGGGCTAGGCCCGCTGCGCGATCCGGCGGCGCATGGCACTCAAAGGTTTGGCAGCGCTTCGCAGGCGGCCCATGCCGAGTGACGGGAACGGGGGCCAACGGGGGATGACCACGCAGTACCACTATCCCTAGGCCGAGCCACTGGCGCACCGTAGACGTGCCGCTGAAGGGGCGGACATTCACCCCGCCCCAAGCGCCAGACGCTGTTCTGTCTTGGCGGCGCGGGTCACGGCCAGCGACGGCGAAGCACGGGAAATCTGCAAGGGCGATGTCTGGCGGATGGAGGATACCCACGGCAAGGGGCACCACACCGTCGTGATTAGCGAGGACGCGTTCGAGGCAGCCCTGGTGCAGTTCGACTGATCAGACCCTACAGCCCGTATTTCCCACGGTTCTGCCCGACCTGTTTCATCACCCGCACCAACTCAAAACTGATGCCGGGTTCCGAAAGCGCATGCCCCGCCGCGCGGACCATGTGCAGCCGGCCTGACCGCCAGCCCTGGGCCAAGTCATGCGCCGACCGGGGCGGGCAGATCATGTCATAGCGGCCCTGCACGATGACGCCGGGGATATGGGCAATCTTCGGCAGGTCGCGCAGGATCTGGCCGTCTTCCTGAAGGAAGCCCTTGTTGACGAAATAGTGGTTTTCCAAACGGGCAAAGGCGCGGGCGTAATCCGCCGGGGCCTCGCCGGGGTTGCCGTCACTTTCAACCGAGGCCAGCGCATTTTCCCAGGCCGACCAGGCACGGGCATGGCGGGTTTCGACCATCAGGTCGCCGGAAAAGAGCCGCCGGTTATAGGCCGCGATCATGTCGCCGCGCTCGTCTTCCGGGATCAGCGACGAAAACCGCGCCCATTGTTCCGGCCAGAACTGCCCCGCACCGCCGCCATAGAACCAGTCCAGCTCTCGCTGCGTCGACAGGAAGACACCGCGCAGGGCGAGGAACGCCGCCCGGTCGGGGTGCGTTTCCGCATAGACCAGAGCCAAGGTCGCGCCCCAACTGCCGCCGAAGACGGCCCATCTGTCGATGCCGAGTGTTGCCCGGATCCGCTCGATATCCGCCACCAGATGCCAGGTCGTATTGTCCTTGGTGGACGCATGAGGCCGCGACCGGCCGCACCCGCGCTGATCGAACAGGATGACCCGGAACGCCTCCGGGTCGAAATAGCGCCGCATCGCCGGGCTGCACCCGCCCCCCGGCCCGCCATGCAGCACCACGACCGGCGCGCCATCGGGATTGCCGCATTGTTCCACATAGATCTGATGCCCGTCGCCCACATCCAGCATCCGCTGATCGAACGGGTCAATCGGCGGGTAGAGATAGGCGCCTGCGCGCTTTTGGCCGGAGAATTTGTCCATGTTTCCCCTATATAGACCGATGGGGTGGGTCTGCTATGCCTGCCACGATGCCAAGATCGGAAAGGGATGTCCATGAACAGCGCGGCCAATACCGTCGATGACGCCGAAATCGCCAAGTTCGAGGCCATGGCTGCGGAATGGTGGGACCCTAAGGGTAAGTTCGCGCCGCTGCATATGATGAACCCGATCCGGCTGGACTATATCACCGCGCAGATTGCCGCCGAGTTTGGCCGTGACCTGCGCGATGAAAAGCCGTTCTACGGGCTGCGCCTGCTGGATATCGGCTGCGGCGGCGGGCTGTTGTCGGAACCCATGGCGCGGCTTGGGGCGACCGTGGTGGGGGCGGATGCGGCGGAGCGGAATATCCCTGTCGCGCGCGTTCATGCCGAACAATCGGGGCTGGAGATCGACTATCGCCACACGACCGCCGAGGCGCTGGCAGAGGCGGATGAACAGTTCGACGTGGTCCTGAATATGGAAGTGGTCGAACATGTCGCCGACCCGCAGGCCTACCTGACCGCCTGCCGGCAGCTGCTGAAACCGGGCGGGCTGATGATCTGTTCGACGATCAACCGGAACCCGAAAAGCTTTGCCCTCGCCATTGTCGGAGCGGAATACGTGATGCGCTGGCTGCCCAAGGGCACGCATGAATGGCACAAGTTCATCACGCCGGAGGAGCTGTTTGCCCTGATCGAAACGGCGGGCCTCGACCCGGTGGACCGCAAGGGCTTCGTCTTCAATCCCATCAGCTGGCGCTGGTCGATCTCGGACCGCGATCTGAGCGTGAACTACGTGACGGCGAGCGTAAAGCGGTAGGCCCAAGATAGCTGACAGGCTGTTCCCATTCAGTGCCTGAGGACGTATCCGGAGGGACGCCATCGATGAAGCAGTCTAAGCAGCGGCGAAGCAAACAGCGGGCATGCTTCTTGCCCCATTGCCTAACCTGATGCAGACTTTCTACCAAAGGAGGGATGTCTCCACCATCACTGGATCCGTTGGCATGAGCTCATCCCGGCCCCTTGCTTTGGGAGGAGTGTGCTATGACATCCGAGACCACAGAGGCCCCGTCGAAGAACGATCAGACACCACACCAGCGGGCAACCCTCACCATCAATAGGGTGACGGCAGAGGACATCCGGGCATCGCTCAAGGCTGGCTTTGCCGACTTTCTGGCGCGCCCGGTCATGAGCGGCTTTTTCGGCCTGTTCTACGCCCTGTTCGGTATTCTCTTCATCTGGGCGCTCGTCTGGCTCGGCAAGATCTGGATGGTCATTCCCGCCGCTGTCGGCTTTCCACTGGTCGCCCCTTTCGCCGCCGCTGGGCTTTATGAAATGTCCCGCCGGATACAGATGGGGGAAAGCTTCGGCTGGTCCGACATCCTGACTGTCATGGCCAATCAGCGGAAACGAGAACTGGGCTGGATGGCCTTTACCACCCTGTTCATCTTCTGGGTGTGGGTCTACCAGATCCGGCTGTGGCTCGCGATCATCCTGCAGGATGCGTCCTTCTCGGATGTCGACGGGTTTCTGAGCATCGTGTTCTTCACGCCAGAGGGCTGGACCTTCCTTGCCATCGGCACTGTCGTCGGTGCGGGTCTGTCGGCGGTCCTGTTTTCCGTGACCGTCATTGCCATGCCCATGCTGCTGGACCGTGAGTTGGATTTCGTAACCGCCATGCTCACCTCCATCCGCGTAGTGGTTGAGAACAAGGGCGTCATGCTCAGCTGGGCCGCGATCATCGCGGTCACCATAGTGCTGTCGCTGGTTCCCGCGTTCCTGGGCCTGATCTTTACCCTGCCGATCCTTGGCCACACCACATGGCATCTCTATCGGCGGGCAGTTTCACCGACAAAGGGGTGATCATTGATCAGCATCGACCTCACCCCGGTAACCCGCGGATCAATCCTTCTGCGCCACTTCCAGTTCGATCCGCATCTCTCGGATCACCGGCAGGGCGGCCCGCACGCGGTCGGCGCCGACTTCCTGCACGGTGCGGCTGAGGATGGGGGCGATGGTTTGCAGGGCGGCGTCACGGGCGGCGCGGCCTGAGGGGCTGATCGCCACGAATTTGCGGCGGGCGTCGTCCCAGTCGGGGCGGATATGCACGTGGCCCGCGATCTCCAGCCGGTTGAGCGTGTTGGTCATCGCCCCCCGCGTGACGTGGAAGAGCCGCGCCAGTTGCGCCGGGCTGCGTTCCTCGTTCGACCGCGCCAGGTGGTTCAGAACGGAAAAATGGCTCAGCTCCATCCCCTTGGGCAGCGCCTTGCTCAGCAGGGACCGCGCCAGTTGGTCGGCCATGAACAGCTCGGAAAAGAGCGCAATGGCAAGGGGATCGTCGTTAGAGCTCATGTCACCAAGGTATAGGGCCGGTCATGTCGGATCGAGGGCACGCGCCCCCGTGCCTTGTCCACCTCTTTGACGTCCACGTCAATGATGTGCAGCCCCGGTTCGGTGCCCGCGTCCAGCAGAACCTCACCCCATGGGGCCACCACAAGGCTGTGGCCATGGGTTTGGCGGGGCTTGCCGGTGCTCACCTTGTGATCACCCGTCTGCGCGGGCGCGATGACGAAACAACCCGTCTCGATGGCCCGCGCGCGCAGCAGCGTTTCCCAATGCGCCTTGCCGGTGACGGGGGAAAACGCGGCAGGCACCGTCAGCACCTGCGCGCCTGCCTTGGCGAGATCGCGAAAGAGATAGGCGAAGCGCATGTCGTAGCAGATCGACAGGCCAAACCGCGCCCAAGGGGTGTCTGCCACAACAGCGCGGTTGCCGGGGCGGTAGCCATCGGATTCGCGGAAGGTCTCCGTCTCTGTCACGTTCACGTCGAACATGTGGATCTTGTCGTACCACGCGGCGATATCACCCTGGTCGGAAATCAGGAAGGACCGGTTTGCAAAGCGCCCGTCGGGATCGCCCGATTGCAGCCCGAGCGAGCCGAGCAGCACCCAGAGGCCTGCCTCTTGAGCCGCTTGACGAACGGCGGCAAGCGTCGGGTCCGTGTCCTGCGGATGCAGCACCGCGGCCTGGTGGGCGCGGCTCTGGGACACGCAATTGGTGACTTCCGGCGTCAGCAGGATGTCGGCCCCGGCGGCCTTGGCCTCTGCCAGCGCCGCCAGAACCGTTTCGGCATTCTCCCCCGGATTGTCCGAGGAACACATCTGCAAAATCGCGGCGCGCATTCAGCCCTGCAGCAGTTTGTCCAGCTTTCCCGCACGGTCCAGCGCGGCCATGTCATCGTAGCCGCCCACATGGGTCTGGCCCACAAAAATCTGCGGTACGGTGTGGCGGCCATTGGCGCGGGCCAGCATTTCCTGCCGCTTCTCCGGCGCGCGGGCCACGTCATATTCGGCAAACTCGATGCCCTTGTCCGACAGCAAGCGCTTGGCCGCATGACAGAAGCCACAAAACGGCGAGGTGTAGATTTCAACAGTCTGCATAGGTCTGGTCCCGAAAATCGTCCTGTTCGGTCCCCTAGTTAGGCATCCTTGGCCACGCGCGCCAGTGCCATCACGCGAACGTTCTCTGCGCCTGCGTCATGGCAGGCTTGCGCGGCGGCGGCGAAGGTGGCGCCAGAGGTCATCACGTCGTCGACCAGCAGGATATCGCGGCCCACCAGAATATGGCCCCTCTTGGGGTGCGGATGGATGGAATCGCGCAGGTTCTCGAAACGCTCCTCCCGGCCCTTGCCGTCCTGGCTGGCGGTCTTGCGGATGCGTTTCAACGCGTCGGGGGCGAAGAACGCCTGAGTCTCATTGGCCAGCGCCTGCGCCAGCAATGCCGACTGGTTCACCTTTCGACGGAAGAGCCGCCACCAGTGCAGGGGGATGGGCACGATCACGGTATTGTCGGTCATCAGCGGCCCCGCCTTGGCCGCCATCCATTTGCCTGCGGCCCGGGCAATCGCGGGCTGGTCGCCGTGTTTCAGGCGCAGAACCATCTTTCGCCCGTTGCCGGAATATGTGAAGACAGCGCGCCCCTTGTCCCAGGGTCGTGCGATGGTCAGGCAATCGTCGCAGCGCAGGCCCGGTTCGGGGTCCGATCCGGGCAGGGGTGTGCCGCACTGGTCGCAGGAAGGACCGTTGATGAAGGGCGTATCGCTCCAACAGTTTGCGCAAAGACCGAACTCGGTCTCGACCGGCGCACCGCAACAAACGCAATCGGGCGGAAACACCGCATTCACAGCCGTTTGCAATTTCATCCCGGCCCCCTAGGTTGCTGCGACATGACCGCCAAGACTGACATGACCCGGCCCAAGCTGATTGATCAAGAGGCCTTGTCCCGCCACCGCGCCCGCGCGCGGCTGGATCGGGCGGGTTTTCTGCATGACGAGGCGCGGTTCGAGCTTCAGGAAAGACTGCTCGACGTTAACAGGACGTTTACGGCGCCTGCAATTGTGACCCCTTTTCCGGACCTGTGGGCCGATTTCCTGCCCGGCGCGGTGGTCGTGCCTGATTCCGATGTGTTGGCGCTGGACCCCGGCGCGCATGATCTCGTGCTTCACGTAATGGGCCTGCATTGGGCCGAAGATCCTGTCGGGCAGCTTGTGCAGTGCCGCCGCGCGCTGCGGCCCGACGGGCTACTGATGGTTGCGATGCTGGGGGGCGAGACCCTGAACGAGCTGCGCGCCGCGCTGGCGCAGGCCGAAAGCGAGGTCATGGGTGGCCTCAGCCCCCGCGTGGCCCCGATGGGCGAGATTCGCGATCTTGGCGGGCTGCTTGGCCGCGCGGGCCTGTCGCTGCCCGTCGCCGACCGCCTGCCGCAGCGGGTCACCTATCAGACGCTGTTCCACCTGATGCGCGATCTGCGCGATATGGGCGAGACGAATGCTCTGGCCGCGCGCCACAAGGCCACCCCGCCCCGCGCGCTCTTCGCCCGCGCCGCGCAAATCTACGCGGAGAGCTTCCCCGCCGAGGATGGCCGCATCGCCGCGACATTTGAACTGGTGTTCCTGACGGGCTGGCGCCCGCACGAGAGCCAGCAGAAACCGCTTCGCCCCGGATCGGCCGCCGCGCGGCTGGCCGAGGCTCTGGACACAACCGAATTCGATGAAACCGCCCGGCCCGTGCCGGTTCTGAACACAAGAGGCCAGGAATGACCCAAGCTCTGCCGCACGCCCCCGCCGACCATCCCCCGGTGAAATTCGGGAAGATCGGTGTCCTGCTCGCCAATCTGGGCACGCCCGACGACTACAGCTACTGGCCCATGCGCCGCTATCTGAACGAGTTCCTGTCGGACAAGCGCGTCATCGACTACCCCGCCTGGAAATGGCAGCCGATCCTTCAGGCGATCATCCTGACCAAGCGGCCCTTCAGTTCCGGCGCGGCCTATAAGTCGATCTGGAACCACGACAAGGGCGAAAGCCCCTTGATGACCATCACCAAGGATCAGACCGCCAAGATGGTCGCCGAGATGCAGGCGCGGCACGGCGACAGGGTGATGGTCGATTTCTGTATGCGCTACGGCAATCCATCGACCAAGTCCAAGGTCCGCGCGATGGTCGAGGCGGGCTGCGACAAGATCCTCTTCGTGCCGCTTTACCCGCAATATGCCGGCGCGACCTCTGCCACTGCGAATGACCAGTTCTTCCGTGCATTGATGGAGGAAGCCTGGCAGCCATCGGTCCGGACCCTGCCAGCCTATTTTGACCACCCGTCTTACGTGGAGGCGCTGGCCGGCTCGGTGGAGAAGGCCTATGCGGCGATGGAAGAGAAACCGGACATCCTGGTCGCCTCCTATCACGGGATGCCCGAACGCTATCTCATGCAGGGCGACCCCTATCATTGCCAGTGCCAGAAGACGACGCGCCTGCTGCGCGAACGGCTTGGTTGGGACAAAAGCCAGATCGTTACCACCTTCCAGTCGAAATTCGGGCCGGAGGAATGGCTGAAGCCTTACACGGTGGAAGAAGTCGCGCGGCTGGCAGAGGCTGGTAAGAAGCGGATCGCTGTCATTGCGCCTGCCTTCTCAGCCGATTGCATCGAGACGCTGGAAGAGATCAACGAAGAGATCAAGGAAAGCTTTGAAGAGGCGGGCGGGGAAGAGTTTACCTATATCCCGTGCCTCAACGACGAGGCGGCTCACATCTCTGCCCTCGCGGACGTGATCGACGTCAACCTGTCTGGTTGGATCTAGGCGGCAACAACCGGGCGGCCAGCGAATTCGGTCTGACCGACCCGCACCACAACATGCCCGTTGGCAAGCGCCTTCACGAATGTGCCCTGCACGGAAACGCAGGACCCGATGACGATGGTCTTGATCATGGCTTCTCCCCAGAGCCGAGTGAAGGGATCACGTTAAGTGATTCTGGTAGAAAGTCACTAGGTTTGCGGCCATCCCAATGGATAGGTTTGTGGGGGAAATGGCTACTTACAGCCAATCGCGCAGGATCGGGATCAGGGGAATGTCTGCTGGAGGCATCGGGTAGTCGCGCAGTTGGTTCGCTCGAACCCAAGCCAATTGCTGGCCTTCCTGCGCCGTCACGATGCCCTGCCATTTGCGGCAGGCAAAGAGCGGCATCAGCAGGTGGAAGTCGTCATATGTGTGACTGGCGAATGTCAGCGGGGCGAGGCAGCTTTCCCAGGTATCGATGCCCAGTTCCTCGTGCAGTTCACGGATCAGCGCCGCCTCTGGTGTTTCACCCGGTTCGACCTTGCCGCCCGGAAACTCCCACAAACCCGCCATCGACTTGCCCTCGGGGCGCTGTGCCAACAGCACGCGCCCGTCAGGGTCGATCAGCGCAACGGCGGAGACCAGAACGGTTTTCACGATCGGTAATCCGCGTTGATGGTGATGTATTGATGGGTCAGGTCGCAGGTCCAGACCGTCGCCTCGCCGGTCCCGAGCCCCATATCCACGGCAACGACCAGTTCTTCCTGCTTCATGTAGGCCGCGCCCGCCTCTTCCGTATAGCTTTCCGCGACCCAGCCTTTCTCGGCCACGAGGATATCGCCAAAACGGATGTTCAGTAGATCCCGATCCGCAGCCGCGCCCGATTTGCCCACGGCCATGACGATGCGTCCCCAGTTGGGGTCTTCGCCAGCGATGGCGGTCTTGACCAGTGGCGAATTGGCAATCGCGCGGGCCACCTTGTCGGCATCGCGGGCAGATTTCGCCCCGGTTACGCGCACTTCGACCAGTTTCGTCGCGCCTTCACCATCGCGCACGATCTGCAAGGCAAGGTCCTGTAGAACCTCGGTCAGCCCCGCGGCAAAGGCCCGCCCCGCCTCGGTCCGGGCGGAGGTGATCGGGCTATTGCCAGCCATGCCGGTGGCAGCCACCAGAACAGTGTCCGAGGTCGAGGTGTCGCTGTCAACCGTCACCGCGTTGAAGCTGACATTCGTGCCGGATTTCAGCATCGCCTGAAGCGCAGGTTGCGTCACTGCGGCATCGGTAAAGACATAACCCAGCATCGTCGCCATATCCGGCGCGATCATGCCCGATCCCTTGGCAAAGCCCGCGATCGTCACGGTCTGGCCGTCCAGTTCCACCTGACGCACTGCGCCCTTGGGGAAAGTGTCGGTCGTCATGATGGCGCGGGCGGCGTCTTCCCAGTTGCCCTCGGCCAGCCCGTCGCGCAGGTCGGTCAGGGCATGGGTGATCTTTTCGGGTGGCAACGGTTGGCCGATCACGCCGGTGGAGGATGAAAACACATGCCCCTTGGGCAGGTTCATCAGCTGTGCCAGCGATCCGGTCACCTCGTCCACGGTCTGCTGCCCGGCATGGCCGGTGAAGGCGTTGGAATTGCCCGCGTTGACGATGAAGGCAAAGCCCTTGGCCGCGCCGGGTTTCAGCGCCGCAAGCTTGGCCTCGCAATCCAGCACCGGCGCGGACCGGGTGGACGACTTGGTAAATACGCCCGCAATCGTACTGCCCGGCGCAAGTTCCGCCAGCATCACATCCTTGCGGCCCTTGTATTTCACGCCAGCGGCAACAGCCGACAGGCGCAGGCCCTCGATGGGCGGGATGGACGGAAACCCGTCCTTCGGCGCCAGCGGGGAAACCGCGGGCACCGGTGTTGTCGCGGGTGGGCTGGCCTCTGCGCCGTCACGCTCTTGCTTGAGCTTCTTGCGCAGTTTGTTCAGCTTGCGTTTCAGCTCGGCCACCTCTCCGGTTGCCTTGCCGTGTTTCGCCTTCTTGTCTTTCTTGGCCATGCCCGCCCCTTGTGGCAAATCAGTTGTCCAGCAGATCGAGATTGCGGATCAGAGCCGGGTCAATGTCAAGCTCCGGACGGTCGATTTCGGCCGCTGCGGTCAGGGATTCGATATGCGCATCGACGCGGGCCTGGCGCAGACCTTCTTCCAGCTGTTCCCGCACTTCTTCCAGCGCCGGGGCGGCCTGGTCGCGGCTGTCATTCAGGATGACGACGTGCCAGCCGAAGCGGGTTTCAACGGGGGGCGAAACCTCACCCACTTCCAGCGCGAAAACGGCCTCTTCGAAGGACGGCACCATCATGCCTGCGGTGAACCAGCCAAGCTGACCGCCATTGGGGCCGGAGGGACCGGTGGAATGTTCGCGCGCCAGTTCCGCGAAATCTGCGCCGCCTTCCAGTTCCTCGACCAGCGCCTGTGCCTCTTCCTGGGTTTCCACTAGGATGTGCGAGGCGTTATATTCGGTGACGGCCTCCATTTCGCCGAACTCGGCGTCGTAGGCGGCCTGCAATTCTTCTGCCGGAATCTCGGCCAGGGCGATCTCGTCCAGCGTCAGGGCTGCGACATAGGCGCGTTCTTCGTTCTCCAGCCCAAGGCGCATAGCGGCGGACAGGTCGTCCCGCGCGGCGGTGGCCACGATTTCCTGCTGCACCAGCTGTTCCAGAATGCCGGTCAGCAATACGTCATCGGGCAGCGCCTGATACTGCTCGGGCAGTTGCGAATGCGCCACGATGATATGGCCAAGCGTGATGTCCTGTCCGTTGATCGTTGCAAGCACCGTGTCTGCATCCTGCGCCATGGCGGGTGTGATCATAAGCGCGGACAGGGCCGCACCGGCAAGAATTCGTTTCGTCATTGAAGATATTCCCATGTTGGATGGCCGCGAAGGACTCCCGGCCGCGTTGACACATTTCCGACAGCCCCTTATGTCCAACTCTGGTTTGGCATTGGGGCCCGGCCTGACTTGGGGGTCGTTTTAGACGCCCGCAAGGTGCCGGACAACCCGATGCCCAAAGGTTTGGCAGATTGCAGCCGCAACACGCGGCGTGACGGCGCGGAAGGCGATAAACATATGCTCGGTCTCGGAACACTCGCGAAGAAGGTCTTCGGCACGCCCAATGATCGCAAGGTCAAAACCACGCGACCCACTGTCGAAAAGATCAACGCGCTGGAGCCCGAGTTCGAGAAGCTCACCGATACGCAGATCGTTGAAAAGACCGCCGAACTGCGGAACCGGGCCCAGAATGGCGAAAGCCTGGACGACCTGCTGCCCGAAGCCTTCGCAAACTGCCGCGAAGCCGCCCGCCGCGCCCTTGGCCTGCGGGCTTTCGACGTGCAGCTTATGGGCGGAATCTTCCTGCATCAGGGCAACATTTCCGAGATGAAAACGGGTGAGGGCAAGACGCTCGTCGCCACCTTCCCCGCCTATCTGAACGCGCTGACCGGCAAGGGCGTGCACATCGTTACCGTCAACGACTACCTCGCCAAGCGGGACGCCGAGTGGATGAGCAAGGTCTACACCGCGCTTGGCATGACCACCGGCGTTGTCTACCCGCGCCAGCCCGATGCCGAGAAGCGCGAGGCCTACAAGGCCGATATCACCTACGCGACCAATAATGAGCTTGGGTTTGACTACCTGCGCGACAACATGCGCGCCAACCTGTCGGACATGGCGCAGCGCGGTCACAACTTCGCGATCGTGGACGAGGTGGACTCGATCCTGATCGACGAGGCGCGGACCCCGCTGATCATCTCGGGCCCGTCCGATGACCGCTCTGACCTCTACACCAAGATGAACGAGGTGATGCCGTTCATTCAGGACGAGCATTACACGCACGACGAAAAGACCCGTCAGGTGACCTATACCGACGAAGGCAACGATTTTCTGGAAGAAAAACTTCTGGAGGTCGGCATCCTGCCCGAGGGGCAGAGCCTTTATGACCCGGAATCCACGACCATCGTGCACCACGCCACCAACGCGCTGCGCGCCCACAAGACCTTTACCAAGGACAAGGAATATATCGTCCGTGGCGGTGAGGTCGTGCTGATTGACGAATTTACCGGCCGGATGATGGCCGGCCGCCGCCTGTCCGATGGTCTGCATCAGGCAATCGAGGCCAAGGAAGGCGTCAGCATCCAGCCCGAAAACGTGACGCTGGCCAGCGTGACCTTCCAGAACTACTTCCGCCTTTATGACAAGCTTGGCGGCATGACCGGCACCGCCGCGACCGAGGCCGAGGAATTCATGTCGATCTACGGGCTTGGCGTGGTCGAGGTGCCCACCAACCGTCCGATCGCCCGGATCGACGAGGATGACAAGGTCTACCGCACGGGCCGCGAGAAATACGAGGCCATCGTCGAGGAAATCCGCGCCGCCCATGAAAAGGGCCAGCCGGTTCTGGTCGGCACCACGTCCATCGAGAAATCGGAAATGCTGGGCCAGATGCTGACCCAGGCCAAGCTGCCCCACAACATCCTGAACGCACGCCAGCACGAACAGGAGGCTCAGATCGTTGCCGATGCGGGTAAACTGGGGGCAGTGACCATCGCCACCAACATGGCCGGTCGCGGCACCGACATCAAACTGGGCGGCAATGTCGAGTTCAAGATCATGGAGGCCATCGCCGCTGATCCCGAAGGCCACCCGGATGAAATCCGCGCGCGCATCGAAGAGGCTCATGAAGCCGATGAACAGGCCGTGAAGGACGCGGGCGGGCTGTTTGTTCTGGCCACCGAGCGCCACGAAAGCCGCCGCATCGACAACCAGCTGCGCGGCCGGTCCGGCCGTCAGGGCGACCCGGGTCGGTCCAGCTTTTTCCTGTCGCTGGAAGACGACCTGATGCGTATTTTCGGGTCCGAACGGCTGGACAAGATGCTGTCCACGCTTGGTCTGCAAGAGGGCGAAGCAATCGTTCACCCCTGGGTCAACAAGTCTCTGGAACGCGCGCAGGCCAAGGTTGAAGGCCGCAACTTCGACATCCGCAAGCAGCTGCTCAAGTTCGACGACGTGATGAACGACCAGCGAAAGGCCATTTTCGGCCAGCGGCTGGAGATCATGGCCGCCGAGGATATCAACGAAATCACCCGCGACATGCGCCATCAGGTGATTGACGATATCATCGAAACCTACATGCCGCCGCGGTCCTATGCCGATCAGTGGGACACGGACGGGCTGCACGAGGCCATCAAGAAGGCCATGGCGCTGGATTTGCCGGTACAGGCATGGGGCGATGAAGAAGGCGTTGATGATGACGTGATGCGCGAACGCATTGCGCAGGCCTCGGACGAGCAAATGGCGAAGAAGGCCGTGGATTTCGGCCCGGAAAACATGCGTCAGATCGAGAAGCAGCTTCTGTTGCAGACCATCGACACCAAATGGCGCGAGCATCTGCTGACGTTGGAACATCTGCGCTCGGTCGTCGGTTTCCGGGGCTACGCGCAGCGCGATCCGCTGAACGAATACAAGACCGAGGGCTTCCAGCTGTTCGAGATGATGCTGGACGGCCTGCGCGCCGACGTGACCGAGAAGCTGAGCCGAATTCAGCCGCTGACCCCGGAACAGCAGCAGGAAATCATGCGCCAGATGCAGGAACGTCAGGCCGCGAGCCAGGCTGCCGCTCTGGACGCTGCCGACGCTGCCTCTGCCGCCGCAGCCGGGCCGGACCCGGATTCCAACGCCGCGCCCGGTTTCGACGAAAACAATCCCGATACGTGGGGCAATCCCGGCCGCAACGATGCCTGCCCTTGTGGGTCTGGCAAGAAGTTCAAGCACTGCCACGGTCGTCTGTGACCGGGACAAGACAGGCAGGCTGACATGGCGGAGCTGTTCGAGCGGACCCGTGGCAGCCTGACATTTCTGTCGGTCCATCCGGTTCTGGACCAGATGGCGCGCGATATCCTGAACGGGCTGCCTCAGGCGGCCTGCGACGGGCCGCCCACCACCGTCTATTGCGGCGTGCATCAGGAGTTCGGCGATGCATGGTCCCGCCCCGGGTTCCGAATCGCGATTCAGACCGAGCAGCTTTTCGAGGCCGGCGGGGCCGCACTCTGGCCATCCCGCAAACGGTCCAACCTGCAACGCATCCTCAAGGCCGTGCGGCAGTCGCATCGGGTTTTGGACCTGTCGGCCTATAATACCGCCTTCTATGACGCGGAACTTGGGCTGCCGAAGAACCGCCGCAAGCTGAGCTTTGGCCCTCATATCTTTCCCGCCACCCCTCACCCCTACACGCCGCCCACGCGAGACGAGATCCTGTTCTTCGGCTGGACCGGTGGCAAACGGCGCAAGGGCGTGTTGCAAGGCATCGACCGGTTCAAGGTGACGCTCGTCGAGGATGGCACCTTCTTCGACGATCTGGATCAGATGATCCGTGCCCATAGCGCCGTTCTCAATATCCATTTCGAGGACGGCATCTATACCGAAGCGCCCCGCCTTCTCAGCGCCTATGTCTGTGGGACGCCGGTAATCTCGGAACCGCTCGATCCGGGGTTCGAGGCCGGGCTGCATTACCATCTGCTCGGCTCTGACGCGCCTTTCGATCCGCAGGCGGTGTTTGACGCGTTCTCTGCGCTCGTCACAAGCCGGTTCAGCTTTGCCGCCTATCTGGACAGCCTGGGCGACCGCAGCGCCTGATTCCCCCGCATTTCCCCCGCATCTCCGCAATATCGCCCCAATTGAGCGGGATTGTTTCCGGGTAGTGAGCCGGAGACCGTCATGAATATCTCGCCCCGTATTATTGCCATTGCGACCATCGGATTGGGTGCGCTGACCTTTGGCGCGCTGATGACCGAGGCGCGTTCCTCCAACATCCGCCCGCTGAACGTGGAAACCATGCGAGAGCTGATCCAGGGCCAGGCAAGCGCAGAGCCCGAGGTAACGGTTCTGACATCCGCCAGCACCGGATCAAACGGGGCCAATACCCCGATTGAGACCCCGGCCCCGGCCCTTGCCCTGCCGGTGGAGGCACCGGAAGCGCCTGTCTTGCCACAGCCCCAACGGCTCGCTCAGGCATCGGAAGCCACCACCACCATGACCGATCAGGCGCTCAGCCCCTTCGGCCTTCCCTGCGGCCTGACCGTCAGCACCTCGGCCAGCGAAGGCGCCGTCGTGGCTCTCGATATCATGGACCCCTGCCAGCCCCATTCGCGGGTGATTATCGAGCATTCCGGTCTGAACCTGACGGGCCGGACCGATGTGATGGGCCTGTTGACCATGGATGTGCCGGTCTTTGAAAACCCGGCCTTCTTCACCGTCCGCATGCCCGATGGTGCCAGCGACTCCTCGCTCGCCATCGTGCCGGATCTCGACAGCTACTACCGTGTCGGCCTGCAGTGGAACGAAGATCGCGCGCTGGAACTGCACGCGATGGAATTCGGCGCAACCTATGGCGATCCCGGTCATATCTGGCTGGATCACGCCGGCAGCGTCGACCGCGCCGTAGCCGGTGAAGGCGGGTTCGTCATGCAGGTGGGAAGCGCCGATGTCGAAAACCCGATGCTGGCGCAGATCTATTCCTTCCCGCGCGACACGCTGGATGGAAACGGCAATGTCCGCCTGTCCATCGAGGCCCCGGTGACCGAGGCAAATTGCGGGCAGGATACGCTGGCCCGCACTCTGGAACTGGAAGAAGACGGGCGCGTTGCCGTCATCGAGCTGACCTTCACCCTGCCCGACTGTGACGCTGTGGGTGACTATCTGGTGTTGCAAAATCTGCTGCATGACCTGAGAGTCGCATCAAACTGATCTTCACCGGCACCACGCTTCATGATTGTTCAAGTCAGGGCGGCCGTTTTGGCCGCTCTTACCGTTTTGATGACGACCTGCTTCGCCTCCGCCCAGGATGTGGAGCTTCGCTCGCTCGACGGATCGGTGGAATTGTCCGGCACGATCATAGGGTTCGACGGCGAATACTACCGGATCGACTCGATCTTCGGGCCGTTAACCGTCAATGCACAGGGCGTCACCTGTCGCGGCCCCGGCTGCCCGGATTTGCAGAACTACGTGGCCGAGGTGCGGTTCATGGGGGCACCGGTGATTGCCGAACAGCTGTTCCCGGCGCTGATCGAACGCTTCGCCGCTGCCCGTGACATGACCGTCCGGCGGCAGATCCTTGCGGAAAACCGCTCGCTCTTCGCCCTGATGCGCGGGGAGGATGAGGTGCTCGCCGCCCGGTTCTACGTGACCTCGACCACCACCGATGCGGGACTTCAGGCGCTGCTGGACCGCGACACCGATGTCGCCTTGGCGCTGCGGGAACCCGATGAGGCCGAGGAAGACGCCGCAGAAGCCGCCGATCAGGGCGATCTGTCCATGGTCGCCCGCAGCCGCGTTTTGGCACTGGATGCATTGGTGCCGCTGGTCGCGGCCAGCAACCCCGTCGATGCCCTGTCGCTGGAGGATCTGGCCCGCATCTTCGCAGGCGAAATCGGCAATTGGCAGCAGATCGGCGGCCCGGACGCCCCGATTGCGCTGCACCTGATGGATCCCGAAAGCGGCCATGCGCAGGACGTCGCGGCGCGGGTCATGTCGCCTTTCGGGCTGAACGCCAGTGACCGCGCTGAACGGCATAGCGACGCCACCGACCTTGCCGACGCCGTGGCCCGCGACCCCTATGCCATCGGCATCGGGCGCTTTTCCCGCACCGGCAATGCCCGTATGCTGCCCCTGCGCGGCGCCTGTGGCTTCGTTCAGCACGCCACGGCAAGCAGCCTGAAATCCGAAGACTATCCGCTGACCGCGCCTTTGCTGATGTACCTTCCGGTTCGGCGCATGCCGCAACTGGTGCGCGATTTCATGCGGTTCTTCGAAAGTGCCGAGGCCGACCGGGTGATCCGCCGCCTTGGCTTCGTCAATCAGGGGATCACCCTGCAACCGCTGGCCACACAGGGGGAACGGCTGGCCAATGCCGTGATCGCAGCCGGGGAAGAGATTGCGCTGGAGGATCTGCAAGAGCTTGTCACCGCCATGTCCGGGGCGGAACGGCTGTCAACAACGCTGCGGTTCGAGGAAGGCACGACCGAGCTTGACCCACAGTCCCTGTCAGCAGTGTCGCGGCTGGCGCGGGCGATTGAAGGGGGGGCCTTTGATGGGCGCGAACTGGTGTTCGTAGGTTTCTCCGACGGGCAGGGCAGTGCCGGGGCCAATCTGCGCCTGTCACGCGGGCGGGCCGAAGCGGTGCGCCTGGCCGTCATCGCCGCTGCGGAAGAGGGCGACCTGAACCGCGTCACCTTGCGAGTCGCGGGGTTCGGCGAAGCGCTGCCCATGGCCTGCGACGACAGCGAGGGAGGGCGCGCGGTGAACCGGCGTGTCGAGGTCTGGCTGCGCTGATCGCTATTCCGCGGCGGATAGCGGTTGTTTCAGCACCTGCTGCGGGGGCCGTCCAAACCGGCGCGAAAATTCACGGCTGAACTGCGCAGGGCTTTCATAGCCCACGGCATAGCCGATCTGCGTGACCGATTGCGTGCCCTCTTCCAACAGGCGGAGCGCCTCTGACAGGCGCACATCCTTCTGGAACTGCAACGGTGTGGTTCCCGTCAGCGCCTTGAAATGCTGATGGAAGGCCGATTGTCCCATCCCGGCCTCTCGTGCCAGGTCGGGCAGGCGCTGGGGTTGCGCATAATTGCGCCGGATCAGGGACGCGACGCGCGCGATCCGGCTTTCCTGACTGGTGGGCGACAGCAGCCGACGCAGCATCCCCCCGGCGGGCGACATGAGCAGACGGTAGTGCAGTTCGGTCAACAGCAAGGGGGTCAGGACCGTGTCATCGGCAGACCCCGGTTCCAGTGCAAGCAGCCGTTCAAGCGTATGCAACAGGGCCTTGTCGGCAACGGCAGAGCGCATGACCCCGGTTCCGGCGGAATCCGGCGATGGACGATCCGGCAGGCTGTCCGCAAGCGACCGGATCCGCGCCAGGTCAATGGGCATGATCAGTGCCAGATACGGCGCTCGTATGATCCGGGCCGTTACCGGCGTATCATGGGATACGACCAGCATGTCCCCTTCCGCAAGATGTACGGTGCCCTTGTGGCTTGTCGTTTCTTTCGATCCTTGAAGGATCAGGCAAATGACGGGGTTGTAGACACTGGCCTCAATGAGCCGTGGTTGCGACTCTTTCACGGGGAAAACGCCCTCCGGAAGCGCCCGTTGATCGGTACTTTTCAGTTTCTGAATAAGGGAATCAAGCCCTGTCTCTCGCATTGTTCGGCCTCCTCGCCCCATCATGGCAGACTATGCAGGGCCTTGGTACAAATTCTGCAACATTCGCAGGATTTGACAAATTGTTCGGATTATCAGGCAAGCTCGGTTTTCAACGCGCCCATATGGTCACCTCAACAAAGAGGAGACCTGATATGACACCCCTCCCGTCACGCTTTGCACTTGGTGACATCCACATACCCGCCGTCGGCTTTGGCACATACCTGATTGCCGACGATGACGCGGCGGGCGTGGTGCCCGATGCGATTTCTGTCGGCTACCGCCATATCGACACGGCAGCCGGCTATCACAACGAGACCGGAGTCGGGGCCGGAATTGCCGACGGGATCGCCCGCGCAGGTCTGTCCCGCGACGACCTGTTCGTGACAACCAAACTCTGGCCCGGGAATGCCGCGTGGGGAGATCCGCCGAAGGGGTATGACGAAACGCGCGCGGCCTTCGAGGCCAGCCGAACGGCGCTCGGTCTGGATGTGATCGACCTCTACCTGATCCATGCGCCCTCTGGTGCGGACAAGCGGGTGGAACAATGGCAGGCGCTGTGCGACCTGAAGGCCGAGGGGGTGGTGCGGGCCATCGGTGTCAGCAACTATACCGAGGCACATATCGAAGAAATCCGCGCCGCTGGTCTGCCACTGCCAGAGGCGAACCAGATCGAACTGCACCCATGGTCGCAGAAGCCCGATCTTGTAGCCTTCCTGAGGGCCGAGAACATCCTACCGATCGCCTATAGCTCTCTGGTTCCGCTGTCGACCTGGCGGGCAGAGCCGGGGCAGAACTCTGCCAAGACGGAAGAGATGAAGGCCGACAGCCAAAGCGCAGAGTCGCCCTTCAAGACGATGGCTGCCCGCTACGGCGTCTCCGAAGCGCAACTGCTGCTGCGATGGGGCGTGCAAAGCGGGTATCCCGTTCTGCCAAAAAGCACGAATGTGGATCGCATGAGGCAGAACCTCGATCTGTTCAGCTTCGAGATTTCGCGGCAGGACATGGACCTGATGGCCGCGATGGACCGGGGCGACGGGGTGGCCTGGGCAACGGGCGATCCGCGCGAGATGGGGTAGGCGCGGGGCGTTTGCCCCCGCTGTTCTTCAGCCGGGCCATTCAGGTCCGGCAGAAAGACCTCAGATGAAATAGACCGCGTTGTTGCGGATCAGGATTTCTGCGGCGAAGAGGCCAAGGATCACGATCAGCGGCGCAAGGTCCAGCCCGCCCATGTCGGGCAGGCGGCGGCGGATCGGGCCGTAGATTGGCTCCAACAACTGGTTCAAGCCGCGCCAGATCTGCGCCACCAGCGGCTGGTGCATGTTCAGGACACCGAAATTGATCAGCCAGCTCATGATTATATGGGCGATGATGATGAACTTGGCGACGCTGATCAGCATCAAGAGGATCTGAATGATCGACAGCATGGCGGGCGCTTTCCTTTGCTCGAAACCAGCCCACAGGTAAGGGGGAGGGTCCGCATTGGCAAGGGCGTGACGCAACGGAGCCTGTTGACCCCGGGGCCGGGCGGGTTTCTGTGGCGCTGTCTGCCGATTCAGGGTTTGTCCGATGTATCCCTTTGCCCGCATGGTCTATCAGCTGGCGGTGACCCGCAACGCTCCGCCCCTGCCGGTGACCGGAACCCATGTCAGCCATCATCGATGTTGGCCCTGGGATATCGACCTGTGGATGGAGCTGAACAACGGGCGCACCCTGACAATCTATGATCTTGGCCGCATCCCGCTGGCGCGGCGGACCGGGCTGGTTGAGCTGCTGCGCAAACAGCGCTGGGGGCTGACCATGGCGGGGGCCTCGGTGCGCTACCGGGCGCGGATCCGGGCCTTTGAACGGGTCGAGATGCTGAGCCGGGTGGTCGGCTGGGATGACCGGTTCATCTATCTGGAACAGAGCATGTGGAAGGGGCAGACCTGCTGCAACCAGATCGTCTATCGCTCTGCCGTGACGGATCGCAACGGGATCGTCCCAATGGACCGGGTGGCAGAGGCGTTGGGGATCGACCAGCAATCACCGCCCCTGCCCGACTGGGTGCAGGCCTGGATTGACGCGGACGCCGTCAGACCCTGGCCGCCTGCAAGGTAATCTGCCTTTTTCATTGCCAAACGGGGGGAATGGCTGAATTCTGCCCGCAAGGGGACATGAGGGCAGCACATGGCAGAGATCTCAACACGCAAGCGTATCTGGGGCTGGTATTTCTTCGACTGGGCCAGCCAACCCTATAACACGCTGATGCTGACCTTCATCTTTGGTCCCTATTTCGGGCAGACCGCCGCCGAGGCGCTGATGGCAGGCGGCATGACCGAGCAGGCCGCCGAGGCCGAAGCGCAGGCGCTGTGGGGCTACGGGCTGACCATTGCCGGGGTGATGATTGCCGTACTGGCGCCGATCCTTGGCAGCGTGGCGGATACATCGGGCCGGCGGATGCCGTGGATCTGGCTGTTCTCCGTGCTCTATGTCGTGGGGGCCTGGGGTTGCTGGTACACGGCCCCACAGGATTTCTCGACCACCTGGGCGCTGGTGTTTTTCGGCATGGGTCTGATCGGGATGGAGTTCGCCACGATCTTCACCAATGCCTATCTGCCGACCATGGGCCCGAAAGAGGAACTGGGCCGGATTTCCGGGTCCGGCTGGGGTTTTGGCTATATCGGCGGGGTGGTCGCGCTGGCGATCATGCTGGTGGTGTTCCAGGCAGGCGATAACGGGCTGACCATGGCCGGGATCGAACCGCTTCTGGGCCTCGACCCCGCAACCGGGGCCGATACCCGCGTGGTCGGGCCGCTGACGGCGCTCTGGTATGCGGTGTTCATGATCCCGTTCTTCCTGTGGGTAAAGGAAGCCCCCCCGCATGAGGGCGCCCATTACCGGATCGGCGAGGGGTTGAGGGAGCTGTGGCACACCATCAAGGGACTGCCGCGCCATCCCAGCTTGCTGGCCTATCTGGGCAGTTCGATGTTCTACCGCGACGCGCTCAACGGAATGTATACGTTCGGCGGGATCTACGCGCTTGGCGTGCTGGACTGGTCGATCATGGAGGTGGGGATCTTCGGCATTCTCGCCGCCATCTCGGGCGCGGTCTTTGCATGGATCGGTGGGCTGGCCGACCGCAGGTTCGGGCCGATGCCGGTGATCGTGGTGTGCTGCGTGGTGCTGATTTTCACCGCCTGCCTGATCGTCGGCCTGTCGCCCGAGGCCGTGTTCGGGATGCCGGTGGCCGAGGGGTCGTCGCTGCCCGATCAACTGTTCTATGTCGCCGGTCTGCTGATCGGTGCGGCGGGTGGGGCCATTCAGTCGGCCAGCCGCAACATGCTGACCAAGCAGGCCAATCAGGAACGCATGACCGAGGCGTTCGGCCTTTACGCCCTGTCGGGCAAGGCCACGACCTTCCTCGCGCCGTGGCTGATTGCCATCACGACCGACATCACCAACAACCAAAGGCTTGGGGTCACGCCCCTGATTGCGCTATTCTGCCTGGGATTGGTTATGTTGATTTGGGTAAAGCCCAACGGAGAAAGCGCCTGATGCTACGACGCGCCCTGTTTGCCGGATTTTGTGCGATTGCCTTGTCCTCCTGTGCGGGGGACAGCCCGGACCCGCCCTTGAACCAGGAACAGCGCGTGACGCTTTCCACCATGAGCGCGACCCCGGCGCGGCGGCTGTTCGGCCACTTGCTGGATTCATCCGACGGGCAGGCGCGGGTCTATGGCGGCTATGCGCGGGGCTGTATCCAGGGGGCGGAGGAGCTGCCCGAAACAGGCCCGACCTGGCAGGCCATGCGGCTCAGCCGTAACCGCAACTGGGCGCATCCCGAGATGCTCGATTTCGTGCAGGACCTGTCCCGCTTTGCAGCGACCCTGCCGGGGTGGGAGGGGCTCTATGTTGGTGACATGGCGCAGCCGCGTGGCGGGCCGATGCTGACCGGGCACGCCAGCCACCAGTCGGGGCTGGACGCCGATATCTGGATGCTGCCGCCCGACCGGCTGGACCTGACCGAAGCAGAGCGCGAGAGCCTGTCGTCGATCTCGACCCGCCGGGCGCGAGGGGCCTATGTGGGCGAGA
Source organism: Nioella sp. MMSF_3534 (assembly GCF_030732985.1). Lineage (GTDB taxonomy): Bacteria > Pseudomonadota > Alphaproteobacteria > Rhodobacterales > Rhodobacteraceae > Nioella. The sequence continues at coordinate 42,815 of NZ_JASHJX010000019.1, forward strand.
ACTGGACCGAACAGCACTGGCACCTGCTGCGAGAGGCAGCGAGCGATCCGCGCGTGGCGCGTATTTTCGTCTTTCCCGGCGCCAAGGTCTGGATGTGTGACAATGAAACCGGCGACCGGTCCTACCTGCGCCAGATCCGACCCCTGCATGGGCATCACTATCATTTCCACGTGCGCCTGCACTGCCCGGACGGGTCGCCCGATTGCGTCGAACAGGTCGCGCCGCCGCCCGGCGATGGCTGCGACGAGGCGCGGGCCTGGCAGCGCAATATCCTCAATCCGCCGCCCCCGCAGCCCGATCCGAACCGTCCGCCCCCCGTGCGCGGGGAAATCATGCTGAGCGATTTGCCGAACCAATGCAGCCGCGTTCTGGTCAGCTCGCCCTGACGGCGGCGCTGGCCGCGGGGATTACCCTCACCGCTTTTGCGCAGGAACCGGGCGTGCTCGGGGCCTTTGCGATCCGGTCCGATCATGAACTGGTCGGTGGGCTGTCGGCGGTGGAAATCACCGATGGTGGTGCCGGACTGGTGGCGCTGTCGGATCGCGGGGCGCTGATCCGGGGGCAGATCACCCGCGACGGGGCCGGACGCGTGGTGGCGCTGGCCCTGGCCGAGCCGGAGCTGCTGAATGCAAGGGACGGCTATCGCGGGGGCCGGGCGGCGCGGGACAGCGAGGGGCTGGCGATTGCGGAAGATGGCCGGATGTTCCTGTCGTTTGAGGGTGATCACCGCGTCGTGCTGCATCACGCCCATGGCGACACGATCCTGCCGGCAGCAGAGGGGTTCGCCGTGTTGCAGCCCAATGCCTCGCTGGAGGCGCTGGCGGTGGATGCGGACGGGACGCTCTACACTCTGCCGGAACGGTCGGGCGATCTGGATCGGGATTTCCCGTTGTTTCGCTATGCCAACGGGGCGTGGGACGAGAGCTGGACCATCCCGCGCGAGGGGCGGTTTCTGCCGGTTGGGGCGGATTTCGATGACCGGGGCCGGTTTTTTCTGCTGGAGCGGGATTTCAGCTTGCTCTTTGGATTTGCCAATCGCATCCGCCGCTTCGAGGTGACGGCGGAGGGCATGATCGGGGGCGATGTGGTCTGGCAATCGCCCCATGGCGGGTTTTCGAACCTCGAAGGGCTGAGCGTCTGGCGTGACGGGCAGGGCAGGCTGGTGGCCAGCATGGTATCGGACGACAATTTCAGCCCGATCCTGCCGACGGAGCTTGTGGAAATCATCCTGGAGTGACGCCCTTGGCCAAAAGCTTCGCCAGCGCCGGGTGTGGGAACTGGCGCGGGACGGTGACGGCGTAGAAGGGCTCGGATATGCCGAGGTCGAAGGGGGCGGTGGCGATGCGGCCAGAGGCGATTTCATCGGCCAGCACCACGGCGGGCGCGACAGCCAGCCCCACGCCCTCGCGCGCCAGCAGGCGGACCATGGCCATGTCATCCACCGTGGCGGCGATGCGTGGGCTGACCTGAAGCCGGGCCAGAAGGTTATCCATTCCGGCGCGGATGGTGTTTTCCGTGGGCAGGATCAGCGGTTCGTTTTCCAGCATGGCGCGCAGGCTTGGGTGGCGCAGCCGCTCGGGCGACCCGTGCAGCTGCACGGGCTGCTCCGCAAGGCGCTGCGCGGCGAAATCAACGCCCTGGTCGCTGGCCGGAACCTCGGTCGTCAGCACCACGTCGAGCGCCAGCGCCGCGAGATCAGCCAGCAGCGTGCGCGTGTTGCCGGACCTGAGCGCCACGTCGCAATTCTCGGCCAGCGCAGGGCGCAGGAACTGAAGCTGAAAGTTGCGCGACAGGGTGGACAGCGCCCCGACCCGCAGGGGCGGGTTGCTGTCGCTGCTGCGGTTCAATGTGGCGACAAGGTCTTCGCCCGCGGTGAAGATCCTTTCGGCGTGGTCCAGCGCGATACGCCCCGCCTCTGTCAGCACGAGCCGCCGTCCGACCCGGTCAAACAGCTTGTGGCCAAGCCGGTCCTCCAGCTGGCGGATCTGGATCGACATGGCGGACTGCGACAGGTTCAGCACCTCGGCGGCGCGGCCAAGATGGCCCTGCCGGGCGACTTCGCGGAAGTAGCGGAGGTGGTGATAGTTGAGCGGACCCATGTTTTAGAAAATAGAACAATAACTGAGAAAAGATATATTTTTTATCCAACCCTGGCGGCGGTAGCCAAGCGCAGATCCAAACGGAGGGATATGCCATGGACCTGATCGCAACCATCGCCGCAACGATCCTGGATCAGTTGCGCAACCCCACGCTCGCCTTCCTGCTGGGTGGGCTTCTGATCGCCGCGCTTGGCAGCCGCCTGACGGTGCCCGACGCGGTCTACAAGTTCATTGTTCTGGTGCTGCTGTTGAAGGTCGGTCTCAGCGCCGGGATTTCGGTGCGCGAGGCGGATTTCTGGGCGCTGATCGTGCCCGGCGTGCTGGCCATGCTGATCGGCATCGCCATCGTGCTGATCGGCAGCCGGACGCTGGCCCGCCTGAACGGCGTGTCTAAGGTGGACGGGCTGGCGACGGCGGGGCTCTTTGGGGCGGTCTCTGCCTCCACCCTCGCCGCCGGGATGGTGATGCTGGATGAGCGGCAGATCCCCTATGAGGGCTTCATCGGCGCGCTTTACCCCTTCATGGACATCGCCGCGCTGGTCACGGCCATCGTGCTGGCGCGGGTCAGCGTGGCGCGCAAGGCGGTGGCCACCGGCGGCGGGACTGTCGCGCTTGGCGGGGGCGGCGCGCAGATCGACGGGCTGGAAGGCGGCATGTTGCGGGACATCCTGACCGATACATTCCGCAGCCCCGCGATTTCCGCGCTGTTGCTGGGGCTGATGATCGGGCTGCTGGCCAATGCCGACTCGGTCTTCCATGGCTTCTACGAGCCGCTCTTCCGGGGCTTTCTTTCGATCCTGATGCTGGTCATGGGGATGGAGGCCTGGGCCCGGCTGGCGGAGCTGAAGCGGGTGGCGCATGCCTATATCCTCTACGGGATCGCGGGGCCGCTGCTGCACGGGGCTATCGGGTTCGGCGCAGGGATGATCGCGCATGAACTGACGGGCTTCTCTGCCGGGGGCGTGGTGCTGCTGGCGGTCATGGCCTCGTCAAGCTCCGACATTTCCGGCCCGCCGACCCTGCGCGGTGCGCTGCCAGAGGCGAACCCCTCGGCCTATGTGGGCACGTCGACGGGGCTCGGCACGCCGGTCGCCATTCTCAGCATCCCGGCATGGATCGCGCTGGCCGAACTTGTGATAAGCTGGTGATGCCGGGGCGGCCTAGCGCCCCGGAATATCACCCCGGCGCGCGGTGTCGCCCCAGCTATCTATGATCTCCACGGCCTCTTCCGCCGTTTCGACAAAGCGGAAGAGGTCAAGGTCTTCGGGGCTGATCGTGCCCGCGTCGGCCAGAGCCTCCCAGTTGATGATCTTTTCCCAGAAGGCACGGCCGAACAGCAGGAACGGCACCCGCTCCATCCGGCCGGTCTGGATCAGGGTCAGGCTCTCGAACATCTCATCGAGCGTGCCGAACCCGCCGGGGAAGATGGTGATCGCCTTGGCGCGCATCAGGAAATGCATCTTGCGGATGGCGAAGTAGTGGAAGTTGAAGCAGAGGTCGGGCGTCACATATTCATTGGGCGCCTGCTCATGCGGCAGGACGATATTGAGCCCGATGGACACACCGCCCGCATCCGCCGCGCCCCGGCTGCCGGCCTCCATCACGCCGGGACCACCGCCGGTGACGATGATGTTGTCATGCTGGCCGTTGTTAAGGCTGCGTTCGGTGACGATCCGGGCGAATTTGCGCGCCTCGTCATAATAGTGCGACAGGTCCCTCAGGGTCCGGGTGCGCGCGCTGTCGGCCTTGGACGGCTCGGGGATGCGGGCGCCACCGAACATCACGATGGTCGATTTCACCCCGTATTCATCCATGATCATCTGCGGCTTCAGCAGTTCCAGCTGCAACCGCACGGGCCGCAATTCGTCCCGGCACATGAAATCGTCATCGGTAAAGGCCAGCTGGTAGGCGGGCGCACGGGTCTGCGGCGTGTCCGGCACATGACGGGCGGTTTCGATATCGGTATGGGCGTCGCGGAACAGCCCGTCGCGGGCGTCGTCATGCATCACTCGTTTCCTTTCGGTCCTCGGCAAGAGTTAACGCTACCCCGCGGCGGTGCCGGATGAAACCCGTCTTCGCGTGGTCGTGAAGCGTCGTATTTGCCGATTGAGCCGCGCGGTCCGGTCGGATATAGCGCCCGGGACCAAGGAAACCGGAGGCCCCCATGTCGAACGCTCAGCTCGAATCCGCCATCGAAGCCGCGTGGGACGCGCGCGACCAGATCACCCCCGCCACCACTGGCGAAACCCGCGAGGCCATCGAGGATACGCTGAATGCGCTCGACAGTGGCAGCCTGCGCGTTGCTGAACGGCAGGACAGCGGCGACTGGCATGTGAATCAATGGGCCAAGAAAGCGGTTCTTCTGGGCTTTCGCCTGAAGGATATGGAAATGCAGTCCGGCAGCGCCCAGGGCGGCAGCTGGTGGGACAAGGTCGACAGCAAATGGGCGACCTGGGGTGAAAACGAATGGGGCGCGGCGGGTTTCCGCGCGGTGCCCAACTGCGTGGTGCGCAAATCGGCCTATATCGCGCCCGGCGTGGTGCTGATGCCCTCCTTCGTGAACCTGGGCGCCTATGTGGACAGCGGCACCATGGTCGATACCTGGGCCACGGTGGGCAGTTGCGCGCAGATCGGCAAGAACGTGCACCTGTCGGGCGGCGTCGGGATCGGCGGCGTGCTGGAGCCGATGCAGGCGGGCCCCACGATCATCGAGGACAATTGCTTTATCGGGGCGCGCTCCGAGGTCGTGGAAGGCTGCATCGTGCGCGAGGGCTCGGTCCTCGGTATGGGAGTCTTCATCGGCAAGTCCACCAAGATCGTGGATCGGGAGACCGGCGAGGTCATGTATGGCGAGGTGCCGCCCTATTCGGTGGTCGTGGCTGGCTCCATGCCGTCGAAGAACGGTGTGAACCTTTATTGTGCCGTGATCGTGAAGCGGGTGGACGAGCAGACCCGCTCCAAGACCGGCATCAACGAGTTGCTTCGGGACTGATCCGACGATTTGGCCGGGCGGTGGAAGGCGCTTCGAAGCGCCTTTCAAACGCGTTTTCGAAAACGCGTCCCCCGCCCTGTGATTTTCGGTGCAACCCCTCGATGACCTTGTGCTAATGTTCCCGCATCGAAACGATTTGGAGCATCTGGAATGCAAGGTTTGGGATGGATCGCGGCGATTATCGTCGGCGGGTTGGCAGGCTGGGTTGCCAGCACCTTCATGCGGGCCGATACCGGGCTGGTTGCCAATGTGATCCTTGGGATCGTCGGGGCCATCGTTGCAAACTTCCTGCTGCGGCTGGTGGGGATCAGCGCTTCGCCCACCTGGATTTCACAAGGCCTTGTCGGTTTTGCCGGAGCCTGCCTGATCATCTGGGGCGCTCGGCAGTTGCGCGGCCGTTAAACGCCACACTGAAAAAGATTTCGACGGAAAGACGCAACCCCCGCGTGTAACCCGGCATGAACAGCCGAGGAGGACGCGCGATGAGGAAAGCCCTGATACTGACCCTGGCCCTCGGGCTTGGCCTGTGGGTGCAGGCCGGTGAGGCCCATGAAAACGAGGTGGATATCAGGCTGGAGGGTGACCGGCTGTGTGTCACCTCCAACTCCAGCCCGAACCACGATATCGGGCGCTTCCCGAACCGCGGCAACCCGCACAGCTTTGCCGAGCAGACCACACGGGTTTGCGTGGATGCGGAACCGGAGGAGACGGGCCGCATCACCCGGCGCGTCCAAAGCTCCGGCATCTCGATCACCGGTATCCTGTTCCGCCCCGGCACGGCCGATTTCTACGACGCCAGCAGCCCGCGCGGCTTTTCGCGTGATCCGTCATCGGGATGGCGGCTGGAGGGGATGGGCGCGGCGGACATGCTGGGGATGGATGCCGAGAACGCCCATGTGGATCATCGGGGGCTCTACCACTATCACGGCGTATCCGAGAGCCTTGTGGGGTCGCAGTCTGGTAGTCTGATCGGCTGGGCCGCCGATGGGTTCGAGATCCACTATGTCGGGGAGGGTGCCCAATCCGGCTGGCAGTTGCGGTCCGGCACGCGGGGAAGCGCGCCTTATGGGGCCTATGATGGCACCTACGAGGAAGACTGGGTCTATGCGGCGGGCAGCGGCAATCTGGATGAATGCAACGCCGCCGTGGTCAATGGCACGCTGACCTATTTCGCCACCGATACTTATCCGTTTTTCCCCCGCTGCTTTCATGGCTCCGTCAGCAGCGATTTCATGGGCCGGCGCTGACCCCCACTGTCCCTGAACAGTGCCGCCCGTGACGATCCCCCGCCTTCCTTGCTCCGAAGGCGGGGGATATCTGGTCAGCCCTGACGCTGATGCAGCGGGCAGGTGTTCAGGCCGAGGATGCGGTAGAGTGGGCAGAAGCCCGCAAGGCCGGTTACCAGCGGCACGATGCCGATCCAGCCCCAGTTGGTCTGCGGGCCGACGAAGACAAGGGCGATAAGGACGATACCCGCGATGATGCGCAGGGCGCGGTCGATGTTACCTTCGTTGCGAGGCATGGCGCGTCTCCTTTCAAGAGGCTTGCGATATGGTGGGATTATAGCGCCGGTGCCCGCCCGGCGGCGGTGACAGAGTCACCGTTCCTCTGCGGCAATCCGTTCCAAACCGGCCCGGTCCAGCACCCTGACCCCGCCGCGCTGCTGTTCCACCAGCCCCGCCCGCGCCAGTTCCGCCATACGTCGGCTGACGAAGGCCCGGCCAGAGGCGGTTTCGATGGCAAGCGCGTTGTGCGACGCATGGACCTCGCCCGCCGCATCGGCCAACCGCAGCAGCACCCGCGCCAGCCGCGCGTCGAACCCGGTCAAGGCCACGTCCTCGATCAGCCGTTCATATTCGCCGAAGCGGTTGGCGACGGCGGAGAACACAAGATCGCGAAAGGCAGGGTCGGTTTCCAGCCGGGTGCGGAACCGATCGGGTGGCACCAGCTCACCCTCCAGATCGTTTTCGGCCACGCCCTCGGCGGAATAGCTACGTCCCTCGACCAGACAGGCGAAGGTTTGCAGGCACATATCGCCGGGGCTGACGCGGTAGAGAACCACCTCTCGCCCATTGGCGGCGGTCAGCGTGACCTTGATGGTCCCCTTGTCGAGCAGCACGAGACCGGGGCAGGCCTGTCCCGGCTGGAACAGAACGGTGCCCTTGGGAAAGGCGATGCGGCGGCGCAGGTCAGTCATGCTTTCAGGGATGAAACGAAGTGTGGCGCAGGTCAACGGCCAAGGCTGCGCTTGACCGAAACGACGCAGGGGGCTAGGGCGCTGGCATGGCAAAGGAAAAGAAACAGCAGCAGGTCTATACGCTTGTGGTCGAGGTTGGCCGCAAGACCGGAGACGGCTTGCCCAAGGGCGCGACCGGTGCGGGGCTGATGATCTATGCCTCTGGCGTGGACGAAGCCGAGGCGGTGCGCGAAACCGTGGCGATCCTGAAACAGGCGGATCTGGCACCGCTGGATGTGCAGGGCTATGGCACGCTGGAGGAACGGCGCGAGCTGGGTCATGAGATCCCCGAGGAAGAGGTCGCCCTGATGCAGCGCGCGGCGGACGAAAACTCCGTCATCGTGGCGCAGATGACGCCCTATTTCGGTGACGGGGACGACTAGGGCCCGCCGATGTTTCTGGGCCTCCACCATGCCGCGATCATCTGTTCGGATTACGCGCGGTCCCGGGCATTTTACGTGGATATCCTGGGGCTGCGGGTTGTGGCCGAGACGTTTCGGGCCGAGCGGCAGTCGTGGAAGCTGGACCTTGCCTTGCCCGATGGGTCGCAAATCGAGCTGTTCGGCTTTCCCGATGCCCCCGCCCGGCCCTCCTACCCCGAGGCGCAGGGGCTGCGGCATCTCTGGCGTTTCGGGTTGCGGATGTGGCGGCTGCAAGAGACTGGCTAAAGGCGCAGGGGATCCCGGTCGAGCCGATCCGTGTGGACGATCTGACGGGCCGCACGTTTGCCTTCTTCAGCGACCCGGACGGGCTGCCTCTGGAGCTGTATGAAGACGGATAAACCTGCGTCAGGCCGCGAAGGACCGGTTCTGGGCCAGCATCCCCAGATAGGCCTGTGCCCCGGCGCGGTCGATCACGGTCCAGGCCGGGATGCGATCGGGTTCCGCCAGACGGGCGGAGGATTTTCCGGTTGCTTCCAGGACGTCGGCCAACAAAGCCGTATCCAGCGCACAGCGCCCTGCCAGCAGGCAATCGTGATCGTCCAGAAGCACGTGATAGGTGGTGACCATGGGCCGTTCGAGGCAGATCTGCGCGGCGCTGGCGCGGCGGATATCCTCGACCCGGGCCAGCACCTGCTCCTCTCCGAACAGATATTCGACCTCGCTTCCGCTGAGCAGCAGTTTCTGGTTGCGGGAGACGACGATATCTTCGGTCAGGCCGAAATAGGGCGCACGCAGGCGGATAGGGGCGGATGGGCCACGGGCCAGCAGATCGGTCTGGCCGATCCAGCGAACGGTCTGTTCCTCGCCTTTTTGCGACAGGATGCTCATGCCCGGTTGCAGGTCGGCCACCCGGACCGGGCCTTTCGGGGTCTGAATGCGTGTGTCGCCCGCGATGCCGGGCAATGATGTGTCAGGCAATGGATGGTTGGCAACACCCGCATAGGCGACGGACACCATGGGGCCGGGAGTTTCGGGAATGATCTCGGCCAGGCTGTTGGGCGCGATGCTGCCGGTATGGGTGACGATGCGGTTGCCGGTCTGGCCATTGGTCAGGACAAGCTGGCCGGTTTTTCCCAACCTGTCCCAGGTGAAGTGCAACAGCAGCGGCTCGCGGGAAAACAGGAAACCCGCATCGGTTTCAAACAGGAACGCGCCTTGTTCGACGCAAACCGTGCCGTTCGGGCGGCAGGTAATGCGCAGGTCGCGGGCGGTGCCGGTGCGGCCCTGCCACAGGATTGCGGGCACCTGCAGTTCACCCCTGAGCGTCATCTCGAAGCGAATAGTGCCATGGGACAGCTCCGCCATGCGTGCCCGCGCATCGAAATGCGTCAGTTTCCGTCCATCCCAGATCGCCAGCCAGCTCATGCCGAAACAATGCCCCTCATTCCACTGGATTGGATCATATCCGTGGAGTTGGGGCCGAAGTCGTTCGGAAATGTGGAAAGAATGTGACTCAGCCGAAAAGCGCCGCGGCCTCAAAGCTGCGCAGGCTGGGTCTTGCCGATGCGCTGTATCCGTGGCCGGTTGTCAGGTCCAGATCCGGGAAAAGTGAGATGATCTCCTCCCGCACCGCATCGTCAAAGCCCGACATGGTCACAGGCCCTGGATGGAAGCTTTCGGTCTGCAACCCCTCGGACCAGATGATCTGGTGTTCGTCAAAGAGCAGGTGGAAATACTCGACCGTGCCGCCTTCGCGCACCCGGATCGAGCAGTCATTGACCAGATCCTTTGCGGCAACCAGAACCTCATCCTCGCCAAACAGAAGTTCGGCCATGTGGTGACTGACCAAAACCCGGTGCTGGGGCGACAGGACCAGCGTGTCGTGGAACCCCATGGTGCCGCGTTCGATGACGATGGGGGCGAAATTGCCGATGGCCTCGACCGTGCGGTTGCCGATCCAGCGAATGGGCTGCAACCCGTTGTCGCGGGTGTCCACCAGATCGCCGACGCGCAGCGCCTCGACCGGGATATCGCCCCGATCCGTGCGGATCCGGGTGCCCGCCACGAAACAGGGGATCGTGGTAATGGTGACGAAGGCAGTGTCGGAGATGCCGTTCCCGCCGCCTGCCGCCGCCGTGTAGGAAAAGGTGAAATCCTCTGGCGTCGTCGGGAGAGTATAGCCGGTGGGGGCCTCGACCAGCAGGGTGCCGTCGGCCTGAAGCGTAACGTCAAACCCGTTGCTAAGCGTCACCGTGTCACCGACGCTGACGGCCTGCCCGTTGATATGGGTCACCACCATCGTATTCGCCGCCTGATCATTGGCGATCACATCGACAGAGATGTCCCCGTAGCCCGAGAATGTGGCCGTGTCGTCATTGGCGAAGACACGCCCCTGCACCGAGTCCGCCGCAATCAGAATGGCGGAATCGTAGCTGCTGTCCCCGACATCGGCGATGCCAAGCCGGATGGTGTTCACCTGATTTGGATTGACCGTCATCATCACCGACAGGGTCACGGTATAGCCGTCCATCTCGGTATTGGCGCTGTCATCGGTGTTGCTGACATAGAGCGTTTCGTTGGACGTGTTGTTGACGTTGTTGATCTGGGCGATCTGGAAGACGGGCGAGGCGACCTCGACCCCGTTGATCCAGATGCCGACCGCATCGTTGAAGATCGACCCGACATATTCGGGGTATTCCTCGGACGCGAAGGTGAACTGCATCGTCAGCGTATCACCCTCGGGGATGAAATCCGCCTCCAGAATGGCGGCGTCATAGGTGCTACGCCCGGCCAGTGCGTTGAAACCGGAATCGTTGTTGACGCCACGCGTGTTGGTCGAGGTGCTGGTGCTGACGTTCGGATCGCCCGAGGAGTTGGTGAAGTCACGCACCTGCCCGGTGGACAGGATTACACCGGAATCGGACGGCGTGGCATTTGGCGAGGTCGTATCGCCATCGGACCAGATGCCCGATGAATTGCGGTCGCCTGAATAGGACGCGCTGACAACGGTGACACCGTCGCCAAAGATGGTCTCGGCCATTTCATTGGCCGTCGCCCGATGGTCGATCGTAAGTTCACTTGCCGTGACTGGCATGTGCTCTGCCCCATTCATCGGCATGATCGTCGCGGATTACGTGGGAATGCACCTGCCTGCTGGTGCGTTCTCTGCGCCGATAATGCCCGTCATTCTTTGTTTTGCCGCAGAATAGCCCTGTTCTTGTCACAAGTTAAGCCCTTGCGCGTCCCGGCGTGTACTTGAGTCCCGCGGGCCACAGGTCTATCGCTGTGACACCCGGAATGAGGAGAGCCAGGCCATGACCGACCCGCAGAAACTGACCGCCGATCTGGTGCGCTGCGCCTCGGTCACGCCGGAAGAAGGCGGCGCACTGGTGCTGCTGGATCGGGTGCTGTCCGAGGCGGGGTTTACCTGCACGCGTGTGGATCGGGGCGAGGTGTCGAACCTGTATGCCCGGTGGGGGGATAAGGGTCATGCCCGGACCTTCGGGTTCAATGGCCACACGGATGTGGTGCCGGTCGGCGACGCAGCCGCCTGGACCCACCCGCCATTCGGGGCTGAAGAGGAGGATGGCTGGCTCTACGGGCGCGGGGCGACAGACATGAAATCGGGCGTTGCAGCCTTTGCGGCGGCGGCGATCGACTTCGTCCGCGACACGCCGCCTGACGGGGCTATCGTGCTGACCATCACCGGCGATGAGGAAGGCCCCTCGACCGATGGCACCATTGCCCTGCTCGACTGGATGGAGGCCGAGGGCGAGAAGATGAGCGCCTGCATCGTCGGCGAACCGACCTGTCCGGAAACCATCGGCGACATGATCAAGATCGGGCGCAGGGGCTCCATGTCCGCGTGGTTTACCGTGAAGGGCAAGCAAGGGCATTCCGCCTATCTGCACAAGGTGCTGAACCCGATGCCCGCCGTGGCGTTGCTGGCGCACCGGCTTTCGGCGCATGTGCTGGATGAGGGGACCGACCATTTCGACCCGTCCACCTGTTCCGTGACAACCATCGACACCGGCAATGCCGCGACAAACGTGATCCCGGCAGAAACCCGGATGGCGGTTAACCTACGCTTCAACGATCTGCACACGGGCGCGAGCCTGACGGAGTGGCTGCAAGCCGAGGCCGACAAGGTGGCCGAAGAAACCGGAGTGAAGATCGGGATGGAGGTGAAGATCTCGGGCGAGGCGTTTCTGACCCCGCCGGGGGAGCTGTCCGAGTTGGTCAGCAAGGCCGTCACGGCGGAAACCGGCCTGACCCCGGTCCTGTCCACAACCGGCGGCACGTCCGACGCGCGCTTCGTCAAATCGCATTGCCCGGTGGTGGAGTTCGGTCTGGTCGGGCACCGGATGCACCAAGTGGATGAACGGGTCTGGATCGAGGATATCCACGCGCTGAAGCGCATCTATGCCCGTATCCTGAGCGACTATTTCGCCCAATGATCCGCCCCACCGTCGTCGTGATGGTGAAGGAACCGCGCCCCGGTCGGGTCAAGACGCGGCTGGCGAAGGGTATCGGGACGGTTCCGGCGGCGTGGTGGTATCGCCAGCAGGTGACGCGCCTGCTGCGCCGGTTGCGCGACCCGCGCTGGCAGCTGGCTCTGGCGGTGTCCCCGGATGCGGAAGGGCTGGCCAGCCGCGTCTGGCCGGATGATCTGCCGCGCATCCCGCAAGGAACAGGCGACCTCGGTGCGCGCATGGCGCGGCTTCTGGCCAGGCCCGGCCCGGTTCTGGTCATCGGCAGCGATATCCCCGGCATCACCCGCGCCCATCTGGCGCGTGCGTTTCGGACATTGGCCACCCATGACGCCGTGTTCGGACCTGCCCCCGATGGCGGCTACTGGCTGATCGGCCTGGGTCCGCGCCCCGCCCCGCCGGGGTTCCTGAAAAGGGTGCGCTGGTCCGGGCCGCATGCGCTGGCCGACAGCAGGGCAACCCTCGGCGACCGGCGAATTGCGCAGGTGGATATGCTGGCGGATGTGGACTGTGCAGAAGACCTGTTGCGCGGAAAGATTGCCGTGGACGATCCGATTCGCTAGGATTCCGCCAGAGCAGTCACGGGGCCAAAGACCCCGGCAACCAGCAAGAGGCAGGCATGATCGACAGGGACGATCTTCTTTCACGGATTCAGGACGGCGATATCTCGGTCTTCCAGATCAAGAGCCAGACCACCAACAAGGACAAGGCAACGCTGCTGGCGGTGCAGAATTTCCTGCGCGATCAGGTGGGCGACTACAGCTATATCGAGATCGGCTCGCATCTGGGCGGCAGCCTTGTACCACATCTGGCGGACCCGGCCTGCACCCGCATTTCCTCGGTCGATCTGCGCCCCGAGGTGCTACGCGACGAACGGGGCCGCGATGCGGTTTACGAGGGCAATTCCACCGAGCGGATGATCGACGGGCTGGCGGGCGTGTTGCCGATAGATTGCCTGACCAAGATGCGCACCTATGATTGCGACGCGGGCGATCTGAAGGATTTCGACGTGCCAACGGACCACGTGCTTGGCATGATCGACGGGGAGCATACCAACGTGGCCGCCTTCCGCGATTTCCTCAATCTGCGCAAATACATGGCCAAGGATTGCGTGGTGCTGTTCCACGATTCCAACCTTGTCTTCGATGCGCTGCTGAATATCGAAACGCTGCTGCGGGACGAGGGCACCCGATTTGCCAGCTTCTTCCTGCCCGGCATCCTTTATGGCATCGCCTTCGGCAAGCTGCGCAAGCCTGCAAAGAAGGCGCTTGGGCCGCTGGCCCATGACCCGGAGGAGTTCGTGGCCCGTGCCCGACGTGACCTTCAGGAACGGATCGCCAAGCACCTGCAGGCCGCCTGAGCCCCTTGTTTTCCGCATGACGCGCCCCTTGGCCCGTGCTAGGCCAAGGGCATGAGCCAGATCCCCACCAAAGACCAGATTCTTGCCTGGATTTCCGACAATCCCGGCCATGCCTCGAAACGCGATATCGCCCGGGCCTTCGGCATCAAGGGCGCCGCGCGGATCGACCTGAAACGCATTCTGAAGGAGCTGGAGGCCGAGGGCCATCTGGAGAAGCGCAAGAAGACCTATCGCGATCCCGACCGGCTGCCGCCCGTTGCGGTGTTGCAGGTGCTGGCGCCAGATGATTTGGGCGATGTGTTTTGCCGCCCGTTGGAATGGTTGGGCGAAGGGCCGGAACCGCGCATCCTGTTTGCTGCGAAGGCGACCGATCCCGCGCTTGGGGAAGGCGACCGCATTCTGGCGCGGATGCAGGAGGTCGAGGGCGAGGATCACCAATATGTCGCCCGCCTGATCCGGCGGATCGGTACCAACCCACGCAAGATCCTCGGTATCTTCCGTAAGGGGGCCGAGGGCGGGCGGATCGTGCCAATCGACAAGGGGTCGGACAAGGAATGGATGGTGCCCGCCGCCGCAGCCGAGGGTGCCAAGGACGGCGAACTGGTCGAGGCCGAACAATCGGGCCCCAAGGGGCGCATGGGCTTGCAGAAGGCGCGCATTGTGCAGCGGCTTGGCGATCCGGGGCAACCCAAGGCGGTGTCACTGATTGCCATCCACCAGCACGGCATTCCCGACGATTTTCCCGACGACGTGATCGCCGAGGCGGATGCGGCGAAGCCTGCCGGGCTGTCTGGCCGCGAAGACCTGCGCGACATGCCGCTCTTGACCATCGACCCGGCCGATGCGCGCGACCGCGACGATGCCTGCCTTGCCCATGAAGATGACGACCCCAAGAACCCCGGCGGTTTCGTGATCTGGGTCGCCATTGCCGATGTGGCCCATTACGTGCGCCCGGGATCGGCGCTGGACCGCGAGGCGCGCAAGCGCGGCAACTCCACCTATTTCCCGGATCGCGTGGTGCCGATGCTGCCCGACCGGCTGTCGGGGGATCTTTGTTCCCTTCACGAAGGCGTGCCACGCGCCTGTATGGCCGTGCGCATGGTGATCAACGCGCAGGGCGAAAAGATCGGGCACCGCTTCGTGCGCGGGCTGATGCGGTCTGTGGCGTCGCTGAACTATCAAGAGGTTCAGAACGGCATCGACGGGCACCCCAATGACAAGGTCGCGCCACTGGTTGACCCGGTTCTGAAACCGCTCTTCGCCGCCTATGGCGCGCTGAAACTGGCGCGGGCCAAGCGCCAGCCGCTGGATTTGGACCTGCCGGAACGCCAGATCATTCTCAGCGATGAGGGGCAGGTGACATCCGTGGCCTTCAAGGACCGGCTGGATGCCCACAAGCTGATCGAGGAATTCATGGTGCTGGCCAATGTCGCCGCCGCCGAGGAGCTGATCCGCCTGAAAACGCCGCAGCTTTACCGGGTGCACGAGGAACCGAACCCCGACAAGATCGCCGCCCTGCGGGAAACGGCGCAGGCCAGCGGTTTCAATCTGGCCAAGGGGCAGGTGCTGCAAACCCGGCACCTGAACAGCCTGCTTGCCGCCGCCGAAGGGACAGAGTTCGACGAGCTGATCAACATGTCGACCCTGCGGTCGATGACGCAGGCCTATTACAGCCCTCAGAATTTCAGCCATTTCGGGCTGGCGCTGAAGGCATACGCGCATTTCACCTCGCCCATCCGGCGCTATTCCGACCTGATCGTGCACCGGGCGCTGGTCTCTGCCCATGGCTGGGGCCGCGACGGGCTGAGCCCGGAAGAGATTGAGCGGCTCGACGACATTGCCAAGCATATCTCGGACACCGAACGCCGCTCGATGCTGGCCGAACGCGACACGACCGACCGTTATCTCGCGGCCTATCTGTCGGAACGGGTGGGCGAAAGCTTTACCGGTCGGATCAGCGGCATCGCCCGGTTCGGGGCCTTCGTGAAGCTGGACGATACCGGCGCGGATGGGCTGCTGCCGATGCGGGCGCTTGGGCGGGAGTATTTCCATCACGACGCCGAGGCGCAGACCCTTGTGGGGGCCGATACCGGCCTGACCATTGGCATCGGGCAACGGGTGACGGTGAAACTGGCCGAGGTGGTTCCGGTTACCGGCGGCATGACGCTGGAACTGGTGGAGATCGACGGGAAATCCGTGCCACGCGGGGCGCGCCATGGGCGCGGAGCGGGGCCAAGACGCAAGGCGGGCAAGGCCCGCGCCAAGGCCGCCAAGGTCAAGAAGAAGGTGCTGCGCAAGCGCCGCTAGCGGAAGGTGATCCGCTCCATCACGTTCAGGTCCTCGGCGACGTGGCGTTCCATCTCGCTGCGCTGCGCATCGCTGTCCAATTCGTCCAAAAGCGCCTGCCAGCGGCTGCGGGAGCGATCCAGCGGGCCGGGGTTGGCGTGCTTGGTCACGATATCCGGTCGTGTCCCGAAACTTGCTTCGATGTCATCCTCGATCTTCTCGAACTCTCCGAAGCGGTAGATCGCGGTCAACTTGCGGCTGTTTTCCTCGGCCAGCGCCAGAAGGTCGGCCAATGGGGCATTTGCGAGGGTTCCGCGCCGGATCAGGCTGCGCAGGGCCAGATAGGTCAGGGTCAGGTTGGACCACCTTTCCCGCACGGCCAGCTGAATTTGCGGGTCCTCGGAAAAGAAAAGCGCGGATGCACCGTTTAGCAGGGCGCGCTGCGCCGGTGGCAGAGAGTCCACCCCATTGGCATCGCGCGACCTGCGCGCTTCTTCCCGCATGAAGAAGTAGAAGGACCCAAGCCGTTCACGGGGGTCTCGCAGAACCATGAAGGAAAACGGATCACCGGGCACGTTTTCCAGCTCGTGCCAGTGCAGATGGCCCGAATGCATGCGGTATTCCGGCGGAAATGTCGCCCCGTCCCGAACATGGGATTGCAGCCGGTAGGGCGAGATGTTCCGTTCCCCAAAAAGCGCGCCGACGCTGTGGTGAATGGTCTGACCGCCGGTTTTGGGCAGGTGAAGAAAAACGATCGGGCGTTCTGAATCAGGATCAATCGACATTCCCCTGAGATATCCGGCCATGAGGCGGGCGCAAGTCCTTTTGCGCTGTTCAGCTTTTGGTAACGGTGTTGGCAGAGACTTGCCGGCGAGGCTCCGCCGAAGGGGTGGGGCCGGTGCTTCTTTCGAAACCTGGAAGCGCGTATACTGCGGGACAAGCAATCATACAGGCCCGAGCATGCTGACGCCGAAACTATTCCTGACCGCAATCCTGGTTCTGGCGGCAAGTGCTGCCGGGGCCACGCCCACGGCCACCATGCGGCCCTTGCCCCGCCCGGCGGAAGACAGTTTGCAAAGCGTGACGCCAAGCGGGCTGGCAGTGGACGTGTCCTTGCGTCCGGCCATGCGCATGGTGACATTGGCCGCCCACCCCGAAACGCCTTTGGCAGAGCCGGTCAGCTCCTCGGGCTTCCGGGCATGGTTTTCCGAGTTTTCACGCCGTGCCCGCGCGGAAGGCATCGGCCAGCAGACTCTCGACAGGGCCTTTGCCGGGGTGACGCTGAATGAAAGGGTGATCGAGCGTGACCGCAACCAGTCGGAATTCTCGCGGACCTTGTGGGATTATCTGGACAGCGCCGCGTCGGATACGCGCATTGCCAACGGGCGCACGGCCCTGCGGGAGCATCGTGACACGCTGGACGCCATCGAACGGCGCTTTGGGGTCGAGGCCGAGATCGTGGCGGCGGTCTGGGGGCTGGAAAGCGCCTATGGCAGCTTCCGCGGATCGGTCCCGATCATCGAGGCGATGGCGACGCTGGCCTATGAGGGCCGCCGGGCGGAGTTCTTCGAGACCGAGCTGATGGCGGCGCTGCGCATCCTGCAGGCGGGTGATATCGACCCGGGCCATATGCAGGGATCATGGGCGGGGGCGATGGGACACACGCAGTTCATGCCCACCAGTTTCCTGGCCCATGCGGTGGATTTCACCGGTGACGGGCGGCGCGATATCTGGGGGGATGACCCCGCTGACGCACTGGCCTCGACCGCGCGCTACCTGTCGGAAAACGGCTGGACCCACGGCCAACCCTGGGCGCTGGAAGTGGAGCTGCCGGACGATTTCGATTTCTCGCAGAGCGGTGAGCTGATCCAGCGCGATGCGGCCCATTGGAACGCCATGGGTGTGCGGCTGGCGCGCGGTGGCGGTCGGGTTCCGGAACACGGGCCCTCCTCGATCCTGCTGCCGGCGGGCCATACGGGCGTGGCGCTTGTGATCTATGAAAACTTCCATGTGATCGAGACCTACAACCCGGCGGATGCCTATGTGATCGGGGTGGGACATCTGGCCGACCGGATCGGCGGCGGACCTGCCTTTCGCGGCGGCTGGCCCCGGCAGGATCGGGCGCTGACCAATGACGAGCGGTTCGAGTTGCAACGGCGGCTGACGGCGGCGGGGTTTTCCACGGAGCGTATTGACGGGATCGTCGGGCCGCTGACAATCCAGGCAGTGCGCGAATACCAGGCCGCCGAGGGGCTGGTGCCGGATGGCTATGCCTCTGAGGCGCTGTTGAGGCGGCTGCGGCGCGGCTGAGCAGTTGCGCCCTGCAGGGCAGGTCGCGGCGGGAACGGCCCTCCTCAACCCCCGGCTTGCGCCGGAGGCCTCGTCGGTCCGTGTTGCCACGGGCCTGTGGCACGGGTGGTCTGCTGGGTGTGACGGTGGATCTGCGTTGAGGCGAAGGGATGCCTCCGGCGGAGGTATTTTTGCCAAGATGAAACTCAGACCTCGACTGTGAGAATGGCTCCGATTGCGAGCGTTCCGGGTGTCAGAATCTCTGCACACCAGCCACCATGGCCGCGCATGGCGTTGTAGCCTCCGGGGCCGAGCGCCTCCTCCATCCGCGAGCAGGGGGCGCAGGGGCCGGTGATACGCAGCCGGGCGGTGCCGGTTGTGAGGATGCGGTTGCGGGTGGCCGAGAGGTTGAGGCCGGAGATCACGAGGTTGCGCCGCAGCGTTTCGGGCGCGACCTGGGGAAGCCCTGCAAGGGTGGCGATGACCGGCAGGTGTTCGGCCTGGATCAGGGTCACGGCGCGCTTTCCGGGGCGGGCGTGGTCGCCTGCGAGGCCATGGTCGAGAATGTCGATCCGGGGGACCGACTGCATGGCCGCCTTCCGCGCGGGGCGCAGGCCGATCCAGTCGACGCGGCCGGGCCGGGGAAAGCGGGCGGTGAGGCTGGCGAGCGGTTCCATGGGGTGAGCGTGACACGGGAGGCGGACTCGACTCCAGCCCCGTCGGGCGCTACATATGGAACATAACATGAACATCATGCTGCCACATGAGCCCATCCGCCCCCAACCGCCCCGATCCGCGCCGCCGGATCCTGTCACTGTGGTTTCCACGGCTGGCCGCTGAACATGTGCAGCGGCTGGACCGGGGGCTGTGCGACAAGCCGCTGGCCGTGGTCGAGGAGGTGGGGAATGCGCGGGTCTTGTCCTCGCTGTCGCTTGAGGCATCGCGCGCGGGGCTGACGCCTGGCCTGCCGCTGGCCGAGGCGCGGGCGTTGTGCCCCGATCTGCAGACGCGGCCTGCCGACCGGTTGCGAGAGGCTGCTTTCCTGACATTGCTGCGCCGCTGGGCGGGCAAGTTTTCCCCCTGGGTTTCGGAGGAGGGGCGCGAGGGGCTGATGATCGACCTGACGGGTTGCGCGCATCTCTTCGGGGGCGAGGCGGCGTTGATCGCGCAGGTGGAGGCCGACTGCGCGGCGTTGCGCTTGACGGTGCGGGCGGGGCTGGCGGATACGGGCGGTGCGGCCTGGGCACTGGCGCGCTATGCGGGGCAGGGGGCGGGCAGTACGCGCAATGGCGATGCCATCGACCAGGAGGCGCGGGCGACCCGGTCACGCGCGGGCAAGCGGCGGCACTGGACCAAGGGTGGCGCGGCGCCTGCGCGCGACGTCACCGCCCGCACCGCGCCAATTGCCCCGCCGGGGCAGACGCGGGCCGCCATCGGGGGGCTGCCCAGTGCGGCCCTGCGGTTGGACCCCGCGACGGTGGCGGGGCTCAATCGGCTGGGGCTGCACCGGATCGGCGACCTGCTGGGGCCGCCACGCGCCACGCTGGCCCGGCGTTTCGGGCAGGGGGTGGTGCGGCGGTTGGATCAGGCCCTGGGGCTGGAGCCGGAACCGATTGCCCCCGCCCGGCCCGAGACCCATTTCGCGCTGCGCCTCAGCCTGCCGGAACCCATTGGGCTGGAGGAGGATATTCTGGCGGGGATCGACCGGCTGCTGCCACCCTTGTGCGACAAGCTGCGCGCCAAGGGGCGCGGCGCGCGGCGGGTGCGGCTGGAGTTGATGCTGGCCGAGGGGAGGACGGAAGCGGTGGAGGTGGGGCTTGCCCGTCCGGGGGCGGAGCCGGACCGCATCCGCCCGCTTCTGGCGATGAAGCTGGGGGATATCGACCCCGGTTTCGGCATCGACACGCTGCGGCTGGTGGCCCCGGTGACGGAGCCTGTTCACGCGCGGCAGCTGAAGGGCGGGCTGGCTGCCACGGAAGACGCCGCCGCGCGGCAGGGGCGCGATACGGGGCTGGAGGATCTGTTGGGCCGGATCGGCGCCCGCGTGGGGCTGGAGGCGATCACCCGCCAGCACCCGGCTGAAAGCCACATTCCGGAAAAGACCTCCAGCACACTGGCCGCCGCATGGTCGGAGCCTGCGAAAGACTGGCCGCGCGCGCCCCGTCCCCGCCCCCTGACGCTTTTCCGTCCCGAACCGGTGCAGGCAGAGGATCGGCCCGGTCTGCCCGCGCGGTTCCGCTGGCGGGGGCGGGATTTCGCGACGCTAGGCGGCCTAGGGCCAGAGCGGATCGCGCCGGAATGGTGGCTGGACGATCCCAACTGGCGCAGCGGTGTGCGCGATTACTGGCGGGTGGAAACCGAAACCGGCGAACGGCTGTGGCTGTTCTACGCCCATGGGGGGGCGGTGTCGGGCGGTTGGTTCTGCCAGGGGGATTTTGGCTGAGCCGTCAGCCCTGCCAGCCCACATCCTGCCCCGCGCCCGCTTCGACAGCGCGCAGATAGGCCAGACGGGAAATGGCGAAATCACCGATGGCGATGCCCCGGAAGACGAAGGCGCGGGGGGCGTTGTCGGGGAATTCGCCCGGCCCGGTGGTCAGCAGGGTCTTGAGGTCGCCCTTGACCAGCGAGGGATCGACCAGCTTCTTCGGGCTTGCCTCCTCCTGCACCAGATCATCGACGAAAAGCGGCCCGAAAGCCCCCATGCTGTCCTGCTGCCATGGCAGGGCGAGGTCGGTGATCGTGGCGAAGGCGCCGGGTTTGATCCAGTCGGCGTTCAGGAAGGGCTCGATTTCATAGTTGAGGGTGACGGAGGTCACGATCAGATCGGCCCCCTCGATGGCGGCGTGGGGGTCGTCGAACACCTCGGCAGACAGACCCAACCTCTTCGCCATGTCACACAGCTTGTCGATATTGGCCTGCCCGCGCCCGTAGGCCCGGATCGAAGACAGCGGGAACAGATCGTTGAAGATCGCCAGATGACTGCGCGCCTGCACGCCGCAGCCGATGAAGGCGATGCTTTGCGAGGCCGGGTTGGCCAGCCTGCGGGCGGCGACGGCGGAAAGCCCCGCGGTGCGCACGCCGGTGATCCACCCCGCCTCGGCCAGCGCCCGCATCTGCCCGGTTTCGCTGTCCTGAAGCATGATCGCGCCGTCGATGCCGGGGCGGCCCCGGTCGGGGTTGCGGGGGCTGACCATGACCGATTTCACGATGGTCAGATCGGGCGCATCCGAGGTCGAAAGCGTCGTCATCATGTAGCGCCCGCCCGATGGCACCACGGCGGATTTGGGCGCGGTCAGGATCTGGCCCGCCGCGTCCTGAAGGATGGCGGATTCAATCGCATCGACAATCTCGTTGCCCGAAATGCCGAGCCCTTCCAGCACGTCATCCGACAGCAGCAGAAACCTGTCCGAATTGCCTGTCATCGCCATTCCCCCTCTTTGCGCTTCGAGCGAACGATAGGGGCAATCGGGCGAAGACGAAAGGGCGTTACCGGAACAGCAGCACCGGCACCTTGCAGGCGCGGATCATCTCGGTCGTGGTCGAGCCGATGAACAGGTTGCGGATACGGCTGTGGCCATAGGCCCCCATGATCAGCAGGTCGAAATCATGCGCCTCGGCGCGGTCCGCGATCAGGGTTTCGGGCTGGCCCGCGACGATCTCGGATGTCACCTCGTAGCCCGCGCCTTTCAGCAGCGCCGCCGCGCCTTCGATGGCACGTTTGGCTTCCGTGGTCTCGGCCCCGACCGTCAGCAGGTGGATGGAGAGCCCCGCGAACAGCTCTGACCTTGCGATATGGTCCACCGCTTTCAGCGCCGACTGGCCCCCGTCGAAGGCCACCAGCAGCTTGCGCACCGGCTGGAAGGCACGGGAGGCGACAAGAACGGGCTTGGTCGAAGACCGCACCGCGCGCTCCAGGTTGCTGCCCAGATGCATCGACGCGAAATCGGCAGCCTCGCCGCGTTTGCCGACGATGACCAGATCGGCATCGGCCTCCGCCTCGCGCAGGGTTTCAACCAGATCGCCAAGGCGCAGGCGACCCGTGACCTCGACGCCCTCGGCGCCGATCCGATCCACCGCGTCCTCGATAATCGCCTGCCCGCGCTTGCGCGCCAGCTTGGAGCGTTGTGCATCCAGGTCGGCCAGTTCATTCAGCAGCGCGGTGCGCGCGCCAAGCCCGATATTGCCGGACAGATTGCGGGGATCAGCGCTTTCATCCCGGCGGCCGAGGATATGGATGACCTCCACCGGCCAGCCCTTGCCCTTGGCCACCCATGCCGCGTGATCGCAGACGCTTTCGGAATAGATGGAGCCATCCACCAATGCGATGATCTTGCCCATATCCGGTCTCCTCAGTGGCTCATCAGGCGGTCCATCGCGCCCGGTTTGTCATGTTCGGCCAGCCGGTCCACGATGGTGGAAGACGCCTCGTTCATGCCCCTCAGCTCGACCTCGGCCCCATCCCGGCGGAATTTGAGCACGGCCATGTCCAGCGCCGCAACCGAAGAAATGTCCCAGATATGCGCGCGGGTGACGTCGATCACGACATTGTCCAGCACCTCACCATAGTCGAAGGCGGCGGCAAACTGGTCCGCCGAGGCGAAGAACAGCTGCCCGTGAATGTGATAGGTGCGGGTCTTGCCATCCTCCGACAGCTCGGACGTGACGGCGAAAAGCTGCGCGATCTTGCCGGCGAAGAAAATGCCCGACAGCAGCACCCCGGTCAGAACCCCGATAGCGAGGTTGTGGGTGTAGATCGTCACCACCACGGTCGCCAGCATCACGATGGAGGAGGAGCGCGGATGGGTGCGCAGATCCTTGATCGAGGACCAGCTGAACGTCCCGATCGAGACCATGATCATGATCGCCACAAGCGCCGCCATCGGGATGACCGACACGATGAAATCGAAAGGCACCACCAGCAGCAGCAGCACGACACCCGCCACGAAGCACGAGAGCCGCCCGCGCCCGCCGGATTTCACGTTGATCATCGACTGGCCGATCATGGCACAGCCCGCCATGCCACCGATGAACCCGGTGCAGAAGTTGGCAACACCCTGACCGATGCATTCCTGGTTTTTGTCCGACGTGGTGTCGGTCAGGTCATCGACGATCTGCGCGGTCATCAGGCTTTCCAGCAGGCCCACGGCAGCCACGGCGGCCGAATAGGGCAGGATGATCATCAGGGTTTCCAGGTTCAGCGGAATGTCGGGCAGCAGGAAGACCGGGAAGGTATCGGGCAACTCGCCCATGTCGCCCACGGTGCGCAGGTCCATCCCGAAGGTCAGCGCCACGGCGGTCAGCGCGATGATGCAGACCAGCGGCGAGGGGATCGCGGTGGTGATGTAGGGAAAGAGATAGATGATGGCGAGCCCGGCAGCGACCATCACATAGGTCATCCACGGCACGCCCATAAGTTCCGGCAGTTGCGCCATGAAAATCAGGATCGCCAGCGCATTGACAAAGCCCGTCATGACGGACCGCGAGACAAAGCGCATGACGCTGCCCAGTTTCAGCATCCCGGCCCCAACCTGCAACACGCCCGCAAGGATCGTCGCGGCCAGCAGGTACTGCAGCCCGTGATCGCGCACCAGCGTCACCATCAGAACGGCGGTGGCGGCGGTGGCGGCCGAGATCATGCCGGGCCGCCCGCCCGCGATGGCGGTGATCACCGCGATGGAGAACGAGGCATAAAGCCCGATCTTGGGGTCAACGCCCGCGATGATCGAAAAGGCGATGGCCTCGGGGATCAGGGCCAGCGCCACGACAAGGCCGGAAAGCAGGTCGGCGCGGATGTTGCCAAGCCATTCGGCCCGCATCCGGGGAAGGAAGTCCGGGGACATGAGGGGAAGTCTCCGTCAGGGATTGTTCGCGTTTGATCGCGGCCATACCTGTCATGGCCCCGGATGGCCACCCGTTTCCCGCCGCAATGCGGCGAAAACCGGTTATGCGCTGCGGAAAAGGGCTATCCGGTGCGGTCGGTGCTGAACAGGTAGACGACGCAGCCAAGCAGGATCATCAGGCCAAAGAGGCCGAACAATTGGCTATAGGCTTCTGCCGGGGTCGCCCCGACAGACAAGCGCGCAAAGACCGGGCCGCTGGCAAACTGCATGATGCCCACGCCGCCAATGCCAAAGAGATTGAGCAGCGTCACGCCCCGGCCCACCAGATGCGGCGGCACGAAGCTGCGGCCATGGGCGATGATGACGGGGAAGGTCGCGCCGAAGAAGCCGACGGCGGCCATGACCGCGATGGACCGGATCTCGGACCCGTCAGGCCAGGCCCAAAGCGCGAGGCACGAGAGGCCGGACACCAGATTGCCGGCAAAGATTACCCATTTGCGGGTGCCGAACACGCGATCGAGCGGCCCGTAGAAGAAGTTGCCCGCGATCATGGCAAAGCCCATGACCAGCGACGCGGTGCCGATGCGCCCGATCTCGGCCTGATAGACATCCTCAAGATAGGGCGCGATCCACAGGCCCCTTATGCCTGCCGCAGGGGCATAGTTCACGAACATGATCGCCAGGATGAACCACAGGGCCGGGATCTTCAGCAGGTCGAGCAGAGATCCTTTCTGGCTGTGATCGGCCTTTGCCGGGTTATGGACAAATACCGCCAGCGCCGCCGCGATCATCAGCGTGACGGCGGCCATGCCCCACATGGTTTCGCGCCAGCCCAAGGATTCCACCGCCCAGGCCAGCGGCAGGGCCGCGCCGATATTGCCAAGCGACCCGGTGCCCAGGATGACGCCCGCGAAGGTGGCGAAGACGGCGGCGGGGTAGTCGCGCGCGAGGATGTAGTAGCTCGCCATCAGGACCGGCGAACAGCCCACCCCGATCAGCATCATCGCCAAAGCCACCCAACCCGGCCCCTGCGCCATCGCCATGATCGCCGCGCCACCCGCGCCGCCAATTGCCAGCAGGACAGAGGAGGTCAGCCGTGGCCCGATATGGTCCAGCGCCCATCCCACGGGGATCTGCATCGCGGCGAAGGTCACGAACCACAGGCCAGAGGCCATGGCGAGATCTTCTGCGCCCGCACCGATTTCGACGCCAAGAACAGGGGACAGCACCGCCAGGAAAGCGCGGTAGAACTGGCTGAGCACATAGGCCAGCACCAGGAAGATCATGCCGGGGGTCACGCTTTCCTCCCTCTCGAAAGCTGGCTCACCCTGCACCGAAGCTTAACAGGTGCACAAGCGGGAACATTTTCCGAGTAATTTGCTTGGGAATTACTTGACTCGTTTCATGGGCATGATATGTCCGCGCTTATCCGAGTGAAATACTCGGTTTATCGAACAAGGACGGACAAGGACTGACAGAATGACCCGACCGATTTCCACCCTTCTCGCCGCCAGCATCCTTGCCAGCACCGCAACCATGGCCACCGCGCAGGAACTCAATATCTATTCGTCACGTCACTATGACACCGACGAGGCGCTCTATTCCGGCTTCGAAGAGGCGACCGGCATCACCATCAACCGCATCGAAGGCGACGCGGATGAGCTGATGGCCCGGATGCAGGCCGAGGGCCGCAACTCCCCCGCCGATATCTTCATCACCGTTGATGTGTCCCGCCTGAACCGGGCCGTCGATGCCGGGTTGCTGCAGCCGGTCGACAGTGACGTATTGGAAGCGCGCATCCCTGCGAACCTGCAAGACGCCGAAAACCGCTGGTTCGGCTTCTCGCAGCGCTCGCGGATCCTCTTCTACAACACCGATCTGGTGGACACGCCCCCCGCGAACTATGCCGATCTGGCCGATCCTGCCTATGAGGGTCTGGTCTGCATCCGGTCCTCGACCAACACCTATAACCAGACCCTGCTGGCCTCGATCATCGCCCATGAGGGCGAAGAGGCCGCCCGCGCATGGGCCGAAGGCGTGGTGCGCAACTTTGCCCGCTCACCCCAAGGCGGCGACACCGACCAGATCCGCGGCGTCGCTTCGGGTGAATGCGGTGTGGCCGTGTCGAATACCTACTACTATGTGCGGTCGCTGCGCGATCAGGTCGATGGTGTGACCGAGCATCTGGATGTGATCGGATATGTCTTCCCCGATCAGGATGGCAATGGCGCGCATATGAACGTGTCCGGGGCCGGCGTGGCCGTGCATTCCCCGAACCGGGAGGCAGCCGTCGCCTTCCTCGAATATCTCGCCTCGGATGCAGCGCAGGTCTATTTCTCTTCCGGGAACAACGAATACCCGGCGGTTGAAGGCGTCGAGATGGTCGAGGAACTGGCCGGTCTGGGGGAATTCGTGGCCGATGACGTTGATCTGTCGGATGTGGCGGCCAACCTTGGCACGGCGCAGCGCATCTTCAATCAGGTCGGCTGGCCGTAAGGTCATCGCGCAGGGACAGAACCAAGGGGCGTCCAGGCTGGGCGCCCCTTTTGCGTCGCGCCAAGAAGAATTTTCCAGAAAATTCTTCCGTGTCAGAAAATTCTTCCTTCAAGAATTTTGCGGCCCTGAAAAATCTTCCGGAAGATTTTTCTGTCACTCGGCGATCTGCGGATCGGGGATGAACTCCGCTTCCGTCCGGTCTTCGCGCCCCAGACCCCAACACAGGATCATCACCGGCAACAGCCCCACAAGCCCGATCACAAGGCTTGGCACCGCCGCCTCTGCGAGCCGCTCATCCGCCGCCAGCCGATGCGCCTGAACCGCCAGCGTGTCATAGTTGAAAGGCCGCATGATCAGCGTGGCTGGCAGTTCCTTCATGACATCGACGAAGACGATCAGCAGCGCCGTCAGCAGGCTCGGCCGCAGGATCGGCAGGTGAACGCCCCGCAGCATGGTCGAGGGAGACCGCCCGAGCGTCCGCGCCACGGCGTCGATATTGGGGTTGATGGTGGACAGCCCCGCGTCATAGGCCGACAGGGCAGCGGCCATGAAGCGTACCATGTAGGCCATGACCAGCAGCCAGATCGAACCGGTGATCAAAAGGCCGGTCGAGATGTCGAAGGTCTCGCGCATCCAGGCATCCAGCGCGTTGTCGAATCCGGCAAAGGGCACGATCAGGCCAACGGCGATCACGCCGCCCGGCACCGCATAGCCAAGCCCCGCGATGCCGATCGCGGTCTTGTTGGCCCGGTTGGGATGCAGCCGTGCGTTGAAGCCCAGAAAGACCGCCGCTGTCACGGTAAAAAGCGCCGCGACCGAGGCCAATGTCAGCGAGTTTTGCAGGAAGCCGAGGTAACGGTCGCCCAGAATGATGCCGAAACTGTCATGCCCCATCCAGACCAGCAGCCCGGCCGGCAGCAGAAAGCCCAGAACCACGGGCAGCGCACAAAAGATCACCGCCAGCACCGCGCGTCCGCCGCGCAGAACGGGCGGGTCCAGCACCTCGAACCGGCGCCCCGCGCCATGATGGCGCTGGCTTGCCCGTTGCCGCCGTTCCAGTGCCGCCAGAACCAGCGCGGCCATCAGCAGGCAAAGCGCCAGTTGCGCGGCAGCCCCCCGGTCGGCGAAGGAAAACCAGCTTTGATAGATGCCGGTCGCAAAAGTCTGCACGTTGAAATAGCTGACGGTGCCGAAATCCGCGATGGTTTCCATGATCGCCAGCAGAACGCCCCCCGCGATGGCGGGCCGGGCAATCGGCAGGCTGACGCGGAAAAACGCGCTCCAAGGTCCGCGACCAAGGGTGCGGGCGGCCAGATAGGCCGTCGCGCTTTGCTGCAGAAAGGCTGCGCGGGCCAGCAGGTAGACGTAAGGATACAGGACCAGCGTAAGCATCATCGCCGCGCCGGGCAGCGACCGGATTTCCGGGAACCAGTAGTCGCGCGGGCCCCAGCCCGTCAGGTCGCGCAGGTTGGCCTGAACCCATCCGGGATGATCGAGGAAATCCGTATAGGCATAGGCCAGCACATAGGCCGGGAAGGCCAGCGGCAGGGCCAGCGCAATCTCCAGCACGCGGCGGCCGGGAAAGCGCGTCATGGTCACCAGCCACGCCGTTCCCGTCCCGATCACGGCGGTTCCGGTGGCCACGATCAGCACCATGGTCAGCGTCGCGCGGGTGTAGCGGGGCAGCACGGTCTGCGCCAGATCGGTGACCGTTTCCAGCCCGCCCGTCAGCGCCGCCAAAGTCACCGCGCCAGTCGGCAACAGGCACAACCCGGCAGCAAGCCAGGCCAGGACAGCCATCCAGTGACCGGAGTTATGGCGGCGGAGTTTCATACCGCTGCATCTAGGCCAAGGGGCAGGAAAGGTACAAGCACGCCTTAGCGTTTCGCCCCGTGGCGGGCGAAGAATTCGGCGATTTCCGCTTCGCTCGGGGCCTCGCCCGTGAAAACCTCCACATAGGGCGGCATCCGGTCCAGCCGGTCCGGCACCGATTCCCCCAACCGCATGGTGTAATAGCCCACCTGTGTGAAGATCATCGTATTGGCCCTTGTGGCGGCCATGGCCGGGCTTTGCCCGTGGCGTTCCAGCATCGCACGCATGGCGGCCAGCCGGGCACTATCAGCGGCTTTCACCCGCGCCATCAGCGCTTCGTCATTCTGGGCCCAATTGCGGATCGCCAGGTCGAAACGGGAATCGAACAGGTCCTCGTCGATCCAGCAGTCGAACAGGTTGAAGACAGCGGCACAGATCGACCTGGCGGGGGCATTGCAGCGGGCCACCAGATTGCCGGTGTTCTTCGCCTCCCATCGGTCGATGATCGCCTCCAGCAGCGCGTCCCGGTCGGAGAAATGCCAGTAGAAACTGGTCCGTGACAGGCCAAGCGCCTTGGCCAGCGGCATCACCTTCACCGCCTCGACACCACCGTCGATCAGCAGCTGATAGCCTGCATCGATCCACAGATCGGCAGAGCCGCGCCAGCCATGGGTCTTGTCGGGTTTCTGGATGGTCATGGGGCGGGTGTATCATGTTGGCCCCGGCGCTCGCAATAAACTTGACACCTGTGTCCATTCCTTCAAGCATCGCGCTGACCATCTGCGGAGCAAGTCGATGAGCAACGATCCCCTGCTGCAACCCTATCAGCTGAAACACCTGACCCTGCGCAACCGGATCATGACCACCGCGCATGAACCGGCTTACCCAGAGGACGGGATGCCCAAGGACCGCTACCGCGCCTATCACGTGGAACGGGCCAAGGGCGGTGTGGCACTGGCGCTGACGGCGGGATCGGCCGTGGTGTCGCGCGATTCCCCGCCCGCCTTCAACAACGTGCTGGCCTATCGCGATGAGGTGGTGCCGTGGATCAGGCGTCTGACCGACGGCCTGCACGAGCATGGCTGCGCGGCGATGATCCAGCTGACCCATCTGGGCCGCCGGACGGGGTGGAGCAAGGGTGACTGGCTGCCCTCCATCGGTCCGACCGACGACCGCGAACCGGCGCATCGCTTCTTCCCCAAGATGATGGAGGATTGGGACATCGCCCGCGTGATCCGCGACTATGGCGACGCGGCGGAACGGATGCAGGCGGGCGGCATGGACGGGATTGAACTCATTGCCCATGGCCATCTGCAGGATCAGTTCTGGTCGCACCTGACCAACCGGATGGAAGGCCCTTACGGGGCGGGCAGCCTGCAATCCCGAATCCAGATCACGCTGGATATACTGGCCGAAGTTCGCGCGCGGGTTGGGGCGGATTTCATCGTCGGCATCCGCCTTGGCGCGGATGAGGCGGAACCGGGCGGGATAACCCCGCAAGAGGGGCTGGAGATCGCGAAACTGCTGCGCGACTCCGGGCAGGTCGATTTCTTCAACGTGAACCGGGGCCGCATCCATACCGATCCGGCGATGACCGACATGATCCCCATTCAGGGCATGCGCTCCGCCCCGCATCTGGACCTTGCCGGGTCGATCCGGGCGGAAACCGGTATGCCCACCTTCCACGCCGCGCGCATCCCCGATGTGGCGACGGCGCGCCACGCGGTCTCGGCGGGCCTGCTCGACATGGTCGGCATGACCCGCGCCCACATGGCCGATCCGCATATCGTGCGGAAGATTATGGAGGGGCGCGAGGATGACATCCGCCCCTGCGTCGGCGCCACCTATTGCCTTGACCGCATCTATGGCGGGGGAGAGGCGCTGTGCATCCACAACCCGGCCACGGGGCGCGAACTGACCATGCCTCAGGCGATCTCGCCCGCTGACGAACGCAAACGGGTGGTCATTGCCGGGGCCGGTCCCGCAGGGCTGGAGGCCGCGCGGGTCGCCGCTGAGAGGGGCCACCGCGTGACGGTCTTCGAGGCCGCCGACCGGCCCGGCGGGCAGGTGCTGCTGACCGCGCAGAACCCCCGCAAGCGCGAGATGATCGGCATCATCGACTGGCGCATGGCCCAATGCGCCGCCCGAGACGTGGAGTTCCGGTTCAACACATGGGCCGAGGCCGGGGATATCCGCGCCGAGGCCCCCGATATCGTCATCGTCGCCACCGGCGGCCTGCCCTCTACCGCGCTGCACGAACAGCGGGGCGAAAGCGATTTGGTGGTCAGTGCATGGGATCTGATCTCGGGCGATGTGCGCCCTGCGGAAAATGTCCTGATCTATGATGAGGCAGGCGATCATCCGGCTCTGATGGCGGCCGAGGTCGCGGCGAATGCCGGGTCGACCGTGGAAATCATGACCCCCGACCGCAGCTTCGCGCCCGAGATCATGGGCATGAACCTCGTCCCCTACATGCGCGCGTTGCAGGACAAGAAAACCACCTTCACCGTCACCCGCCGCCTGTTAGGCGTGCGGCGGGATGGCAATGCCTTGGTGGCCACGATCGGCACCGACTACAGCCGCCACACCGATGAGCGGCGCTACGATCAGATCGTGGTGAACTACGGCACGCGGCCGTTGGCCGATCTCTATTTCGACCTCAAGGAAGCCTCCGTGAACCGGGGCGAGTTGGATCAGGATGCGTTCCTCAACGGTCGTCCGCAGGCGATCCGCACGAACCCCGAGGGCGGCTTCCAGCTTTTCCGCATCGGCGATGCGGTTTCCTCCCGCAACACCCACGCGGCGATCTATGATGCGCTGCGACTGATGAAGGATCTTTGACATGCGGCTTGGATTTATCGGAACCGGCACCATCGCCAGCGCGGTCGTCGAAGGGATCGCAAAGGATGGCCACCAGATCACCGTCTCGGAACGCAGCCGCGCAAGGTCCGCCGATCTGGCCTCGCGCTTTGGCGTTTCGGTCGCGGACAATCAGGGCGTGGTCGATGCCAGCGACGTTTTGTTCCTTGGCCTGTTGCCGGATCAGGCCGCCACGGTGCTGCCGACGCTGCGCTTTCACGCCGGTCAAAGGGTGATTTCCTTCATCGCGGGTGTTTCGCTGGAAACGCTTGCGCCACTGCTTGCCCCCGCCACGCCGGTTGCCCTGATGCTGCCCTTCCCCGGCATCGCCAAGGGGGGCTCTCCCATCATTGCCTTGGGACAGCCCGATCTGATCGACACGCTCTTCACGCCCGCAAACAGTGTCTATTTCGTTGAAAACGACGCGGAAATGATGGCCTACCTGGCGGCGCAGGCGGTGCTGTCGCCAGCCGTCAAACTGGTCGCCGATGCCGCAGAGTGGATCGCACCAAAGGTCAGCGACCCCGCACAGGCCGAGGATTTCCTGCGCGTGCTGGTCGGGTCCAACCTGATGTCAAACGATCTTGCGCCGCTGTTGCAGGCACTGAGCTCCCCCGGCGGCTATAATGCCCGGCTGCGCGAACATATGGATGCCGAACAGATGCCCGCAGCACTGCGGCGCGGGCTGGAGAAGTTGGCCGGATCGGGCAAGTGACGTGACGCCCAACCTCGCGAACCGTCGCATTTTCATTGAAACCGGTCGCAATTCTCCGCCGGAAGCCCCCTGCGCCGGGTCAATTTGGCCGTAACGGGTTCTGGCCGCCCGATCCGGCCAGCATTTCAAAGGGAAAGCAAAGATGCCAACGGCGCGCCAGGCCGATTTCGTCATCATCGGCTCCGGTTCGGCCGGGTCAGCCATGGCCTACCGCCTGTCCGAGGACGGCAAGCATTCGGTGCTGGTGCTGGAATACGGCGGGTCCGACAAGGGGCCGTTCATCCAGATGCCCGCCGCGCTCAGCTATCCCATGAACATGGCGATGTATGACTGGGGCTTCAAAACCCAGCCAGAGCCGCATCTGGGGGGGCGCAGCCTCGTCTGCCCGCGCGGCAAGGTCATCGGCGGGTCCTCCTCGATCAACGGCATGGTCTATGTGCGCGGCCATGCGCGCGACTACGACCACTGGAACGACAGCGGGGCGACCGGCTGGTCCTATGCCGACGTGCTGCCCTATTTCCTGCGCATGGAACACTGGCACGACGGCGGCCATGGCGGCGACCCGACCTGGCGCGGCACCAGCGGCCCCCTGCACGTGACCCGTGGCCCCCGCACCAACCCGCTCTTCCAGGCTTTCGTCGAGGCGGGGCGGCAGGCGGGATACGAGCTGACCGACGACTATAACGGCGAAAAGCAGGAAGGCTTCGGCCCGATGGAACAGACCGTCTGGCAGGGCCAGCGCTGGTCTGCGGCCAATGCCTATCTGAAACCCGCGCTGAAGCGCCCGAACTGCACCCTCATGCGCTGCTATGTGCGACGGGTGATCATCGAGGATGGCCGCGCGACAGGGGTCGAGATCGACCGCAATGGCAAGATCGAGGTCGTTAAGGCCAATCGCGAGGTCATCGTCGCGGCCTCGGCCATCAATTCGCCCAAGATCCTGATGCTGTCCGGCATCGGCCCCGCCGCCCATCTGGCCGAGCACGGGATCGAGGTGATCGCCGACCGCCCGGGCGTCGGCCAGAACCTGCAGGATCATCTGGAGCTTTACATCCAGCAGGCCTGCACCCAGCCCATCACGCTCTACAAATACTGGAACCTGATCAGCAAGGGCGTGATCGGCACCCAGTGGCTGGCGACGCATACCGGCCTTGGCGCCTCGAACCAGTTCGAAAGCGCCGCCTTCCTGCGCTCGCGCCCCGGCGTCGATTATCCCGATATCCAGTATCATTTCCTGCCCATGGCCGTACGCTATGACGGCACCGCCCCGTCAGAGGGCCACGGCTTCCAGGCTCATGTCGGCCCGATGCGCTCGAAATCGCGCGGCAGGGTCACGCTGACCTCCGCCGATCCGAACGACGCGCCCAACATCTTCTTCAACTACATGTCCCATCCCGACGACTGGACAGACTTCCGCCACTGCATCCGTCTGACCCGCGAGATCTTTGCGCAGCCCGCCTTCGATCCCTATCGCGGCAAGGAGATTCAGCCGGGCAGCCACGTGCAGACCGATGACGAGCTTGACGAGTTCATCCGCGAAGAAGCCGAAAGCGCCTACCACCCCTGCGGTACCTGCAAGATGGGCGCAGCCGATGATCCGATGTCGGTGGTCGACCCGCAGGCCCGCGTGATCGGCGTGGATGGCCTGCGCGTCGCCGACAGCTCGATCTTCCCGCGCATCACCAATGGCAACCTCAATGCGCCCTCGATCATGACCGGTGAAAAGGCGGCGGATCACATCCTCGGCAAGGGCATGTTGCCTCGTTCCAACCGCGCGCCTTGGATTCACCCTGACTGGCAGACCACCGTCAAGGCCGCAGCCCGGCAACCCTGAGCCTGTTTCATCTTGGCAAAAATACCTCCGCCGGAGGCATCCCGACCTTGCCACCCTCGGTTCCGCCAGACCCTTCGCATGACCCTCTCAACATGTCCGTGGCAACGCGGACCGACGAGGCCTCCCGCGCAAGCGGGGGGTTGAGGAGGGCCGCTCCCCGGTCGACGCCGGCAGGCGGCGAAA
>NZ_JASHJX010000001.1 GCF_030732985.1 Nioella sp. MMSF_3534
CCCCCCCCCCCCCCCCCCCCCCGGTCGGCGCGGGCCAAAGCCGCGGCGAAACCGCTCATTCTTCCTCATACCACCAGACATCAGGCTGGAACCCCAGCCAGTCGCCATAGATGGGCAGCGTCTCGGGAAAATGCAGTTCGCGCACATGGGCAATGCGGCTGACCGGCGAATACCAGATCGGAATGACATAGCGCCCAGAGGTCAGCACCCGGTCGAGCGCCCGCACGGCGGCGCGATAGTCATCCTGGCTCTCTGCCGTCAGCATCTCGCCCACCATCGCCTCGATGGCCGGGTTGCAGACCCCCATCAGGTTCCGGCTGCCCTCCACATCGACCATGTCACAGCCCCAGTAGAGATATTGCTCGTTTCCGGGGGACAGCGACACGCCGCGCGCGAAGTATGTCATGTCGAAATCATAGGCATCGGTACGCTCGCGGTACTGGGCGCTGTCGATGGTCGTCACCGTTGGCGTGATCCCGAGACGAGAGAGCGATTCCACATAGATATTGATGATCGCCTGATTCTCGGCCGATCCCTGGCTCAGCACGATCTCGAAGGTGAAGGGCTGGCCGTCAGAACCGGTCATCACACCTTCCTGCACGGAATAGCCCGCCTCCTCCATCAGCCCCATGGCGGCGCGGATGCCCGCGCGGTTGGCCTCTCGCCCGTCGGAGACCGGGAATTCATAGCCCTCCAGCGCGCCGGGCAGCAGGTCGCCCGCGAAAGGCTCCAGCAGCGCCAGCACCCGCCCCTCAGCCGCGCCCGGCTCCATCCCGAGAATCGAGTTGGAGAAATAGGACGTAATACGCGGCGCAAGCCCGCCGTTTTGCGTCTGGTTGATGAATTCGTAATTGAAGGCCTGGATCATCGCCTCGCGCACCCGCCAATCCTCGAATTGCGGCGAACGGGTGTTCATCACGAAGCCCCACATCCCTGTAGGCCGTTCATGCGGCACCTCGGACAGCACGACCTCTCCCGATTGCACACGCGGGAAATCATAATTGGTCTCCCAGTCGGCGGCATTGGTCTCGCGAATCGTGGTGATCTCGCCCGCGACGAACGCCTCCCACATGGCAGTGCCGTCGCCGAAAAACTCCAGCCGGATCTCGTCAATCACGTTGGTGCCCCGGCGGAAGGGCAGGTCAGCGCCCCAGTAATCGGGGTTGCGACGAAGGGAGACGAAGCGCCCGGCCTCGAAATCGTCGATGACATATGGCGCGCTTGAGATCGGGATCGCGTCGATCCCGCTTTCGGTAAAGTCACGCCCCTCCCATTGCGCCGCCTGTAGGATGGGCCGCATCCCCATGATCAGCGCCAATTCCCGGTCCGGTTCGCTGAAACTGATCCGAACGCCGCGCTCTCCCACGGCCTCGATGCTGCTCACCCGGTTCCACGCGTTCAGGTATCTCGGATGCCCCTCGGTGCCGAGCGTCTCATAGGACCAGATCACATCTTCAACGGTCACCGGGCTGCCATCCGAGAATCGGGCCTCGGGACGCAGCTGAAACTCGACCCAGGCCCCGCCTTCGCCGACCTCGACCGATTCGGCCAAAAGGCCGTAGAGCGTGAACGGTTCGTCCCAGCTTCGGCCCATGAGGCTTTCATAAGCCAGGAAGCGCAGCTGCCACGGCGTCGATCCTGCACGGATATGCGGGTTGAGGCTGTCGAAGCTGCCGACCTCACCGGTGACGATCCGGCCACCGGTCGGGGCATCGGGGTTGGCATAGGGCAGATGCGCAAAATCTGGGGGCAAAGCGGGGTCGCCATACATAGCGATGCCATAGGACGGCTCTGCCGCGGCGCCGCCCGAAAGAATCGCCATGACCCCGAAAACCGATGCAATCTGTCTGAAACAATTCCTGCTCATCTGTAAACAATCCCCTCGATGCCTTGTTTGCTTATCCATGACGCTACTCTTCCCTGAATTGGGTTTCAAACTTTTCGGTTGGACTCTGAGCAAGTGATTGCTTATAAAGGATGCACTGCTCGATAGGTTTCTTGCCTGTATGAAACCTGCCTCAATAACTTAACGCCGGCTTCGTGCCGGCGTTTTTTTTGGTGCGGCTGCGCGGCTTTTGCCTCTGTCCATACTGCAAGTGCAGCATTACGGTGCTGGCAAATCGCACAGGACAGGAGCCTCCGATGGCCATCACCACTTCGCTTGCCGGAAAAACCGCCGTGATCACCGGCTCCAATTCAGGGATAGGTTTGGGAATCGCCCGCGAATTGGCCCGCGCCGGGGCGGATATCGTGCTGAACTCCTTCACGGACCGCGACGAAGATCACGCCATCGCGGCGGACATCGCGGCCGAACACGGCGTCACCGCCCGCTACATCAAGGCCGACATGTCGAAGGGCGAGGAATGCCGCGCGCTGATCGAGCAGGCCGGGGCCTGCGATATCCTGATCAACAATGCGGGCATCCAGCATGTGGAAGCGATCGACAGGTTCCCGGTCGAGAAATGGGATGCAATCATCGCGATCAATCTCAGCTCTGCCTTCCATACCACCGCTGCCGCCCTGCCGCTGATGCGCGCCGCCGGATGGGGACGGGTGATCAATATCGCTTCGGCCCATGGCCTGACCGCAAGCCCCTATAAATCCGCCTATATCGCCGCCAAGCATGGCGTGGTCGGCCTGACCAAGACCACAGCGCTGGAAACGGCCGAAGAGCCGATCACCGCAAATGCCATCTGCCCCGGCTACGTGCTGACCCCGCTGGTGGAGGCGCAGATCCCCGACCAGATGAAGGCCCATGACATGGACCGCGATACGGTCGTGCGAGAGGTCATGCTGCTGCGCCAGCCCTCGCGCGAATTTGCCACTGTCGAACAGATGGGCGGCACCGCTGCCTTCCTCTGCTCTGATGCCGCTGCCCAGATCACCGGCACCACGATCAGCGTCGATGGCGGCTGGACGGCCCTCTGACCCCTCCGCGTTAGCCCCACATTAAGGTTAACGCGGGCCCCCTGCCCCTTCTTCTTGGCAAAAATACTCCCGCCGGAGGCGTCCCGACCATGCCACAGATCAAACCCCGGAAATGATACCCAAACGCATCAACCTCGCCCTGCAAGGTGGCGGCGCTCATGGGGCCTTCACCTGGGGTGTCCTCGACCGGCTGCTTCAGGAGCCCGGCATCGAGATCGCCGCCATTTCCGGCACCTCGGCGGGCGCGCTGAATGGCGCGGCGGTCAAGGCGGGGCTCAGCCGGGGCAGCCGAGATCTGGCGCGAGAAAACCTCGCCTGGCTGTGGGAGCAGATGGGGGCGATCACGGATGAGCGGTTCAGTGCCTGGCTCGGGGCCATTTCCCCGCTGGCCATCAGCCACTGGATCGAGACCTCGCTGCCCTTCGCCATCGGTGACGCGGTCAGCCGCATGGTCAGCCCCTATAATTACGGACCGTTCTTCGGCAATCCGCTGTCCCCGATTGTCGAGAAGTTCCACTACGAGAACATCTGTTGTGCGGAGGGACCGGCGTTCTTCGTCTGTGCCACCAATGTGCGGACCGGCAAGATCCGGGTCTTTGGCGGCGATGAGATCGGCACCAGGCCGCTTCTGGCCTCCGCCTGCCTGCCGACGCTGTTCAAGGCGGTGGAGATCGAGGATCGTGAAACCGGCCAGAGCGAGGCCTATTGGGACGGGGGCTATACCGGCAATCCTGCCCTTTTCCCGTTCTTTGAACCGTATCTTCCGGACGACATCCTGATCGTCAATATCAACCCTCTGATCCGCCACAATGTTCCGACAACCGCGCGGGAGATTCAGAACCGGCTGAACGAGGTCAGCTTCAATGCCTCGCTGCTGAGCGAGCTGCGCGCCATTCGTTTCGTGCAGCGCCTGCTGGCGGATGGGGCGCTCGCCCCGGGCAGCATGAAAAACGTGCTGGTCCACATGATCTCGGACGACGCGCTGATGCGGCAGCTTTCGGTGGCCACCAAGGTGGTTCCGGTTCCGCAGGTGCTGCACCAGCTGTTCGAGGCCGGGTTTGCGGGCTGCGATGCCTTTCTCGCCGAGCATTGGGACCGTATCGGGCAGGAGAGCAGCGCCGATCTTGGGGCGATGTTCGACTGACCCCCAACCCGATGCGCGGCTGGTCAGGGCGGGAGCGAGGGGCCAGCCCCTCGCGCTCCCCGAGGTATTTTTACCAAGCTGAAAGGGGGCGCTGACAATTTTCGTCAAATGCGAGGGGAAAGGGTTATCCCAGGCAGGTCACCCAGAGGATCGTTGCATCCTCGGCGCTGACCGAGATCACGTTATGCCCCATGGTGGCGTCGTAATAGGCGCTGTCGCCCCGGCGCATGTTCACCGGGGCATAGAATTCCGTGATCAGCTGGATCTCTCCGGTCAGTACGTAGAGGAATTCTTCGCCTTCATGGCGTACCCATCCGTCAAACTCCTCGAAGCTGCGGGCGCGGATACGGGCGCGGTAGGGCAGCATGGCCTTCTGGGTCAGCTGCGGGGCCAGCATTTCGTGTTCATAGGTGGCGGTCGGGTGCGGCTCGCCCGCGCCGGTCTGGGTCACGGCGAGGCGGCCGTTGACCTTGGGGTTCACCGTGGGCGTGAAGAGCTGCGGCACCGAGATATCCAGCCCGTCCGCAAGTTTCTTCAGCGCGTCATAGGTGGGCGACATCTGGCCGTTTTCGATCTTGGACAGTGTCGAGCGCGCCAGCCCGGCCTTCTGGGCCGCCTGTTCCAGCGTCCATTCCCGCTGCTTGCGCAATTCGCGCACGCGAATGGCGAGGTCCACCGGTTGCGGGCGATCCTGCGTACCGCTTTCGCGGGCGAGGCGTATGAGGCTGGGTTCGTCAGAAAAATCCATGCCTGCGATGTAGCCCGCGCCACCGGGTCTTGCAACTGTCCCGCGTGGGGCCTACGCCGGTTTCATGCCTCTGACCGATCCCTGCCCTGCCCCGTTCAACCTTGCGGCCTATGTGCTGGCCCAGGCCCCGCGCCTGCCGGACAAGATCGCGCTGGCGGTGCTGTCGCCCACACGGTCGGATCGCTGGAGCTTTGCGCGGCTGGAGGACCGGGTGTTGCGCACGGCCAGCGGATTGCTGGCGCAGGGGTTGCAGCCGGGCGACCGGGTGTTGCTCAGGCTCGGCAACCGGCCCGATTTCCCGGTGGCCTATCTCGCGGCCATTGCCGTGGGGCTGGTGCCGGTTCCGACCTCCGCCCAACTGACCGGCCCGGAAATAAGCCGCCTTGCGCCCGAGATCGCCCCGAAGCTGATCCTTGCCCATGACGGCATCGCCCTGCCCGATCCGCTGCCCTGCCCTGTGGTGTCGGATCTGGAGGCGCTGGCCGACCATGACCGCGCCACCTACCAGATGGGTGATCCCGACCGTCTGGCCTATCTGGTCTACACCTCCGGCACATCCGGCCGCCCCCGCGCCGTCGCCCATGCGCATCGGGCCATCTGGGCACGGCGGATGATGCATCAGGGCTGGTACGGGTTGCGCGACAGCGACCGGCTGCTGCATGCAGGCGCGTTCAACTGGACCTTCACGCTTGGTACCGGGTTGCTGGACCCGTGGTCCGTGGGGGCGACCGCGCTGATCCCGGCGGAAGGCACCGATCCTGCCACGCTGCCGCTGCTGCTCAAACGCCATGATGCAACGATCTTCGCCGCCGCCCCCGGTGTCTATCGCCGGATGCTGCGCGGACCCATGCCGCCAATGCCGAAACTGCGCCATGGGCTGAGCGCCGGGGAAAAGCTGCCAGAGCCGATCCGCGAGGCATGGGCCGGGGCGACCGGCACCACGATCCATGAGGCGCTCGGCATGTCGGAATGCTCCACCTTCATCTCCGGCTGTCCCGAGAGGCCCGCGCCGCCGCATACGCTCGGCTTTGCGCAGGAAGGTCGGCAGATCGCGATCCTCGATCCTGACGGGCAGCCTCTACCCAAGGGAGAGACCGGCCAGCTTGCCATCCACCGCAGCGATCCCGGCCTGATGCTGGGAAATCTTGACGATGACGGCTTTGACCTGCCCCTGAGTGGCGATTGGTTCGTCACCGGCGATATGGTGCATGAGGACGCGGACGGGTCGCTCATCTACCACGGCCGTTCGGACGACATGCTGAACGCGGGCGGCTTCCGCGTCTCTCCGCAGGAGATCGAGCGCGCCTTTGCGCCGCTGGTCGAGGATTGCGCGGCCGTTTCGGTGGAAATCCGAGAGGAGACGCATATCATCTGTCTGGCGCATGTGAGCGATCTGTCCGATCCCGACCTGCGCGGGCACGCGGAAAACTGTCTTGCCCGTTACAAGCAACCTCGGCTTTATGTCCGCCTCGACGCGCTGCCGCGTGGCGGGAACGGTAAACTCAACCGAAAGGCGCTGGCCGCCGCAATCAGGGACATGACATGATCAAGCTCGACATCCTTTCCGACCCGATCTGCCCCTGGTGCTATATCGGCAAGGCCTATCTGGATCGCGCGCTAGAGGCCGCGGGCGACCATCCCTTCGCCATCGAATGGCACCCGTTCCAGCTGAACCCCGAGATGCCAGCGGACGGTATGGACCGGCGCGCCTATCTGGAGGCCAAGTTCGGCGGCAAGGAGGGCGCGGTGCGCGCCTATGCGCCAGTTGTGGAACATGCGGAAACGGCCGGGTTGAAGATCAATTTCGAAGGGATAGGACGCACCCCGAACACATTGGACGCACATCGGCTGATCCACTGGGCGGGGATCGAGCAGCGCCAGACGCCGGTCGTGTCGGCGCTGTTCAAGGCCTATTTCGTGGATGGGCGCGATATCGGCGACGCCGCGACGCTGGCCGAGATTGCCGGGGAATGCGGTCTGGATGCCGCCATGATCGCTACCCTTCTGGCGGGCGAGGCCGATGCCGACGATATCCGCGCCCGCGACGCCCATGCCCGCGAACGCGGCGTAACGGGTGTGCCCACCTTCGTTGTCGCCAACCAGCACGTGCTGACCGGGGCGCAGCCGCCCGAGCTGTGGGGCAAGGTGATCGAAGATATCCGGGGCCTGATGAAAGAGGCTGAATGAGCGCGGGGCTGATCCTCGGCCTTTCTGCAATCGTGATCTGGGCGGTGATCCTTGTCCTGTCGGATCGCGCCCCCGGCCATGGCCCATGGCCCCCTCCAAAGGGTAACCTCCTCACGGCGCTATGGGCCTGGGGGCTCACCACGCTGATCTATGTGGGGCTGGTGCAGACCTGGGGGCAGACACCGATCCTGCCCGCTTGGCTGCGTCTTGGCCTTGGCCTGCCTCTGGCCGTCATGGGCAGTCTGCTTCACACCTGGGCCACGGCGGCGCTCGGGCTGAAGGGTACCAGCGGATGGGATGTGGGCCTGACCACCAATGGCCCCTATGCGCTGTGCCGACATCCGCAATATCTGGGGCAGATCGTCAGCATCGCCGGGCTGGCGCTGATCATCGGCTCGCCAGAGGCGCTGATCCTCGGGCTTGCCGCCTGCGTCATGCTGGGATACGGATCAGGGGTCGAGGACCGCGCCATTCAATCGCGCTACCCAGACCTCTTCGCGGCTCATTCCGCTAAAACACCGTTCCTTTTGCCGAGATTTTCGAGCCGCTCATGACCGATTCTACCTCCCGCCGCCTGTCCCAGGGCGAGTTCATCGCCCTCATGGGGATGATGTTTGCCACCATCGCCTTTTCCATCGACTCGATGCTGCCCGCCCTGCCCGAGATCGCGGAAGAGCTGACGCCGGACGCCGCCAACCTCGCGCAGCTTGTCCTGACCTCCTTCGTCTTCGGGATGGGGGCGGGCACGCTGGTTACCGGGCCGCTGTCGGACGCGTTTGGCCGCAAGGCGATCATCTATTGGGGCGCGGGGCTTTATGTGATTGGCGCCGTCATGGCCTATTATGCGCCGACGCTGGAACTGGTGCTGGCCGCCCGCGCCATTCAGGGGCTTGGAGCGGCTGGCCCGCGCATCGCCTCGATGGCATTGGTCCGCGACCTCTATTCGGGCCGCCAGATGGCGCGGATCATGTCCTTCGCGATGCTCGTCTTCATGATCTTCCCTGCCGTCGCGCCCATGATCGGCGCGGGCATCATCGCGCTGGCGGGCTGGCGGTCAATCTTCCTGGCCTTCGTTCTGTTCTCGGCGGTTTCCACCGCCTGGATCGGCATTCGTCAGCCCGAAACCCTGCCGGTCGAGAAGCGCCGTCCGCTTCAGGCCGCCATGCTGTGGGCGGGGATGAAAGAGGTTCTGAGCCATCGCCAAGTGATGCTCTCGACCCTGATCCAGATCATGATCTTTGGCATCCTCTTCGCCACGATCAGTTCCGTTCAGCAGGTCTTTGACATCACCTATGACCGGGGAGGAAATTTCCATTTCTGGTTTGCTGGAATCGCGGTTTTCGCGGCCCTGCCGCCGCTGGTGAATGCCTCACTTGTGGTCAAGCTTGGCATGCGGCCGCTGATCCGTCGGGCGCTGATGGGGCAGATCGCTGTCTCTGCCGGGGCCGGGCTGGTATTCCTGACCATCGGCACCGAACCAGCTTGGACCTTCTGGGTCTTCCTCGTCTGGACCGCAGGACAGTTCGCCGCCACCGGCTTTACCATCGGCAACCTGAACGCCCTGGCGCTGGAGCCCATGGGCCATATCGCGGGCATGACATCCTCGGTCATGGGGGCTGTCGCCACCGTCGGGGGCGCGGTGATCGGGGCCGTGATCGGGCAGCTTTTCAACGGAACGCCCACGCCGCTGGTGCTGTCGGTCCTGCTGGTCGCCGGTGCGAGTTTGGTGATCGCGACCCGCCTGCCGCGTGAGGGACGCTAAGCCTTCTTCGCCGCAATCACCTTCTCCGCCAGATCGCGGGCAATGGCGAAGGCTCCCTTGATCTTGTCGCTGTCCTTCGTCCAGTCGCGCCGCACCACGATCTTGGTGTCGCGCACCTTGGCCAGCCCGTTTTGGGCCTGCACGAATTCCACCAGCCCCGCCGGGTTCGCAAACTTGTCGTTGTGGAACTGGATCGTCGCGCCCTTCGGGCCGCCATCGAGCTTGGCAATCCCCGCCCGCTTGCACATCGCCTTGATCCGCACGACCAGCAGCAGCGTGTTGACCTCTTTCGGCAGTTTCCCGAAGCGGTCGATCAGCTCGGCCGCAAAGCCCTCCAGCTCCACCTTGGTGTGAAGCTGCGACAGGCGCCGGTAAAGCCCAAGCCGCACGTCGAGATCGGGCACGTAATCGGCCGGGATCAGCACGGGAACGCCAAGGTTGATCGTCGGCGCCCATTGCCCGTCGTCGTCGGTCAACATCTCCATGTTGCCCGACCGGATCTTGGCGATCGCCTCTTCCAGCATGGATTGGTAAAGCTCAAATCCCACCTCTTTCACATGGCCCGACTGCTCCTCGCCCACGATGTTGCCCGCCCCGCGAATATCGAGGTCTTGGCTGGCGATTGTGAAGCCCGCGCCGAGGCTGTCGAGGCTTCCAAGAACCCGCAGCCGTTTCTCTGCCGCAGGGGTCAGCTTGGCGCGCGGTTTCGTGGTCAGATATGCATAGGCACGGGTCTTGGCGCGGCCCACGCGGCCCCGGATCTGGTAAAGCTGCGCAAGTCCGTACATGTCGGCCCTGTGGATCACCATCGTGTTGGCGGTCGGAATGTCGATGCCGGATTCGATGATCGTTGTGGCCAGCAGCACGTCATATTTGCCGTCGTAGAAGGCATTCATCCGGTCGTCGAGCTCACCCGCCGCCATCTGCCCATGGGCCACGACGAAGCTGACCTCGGGCACCTGGGTGCGCAGGAAATCCTCGATTTCCGGCAGGTCCTCGATGCGTGGCACCACGTAGAAGCTCTGTCCGCCCCGGTAATGTTCACGCAGCAGCGCCTCGCGGATCGTGACCGCGTCGAACTCGCTCACGTAAGTGCGGATCGCCAGCCGGTCGACAGGCGGCGTGCCGATGAGGGAGAGATCCCGAACACCAGAGAGTGACATCTGCAGCGTGCGCGGAATGGGTGTGGCCGACAGCGTCAGCACATGCACCTCGGACCGCATTTCCTTCAGCCGCTCCTTATGGCCCACGCCGAAGCGCTGTTCCTCGTCGATGATCAGAAGCCCGAGGTTCTGAAACCGGATGTTCTTGGCCAGCAGCGCATGGGTGCCGATACAAATATCCACGCTGCCATCCGCCAGCCCCTTACGCGTGTCGCTGGCCTGTTTTGCGGGAACAAAGCGCGACAACTGTC
Organism: Nioella sp. MMSF_3534; assembly: GCF_030732985.1. Taxonomy (GTDB): domain Bacteria; phylum Pseudomonadota; class Alphaproteobacteria; order Rhodobacterales; family Rhodobacteraceae; genus Nioella. The sequence continues at coordinate 10,184 of NZ_JASHJX010000001.1, forward strand.
TGACATTGATCGGAAATCCCCGAAACCGGTCGGCAAAGGTCTTGGCGTGCTGGCGCGCCAGAAGGGTTGTCGGCGCGATCAGGGCGACCTGCATGCCGCTGGCCGCCGCGACGAAGGCCGCGCGCATCGCGACCTCGGTCTTGCCGAAGCCCACATCGCCCACAACCAACCGGTCCATCGGCCGCCCGCGTTCGAGATCCTCCATCACATCGCCAATGGCCGACAGCTGATCGTCGGTTTCCTCGTAGGGGAAGCGGGCGCAGAAGGCCTCCCACATGTCACCGGGCGGTTCCATCACCGGGGCGTGGCGCAGTTCTCGTTCCGCGGCGATGCGGATCAGCTTGTCGGCGATCTGACGAATGCGTTCCTTAAGCTTGGCCTTCTTGGCCTGCCAGGCCCCGCCGCCAAGCTTGTCAAGCAACCCTTCCTCATGCCCATAGCGGCTGAGAAGTTCAATGTTTTCAACGGGAAGGAACAGCCGGTCGCCGCCTGCGTATTCCAGCGCGATGCATTCATGCGGCGCGCCCATGGCGGTGACGGTTTCCAGCCCCTTGTAGCGCCCGACGCCGTGATCGACATGCACGACCAGATCGCCGGGGGAAAGGCTCTGCGCCTCGGTCAGGTAGTTCTCCGCCCGCTTGGTCTTGCGCTTGGGCCGGATCAGCCGGTCGCCCAACACGTCCTGTTCGGAGATCACCGTTAGCCCGTCGCCGGTGAAGCCCTGCTCCAGCGGCCAGACCGCCAGATTGACGCCCCCCTTCTTCAACCCGGCCAACCCGTTGGAGATCTCCGTCAGATCGGTGATGTCCTGATCCTCCAGCAAGCCGCGCAACCTTTCCCGCGCGCCCTCGGACCAGGAGGCCATGACGATCGCATTCCGGTTGGATTCCGTGCGAATGTGATCGGCCAAGGCCCCGAAAAGACTGATGTTTTCCTGTTGACGTTCCGGTGCGAAACTGCGCCCGATCCGGCCGCCCGCATCCACCACACCGGGGCCCAAGGCCTGTGGCAGCGGCGAAAACTGGATCACGCGATGGCCCGCGATGGCCTTCTCCCAGGTCGCATCATCGAGATAGAGCAATTCCGGCGGGCACGGCTTGTAGACCGTGTCCATCCGGCCCTTTTGCGTCATCGCTGTCTTGCGCGTATCGTATTGATCTTCAATGGTTTTCCACCGGGCCAACCGTTGCGGCGTTGTCTGATCATCCAGCGTGATCGTGGCATCGGGCAGATAGTCGAACAGGGTTTCCAGCCGGTCATGGAAGAAGGGCAGCCAATGTTCCACGCCCTGATGCTTGCGGCCTGCGCTGACGGCTTCGTAGAGCGGGTCCTCGCCGCCGCCTGCGCCGAACTCCACCCGGTAATTCTGCCGGAACCGGGCAATGGAGGGATCGTCCAGAATGAACTCTGATACCGGCGCGAATTCCACACGGGTCAGTTTTTCGGTCGTGCGCTGCGTGGCCGGATCGAACCGGCGTGCTCCATCCAGCACGTCACCAAAAAGATCAAGCCGCACGGGGCTGTCTTCTCCCGGCGGCCAGACGTCGATAATCCCGCCCCGGATCGCGTAATCTCCGGGTTCCATCACCGTTGGAGATTGGGAAAAACCCATTCGAACCAGAAAGTTACGAAGGTCTTCTTCATTCAGGCGATAGTCAACTTCCGCCACGAAGGCAGAGCTTTTCAGCAAGGCGCGCGGCGGCACGTATTGCGTCGCGGAACTGAGCGTCGTCAGAACGATGAACCGGCCGTCCAGCCCCGCCGCCAGTGTTGCCAAAGTCGCCATCCGTGTGGCCGAGATGTCGGCATTGGGCGATACCCGGTCGAAAGGCAGGCAATCCCAGCCCGGAAAGCGCAGAACCGGCACGGACGGATCGAAGAAGTCCAGCGCCGTGGCCATGGCTGCCAGGCGCTTGTCATCGCGCGCCACATGCAGGACGGGACCGCCCCCGGCGGACAATTCCCGCAGCAGCCGGGTTGCGTCGAACCCCTCGGGAACACCGCCCATGAGGACATGGTTTTTCTTATCCATGAGGGGTTTATCCCGCGAAGTTAAAGTCCAAGTGCGCCGTAGTGCAGATTGGTCCACATGCCCCAGAAGGCCGTGATGAAGATCGACACCATGCCGATCATCTGCACCATCATCCGATGCGTGCGCAAGCGCCGGCCCAGATCCTCGAACCCGGTGTCGCGCAGCTTGTGGGCCGTGCGCACGTTCAGGGCGGCAACACCCGTCATCGGCGCCATCAGCAGGAAGACCGCCTGGCAGAACTCCACCCCGTAGCCCCAGCCAAGAACCGCAAGCCCGGTGATCAGGAAAGCAAGAAAACCGATGGCGAAAACGCCCGACAGTTCCACCATCGCGAGGATGCGGTTCACATTGACCTCGGCCAGCACCCGCATGTCATGGATCGACCGTTCATGCCCGCGACGCGCGCGGGTGACCATGTCGAAAGGAACGCCCACGATCCAATGGCTGGCGGTAGACCACAGGGCCGCCAGAGCGATCCAGTACCACAGGTTCGAAAACGACCTGAGGTCGATCACTTCCGTTGCAAGTTCGAGAAAGTCCAAGGCCGCTCTGCCCACCAGATCACAATTTCGGGGCACATTAGTCGCGCGTCGCGCGGGTTTCCAGCCCTTGAGAAAACTGCGCGAACATGCCACCCCATTTTGCAACACATGATGGCGAGGACGACCCCATGCGCAACAATCAGGCCCCCTTCCCCAAGACCCGGTTCCGCCGCACCCGTGCCAGTGCCTCGGTTCGCGCGCTGGTGCGGGAAAACAGCCTGTCGGTCGATGACCTGATCTGGCCGGTGTTCGTGCGCGAAGGCGAAAGCATCGAGGAACCGGTGTCGTCCATGCCCGGCGTCCATCGCTTTTCCATCAACTGCCTGGTGAAGGCCGCACAGGAAGCCTATGACCTCGGCATTCCCGCAATCTGCATCTTTCCCTATACCGACCCGTCGCTGAAGACCGAGCTTTGTGAGATTGCCTGGGACCCGGACAATATCTCGAACCGGGCGATCCGCGCGATCAAGGAGGCTGTGCCTGATCTGGCGATCATGACCGATATCGCGCTCGACCCCTACAACGCCAACGGGCATGACGGGATCGTGCGCGACGGGATCATCGTCAATGACGAAACGGTTGAGGCGCTCGTTAAAATGGCGCTGGCACAGGCGCGGGCCGGGGCCGATATTCTGGGGCCGTCCGACATGATGGATGGCCGGATCGGCGCAATGCGGGACGCGCTGGAATCCGAGGGCTTCGGCAATGTCTCGATCATGTCCTATGCCGCCAAATTCGCCAGCGCCTTCTATGGCCCGTTCCGCGATGCCGTCGGGGCCTCGGGCGCGCTGAAGGGCGACAAGAAGACCTATCAGATCGACCCCGCCAACCGGAACGAGGCGCTGCGCTGCGTCGAACGTGACCTGACCGAAGGCGCCGATATGGTGATGGTCAAACCGGGCCTGCCCTATCTTGACCTCTGCCGGGATGTGAAAGACGCCTTCGGCGCACCCACCTTCGCCTATCAGGTGTCCGGTGAATACGCGATGATCGAGGCGGCGGCGGCCAATGGCTGGATCGACGGTGACCGGGTCATGATGGAAAGCCTGATGAGCTTCCGCCGCGCCGGGTGTGACGGGGTGCTGACCTATTTCGCGCCGCGCGTGGCGCGCATCTTGAACGGCTGACATGAAAAACCGCCCCGCCGGATTATCGGTGGGGCGGTTTCTTCCATGGCGCATGTGGTCGAGGGAACGCGCACGCCGCCGGATCAGACCGGCATGTCGTTGAACAGGTCGTCGTCTTCTTCCTCCACCGCCGGATCGGGTTTCCAGCGCGGTGCGGGCCGGGGATTGTCGACACGGGCAGCCGCCGGATCGACCTTGGACTGGCCCTTCTCTTCGGGCTCTTTCGGGTTCGGTTTGGTCATCAGGCGGTCCTCCATAAAAGCCTTCGGGCGCTTATTTTGGGCCGGACCGAAAGGCCCGGCCCCGCAGGATCAGCCGCAAGTCCCCACCCGGGGCCGATCCTGGTTTCTGGTCAACTGGCGCATTTGCGGCAGAAGGGCGTGCAGGGCAACACCTCCAGCCGATCCTCCGAGATCGCATCACCACATTTCACGCAATACCCGTACTCGCCCGCATCCATCCGTTCGAGCGCGGCCTTGATCATGCGAATCTCGTGCTGTCCGGACACGCCCATCCCTTCCAGCACCTCGTCGCCTTCACGCTCAACCGCCGCCTCTTCCCAATCACGGGTGTTGTGGCTTTCCAGCTCGTCCTCGATTTCATGGAGCTTCACATCCAGGGCATCGAGGCGCTTCATCATGCTTTCGCGGCGTTTTGCGAGGTCGATCATCTTCCGGTCCTCCTCGGAGCTGTTCTGTCATTCCGCCATGATCCGGCGTCTGGACAGGAGCTTATCGCGCGGCGCCTGCCCCCACTTTGACCGAGATCAACGGACCGGGCGAATTCACGGCGCTTTCGGCTTTTCATTCCCCCCGCCGCACGTCAGGTTGGGTCATATCTTGGACCAGATGGAAGAGACCGAAGATGGACCTGCGCCCGCTTTCCGATGATCACTCTGTTGCCGGTCAGCTCGATCCGGCGGACATGGCCGCACTTGCGGCGCAAGGCGTGACCACGGTGATCTGCAATCGCCCCGATATGGAAGTGCCCCCCAGCCATCAGGCCGCTGCCATGCAACAGGCCGCCGAGGCCGCGGGGCTCGACTTCATCTTCAACCCGGTGAACGGGGCGGCGATGACGATGGACAATGTCGAAGAGCAGGCCGAGGCCCTCGACAGCGCGCAGGGACCGGTCGTGGCCTATTGTGCGTCGGGCATGCGATCGGCGGTCATGTGGGCCTTTGCACAGGCGGGACGGATGCCAACAGACGACATCATCGCCGCAGGCGAGGCCGCGGGCTATCAACTGGCGGGCATGCGTGGCCAGATCGACGCGCTGGCCGCCCGCGCGGGCTGAGGCCCTGCCCGCTTGAGATCATCCCGCGCCCTGTCTATGTGTGGTCGCCGGTGGCCCGTGAATGGGTCGTCCTGCTAGGAATTGCTGCCCTCCATGGCCGTAGAAGACAAGCAAAGCCGCACCTTGGGTGACTGGATCGTGGACCGCATCGCGCGGGCCGTGATTGCCATGCTGTTGCTGCTGCCGCATCGGGCGCGTGTTGCCACCATGGGCTGGATCGCCCGCAATCTCGTCGGGCCGCTGACCGGCTACACCCGGCGCGCCCGGAAGAACCTCGCCTATATCTGGCCCGACATGTCCGAGCGTGAGCGTCGCCGGATCGCCCGATCTGTTCTGGACAATGCGGGCCGGGTGATCATCGAGAACTACGCCACCTCAGATCAGCTGGCCCGCGCCGCCACCTGGACCACGCATGGGCCGGGGCTGGACCCGGCGCAAAAGGCCCTGGCAGACGGCCGGCCCATCCTGTTCGTGTCCGGACATTTCGGAAACTACCAGGCCGCCCGCGCCGCGATGAATGTGCGGGGCTACAATCTTGGCGGGCTCTACCGGCCGCTCAACAACGGCTATTTCAACGATCACTATGTCCGCACGGTCGAGGCGGTCGGTGGACCCGCCTTTGCCCGTGGGCGCCGGGGGCTGGCCAATTTCATGCGCCATGTGAAAGAGGGTGGACATGGGGCGCTGCTGATCGACCAGTATTTTGCCGATGGCGTCGTGGTCGACTTCCTTGGAAAACCCGCCCCGACGGCGCAGTCGGTCGGCGATATTGCGTTGAAGTTCAACGCTCTGGTCATCCCGATCTATGCGCGTCGCCTTGAGAACGGCATAGATTTCGACGTGCTGCTCGAGGCTCCCGTGCCGCATAGCGATGCCAAAACCATGACGCAGGCCCTGATGGACAGCCTCGGCGCCCAGGTCCGCGAACGGCCCGGTCAGTGGTTCTGGGTGCATCGCCGCTGGAAGCCGGACCGTCAGGCCGCCCGCGCCGCTGCGGGGCTGTGATCGGCGAAAACCTGCGCTTTCCGGCGCTATTGGCGTGACACAAGGCGAAAACATGCGTATTTTGCGCATCAAGGGCGAAAAAGCCCAATATCCTGAGGACAGACACAGGCGGTAGAGAAAATGAGCACCCTTAACAGACGCAGCTTGATCATGGGCGCAGCCAGCGTTCCGCTTCTTTCGGCCTGCGGAAACGGGCTTGGCAGCAACGCAGCCTCCCGCATCGATGCCCGCGTCGATAGCGCGATCGATTTCATGTATGCCAATATTCCCGGCACTCGCAACCTGATGAGCGATGCCGAAGGCGTGCTGATCATTCCGCTGATCACCGAAGCAGGATTCGGGATCGGCGGTGGCTATGGCCGCGGGGCTCTGCGGATCAACGGCGCTACGGTCGACTATTTCTCCTCCGCCTCCGCCACCTTCGGCTTGCAGATCGGCGCACAGCAATATGCCCATGCCCTGTTCTTCATGACCGAAGAAGCGCTGCGCGATTTCCGCTATTCCTCGGGGTGGGCCGTTGGCGGCGACGTGCGCTACGCGGTCAGCACCCAGGGCGGCAATATCGGTACAGACACCAATGCGCTGCTCAGCCCGGTTGTGGCCATCGTCTTCGGTCAGGCGGGACTGATTGCCGGGGCGACGCTGGAAGGCCAGCGCTACACCCGCATCATTCCCTGACGGAAACAGTAATTTGACTGCCTGGGGCGGCCCTTGTGGCCGCCTCTTTCGTTGCATTCGCTGCGCATCTCGCTAGGGTGCGGGCGCTTGACGAGCCGCCCTGAGATACGAGACCTGAATGGCCCCCTTCCTGCGTTGGATGATCCGGATCGTGACCGCAGCCCTGGTGCTGACGGTGCTGACCCTGTTCGTCGGCTGGTGGATCTTTTCGCGCTCGATCCCCGATTATGACGCACAATGGCGGGTGTCCGGGCTGAACGCGCCGGTCTCGATCGTGCGCACCAATGCAAATGTGCCCCATATCTTCGGCGAAACGGATCACGACGTGTTCTACGGGCTCGGCTTTGCCCATGCGCAGGACCGGCTGTGGCAGATGCTGATGACCCGCCGCACCGCGCAGGGCCGCCTGTCGGAGCTGTTTGGTGAGAGGACACTCAGGCTGGATGAGCTGATGCGCAGGCTTGACCTCTACGGCCATGCCAGTCGCTCGGTCGATGCGCAGGATGCCGAAACGCTGGCGATGCTGCAGGCCTATGCGGACGGGGTGAACGCCTGGCTTGGGCAGGTTGCCGATCAGGCGCTTGGCCGGGGCGCGCCGGAACTGCTGCTCTTCTCGCCCGAGATTGCGCCCTGGCGACCCGCCGATTCCATCGCGGTCGTGAACATGATGGCGCTGCAACTGGCCGGTCACCATGAAACCGAAGTGCTGCGCGCGCGCACCTCGCTGATGCTGAACGATCCCGCGAGACTGGCCGATATCCTGCCCGATCCGCCCGGCGCACCGGTGGCGGAACTGCCGGAATATGCGGCGCTGTTCCCGGACATGCCGCGCTATGTGGCCAGCAATACCGCCCCGCGCGATCCGCTGTTCCCGAATATGGGGCCGGGTCTGGCAGGCGCGTCGAATGCCTGGGCTGCCGCTCCCTCGCGCTCCGCCACAGGCGCAACACTGCTGGCCAATGACCCGCATCTTGGCCTCACCGCGCCGACGATCTGGTATCTGGCGCGGCTGGAACTGACCACGGGCGGCGTGATCGGTGGCACGGTCCCCGGAATGCCAATCGTGCTGGCGGGCCGTGGCGAGGAGATCGGCTGGGGCCTCACTTCCTCCTATATGGATGACATCGACCTCTTCATCGAAGAACTAAACCCCGACAACCGTGAGGAATACCGGACGCCCGACGGGTGGGCCGAATTCGAAACCCGCCGCACCATCATCGAAGTGGCCGAAAGCACGCCGGTCACCATCACCCTGCGCTGGACCGAGAATGGCCCGGTCATCCCCGGCCACCACTGGAATTTCGATACGATCACCCCGCCCGGTCATGTGCTGTCGATGGCCTGGACGGCGTTCACGGACGAAAACACCTCGCTGCGCACCGGGCTGGAGCTGATGCGAGCCCAGACCATCGAAGAGGCGCAGGCCGCGGGGCAGTATTTCGTGGCCCCCTCGCAGAACCTGACCATCGCCACCCGCGACCGGATCGCCATGCAGGTCATCGGCCATATGCCCTGGCGGCTGGTCGAAAGCGAAACGCAGGGCCGCATCCCCTCGCGCGGATGGGTGGCCGAGGAACGCTGGCAGGGCGTCACGCAGTATTTCGCCAACCCGCATTTCGAAGACCCCGAGGGCGGCATTCTGGGCAACACGAACAACCGGATGGTGGACCGCGAATATCCGCTCCATGTCAGCCATTCCTGGGGCGACACGCAACGCATCCGCAGGTGGGAACACCTGATGCAGTCGCGGCAGGTCCACACCCGCGACAGCTTCATCGAGGCGCAGCTCGACACCGTGTCGCAAACCGCGCGCACCCTGTTGCCGCTGGTGGGACGAGAGCTGTGGTTCACCGGTCAGGCCGCCCCCGCAGGCACGCCCGAGGCGCGGCGCGGCGAAGCGCTCGACCTGCTGGCCGCATGGAACGGCGAGATGAACGAGCATCTGCCGGAACCGCTGATCTACGCAGCTTGGATGCGCGCCTTGCAACAACGGCTGGTGCAGGATGAGCTGGGGCTTCTGGCGTCTGAATTTCAGCGGCTGGAGCCGATTTTCATCGAGCGCGTCTATCGCGATATCGACGGCGCGTCCGACTGGTGTGACGTGCAGCCCTCCACCATCGAGGAAACCTGCACCGATATCGCCCGCATGGCTCTGGACGACGCGCTGCAATACCTGACCGAGGAATATGGCGGCAACATTTCGTCCTGGAGATGGGGCGACGCCCATGAGGCGGTGCATGAACATCAGGTGCTTGGCGGCACGTCGCTGTTCGGGTGGGCGGTGAATATCCGCCAGTCGACCTCTGGCGGGGACAATACGCTCAATCGGGGCCGCACGACGGCGGAACTGCCCACGCCGTTTCGCAATGTTCATGCGGCTGGCTATCGCGGCGTCTATGATTTCGCCGATCCGGACAGTTCCGTCTTCATCACCGCGACCGGGCAGTCGGGCCATCCCCTCAGCCGCTATTACGACAATCTGGGCGAACTGTGGCGGCGCGGGGAATACATCCCGATGTCGCTCGATCCTGAACTTGCGGCCGCCGGAAACATCGGCATCACCACGCTAAGCCCGAGATAGAAAACCGCCCCGAAGGGCGGCTTTCGCTTTTGTAACGGTTGGGTGTCATCTCGCCGGGACGTAGCGTTCGATGGCCACCCGGATTGCGCCGTTCTGGCGATGGTATTGCATCACCGCCAGCATATAGGTGCCCGGCGCCACCCGCGCGGCAATCTGGGAATCGAGTGAGTTGTTGGCGTCGTCGTTGAAGGCCAGTTCCCGGCCCACCCCGTCAAAAAGCGCGATCATCGGGTCCGACATGCCGATGCCGACCGCGTCGATCAGAACCAATCCGCCCTCGGGCACGGTGAAGCTGAGCCAGCGGGCATCCGCGCCGACCGTGCCGTCATTGATCAGCATCGTGGTCAGGTCGCCAAGCTGCACCACCGGAAAGGCGCTGCCATCGGGCGGCGGGCTGGCCTCACCATTGGCGTAGAGATCCTGCATCATATTAGCCTCTGAATAGACTTGGACCGAGACCTCGACCGGCAGATCGGGATTGTTCAGCGCCCGCATCCCGATGCAATAGCTGCCAGCGGGCAGCGGCTCGGGGAAATCCACGCGGGCGTTGAGGCTGTTGTAATCGTCATTCTCATCCAGCAGCAGGCCCTGCGCGTCGTAGATATAGATATAAGGGTCGGCACTCTGGTTCTCGGCGCGGATCGACACCGGCGTCGGTGAGGACAGGGTGAACCGGTAATAGGGCGCACCGTTCACCGTGTTGGTGGCCCGTGCCTCCTGCCCTGCGGCCTGATCAATCGGGCCATTGCCGAGCGGTGTGGCGGGCGTCCCTGCGGTGCAGGCCTGGATGTTGGACCCGCCTGAGCCCATGGTAAGCGCCGCATGGTCGATCAGCCCCACGCGGATATCGGCCTGGATCGGCCCGCCGCCATAGCTGCGCGTGGCAAGGCAATAGGTACCGGGCGCAAGCGTCAGCTCCCCGCGCGAGGCCCAGTTGCCGCCACTGTCATCATCGGTCAGCACCATGGTGCCGGACTGGTCATAAAGCTCGATCACCGGATCGCCACCGAACTGGCCCTGTGCTTCGACCCGCACCGGAACGGGCTGCGAGACGGTGAAGTTCGACACATGGTAGCTGCCGGGCGGAACCGCGCCCACGAGGTCGAAGGGCGCGGCGGCAGTTGCGATATCGGACGTGCTGGCGCTGCCGCCCACCCATTGACCCGCCGGAACGGCTGCACCACAGGCGGCCTCCTGCGCGGCGGCGGGCAAGGCCATCAGGGTTAGCAGCGCGCCTGCAAGGGCGGTACTTGTGCGATAGGTCATGGAAATTCCTCCTCAAACCGGTTCCGGGTAAGGACCCCTTGCCTTGCAGCTTAGCCCAGGACCGCCCTCATGCCAGCCCCGATTTCGCGCGGCTTGCAGCGGGTCGGGATTGGGGACAGAGTGGCGCTTCGAGACAGACAAGGACAAGACCCCGTGCAGCGCCTCAGCCAATCCCCAACCGATCCCGACTTTGTTCAGAACCCCTACCCGTTCTATGCCCGCGCCCGCGCGGCCGGACCGCTGATCTGGTGGGAGGAGTACAACATGCCCTGCGCCACCACCCATGAGGCCGTGAACGCGGTGCTGCGGGACCGTCGGTTCGGACGTGAGCAGCCAGAGGAGTTTCGCAGGCCCATCCCCGATCATCTGAAACCCTTCTACGCGGTCGAGGCGCATTCCATGCTGGAACTGGAGCCGCCCCGCCATTCGCGCCTGAGGTCGCTGGTTCTGCGCGCCTTCACCTCGCGCCGGATCGCCGGGCTGAGGGACGGGATCGAGAGCCTCTGCCACGAGTTGATCGACGCCTTTCCAGAGGGAGAATTCGACCTGCTCGACGCCTTCGCCCGCCCGCTGCCCGTCACCGTGATCGCCCGGCTTCTGGGTGTTCCCGAGGAGATGGGGGAGAAATTATTGAGCTGGTCCAATGACATGGTGAAGATGTACATGGCGGGCCGCAGCCGCGAGGATGAGGACGCCGCCGTAGCCGCGACGGAAGGTTTCGTGGATTTCATGCGCGGCTATGTGGATCAGCGGCGCAAGGACCCGCGCGATGACCTGATCACCAGCCTGATCGCGGCTGAAGAAGACGGGGAGCGACTGACCACGGACGAGCTGATCACTACCTGCATCCTGCTGCTGAATGCAGGTCATGAGGCGACGGTGCATACGCTTGGCAATGGTGTGATGGCGATGCTGGAAAACGGCGTGGTGCCGGAGGACAATGCCGAGGCGCTGGTCGAGGAGATCATGCGCTATGATCCGCCGCTGCATATGTTCACCCGCTATGCCTATGAAGAGATTGAGTTTTGTGGCCATGTCTTTCAGCGCGGCGATGAGATCGGGCTGCTGCTTGGATCGGTCGGACATGATGAGCATGTGAATGACACGCCCGAGATTTTCGATCCCTCACGCGCCGCGGCCACGCATCTGGCCTTTGGCGCCGGGCTGCATTTCTGCGTCGGTGCGCCGCTGGCGCGGATGGAGTTGCAGATTGCGCTGCCGATCCTCTTTGAGCGCTGTCCGGGACTGCGGCTGGCGGGGGTGCCGCGCTATGCGGATATCTATCATTTCCACGGGTTGGAGCGGCTGATGGTGACCCGCTGAGAGCGATTTCGCCGCGCGATATTTCCGGCGAAAATCGGGGGGTGCCGTGCGTACACCCCCCGTACACCCCCTGTACACCCCCCGTGCAGACAAAACGCGGTTTCGCCGCCTGCCGGCGTCGATCCGGGAGCGGCCCTCGTCAAGCCCCTGCGGGGCCCTCCTCGGGCCGCGTTGCCACGGGATTGTGGAGAGGATTGGCGTGTCAAATCAGGTGGCACGGCCCGTGGTGCGGGCGGGATGCCTCCGGCGGGAGTATTTGGGCAAAGAAGAAGGGCTATTCCGCCGCGAGGGTTCGGCCCTGAAGCATCGGTTTGAGGTAGCGGCCCGTGTGGCTGGCGGCAACCTCGGCCACCTGTTCTGGGGTGCCTTCGGCGACCACCGTGCCGCCGCCATCGCCGCCTTCGGGGCCGATGTCGATGATCCAGTCGGCGGTTTTCACCACGTCGAGATTGTGTTCGATCACCACCACCGTGTTGCCCTGGTCCACGAGTTCATGGAGCACTTCGAGGAGTTTCTTGACGTCTTCGAAATGCAAACCGGTCGTGGGCTCATCCAGGATGTAGAGCGTCCGGCCAGTGGAACGCTTGCTGAGTTCCTTCGACAGCTTCACGCGCTGCGCCTCACCGCCCGAGAGGGTCGTCGCCTGCTGGCCGACCTTGATATAGTCGAGCCCGACGCGGGAGAGCGCTTGCATCCGGTCGCGGATCGCGGGGACGGCCTTGAAGGTCTCTCGCGCGTCCTCGACCGTCATGTCGAGCACATCGGCAATCGACTTGCCCTTCCACTTGATCTCCAGCGTTTCACGGTTGTAGCGCGCGCCCTTGCAGGTTTCGCAGGTGACGTAGACATCGGGCAGGAAATGCATCTCGATCTTGATGACGCCATCGCCCTGGCAGGCCTCGCAGCGCCCGCCCTTGACGTTGAAGCTGAAGCGGCCCGGTTTGTAGCCGCGCGCCTGTGCTTCCGGCAGACCTGCGAACCAGTCGCGAATGGGCGTGAAGGCCCCGGTATAGGTGGCGGGATTGCTTCGCGGGGTGCGTCCGATGGGGCGTTGGTCGATGTCGATGACCTTGTCGAGATGTTCGAGACCCTTGACGGTTTCGCAGGGCGCAGGGGTCTGGCGGGCGCCATTGAGCTTCATCGAGGCGGTCTTGAACAGGGTTTCGATGGTGAGCGTGGACTTGCCGCCGCCGGATACGCCGGTCACGCAGACGAATTTGCCAAGTGGGAAATCGACGGTGACGTTTTGCAGGTTGTTGCCGCTGGCCTTTACGACGCGGACCGACTTGCCGTTGCCGTTGCGCCGCGTGGCGGGAACGGCGATTTCGCGGGCGCCGGAGAGGTACTGGCCGGTCAGCGAGGCGGGATCGGCGGCGATCTCGGCCGGGGTGCCTTTCGACACCACCCTGCCCCCATGGACGCCCGCGCCGGGGCCGATGTCGAAGACGTAATCGGCCTCTCGGATCGCTTCCTCGTCATGTTCCACGACGATCACCGTGTTGCCCTGATCGCGCAGGTTCTTGAGCGTGGTCAGCAGGCGGTCATTGTCGCGCTGATGCAGCCCGATGGAGGGTTCGTCGAGCACGTAAAGCACGCCCGTCAGGCCGGAGCCGATCTGGGAGGCAAGGCGGATGCGTTGGCTTTCGCCGCCGGAGAGCGTGCCCGCGTTGCGGCTGAGGGTCAGGTATTCGAGGCCCACATTGTTGAGGAAGCCGAGCCGTTCGCGGATTTCCTTCAGGATCGCGCGGGCGATCTCGTTCTTCTGGTTGGTCAGGTTGTCGGGGACCGTGGCGCACCATTGGGCGGCTTCCTTGATGGACATCTGAACGACCTGTCCGACGTGAAGGCCGGCGATCTTGACCGCCAGCGCCTCTTCCCGCAGGCGGTAGCCGCCGCAGGCGCCGCAGGGGCGGTTGTTCTGGTAGCGCTCGAATTCCTCACGGATCCAGGCAGAGTCGGTCTCGCGGTAGCGGCGTTCCATGTTGGGGATGACGCCTTCGAAGGTGCGCGTGACCTGGTAGACGCGGCCGCCATCGTCGTAGCGGAAGGGGATTTCTTCCTCGCCCGAGCCGCGCAGGAAGACCTGCTGCACATTGGCGGGCAGTTTCTTCCACGGGGTCGCGGGGTCGAAGCCGTAGTGGTTGGCGATGGCCTCGATCGTTTGCAGGAAATAGGGGGATTTGCCCTTGCGCCACGGGGCCAGCGCGCCGTCTTCCAGCGTCAGGGTCTGGTCTGGAACGACGAGGCGTTCGTCGAAGAACAGTTCGACCCCGAGCCCGTCGCAGGAGGGGCAGGCGCCGAAGGGGGCGTTGAAACTGAACAGGCGCGGCTCGATCTCGGGGATGGTGAAGCCACTGACCGGGCAGGCAAATTTCTCGGAGAAGGTGAAGCGCTCGGGCTCGCCTTCGCGGGGCGCGGTTTCGAGGATCGCGATGCCGTCGGCGAGGTCGAGCGCGGTGCGCAAGCTATCTGCCAGCCGCGTTTCAAGCCCTTCGCGGACCACGATCCGGTCCACGACCACGTCGATGTCATGGCGGAATTTCTTGTCGAGCGTGGGAGGTTCATCCAGTTCGTAGAATTCGCCATCCACCTTTACGCGCTGGAAGCCCTGCTTGCGAAGCTCCAGCATTTCCTTGCGGTATTCGCCTTTGCGGTCGCGCACGATGGGGGCCAGCAGGTAGCCGCGCGTGCCCTCCTCCATCGCCATGACCCGGTCGACCATGTCCTGCACCTGCTGCGCCTCGATCGGAAGGCCGGTGGCGGGGCTGAAGGGGGTTCCGACGCGGGCGAAGAGCAGGCGGAGATAGTCGTAGATTTCCGTCACCGTGCCGACGGTGGAGCGGGGGTTTTTCGACGTGGTCTTCTGCTCGATGGAAATCGCGGGGGACAGGCCGGAAATGTGATCAACATCCGGTTTTTCCATCATGTCGAGGAACTGGCGGGCATAGGCCGAGAGAGATTCGACATAACGGCGCTGGCCCTCGGCATAGATCGTGTCGAAGGCCAGCGAGGATTTGCCGGACCCGGACAGGCCGGTGATCACCACAAGCTCGTCTCGGGGGATGTCCACGTCGATATTCTTGAGGTTGTGTTCGCGCGCGCCGCGCACTTCGATCTTCTTCAGCTCGGCCATGCCTGCCCCCGGGGGATGTGTCGGTTAAGAGATAGTTGAGAGCGCCCGAGTCTCCAACCAAAAAGAAAGAACATTATGTGAACTTTATTCGCAGGCTGATGTTCCAAGAGCACAGGACGAAGCCCTCCGCACAAGTTTTCGTCACATCTGCGTGATTTCGCCGATCTGTAGTGCGATTGCGACGATGACCCTTGATAAGTTTGGAGAAACAGCTTAGTTGACGTTGGCAATATTTAAGCCATTAAGGATTTGTCATGTTCGGCTTCTTCCAATCAAACGGACCCAGCCTCGCCTATGACCCGCAGAAGGCGGTCAGCGACTCGAACGCAGGTCGCATCACCATCGTCGATATTCGGGAACCCGCAGAAGTCAAAGCGACCGGGAAAGCCAAGGGCGCGCTGCATGTGCCGCTTGCCGCCCTGCGCATGAAGGCCGATCCGGCCTCGCCTGAGCAATTGCCGGAGTTTCGGGCGGGCAAGCCCGTGGTGCTCTATTGTGCCTCTGGCAGCCGGTCGCAGATGGCGGTTCGGATGCTGCGGCAGATGGGTCTGGAAGAGGTCTACAATCTCGGCGGGCTGGCCCATTGGCAGATGGCGGGCGGCGCTGTCGGGCGATAGGCCCCGCAACTGACCACTTGGCGAGAGACGCATTTTTCGCGTAGCATGAGCGTATTGTTTTACCTTCATGTTTCGGGATGCCCCATGCGCACGCTTCTTACTGCCCTGCTGCTGTCGTTCCTCTCCGTTCTACCTGTGTCCGCGCAGAGCAACAACAATCCGGCCACGATCCTTGTCCTTGATGCCTCCAATTCCATGTGGGGGCAGATCGACGGGGTGAACAAGATCGTCATCGCGCGAGAGGTGATTTCCGACCTCCTGACACAGATCCCGGACAATATGGAACTGGGGCTGACCATGTACGGCCATAACCGGCGCGGCGATTGCACCGACATTGAAACCATGGTGCCACCGGGGCTGAACAACCGTGACGAGATTGCGCGGATCGTCAATTCCGTGAACCCGAGGGGGCGCACACCCCTGTCGGACGCCGTCATTCAGGCCGCCGAGGAACTGCGCTATACTGAAAACGCGGCGACGGTGATCCTTGTTTCCGACGGGCGCGAAACCTGCGATGCGGACCCTTGCGCCGTCGGGCGTGCGCTGGAAGAGGCGGGCATTGATTTCACCGCCCATGTGATCGGCTTCGACGTGGACGAACCCGAGGGCATTGCCGAGCTGCAATGTCTGGCCGAAAACACCGGCGGGCAGTTCCTGACCGCATCGAATGCCGAGGAACTGGCCGACGCGCTGAGCCAGGTGGCCGTGGCCCCGACCCCGCCGCCGATGGTCTGGACGACCCTGCGCGCCGTTGTGATGCCGGGGCAGACCGCACCCACTTCGCCCCTGATCTGGGAGATTTTCGACGAGAACGGGGCGGTGGTCTATGACCGGTCCCAACAACCGATGATCGAAACGATTCTGCCGCCCGGCAACTACCAGGTCTGGCTGACCCGCGTGGCCACCGGCACGCAGCATGGCGGCCCGATCACGGTCGCCCTGCCCGGCCCGCAGGAGTTCATCTTCGAACTGCCCGAACTGGTGCCAGAGGCCAGCCTGACCGCGCCGGAGGAGGCTGTGATCGGCACATCCGTTCCCGTGGGCTGGACCGGTCCCGGCGCGGCGGAGGACTATATTCTGCTGGCCACCGCCGACAGGTCGCAAAGCTTCGTGCAGGTCTTCCCGCGCGACGGCAATCCGCTGATGGTGACGCTGCCCGATCAACCGGGCGACTACCTGCTGCAATATGTGCATCCGGCGATGAACCGGGTGCTGGCCGAACGCAGCATCCGCGCCCTTCCCCTGCCCGCCACTTTGGAGGCACCGCTGAGCGCCGTGGCAGGCTCGACCATTGAGGTGACCTGGGACGGACCGGGCGGCGAAAATGACGTGATCGCCGCCGTGGTGCCCTCGAACGAGACAAACGCCACCCGCGCCTTCGTGCGCGAGGGCAATCCCCTGCCCCTGCGCGTGCCCTCTCAGGCCGGGCAGTATGAGCTTCGTTATATCGACGGGGTCACGCAGCGGGTGCTGGCCACGAGGATTCTGGATGTCACCCCCGCAACCGCCACGCTGGAGGCCCCGGACACTGTCGAGATCGGCAGCACCTTTGCCGTCGGCTGGACCGGGCCGGGATATGAGCCTGACCAGATCGTGATTGCAGAGCCGGGGGAAACCGGCACCCTTGGCCGCACCTTCGTGCGCGAGGGCAACCCCGTCAGCCTGCAGGCCCCGAGCGAGCCGGGCATCTATGAGCTGCGCTATCTGATGCAGGTGGATGAAGAGGTGATCGGGACGCGGCAGATCGAGGTCACCGATATCGTCGCCACGATCGAAGCCCCGGCCACGGCTGTTGCGGGATCGACCGTGCAGGTCTTCTGGACCGGGCCGGACTATCAGAGCGACTTCATCGCCGTGGGCGCGATGGCGGAACCGGATCGCTACACGAACTACGCCTATACCCGCGATGGCAGCCCCGCTTCACTGGTGATGCCGACGGAACCCGGTGAGTACGAGATCCGCTATTTCCTGAACCAGAACCGCCGGGTCATTGCCCGCCATGCGATTACGGTGACCGCCGTGTCGGCGACGCTGGAGGCCCCGGAAACGGCCGTTGCAGGGTCGACCGTTCAAGTGATCTGGACCGGGCCGGATTATCAGAGCGACTTCATCGGCGTGGGCGCGATGGCGGAACCCGACCGCTACACGAACTACGCCTATACCCGTGACGGTAGCCCCGCCGCTCTGGTGATGCCAACGGAACCGGGTGACTACGAGATCCGCTATTTCGTCAATCAGGACCGCACGGTCATTGCCCGGCACGCCATCACCGTGACGGATGTGATTGCAACGCTGGAGGCCCCCTCGACCGCTGAGGCCGGGTCCACGGTGCAGGTTCACTGGACCGGGCCGGACTACCGCAACGACTTCATCGGCGTGGGCGCGATGGACGAACCCGACCGCTATTCGAACTACGCCTATACCCGCGACGGAAGCCCTGCTGCGCTGGTCATGCCGACGGAGCCGGGCGACTACGAGATCCGGTATTTCGTCAATCAGGACCGGACGGTCATTGCGCGCCACCCGATCACCGTGACCGATGTGGGTGCCCGTCTGGAGGCGCCTGACAGCGCCGAAGCGGGGTCAACCGTGCTGGTGACCTGGGAAGGCCCGGATTACCGCAACGACTTCATCGCCGTTGGCGCGATGGCGGAACCCGACCGCTACACGAACTACGCCTATACCCGTGACGGAAGCCCGGCCCGGCTGCTGATGCCGACCGAGCCCGGCGACTACGAGATCCGCTATTTCGTCAACCAGGATCGGACCGTGATCGGGCGTCATCCGATCACCGTCACCGCGGTTTCGGCCAGCATCGAAGCCCCCGAAAACGCAGCGGCGGGCGATACGATCAATGTCACCTGGACGGGACCGGATTATCGCAACGATTTCATCGGGATCGGCGCGCTGGACGATCCGGACGGGTATCAGAACTATGCGTATACGCGCGACGGCAGCCCGGCCCGGCTGGAAATGCCGGTCACGCCGGGACGCTACGAGATCCGCTATTTCGTCAATCAGGATCGGACCGTGATTGCCCGGCGCGAGATCGAGGTAACGGCCCTGTCCGTCACCGTGACCGCCCCTGAAACCGCGCGTATTGGCGAAACCATCCTGGTCACCTGGGACGGGCCGGATTACCGCAATGACTTCATTGCCGCGGCTGTGCCTTCTGATGACGGCTATGAAACCTATGTCTATACCCGCGATGGCAGCCCGGCGCGGCTGCAAATGCCTTCGGAACCGGGCAGCTACGAGATCCGCTACTATGTGAACCAGGATCGCAGCATTCAGGCGCGGGTGCCGATCACGGTAAGCGATATCGAGGTGGTGCTGGACACCGCAAGCAGCGGCCTTGCGGGCGGGTCCATCATGGTCAGCCATAACGGGCCGGATTATCGCAACGACTTCATTGCCATTGCGCGCGCCGGCGAGGATGGGCACGAGGAATACAGCTACACAAGAAACGGCAACCCGCTGCGGTTGGACCTGCCCGAGGAACCCGGCGAGTATGAAATCCGCTACGTGATGAACCAGGATCGGCGGGTGTTGGCCTCGGTTCCCTTCACGGTGATGGCACCCTGATCATAGGTCATGGCCGGGCCATGATAGGCCCGGCTTGGCCCGCTTCAGGCCGCTCCGTGCATCAACAGGAAAGCGATCACGAGAATCGCCAGCAACAGCAAAGCCGCCCCACCCATGTTGAGGCTGAAGAGAGTGGCGACGGCTGCGACCGCACCGAATCCGACGACCAACCGGCCATAAAGCTCGCCTAACGCATGTGCAGCGGCCTCGCAAAACGCGTCCCATACGGCAGAGGAATTGCTGATAAACCCGCCATTGGACACCCGAACCCTGTTCCGGTCATTCTCGATCTGCCGGTCAAGCGCTTCGCGTTCCAGCTGCGCGCGGGCATGGGCTTCGGCGATATAGTCGGTTTGCTGTGACATGTAATCTGGTCCTCTGCTGTAAGGGGCAAAGGAACATAGGAATGAGGCACAAATACGAAACGGGCCGGGACAAATCCTGCCCCGGCATGTTCACATTGCACACCTTCGGCAATCACATATGGATCACGCGCCCATAGGCGTCGAGGCTGGCCTCGTGCATCATCTCGCTGAGGGTGGGATGCGGGAAGACGGTCTCGAACAGGTCTTCCTCGGTGGTTTCCAGCTTCTGGCCGATGACATAGCCCTGGATCAGTTCCGTCACTTCCGCGCCGATCATATGCGCGCCCAGAAGCTCGCCGGTCTTTTCGTCGAAGACGGTCTTGATCAGCCCCTCGGGTTCGCCAAGTGCGATTGCCTTGCCGTTGCCGATGAAGGGGAAGCGGCCGACCTTGACCTTGTAACCGGCCTCTTTCGCCTTGGCCTCTGACAGGCCGACGCTGGCCACTTGCGGGTGGCAATAGGTGCAACCGGCGATGGAATTGGGCTTGATCGGGTGCGGCTTACCGCCCGCGATCAGCTCTGCCACCATGACGCCTTCATGGCTGGCCTTGTGGGCAAGCCAGGGGGCACCGGCGATGTCGCCGATGGCATAGAGACCATCCACACCGGTGCGGCAGTATTCGTCGGTCACCACATGGGTGCGGTCGATCTTGACGCCGAGCGCCTCCAGCCCCAGACCTTCCACATTGCCGACGATGCCAACGGCGGAGATCACCGTGTCGAAGTCGTGCTTTTCGACCTTGCCGCCGATCTCGATATGGGCGGTGACCTTGTCGGCGGCGCGGTCGAGCTGCTTGACCATCGCCTTTTGCAGGATCTTCATCCCCTGCTTTTCAAAGGCTTTCTTGGCGAATTTCGAGATTTCCTCGTCTTCTACCGGCAACACCCGGTCCATGACCTCGACCACGGTCGTGTCGGCGCCGAGCGTGTTGTAGAAGCTGGCGAATTCGATGCCGATGGCGCCCGATCCGATGACCAGCAGTTTCTTGGGCATATGCGGCGGTTGCAGCGCGGCCTTGTAGGTCCAGACGCGATTGCCGTCAGCCTCCAGCCCCGGCAATTCGCGGGCGCGCGCGCCGGTGGCCAGAACGATGTTCTTGGCGGTGAGCTCTTCGGTGCCCTTGTCGGTTTCCACCTTCACCTTGCCTTTTGCGGGGATGGTGGCGGACCCCATGATGACGGTCACCTTGTTCTTCTTCATCAGGTGGCCGATGCCGGAGGAAAGCTGCTTGGCCACCCCGCGAGAGCGTTTCACCACGGCGTCGAGGTCATAGCCGATATTGTCGGCTTTCAGTCCGAATTCCTTGGCCCGTTCCATCAGGTGGAACACCTCGGAGGACCGCAGCAGCGCCTTGGTGGGAATGCAGCCCCAGTTCAGGCAGATGCCGCCCATATGCTCTCGTTCGACGATGCAGACCTTCTGGCCAAGCTGTGCGGCGCGGATCGCCGCCACATAGCCGCCGGGGCCTGCCCCGATTACAACTGTATCAAAAGACTGAGCCGCCACTGTATCCACTCCTCCGGTCGAAATTTGTTTAACGTTAAACCATTGATGCGCGCAAAACAAGCCCAACAGCGCAGGGCAGCTTTGCGCACAACGCAGATCTACCGCGCCGGGCGAGCTGTATGTTTAATGATTAAACTACTTACAAAGCGCGGCGGCACGGGCCTCTTCCACCACTTTGCCATATCCGCCGTTTTCAAGGAAATCCTTTTCCGCATCCGAGCTTGTCCGCCCGAGCGCCTCGTTGCGATAGGGGAAGCGGCCAAAGCGGCGGATGATCTCACGATGCGCAATGGCATGGGGCAGCTTGTCTTCCCGCTGATCCGGCATCTTCTGACAGGACAGGCGCACGGAATGATCCTGATCGGTCAGGGCCTCGGAATGCATGAAGGGCAGGTAGAAGAATTGCCGCGTGTTCTGGTCGAACCGTTCGTCCCACCGTTGCTTGAGCGCATAGCACGCCGCCGCCTTGGCCTTGCTGTCGGTCGAAAACGCCTTGGCCTGGCCCCGGAACATGTTGCGCGGGAACTGGTCCAGCACGATGATCAGCGCCAGCGCCTTGCGCGGGTGGCTTGTCCAGTGGCTCAGCTTGCCTGCTGCGGCTTCTTCCCAGAGCGGCAGGAACCTGTCGCGGATCTCGGCGTCGAACGCCTCGTCGCTCATGTACCATTTGTCCGGTCCGGCCTCTTCCAGCCAGAATGTCAGGACATCCTCAAATCGGTCTGTCATGGCAGTGCTCTCCTTCCTTCTGCCTCAAACCCCGGGCCTAGATGCCCGTGGGCCTCTCCTCCCTTGTGTCGCCATCCTCGGCCATTTCTTCCGAGGCTTCGGCATAAAGTTCCTGCGCGGTTTCCACGGCGACCATGGATGCGGTCGGCATGATCGGCGTGTAGGGCACCGCGTCGTAATCTTCGGCCTCGGCCGCATAGGCCGACTGGCGCCGTGTCATCCGCCAGCCGCTATAGACGGCCATGATGGCAAGGGTGATCGCAAGGAACAACCAGAACCCCCTTGGCCCGGTCATCCCCATCAGCCAACCCACGGCGGGCGGGCCGGCGATGGCGCCAAGCCCGTTGATGAAGATCAGCCCGCCGGATGCGGCGGCCATGTCCTGGATCTCCAGATAATCGTTGGTGTAGGCGATCAGCAGCGCATACATCGGCTGCGCCAGCCCGCCGGTCAGCAGCGCCGACAGCAATACCGCCTCGAATGTGGCTTCGAACAGGAACCCGATCAGCGCGGAACAGGCCCCGGCCAATGCCACGAAGAAGATCAGGATCCGGCGGTCCATCTTGTCCGACAGCCAGCCGATCGGGTACTGAAAGACGATACCGCCCACGAAGAAGGCAGAGACCATCATCGAAATCTCGCGCACGCTCATCCCCGCCTGGGTCGCGTAGACGGCCGACATGCCGAACTGCGCCGAGAAGACGAAGCCCATCAGGATCATCCCGACAAAGCCGAGCGGCGAATTGCGGTAGAGCTGCCCAAGACTCATCGGGCGGGTGGTTTCAAAGGCCGGTGTGGGCGCCACCGCCAGCAGGATCGGCGCGAAGGACAGTGACACCAGAACCGAGGGGATGATGAACAGCACGAAACCCGAGGGGTCGCCGAAGTTCAAAAGCCCCTGCCCCAGCACCAGCCCGACCATCTGCACCAGCATATAGGCCGACAGCGCCTGCCCGCGCGTTTCATTAGTGGCGGAGTTGTTGAGCCAGCTTTCGGCGGTCACGTAGACGCCCGACAGCGAGAACCCGATGATCACCCGCAGCACCATCCAGGCATAGGCGTCGGTCAGAACCGGGTAGAGGATCAGCACCGCCGAAATGAACGACCCGAGCGCCGCGAAGACCCGCACATGGCCCACCCGCCGGATCATATGAGGTGCAAGGCGCGATCCGCCCAGGAACCCGACGAAATAGGCAGAGGCAATCAGCGACAGCTGGTAGGTGGTGAAGCCTTCGATGCCGCCGCGCACACCCATCAGAGAGCCCTGCAGGGAATTGCCAACCTGCAAGAGCATCAACCCGAGAAGAATGGCCCACGCGCTTGCGATGACCTGTTTCATGGCGCTGCTCCACCGCTCGTCGTTCTGTCGTGTATGACAGTGCTGGATGCGCCAACACCGCCAAAAAGCGACGTTATCAGGTCACGCTATCAACCTTTTGCGGCATTTTCCGGGAAAAGTAGGGATGCATCGCCATAAGAGAAGAATCGGTACTTTTCAGCAACGGCATGGGCGTAGACTTCTTTTACAAGATCGAAGCCCATCAGCGCCGAGACCAGCATCAGCAACGTGGACTTCGGCAGGTGGAAATTGGTCATCAGCCCGTCGGTGATTTTCCAACGGTAGCCGGGGTAGATGAAGATATCGGTGTCGCCCTGCCAGGGCTGCATGGTGCCATCCTCGGTGGCGGCGGTTTCAATCAGGCGCAGCGCCGTGGTGCCAACGGGGATGATGCGCCCGCCAGCGGCGCGGGTGGCGTTGATCTCGGCGGCAGCCTGCGCGGTCACTTCGCCCCATTCGGCGTGCATCCTGTGGGTGGTGACATCCTCGACCGTGACCGGCAGAAAGGTGCCCGCGCCCACATGCAAGGTGACGAAGGTGAATTGAATGCCCTTGGCCTTCAGCGCCTCGATCAGCGCCTCGTCGAAATGAAGCGAGGCCGTGGGGGCCGCGACGGCGCCCTGATTGCGGGCCCAGATCGTCTGGTAATCCTCTTTGTCCCGCGCATCGGCGGGGCGTTTGGCGGCGATATAGGGCGGCAAGGGCATTGCGCCTGCCTCGTTCAGCGCCGCGTCGAAATCGGCGCCCGACAGGTTGAACCGCAGCCGCAGCCCGTCCTCAAGCCCCACCACCTCGGCTGACAGGTCATCGCTGAAATTCACCGTTTCTCCAAGCGCCAGCTTGCGCAGGGGTTTGGCCAGCGCCGACCAGCTGCCATCGGCCTGCGGTTCCAGAAGCGTGACCTCGATCTTCGCCGAAACACGCCCCTGCTGGCTGTCGCGCCAGCGCTGCCCGAACAGGCGCGCCGGGATCACCTTGGTGTCGTTCAGGATCAGCCGGTCCCCCTCGCTCAGCAGGTCTGGCAGGTCCGAGACGCGCAAATCTTGCATAAGATTGCCCGCGACATGCAGCAGCCGCGCCGAGGATCGGGGCTTGGCGGGGCGGGTCGCGATCAGCCCCTCGGGCAGGTTGAAATCGAAATCGTCGAGGGTCATTCAGCGGGCTCCGGTGGCGGGCGGCGAAAGATTTCCCGGAAGATGCCGGGGGTGAGCACCGAAAGCGGGTTGACCGACACGCTGCTGTCCTCGGGCGTGCCCGTCAGGCGGTAGGTGAAGCCGAACAACCCTTCACGGCGCGGGCTGAATAACCCGCCCACGAGCCCGTTGACCATATATAAAGGCGACACGACGCCCTCGAAATCATAGTAGCGCGCGCGCAGGTCATAGGTGCCGTCCAGCGACAGCCCCATCGACGGCCCGAGCGCCGTACCCTCCTGGATGACAAGCGCGTCCGGCGACAGGGTAAAGGCCGCGCGCACCTCGCCCAGGCCGATGCCTTCGCCGGTGACCATCTGTTCCAGAAGTCCCACGACGGAAATGGCCGAAAGCAGTTCGGCAAAGGCGGGCGCATTGCGCAAGCGGGGGTTGTCGATGGTCAGAAGGCCGGAATAGTTGCCCTCTCCCGGACGGGGGCGCAGGATCAGGTCCATCGCGCCGCCATAGGCGTTCTGATAGATGCCCGCCGCGCGCAGCACCGCGCCGCCATCGTCGGAGCGCAGGCGCAGGGCGGTGCCGTTTGCCTCGCTCAGCACCGTGCCGCTGACCGGCACCGCGCCCCCCATCAACCCGCGAAAATCGCCGCTGACCGAGGTGCCTGACAGCTCCGTGCGCAGATTGGTCAGGAAGATGCTGTCGGTGATCTCCAGCCGGTCGAGCAGGATATTGAGCGGCAGGGCCTGGCCGGTTCCCGCGCCACCCGAGGGCAGGCCGCGCAGGTCCACCGTGCCGCCCGTGACGTTGATCTGAGGTGTGCGCCCCGCGCCCCGGGAGACCAGCGCGCCGGTGATGTCGAGCCAGTCGGACAGCGACAGGCGGGTGATTTCCAGCCGCTCGAATTGCTGCTCGTCGCTGATCTGCACGGCCCCCGCCAGCGTCAACCCGTTGCCGGCAATCTCCAGTCTCGGAACATCCGGCGCGTCGCCCAGAATCAGATCGGCCTCCAACCGGCCGGTGCTGGCTGCGGGAAGGGACCAGCCGAGCGACGGCACGCTCATCGCAAGCCCGGCCAGATCGGAGCTGACGGACAGGCGCGGCGGTTCCCCCCGGTCAAGCGCGAGGTCGAACCGCGCCTCGCCCTGCCCGCGCAGCATGCCGTCCGGCAGGATCACCCCGAACTGCGCAAGGGCGTCGGGCGTCAGGGTCGCGGTGCCGCGCACGGAGCTGGCCGGGGTGCTGTCTGGTCCAAGCGCCCGACGCCAGGTGGCATTGGCGCGCAGCCCGTCCAGCCGGGCAGGTCCGCCGATGGCCAGGGTGTCATTGTCGGCGGTGATGTTCAGCGCGGCGGCCCGCAAGTCCTGTCCGGGCACCAACTGGTCGGAGCGGACATTGCGCAGGGTGCCTCCGATCCGGAAGGTCACATCCTGCGGCATGATCCGGGGCCGCATCTCCATCGCCAGTGATACGTCCAGATTGGCCCGCCCGCTGGCGACCATGCCCGGATCATAGGGAAACTGGTCGAGCAGGTTGAACGGATCGGCCCCGATCAGTGTCAGGACCGAAGAAATCGGCCCGCCGATCTGCAGATCGAAACTGGCCGGAGAATAGGCAACGCGGGTGTCGTCGATGCGCATCAGGCTGCCCGCGAGATCCAGCCGCCCGCCATTGGGTGCGGTGACATGGCCCTCGTGCAGCGCAAGGGAAAGGACGTTGCGCGAAATATCCATATAGCCGCGTCCCTGCTGGATCGGGGCCATGTCGCGTATGGCGCGGACCTCGGCCCCTTCGAAATCGAAGGTCAGGCCGAATTGCGGGTCGGTTTGCGGCGCAATGCGCAGCGCGGCGTGGATATTTCCCAGACTGCCGGAAATGACATTCTCGGTCAGCCAGTCGCGGGTATTGGGAATTTGCGCCACCGGCCAGAGCGGCACCACCCGCTGCGCGTCAAGCTGGGGGATCTCGGCATCCAGCCGAACCGCCAACCCCGTCTCCTGTGCCGCGACGCGGCCTCGCGCGGTCAGGTGCAACCCCTCGTCAAAGAGCACCGCCTGTCCGAAATCCATGGCAACGAAGGGAAACAGCTGCAACCGCATATCCAGAGCACCACCCGCGAAGCTGACGGGGGCCTCGAACAGGCCCGGCGGATCGGCGGTGATCTGGCTGAGCTGCAACTGAGACACATAGACCGGCCCGTCCAGCAGCGTGGCATGGCCGGTGATCCGGGCCGATAGTGCCGGGGCGTCGAGGGTGAAGTCCTCGATCCACATGCGGGCGTCGCCGGCATTGTAGTCGAAGGACAGGTTCAGGCCGTTCAGGGGCAAGGGATCGACAGCCCCGCCGGGGGACACGTGGCCCGCACCGACCGCTAGCGTTCCCGACAGCGTGCCGACCGAGGCGTCATCGAACAGAACCGTGGACAGCCGCCCGGACATCGGGGCCTCGACCAGGGTCAGCCAGGTCAGCGCGTCCGAGACGCGGGCAATATCGGCGCTTTGCAGATTGCTGAACGCGCCGGTGAATTCGGTCTCGCCCAGTTCGGCGCGGCGGGTGAAGGTCAGCTCGATCGCGCCGCCCTCGCTGCCGTCCAACTGCCCGGCCACCGACAGGACCAGCGCTTCGCCTTCGGGCACAAGGGCAAGCGTGGCGCCGGTGATCCGCGTGGTGTCGCCGCTGCGCATGTCGTCGATCACCAGCGTAATGTCTTCGCCGACCACCCTGACCAGCCGGGAAAACACCGTCTGCTGGAACATCCGGTCGATGCCCGCAAGGGTCTGGGCCAGGTCGCGGGCCTCGCCGGTTTCCGCCCCGGTGAAGGCAAGATCGAAGCTGCCATCCGCATCGCGCCGGATGCGCAGGCCCGCCCCTCCGACCGAGACCTGCCGCGGACGCATCTCGCCGCGCAGGGCAGCGGCGCGGTCCAGTTCCACCTGTAGCACCGGGAAAACAACGCGCGGGCGATCCCCGTCGCTGAGCTGCATTTCGGTAAAGCGGATTCGCGGCTGCAAGGTGCCGCGTGACAGCGACAGGCCGATCTCGCCCACGGTGATCTGCCCGCCGGGCATGGAGGCATCCAGCGCCGCCTCGATCCTGACGCGGGACCATTCGGGCAACGGCACTGCGCGTCCATTCGGCGGAAAGGCCAGAAACAGGATACCGGCCGCCAGAAGCAGGACCAGCAGCGCCAGCCCACGCAGGATCCAGCGCAGCGGGCCTCGTCGCCTGCGGCGGCGCGGCTCTGGGTCTGGGCCGGTGTCTGACATGAGTTCTGCGCGCTCGATCTGCCGGAGGATTTCGGTCGGTTTCAGGGTTTATCTTCGCCGGATTTATCCTAGCTTGCAAATCGCCGATAGCAGATTCCCGCCGATGAACAAGGAGAGACCGATGATCGACGCAGGCCAGACCGCCCCGGATTTCACCCTTCCCCGCGATGGCGGGACCGACGTGACCCTGTCCTCGCTGAAAGGCGGCCCGGTCGTGCTGTATTTCTACCCGCGCGACGATACGCCCGGCTGCACCACGGAAGCCAATGACTTCACCGCCATGCTGCCGGAGTTTACCGCCGCAGGGGCCACGGTGATCGGGGTTTCCAAGGACACGGTCGCAAAGCACGAGAAATTCATCGCCAAGCATGATCTGGGCGTGATCCTGGTCTCGGATGCCGAGGGGGATCTGTGCGAGACCTATGGCACCTGGGTCGAAAAGAACATGTATGGCAAGAAGAGCATGGGCATCCAGCGCGCGACGGTGCTGATTGATGCAGAGGGCGTGGTGGCCCGCGTCTGGCCCAAGGTCAAGGTGGCCGGTCACGCCGCCGAAGTGCTGGAGGCGGTGAAGGCGCTGTGACCTCCCTGACGCTGACGGAGATGGCGACGGCGGTTCTGGAAACCGCCGATGCCGCAGAGAAAACGACACTCAGCCGCCGCTACGCCGCCCGGTGGTTTGCCGCGCGTCGCGGTGAGGCCCCCGAGATCGCCATCGGCACCGCCAGCCCGCCCCTGCGCCCTGCCCGGCCCGCGAAGCCAGAACTTCTGGACCCGCGCGACGTGCCCCGCCGACGGCCCGGCAGCCCCGAGGGGCGCAAGGCGCTGCTGCATGCGGTTGCGCATATCGAGCTGAATGCCGTCGACCTGCATTGGGACATTATCGCCCGCTTTGGGGGCCGGGTGCGGATGCCCATGGGGTTCTATGACGATTGGGTCAAATCCGCGGACGAGGAATCGAAGCATTTCCAGCTGGTCAGTGCCTGTCTGGAAACCATGGGAAGCCAGTATGGCGACCTTGCCGCCCATGCGGGCATGTGGCGGGCGGCAGAGGACACCGCCGAGGATATCATGGGCCGGCTTGCCGTGGTGCCCATGGTGCTGGAAGCACGCGGGTTGGACGTGACACCGGGCATGATCGAGCTCTTCCGCAAGGCGGGCGATGACGCGGCCCGGCAGGCCGTTGCGGCGCTGGAGGTCATCTATGCGGAAGAAGTGCATCACGTGGCCTATGGCTCCAAATGGTTCCATTTTCTGTGCGGACGTGAAGATATCGACCCGAAGGACGCGTTTCACCGGCTGGTCCGCACCTATTTCCACGGGGCGCTAAAACCCCCGTTCAACGAGGAAAAACGGGCAGAGGCCGGGTTGCCACCCGATTTCTACTGGCCATTGTCTGAGACCGGTTCGGTCGGCTGACCCTGCGGGAATGGGCAAAAACCTGCCAAAAACCGGCGAATAGGCCCGTTTATCCACAGCCGGGCAGAAAAAGGTTTGAGCCTCGCGGGGCTTTCCCCTAATCCCTAGTTTACCGGTGCGGCGGGTTGTGGGGACAGGACGGCGCGCAGGGCAATGACAAGGGTAATGGGGCACAGCGACGTGAAGACACGCCTGACCGACCGTTTCAACGGTGCGCTGGAACGGTATTTGCCGGAACAGCGGCTATTCCTGAAATCAGACCAGGGCATGCGCTATGTGCGTCTGCGGCCTGCGACGCAAGCGATCATGCTGACGGGAAGTTCGCTTTTCGTTGGCTGGACGGTGATCGTCACGGCCATCTTCCTGATCGACTCCATCAGCGCGGGCGGGGTCCGCGAACAGGCGGAACGGGCGCAGGTCGCCTATGAACAGCGCCTGAATGCCATGTCCGAGGAACGTGATGCGCGCGCGTCGGAGGCGCAGGCCAGCCAGGAACGGTTCTCGGTCGCCATGGGGGAAGTGTCTGCGATGCAGTCGCGCCTGCTGGCCTCCGAGGAACGCCGCCGCGAACTGGAAACCGCCGTTGAAGTGATCCAGACCACCTTGCGCCGGGTCATGACGGAACGCGACGACGCCCGCGCACAGACCGCCGCCCTGCTGGCCGAGATCGAGGCCGAAAACGGCTCGGTTCAGACGGCCGCCGGCAGGCAGCGGGAACTGGAACGGACGCTGGAATACCTGACCATGGCGCTTGCCCGCGCCGCCGATCAGCGCGATGACGCGGTCGAGATCGCGGAAGATGCCGAAGCGGAAATCGACGAGTTGGAATTCACCCAGGCCCTCGCCGATGAACGTAACGAGCGGATTTTCGCGCAGCTTGAAGACGCCGTGGAAATGTCGATGGCGCCGCTTGACCGGATGTTCTCGGCCGCGGGTCTGTCAACCGAGGATCTGGTGAACCAGATGCGCGCCAGCTACGATGGCCAGGGCGGCCCGCTGATGCCGATCACCATGTCGACCCGCGGCGAAGACCCGGATTCCGCCTCGCTGCGCGCCAACGAGGTTCTGGCGCAGCTCGACAGCCTCAACCTTCACCGTATGGTCGCGGAAAGACTGCCTTTTTCCCGGCCCGTCTTTGCCAGCTACCGGCTAAGCTCGCCCTTCGGATATCGCCGCGACCCGTTCAATGGTGGCAGCCGCCTGCATTCCGGTGTCGATATGGCGGGCCCCACCGGCACCCCGATTCACGCCACCGGCGACGGCGTTGTCAGCTTCGCCGGACGACAGAGCGGCTACGGCAATATCATCGTCATCCAGCACGCCTTTGGCTTCGAGACCCGCTATGCACATTTGCACCGGATCCGGGTGACCGAGGGCCAAAGGGTCTCGCGCGGGGATCGCATAGGTGATATGGGAAGCACCGGACGGTCGACGGGGCCCCATCTCCACTATGAGGTTCGCACCGGTGATACGCCCCGAAACCCCATGAACTACATCACGGCAGGTAGAGATGTTTTCTAAGTCAAAAATCAATGAACCCGGTCCCAAACAGGCTGGCGCCGCTGATAGCAAACCCGAAACCGGGGCAGATGCCCCCAAGGCAGGATCCTCGGACAAAAGCTCAATGCCCCTAACCTCGAACAAGCCCAAACCGCCCGCATCCTTGCTCAGCTCTGACCTGACGATCACCGGCAATCTGCGCACCACCGGTGACATCCAGGTGGAAGGCACCGTGCATGGCGACATCCGCGCGCATCTGCTGACGGTTGGCGAAGGCGCCACCATCGAGGGCGAAATCGTTGCCGATGACATCGTCGTGACGGGCCGCGTCGTGGGCCGTGTCCGTGGCCTGAAAGTGCGCCTGACCGCGACCGCGAAGGTCGAGGGTGACATCATCCACAAGACCATCGCCATCGAAAGCGGCGCCCATTTCGAAGGCTCCGTGCAGCGTCAGGAAGATCCGCTGTCCAATGGCGGCGGCGCCAAGCGCCCTGCCCCGGCAGCCGCAGCGCCCAAGCCCGCGGCCAGCAACGGTACCGCAGAAGCCTGATCCTTTCCGGCTGACGGCAGTTCATGGCGGCCCCGATCTTTCGGGGCCGTTTTCGTATCTGCGCCTCAGCCGTGCTCCAGCGCTCGACGGTAGATATGCCAGCTGGCATGGCCCAGAACCGGCAGCGCGATGAACAGGCCCAGAAGGGCCGGGATCATTGCCGCAAAGGTCAGCACCGAAATGGTCACGCCCCAGGCGATCATGACCCCGGGATTGCGTTTGACGACCGCGATCGAGGTCAGCATCGCGGTGACGAAATCCAGTTCCTTGTCCAGCAGCAGCGGCAGCGAAATCGCGGTCAGGCAAAACAGGACAAAGGCGAACGCCGCCCCGAATGCGGTGCCGACCAGCAGCATCAACAGACCTTCGGGCTGAAGCAGATAGGCATAGCTGGAGCTGACATTCATCAGAACCGATGGCCCCATGAACAGCGCGAACAGCATATGGGCAAAGAAGGACCAGAACAGGAAATAGACGATGATCACCCAGGACATCAGGGGCAATTGCCGAAGGCGCTGACGCCAGACCACGCCGAAGATGTCATTGCGGCGGAAATCGGTGTCGCCCTGTTCCAGCCGGTGCGAGACCTCGTAAAGCCCCACGGCAAGGAACGGCGCGATCAGGGGGAAGCCCACGGTGATCGGCAGAGACAGCCAGATCTGCTCGGTCACGAAAAAGAGGATATAGAGCAGCCAGCCGCCGATCACATAGATATGGGCAAAGAACAGCCCCATCATCGGCTTGCGGCGGAAATCCTGCCACCCGGCGCGCAGCGCGTAGCCGATATCGCCCATCTCCATCTGCCGGACCTCCGGCACTTTCGACGCTTCGGGCAATGCCTGACTTGTGTCACTCATCACGAAATCCTCCCTCGCCGAAATGCTAAGGGAGGATGCTTGACCGTGCCAAGGGAAATCTGATCTCTCCGGCCCTACTGCGTTGCCGGAAAGGGCGCACCGCCGCGCACCGCAGCCAGTGCAGGGCCGACCGCGCCCATGCCCCCGTGGCGTTCCAGCCAGTCCAGAACCTCGCAGGCCGCCATCGGGTAGAGGGTGGCGAACTCCTCTCCTGCCCGGCGCCGCCAGTCGCGGGCAAGCACCGGCAGGTCACCATCGGAAGACATCAGGCATCCAAGCGTTCCGTCTTCGGTCTCTGTCAGATAGCGCATGTCCCGTGAGAGGATGACCGCCAGACCTTCGTCAAACCAGGCTGGCAAAGCATTCTGCATCTGTGCCCAGGGGCCGATCCTGCGATGAATCGCGATATGGGCCAGCTCGTGGCTGAGGATCTCGACATTTCGCCCCGGTGGACCGACGAGGATGAACACCGCCCCAAAGGCGCGCGCCCAGGCCCCCTGCCCGTCCATACGGGTATCGCATTGGGGGCTGTGACAGATCAGGATTTCAGGGTCGACCTGCAAGGGCCCCAGAGCGGTCTGAACGCGGGCCTGAGCCGCATCGATCATGTCCAGAATGCGCGCCGTTTCCGCGTCGGGCGCATCTCGTTCCAGGTAGACAGTTGGGGCGATCCGCTCAAAACCATAGCAGGCCGGGCACATCCAGGCTGCCGCGGGCGGCAAAAACAGCGTCACCCCCAAAAGGATCAGCCCGACACACACAGATGAAACCAGAAAGAGACGGCGGAAAAACCGGGACATGACTCAACCAATGAACACAGCACCAGATAAAACAATAGGCTACCGGGGCCGCCCATCACAAGGCTGCTGCGTCAACCGGTACTGTTGGATCTCGTCTTTACCGCTCAGTCCTCGGACTGCGCTTCGGCGCGGGTCTTGCCAGAGACGTCCATCGCCAGAACGCTGGCCATCAGCCCGTCAAGATCGCCATCGAGAACGCCTTGCGTGTCCGAGGTCTCGTAGCCCGTGCGCAGGTCCTTAACCATCTGGTAGGGCTGCAGAACATAAGACCGGATCTGGTTGCCCCAACCCGCATCGCCCTTGTTCTCATGGGCCTCGTTGATGGCGGCATTGCGGCGGTCCAGTTCCTGCTGGTAGAGCCGCGATTTCAGCGCCTTCATGGCGATATCGCGGTTCTGGTGCTGCGATTTCTCGGAACTGGTCACAACGATCCCGGTCGGGATGTGGGTGATCCGCACCGCCGAATCCGTCGTGTTCACGTGCTGACCGCCCGCGCCCGACGACCGGTAGGTGTCGATACGGATGTCCGACGGGTTCACCTCGATCTCGATATTGTCGTCCACGACCGGGTAAACCCAGACCGAGCTGAAGGACGTATGCCGACGGGCGGCGCTGTCATAGGGGCTGATCCGCACCAGACGATGCACGCCCGATTCCGATTTCAGCCAGCCATAGGCGTTGTGGCCGGAAATCTTGTAGGTGGCGGATTTGATGCCTGCCTCTTCGCCCGCGCTTTCGGACTGAAGCTCCACATCATAGCCCTTTTTCTCGGCCCACCGGACATACATCCGCGCCAGAATGGACGCCCAGTCACAGCTTTCGGTGCCACCGGCGCCAGAGTTGATTTCAAGGAAGGTGTCATTGCTGTCAGCCTCACCGTCCAGCAGCGCCTCCAGCTCCTTCGCGGCGGCGGTCTTGACCAACTCGGCAAGCGCTTCCTCGGCCTCGGCGATCACCTCCTGATCGTCCTCCATCTCGCCAAGCTCGATCAGTTCGACATTGTCGTTCAGCCCGGTCTCGATGGCTTTGTACGTGCCCATCTTGTCGACCAGCAATTGCCGATCGCGCATCAGCTTCTGCGCCTTTTCCGGGTCGTTCCACAGGTCCGGGTCCTCGACGCGGGCGTTGAATTCCTCCAACCGGTGCGGGGCCGTCTCAAGGTCCATCCGCTGGCCCAGAAGGGTCAGGGATTTGCGGATTTTCTCGATATGGCTTTGGGTTTCGGCCCGCATGGTCTGCTCGCTCGGCTCTGGAATGGGTTGTCACAGGGATGTAGACCAGCCCCCGCGCCGCTGCAAGCGGGCAAGGGCCGGTGGCGGTCAGTAAAGCCCGCCGGAGGTCAGTTCGCCGAAGCCCGTGCCAAGCGGCACACGCGCGGTTCCGCCGGTCGAGGTTTCAACGGTACTGTCCGTAGGCGGCAACGGATCGCCGTCGACGATTTCCCCGCCGCCGGTGCCCGGTTCCTGACCGCGTGCGAACATCGGCAGGTTAGACCCCATGCCAAAGCCGCCATCGACAATGGACAGCATGCCGAAGAACGGCTCTTCCCCGTCGCGGAAATACTCCATCACCACATCGGGGCCGGACGCGCCGGATTCGAGACGCTGGCCGGAATAACGGTCGATCGGGTAGAAATGCCCCCCCGGCGGCACTTCGAATTCGCCCCCGCCATACTCGGCAATCGCCTCGCGCATGAATTGCGCAAAGACCGGCCCGCACATACCGCCGCCCGAGGCCCCCCGTCCAAGGCTGCGCGGCGTGTCGAAGCCGATATAGCAGCCCGCAACGATGGTGTTGGAAAAGCCCACGAACCACACATCGCGCGCGTCGTTGGTGGTGCCGGTCTTGCCAGCCAGCGGCACGCCGAGCCCGGCATTGCCGACACTGCCCGCCGCCGTACCGCGCTGAACCACGCCGCGCATCATCGAGGTGATCTGATAGGCGGTGATCGCGTCAATGACTCTCTCTCGGTTCGACACGATCCGGGGCGCGCGACCGCTTTCCAGATCGCTCAGCAGACAGTCCTGACAGATGCGCTGATCATGGCGATAGACGGTCGCGCCGAACCGGTCCTGCACCCGGTCAACCAACGTCGGCTCCACCCGCTCGCCGCCATTGGCGAACATCGCATAGGCCGCAACGACCCGGTAAAGCGTGGTTTCCTGCGAGCCGAGAGAGTTGGCCAGATAGGGCTGCAATTCATCATAGACGCCGAAGCGTTCCGCATAGCGGGCGACGGTCTCCATCCCGATATCCTGCGCCAGACGCACGGTCATCAGGTTGCGCGACCGTTCGATCCCTGTGCGCAGCGGCGCGGGGCCGTAGAATTCGTTCGAGGCATTGGTGGGCCGCCAGATGCCCTCGCCCGTATCGACCTCGATCGGGGCGTCGATGACGATGGTGTTGGGGCTGTAGCCGGTATCAAGCGCGGTCGCATAGACGAAAGGCTTGAAGACAGACCCCGGCTGGCGCGTCGCCTGCGTGGCGCGGTTGAAGCTGGAATACTGGTAGGAAAAGCCCCCCTGCATCGCCAGAACCCGGCCGGTGTTCACATCCATCGCCATGAATCCGCCCTGAACCTCGGGGATCTGTCGCAGGGTCCAGCGGATGAAACTTCCATCGCTGTCGCTGGTCATGGCGCGCACATGGATGACGTCGCCCACATCCAGCAGGTCTCCGGCATTTCGCGCGGTATCGCCCCGGTTGCCATCGGCGTCCACGGGCCGGGCCCAGGTCACATCCTCCGGCGGAATCCAGTGGCCATCCTCGTCATCCTCGATGCCTTCGATACCGATCCGGGCATGGGTGTTGCCCACCTCCAGCACCACGGCGGCATGCCAGCCGTCGATATCGCGGGGGAAGGTCACATCGGCCAGCAGATCGCGCCAGCCTTCACCCTCTGCCTCTGCCAACAGGTCCGGATCAATCGTCGCCAGCGGGTCGCGCCACAGGCCCCGGTCGCGGTCATAGCGTTCCAGCGCCCGGCGCAGGGCCTGCGCAGCGGCGTCCTGCAGGCTTTCATCCATGGTGGCGCGCACCGTATAGCCGCCGGACAGGAAGCCTTCGGTGCCGAAATCACGGCTCAGCTGGCGGCGGATTTCGTCGGAGAAATAGTCACGAGACGGCAGCTGCGCCCGGAAGGGTTCGATATGGCCGCCCTGCACGGTTTCCAGCGGCATGGCCTGCGCGGCCTCCATCTCTTCCAGCGAGAGATAGCCGTTTTCATACATCTCGCGCAGCACGTAGTTGCGGCGGCTGATGGCGCGGTCATAGTTGCGCACCGGATGCAGCGCCGTGCCCCCCGATTGCGGCAGCGCCGCCAGATAGGCGGCCTGTTCGGGGCGCAGATCGACCAGGTCGGAGTTGAAATAGGTCTGGGCCGCTGCCGCCACACCGAAAGAGCGCTGACCAAGCTCGATCTCGTTGAGATAAAGCTCCATAATCCGTTCCTTGGACAGCGTCTGCTCGATCCGCGCGGCAAGGATGATCTCGCGGATCTTGCGTTCGATCCGGCGCGAGCCGTCGAGCAGGAAGTTCTTCACCACCTGCTGCGTGATCGTGGAGGCCCCGCGCACATCCCGGCCCCGCGACCGGATCGCCTCGACCACCGCAGCCCCGATGGCGCGGGGGTCATAGCCGGAATGTTCGAAGAAATTGCGGTCCTCAGCGCTGACGAAAGCATGCACGACGACCGGCGGAATCTCATCATAGGAGGCATAGATCCGGCGTTCGGCGGCAAATTCATCCATGATCTCGCCGTCGCGGTTGTAGATCCGGCTGATCGTGGCGGGCGAATACTGTTGCAGCGTCTGGTAATCGGGCAGGTCGCGGGTGAAGGAAAAGATCACGCCCCCCGCAATCAGCGCGCCCATCACGAGCCCATTGGTCACGAGGCTGAAAATTGCCCCCAAAAAGGAAAAAATGAATCGGATCATGCCCGCGACTCCTGTGGCGCCTTCGCCTTATAGGCCGCGCGGCAGGGGGGGTCAAAAGCAACGCCACGAAAGCGGCGGGAATTCGCGCCTCAAGGGTTTTCCGAAAATGTGTTGTGCAGCAGGATAAGGCATGGACTTCAACGCCATCCTTCCCGCCTATGACCGCGTGGCCGACCACTGGGCCGAAACGCGCAACACGTCCCTGTTCGAGG
This sequence comes from Nioella sp. MMSF_3534, assembly GCF_030732985.1. Classification (GTDB taxonomy): domain Bacteria; phylum Pseudomonadota; class Alphaproteobacteria; order Rhodobacterales; family Rhodobacteraceae; genus Nioella. The sequence goes on from NZ_JASHJX010000001.1 coordinate 46,993, forward strand.
TCGGCGCTTTGACGGCGGCCCTGGACGGTCAGAGGGACGCGACGGTGCTTGATCTGGGCTGCGGGTCGGGGATGCCGATTGCGGCATGGTTCACGGATCAGGGCTGTGCCGTGACGGGTGTGGATGGGTCAAAGCATATGCTGGACCATTTCCGGGGCAATCTTCCCGACGCAAGAGCGGTTCTCGCCGATATGCGCGGACTGTCACTGGGCCAGCAATTTGACGTGATCGTCGCGTGGGACAGTTTCTTTCACCTGTCGAAGCCCGATCAACGCACCATGTTCCCGGTCTTCGCAGCCCATGCCGCCCCCGGCGCGCGGCTTTTGCTGACAACCGGCCCCGAGGATAGCGAAGCCATGGGCAAGGTCGGACCGGAACCGGTGATCCATGCCAGCCTGTCGCCAGACGCCTACCGTGCGCTTTTGGCCGCGCATGGGTTCGAGGTGCTGTGGTTCCGCCCGGAGGACGCGGAATTCCACGGCCATTCCGTCTGGCTGGCTCAGCGGTCGGGCGGGATCGCGTAGGTCATCGAGGCGCGGGCGACCGGGGCCTCCATGCCTTCGGACCGGATCAGGCAATCGCCCACGGCCAGTGTCTTGCCCAGTTTCAGCAACCGGCAATCGCATAGAAGGTCGGCAGCGGCGGCAGGTTTGCGCATGAAATCCATCGAAATATTGGTGGTGACCGCAAGTGCCTTGGGACCGACCATCGCTAGCACCGCCAGATAGATCGACACATCGGCCAGCGCGAACATCGACGGCCCGGATACGGTGCCGCCGGGACGCAGGTGCCGCTCATCGACCTTGAGCCGCACGAGGATGCCCATCTCCTGCACCTCTTCGATGGTGAAGTCGTCTGCAACTTGCGCGAATTCCGTTTGCAGGAACGCGGATAGCGCGGATTTGTCCATGGCCAGTCCCATTGCCCCTCCTCCCTCTTTCGGCCTAGCATTCGGCGTCTTGTATGCAATTGGCAAGGGAGGGCCAGATGTCGGACGCTACGTCACAGGATATTCTTATCCGCGAGGACCTTGGCCCCATCACCCGGCTGACGCTGAACATGCCCGGCGCGCTGAATGCGCTGTCGGACGCGATGCTGGCGCGGCTGAAAGCGGAATTCACCGATCTGATGGGGTCGGAGACGCAGCGCGTTGTGGTGCTGCGCGGCACAGGAAAGGCGTTCTGCGCGGGCCATGATCTGAAGGAAATGCGCGCCAAGCGGCAGGCCCCCGACAAGGGCGCGGCGGCCCTGCGCGACCTCTTCAATCGTTGTGGAGAGATCATGCAGATGATCCCCCGCCTTCCGCAACCGGTGATTGCACAGGTCCACGGTATTGCCACGGCGGCGGGCTGCCAGCTGGTGGCGTCCTGCGATATGGCCGTTGCCGCAGATGACACCCGCTTCGGGGTGAACGGCGTCAATATCGGGCTCTTTTGTTCAACGCCCATGGTGGCTCTGTCCCGCAACATCCCGCGCAAACAGGCGATGGAGATGCTGACCACGGGCCGGTTCATCAGCGCCAACCGGGCCGAGGCGCTTGGGCTGATCAACCGATCGGTCCATGCGGACCGGCTGGAGGATGAGGTGATGGACATGGCGCAGACCGTGGCCGAAAAGCTTGGCAGCGCGGTCAGGATCGGCAAGCGCGCCTTCTACGATCAGATCCAGATGAGCCTCGCCCAAGCCTATGACTACACCGGCGCGGTGATGGTGGAAAACATGCTGGATGACGACACCGCCGAGGGGATCAACGCGTTCATCGAAAAGCGGGCACCGGACTGGACACAGCCGGGCTGAGATCACCCCAATCGCCTTAGCAGGATGGCCAGCATCCCAAGGCTGGCCATCAGAACCAGAAGCGAGAGGCCAAGCAGGCCGGGCACACCGAACCCTTCCAGCATGAAGGCCCCCAGAACCGGGGCAACTGCCCCTGCCATAATGGCAGGGATCTGGATCGTGCCCGCAATGGCGCCATAGCCCGCCGGTCCCATGACCTCGGAGATCAGCACCGGGCGCAGGATGGTCATGACCCCGATTGCGCCGCCCTGAATGGTGGTGAACGCAAAAATCAGCCAGGGCTGCACCCCCGCCAGAAACAGCGCCAGCGTGCCCGCGACCATGGCCAGAAAGGTGATGCGGGTGGCTGCCGCGGTGCCGATCCGCGCCTCGTATCGCATCAGGACCAGTCGTCCGGCCACCTGAGCGGGTCCGACGGTAGAGGCCGCGAACACCGCCAGCGGCTGGTTGGCACCCTGTTCAACGAAGATCGGCACGGCATATTGGATCAGCATCCAGTGATTGAGCGAGACAAGCGACAGGACGACCGCCAGAATCCAGAAGCTGACTGTGCGCAAAGCCCGTCCCAACGCCCCCCTGTCAGAATCTTTCGTATCGGGCGCGCCTTCGACCCGGCGCAGCATCCGTCCCGCGATGGCGAAGAGTGGCACCAGGCCGAATACCATCACCCCCGCCGCCACCCAGACCGCCCCACGCCAGCCGACTGAGGCGCTGAGCGTCGCGCCCGCCGGAAAGGCCAGAGTCGATGCAAAGCCCGCGACCAGCGTGACCCGCACAATCGCCGCCCGCGCATGTGGGCCCAAGCGGCGGATCAGGAAGGCAAAACAGGTTTCATAGAGCGTGACGGACTGGGCAAGCCCGATCAGGGCCCATGCGGCCAGATACACCGTCGGCGTCTGACTGAGCGCCAGCACAACCAACGCCCCGGCCCCGATCAGCGCGCCAGCCACCATCGCCTCGGGCCCTTTGCCAAGGTCCACCAGCCGTCCGGCGAACGGGGCCAGCACTGCGGCGATCACGATGGACAGGAACGGCCCGGTGGCCAGCAAGGCCCGGTCCCAGCCAAGATCGGCCTCCCAGCTCAGGATGAGGGCGGCAAAGATGTAGTAGAGGCAGGCGTAGCTGAGCGTCTGACCGACCGCCAGCATCCAGACCGCCGGGCCGCGTGCGGCCTGATCTGGCCGCACCCCCATGCTAAACCCCGTAAATCGCGCCGAACTTGGCGTCGAGATGATCGAGAAGCGGCGCTTCGCTGACCGGTGCGCGCGCGGCGCGTTCCACCACTTCGCGCGGCTCGTAAAGCCCGCCATGGGTTTGCAGGTTCTGCGCCATCCAGCCGGTTGCGCCGCTCAGGTCGCCCTTTGCCATCTGCGCATCCACGTTCGGAAGATCGTTGCGCAGCGTCTGGAACAGGCAGCCCGCATAGACATTGCCAAGCGTGTAGGTCGGGAAATAGCCGAAGAGCCCCACCGACCAATGCACATCCTGCAACATCCCGTTCGAGGGTTTGTCGACTGCCACACCGAAATCGGCGGCAAAGCGGTCATTCCAGGCGGTTTCCAGATCGGCCACTTGCAGATCGCCTGTGATCAACGCCCGCTCCAGATCGAAGCGCAGCAGGATATGCAGGTTGTAGTGGACCTCGTCGGCCTCGGTGCGGATATAGCCCGACTGCACCCGATTCACAGCTGCATGGAAGGCATCGGCATCGGTGACGTTCAGATCGCCAAAGGTCTCGGTCATCTTGCCGAAAAGCCAGCCGGTGAAGGCACGGCTGCGGCCCATCTGGTTCTCATAGGAGCGGCTCTGGCTTTCATGCACGCCCATGGACACGCCGCCGCCGAGGATGGTCAGCAGGTAGGCATCGTCAATGCTGAGCTCATAACAGGCATGGCCGACCTCGTGGATGGTGGAATAGAGACAGCCGAAGGGCTCCGTTTCATCCACCCGCGTGGTGATCCGCACATCCCGGCCAGAGCCGGAGCTGAACGGATGCACCGCCTTGTCGATGCGGCCATGGGTGAAGTCATAGCCGAAGGCCTGCGCCAGTTCTGCGGACAGCGCCAGTTGCGCGGCTTCCGGGAAATGACCTTTCAACGGCTCCGGGTCGAAGCCCGAGGACAGGACACGCCCGCGCAGATCGACCAGACGGGGGCGCATTCGGGAAAAGAGCGCCTCCAGCTCGGCACCGGTAATCCCCGGCTCATAATCCTGCAAGAGCGCATCATAGGGATCGGCGTCCCCTGCGATGGCGGCGGCCTCCTCGCGCCGCAGACGCAGGATTTCGGCCAGCGTCGGCAGGAAGGCCGCCACATCTTCATTCGCCCGCGCCTCGGCCCAGATGCCCTGCGCGCGCGAGGTGGCCTTGGCAAGTGCCTTTGCCAGATCGGCGGGCACCTTGGTGGCGCGGTCGTATTCGCGGCGGATCAGACGCAAATTGGCGCGACCCACGTCATCGGAGGCCTCTGCCCGGTCCAGCCAGTCGCCCACGCGCGGATCGGTGCGGCGGGCATGGAGCACGCTTTCCATCGCCGCCATTTCCTCGGACCGCTGATCGGCGGCCCCGCGGGGCATCATCGTTTCCTGATCCCAACCCAGGCGGCCCATCACTTCGGACAGGGCCTGCGTGTCTTTCTGGTAGGCGATCAGATCGTCATAGGCGGACATGTCAGGCCCCTCTCACGGATTGGGCATGGGGATGCATCGCGGTAAAGCGCGCGCGCAGGATCAGCACGATGGTCACGACCGCGCCCAACTGGTGCAGCAGCGCCAGCGCAAGCGGCGAGGAATGCATGACCGTGACAATCCCCAGCACCGCCTGAACGAAGATCATCGCCGCTGCCACCTGCGCCGCGCCCCTGACGCTGCGATTGGCGGATTTGCGCGCCGCCATCAGGATACCGATCGCCATCAGCACCAGCACATAACCCACGATCCGGTGGATGAACTGAACGGTGCCTGCGTTCTCGAAAAGGTTCCGCCAGACAGGCTCGATCTGCCACATATCGGGCGGAAAGAAACCGCCTGACATGAGCGGCCAATCAGGGAACATGCGGCCCGCGTCAATGCCCGCGACCAGCGCCCCAAGAAGGATCTGGACAAAGGACAGATGCAACAGCCCCGTCACCATTCCCTTGATCTTGCGGTCCATATTGCGGCGGGCCTGCATCAGCTCCGCCTCGTCACGCATCAGGCGCAGCACATACCAGGCAATGAGCGCGAGGATCAGGAAGGCCAGCCCCAGATGCGTCGCCAGCCGGTAGGAGGCGACGTCGAGCATCCCTTCCTGCAACCCGGAATGTACCATCCACCAGCCTATGGCCCCCTGAGCGCCGCCAAGCGCGCCAAGCAGCAGGAAGCGTCCGGTCCATCCTGTTGGCATCCGTTTCGTCGCCAGCATGAAGGCAAAGCCAAGCGCCCAGACAAGGCCAATGGTCCGGCCAAGTTGCCGGTGGCCCCATTCCCACCAGTAGATGTACTGGAACTCGGCCAGGCTCATGCCCGCGTTTTGCAGCCGGTATTCGTCGGTCTGCTGATAGGCTTCGAATTCCGCTTGCCAGTCAGCCTCGTTCAGGGGCGGCACCGCGCCCGAGATCGGGGCCCATTCGGTGATGGAGAGGCCTGAGTCGGTCAGACGGGTCAACCCGCCCACGGCGATCATCACCACGACCATCGCGAAAAGCACCATCAGCCAGATCCGCGCAAAGCCGCGCCCCCTGCCCCGACCCGCCGTCAAAGCGCCCGGCGTCGCGGCGGGTTTCTGGGTTTCGGTGACCTCTTCGAAGATACTGCGTCCGCTCATGCCTCGGGCTCCCATTTCCGTCCCGCCAGACCTAGCCCCGCCCCACGGGAGGATCAAGCGCCACGGCAATGCGTCGCGGGTCAGCCGCGTTCTTTCCAGCGCACCATCTGGCGCAGCACACCATGCAGGGTCTGCACATCGGCGCGCGTGAGCGGCAGGCGCGACCACATGTTGCGCAGGTTCAGGCGCATGCTGTCGGCCTTGGCTTCGGGAAAGAAGAACCCGGCCTCACCCAAGCGCTCCTCGAAATGGTCGCCCAGTTTCTCCACCTCCAGCCCGGTGGCGAACTCGGTCCCGGCCAGTTCCATCACTTCGGCCACGATCTCTTCCGTCGCGCGGCGCCATTCATAGGCGGTCAGCAAAACGCATTGACCAAGATTGAGCGAGGCAAAATCGGGGTTCACGGGGACCGAGATGATCGCATTCGCCTGCACGATATCTTCATTTTCCAGCCCCGCCCGTTCGGGACCGAACAGCACCCCCACCTTGCCGCCCTCCGCATGGATCGCACGGGCCTGTTCCATCGCGCGTTCGGGAGTGACAATCGGTTTCGTCAGGCCCCGTTGCCGGGCCGTGGTCGCAAAGACATAGGTGCAATCGCGCAAGGCTTCTGCCGTGGTCTGGAACAGCCCCGCATTGTCCAGCAGCCGCCCCGCCCCGCTGGCCAGCGCTACGGCGCGTTCATTGGGCCAGCCATCGCGGGGGGCGATCACCCGCATATGATCCAGCCCAAAATTCCACATCGCCCGCGCGGCGGCACCGATGTTTTCGCCCATCTGCGGGCGGACGAGGATGAAGGCGGGTTGGGGATGCTTGGCTTCCATGGGCTGCCGCATAAATCCGGGTGGGCCGCGATGCAAGCGCCCCATTGTTCCCGGCGCGGCGACCGGCTATCACCGCGCCAGAAAAGACGAAGGATATTCCCATGCCGCAGGACGCCCCCGAGCAGCCGCAGATCTACCTGATCACGCCGCCCGCCTTCGAGATCGACGCCTTCGCGCCGAAGCTTGCCGCCGTTCTGGACGGGGTCGAGATCGCCTGCCTGCGCCTCGCCCATGCCTCTGCCGATGCCGATGACGTCGCCCGCGCCGCCGATGCGTTGCGCGTCATTGCCCATGAGCGGGACGTGCCGATTGTGATCGAGAAGCATCTGGGTATGGTCGAACGGCTTGGCCTCGACGGCGTGCACCTGACCGATGCCGCGCGGTCCGTCCGCAAGGCCCGCAAGGAATTGGGGGCCGATCCGATTGTGGGCGCGTTCTGTGGCGCCTCCACCCATGAGGGGATGACGGCGGGTGAAGTGGGCGCAGACTACATCGCCTTCGGTCCCGTCGGCGACAGCCCGCTTGGGGACGGCACCCGCGCCGAACATGACCTTTTCGCCTGGTGGTCGCAGATGATCGAGCTGCCCGTTGTGGCAGAGGGTGCCTTGACCGTCGATCTGGTGGCGCAGCTGGCCCCGGTCACGGATTTCTTCGCCATCGGGCAGGAGATCTGGAAAGCAGAGGATCCGCTGGCCGCGCTGACCGCCCTTACCGCCCCGCTTCGGTGAAGCCCTGCCGGACGGCCGCTTCGCAGGCTGCCGCCAGGGATTTACGATCGGGGAAGTCCGAGACCCTGAGCGGCGGGTGGTAGATCACGTCGACGCGGCCCTGTCGCCGGACGGCCAACACCTTGAGCAGCCCGTAGCCGAAACCCATCTCGCCCCACCAGCCGTAGAACCTCGGGTCTTCGCCTTCGGGCGCATGATAGCGCAGGGTGATGGGCTGAACGGTCAGGAAGTCGCGCAAAGCCTCGGTGGTGAAGGCCGCGAAAAGGGTCGTCTTGAAGGGCAGAACCCGTTGCCCGTCGGTGCTGGTGCCTTCGGGGAAAAACAACAGGTGGTGGCCTGCCCGCAGCCGGTCCTCGAACACCTCCTGCTGTCGCTTCGCCTCGCGCCGGTCGCGGCGGATGAACACCGTGCCCGTGCCGCGCGCCAGCCAGCCGATGCCGGGCCAGCCATGCACCTCGGCCTTGGCAACGAAGTAGATCCGTTTGGACGCGTTCAGCACAAAAATATCGAGCCAGCTGGAATGATTGGCGACATAGGCCCCGCGTTCCGGGCTTGGTGCACCGCTCACATTCCGCTTCAGCCCCATCATCCAACAGGTTGAAATACAAACGAATTGCGTGATCCATGGGGTTATGGGGCGACGATAGCCCCAGATCCATTTCTCCGGCACCCGCAGGATCAGAAGCAGCGGAAAGCAGACAAGCAGGAGCGTGATGACAGGAATACCCCTGCGACCGGCCCTCAGCCACCCGGCAAGGGCAATGGGGCTGTCCAGCGGCATCTCGCCATCATCCCAGATCGTCACCGCCGCGCCCCCTTGGCATAGAGGCCGAACTGCTTCTGCGAGACGCGTTTCACATCCATCAGCAGGCAGATATCGGTGGTGTTGAAGGGCCGGTCTATATAGGCCCCCTCGCCCACGAACCCGCCCATCTTGAGATAGCCCTTGATCAGCGCAGGTATCGCGCGGGCGGCGGCGACCCGGTCCAGATCGGGCTCGGCGATCAGGTCCATGCGCTGAAAACTGTCCTCGCGCGCGCGAACGCGGATGTCAGCAGGGGCAAGGTAGCGGTGATGAAGCAATGACAAAGGCGCAGCAAAGGCAGCGGCATCGGTACCATGGAAGGACGCGACGCCAAACATCAGGTCGATCCCGTGATCCTCCACATAGGCCGCGAGCCCGTTCCACAGATGCAGCATCGCCGTGCCGCCGCGATAATCGGCATGAACGCAGGACCGACCCAGTTCCAGCAGCCTGAGCGGACCCTGTTTCAGAACCGTCAGGTCATATTCATCGTCGCAATAGAACTGCCCTGCGGCGGCGGCCTGATCTTCTCGCATCACACGGTAGACGCCGACGCATTGATTGCCCTGCCGCGACCGATCCAGCAGCATCAGATGGTCGAAGAACGGATCGAACCTGTCCGCCTCCAGCCCGTTTGCGTGATCCACGAGGTCGCCATCGCCGCCCAGTTCCCGGATGAACACCTCGTAGCGCAGGGCCTGTGCAAGCCTCAGATCGGCCTCGCCTCGGGCCAGACGCAGTTCAAGCTGGGTGTCGTCAATCACCATGGGCCGCCCGCCAAGAAACCTGCGCGCGAGGTAAGCGATTGACCGGGCCAATGCAACCTCAAGCCCCCACTCGTTAGGAAACTGTTAACCGCAAGCGGGCTAGCGTTACCGGGCAGAAGATCCGAGGAGATCAGAACTCGATGACAAGGCCCACCCGTTCGCCATTGATCACCACTTTTCCGGCATTCTCGAAATTCACCGTGATCCGGCCCGCGATATTCGATTGCACTTGCCCCAGCCCCCAATCAGGCTGGCCGGGGTGGCGCACCAGCATGCCAGGTTCCAGCATTGCGTTGAGATCATTGACCATTTCAGGGGGCCTTTCGTGATGGATGATCGCCATGATTTCCCCGTACCGGATCTTGCCGAACTGGTTGGATCGCGGCTGTGTCATGACCTTGTAAACCCGCTGTCAGCGATTTCCAACGGGATGGAGCTGATTGGCCTGTCCGGCGCGCCCCGGACACCGGAGCTGGAGCTGATCGGATCGGCCATAGGGGACGCCATGGCGCGCATCCGCTTCTTCCGGGTGGCCTTCGGTGCGGCGCGGGCGGGCGAAACCCTGTCGGAACGCGAATTGCGTGAGATCGTGACCGCGATCTATGGCGGCGGTCGGCTGTCGGTGGAGTGGCAGGTGACGGGCGACCTGCCCCGGCAGGACGCGAAGCTCGCTTTCCTGCTGCTCAACTGTGCCGAGACGGCTCTTCCGCTTGGGGGCGTGTTGACGGTTCGACATTCCGGCGAGGACTGGGAGTTCTCGGGCGAGGGTCGCAAGCTGTCCATCGACGCGGAGAGCTGGCAGGTTCTGGATCAGCCGATATCGTCTGACCTGTTGCCGCCGCCCTCTCGCGTCCAATTCGCCTTGCTGGCCAAGGAGGCCACAATCAGCGGAAGACGCGTCCGGCTATCGCTGTCCGCGGATAGGCTGCACTTCACGCTGAGCCTGACCCGGGCCTAGCCCAAGGCGACCAGCCCAGTGCGGAAACGGCGCATGTTCTGCCGGTAATGCTCGGCCGAGGCCAGCAGCCCGGCCTGTGCCGCCTCATCGAGGGTCCGCACAACCTTGCCGGGTGCCCCCATGACCAGCGAGAAATCGGGAATTTCCTTGTTTTCCGTGATCAGCGCCCCGGCCCCGATCAGGCAGCCTTTGCCGATCTTCGCCCCGTTCAGCACCGTCGCCCCCATGCCGATCAGGCTGCCATCCCCGATGGTGCATCCATGCAGCATGACCTTGTGACCGATGGTGCAGTTCGCCCCGATGGTCAGCGGGCAGCCGGGATCGGTGTGGAAGACGCAGTTTTCCTGCACGTTCGACCCGGCCCCGACGCGGATTTCTTCGTTGTCACCGCGCAAGGTGCTGCCGAACCAGACCGACGCGCCCGCCTCCAGCACCACCCGGCCGATCACATTCGCATCCGGCGCAATCCAGGTATCCTCTGCGATCTCTGGTTCGATGCCGTCGAGGGCGTAAATCACTGTTCATCCTCCTGAAATTCGGATTGCAGCCCGCGCACGAAGCCCACCAACCCCGGCTGTTGCGGTTGGCGCAGACGTTCGGCGCTGACGATGGTTTTCAGCCGCTCGAAGGTTACGTCCAGATCGTCATTGACCAGCACGTAATCATACCCATCCCAATGGCTGATCTCGTCCCAGCTTTTCTGCATCCGCTTCTGGATCACCTCGGGCGCGTCCTGTCCGCGGCTGACCAGTCGACGGCGCAGTTCCGCGATGGATGGCGGCAGAACGAAGATCGACAGCACATGGTCGCGCAAGGCACTGGTCTTGATCTGCTGTGCGCCCTGCCAGTCGATGTCAAAGAGCACATCGCAGCCCGACTCGATGGCCTCTTTCACGGGCGCCATGGGCGAGCCGTAGAAATTGCCGAAGACATGGGCATGTTCCAGCATCGCGCCGTCCCGCACCATGTGCTTGAAGGCGGTTTCACTGAGGAAATGATAGTCCTTTCCATCCACCTCGCCCGGCCGTGCCGCGCGCGTGGTGGCAGAGACCGAGAAGCTCAGGGACGGATCCCACTCCATCAACCGCTTGGCCAGCGTCGATTTTCCCGCGCCCGAGGGCGAAGACAGGATGATAAGAAGGCCACGGCGGCTGTCGGTCTGGGGCATGGTCACTCCACGTTCTGAACCTGCTCGCGCATCTGATCAATCGCGACCTTGAGGTCAAGGCCGGTCTGGGTCAGCGCGGCGTCGCTGGATTTCGAGCACAGCGTATTGGCCTCGCGGTTGAACTCCTGCATCAGGAAATCGAACCGCCGCCCGACCGGGCCGTCAGCTGTCAGCAGGGCCTTTGCAGCGGGGATATGGGCATTGGCCAGCCGGTCAATCTCTTCGGTCACGTCCGATTTGACCGCCTGCACCGCCAGTTCCTGCGCCAGCCGGTCGGGGTCCATCCCGTCGGCGGTGTTGAGGATCTTCCGCAAATTTTCCGCCAGCCGGTCCGCTGCCGTGCCTTTACGGGCTTCGGCCTGCGCGGCGGCCTGCGTGACCAGGGGGACCATCGCGTCGATCTGGTCGCTGAGCGTCTGACGCAACGCGGCCCCTTCTTCGGCGCGGGAGGACAGGAAGGACGCGAGCAAGTCGTCAAACTCTGCAATCAGGGTTTCATCGGGCGGAAAACTTTCCTCCGCCGCGCCGCTGGCCATGACACCGGGCAGGGTCAGGATGCGGGCGGGATCGACGGGGCCGACGAGCAGGCCCTGCGCCTCGGCGCTGCGCTGCACTTGGGCGAGAGCCGACAGGGAGGCCAGCAAGGCCGCTTCGTCTATGGAGGCCGCCGCGCCGCTGTCTTCCTTGCTGATCCGCAGATTCAGCGTCACCGATCCACGCGCGATGGCTTTCTTCAACCGCTCTCGCAGCATGATATCGAGCCGCCCCAGCCGATCCGGCAGGCGCAGCCGCATATCGAGGCCGCGGCCATTGACGCTGCGCAACTCCCAACTGCGCAGGACGCCGTCGGAGGCCACATCGCGGGCGGCATATCCTGTCATCGAATTAACCACTTAAGCTTTTCCCCCCTGCTCGTCGAATTGTTCGGATGTTATTAAGGGTTGGGTAAGGATCTCCGGTTCAGCGTTAACACAAGTCAGGGTGCGACGCCAACGCCGGGCAGGGTCGTTTCGGGGGCGTGAGTGCAGGAGTGCAAGATGAAAACCTGTTCGGAACAGCCGCGAAACGTGGTGCCGCTTTGGCATCGCAAGGATCATCAGATGGGATCGGTTGTCAGCACCGTCATGACCCATTGGACCAGCCTGCGGCGCGATGGCGGCATTCCCCGGCGCGCCGATCTGGACCCGCAGGCACTAGCCCCGGCATTGCCCAATGCCTTCCTGCTGGAACGCCCGCGCCCCGATGCGGTGCGGTTTCGGCTGGCCGGGCAGCATCTGCATCACACGATGGGGATGGATGTCAGGGGAATGCCCTTGCGGGCGTTCTTCGAAATACCGGACCGTAAGCGCTTGATGGAAAAGGTATTTCAGGTCTTTTCCGACCCCGCTATTGTGGATCTGGAGCTTGTGTCCGACGCACAGGGCCGGGCGATTCTGGAAGGCCGCATGTGCCTCATGCCGCTTACCGGACCGGAGGGTCAGATCAACCGCGCGCTAGGCGTTCTGGTCACCGACGGGCTGGTCGGCCTCCCGCCACGCCGCTTCCGCATCCGCCATCTGAGCCTGACACGTCTGGCCGCCGGCCCTGACAGCTCGGGCGTGATCCCGAGCCAACCCGGTCAATCCGCCGACCCAGCCCGCCCGCTTCAGGAACGACCGGCCTTGCGGCTGGTCCAGGGTGGATTGAGCTAAGCCCATACCAGGTTCGTTAACCTCGATCCGAGCCAGCTCCAGGTGACATGGTTAACGACAACGCCCCGGAACCGTTCAGGCTCCGGGGCGTTTCAGTTCAGGCGTTAACCTGGTCTCAACCCGCCGCGGCGGCTGCCTTGCGGCCATCGCGGCTCAGTTCCTCTGCGACGAGGAAGGCCAGTTCCAGCGATTGCGAGGCGTTGAGACGCGGATCGCAGGCGGTGTGGTAGCGGTCGGACAGATCCTCGTCCGTCACCGCCCGAACACCGCCGGTGCATTCGGTCACGTCCTTGCCGGTCATCTCGAAATGCACACCGCCGGGAACGGTGCCCTCGGCGCGATGGATCGCGAAGAATTCCTGCACCTCGCGCAGCACCGAATCGAAGGGCCGGGTCTTGTAGCCGGAGGCCGCCTTGATCGTGTTGCCGTGCATCGGATCGCAGGACCAGACCACATTCGCGCCCTCGGCCTCGACCGTCTTGATCAGGCGCGGCAGGTGATCGCCCACATTGCCCGCACCGAACCGCGCGATCAGGGTCAGGCGACCGGCCTCGTTCTTGGGGTTCAGCTTGGCCATCAGAACCTTGAGGTCATCCTCGGTCGTGGTGGGACCGCATTTCAGGCCAATGGGGTTTTGAACACCACTGGCAAATTCCACATGCGCGCCATCGGGCTGGCGGGTGCGGTCGCCGATCCAGATCATGTGACCGGACCCGGCCACGGGCAGGCCGGAGGTCGAATCGATCCGGCACAGCGCCTCTTCATATTCCAGAAGCAGCGCTTCGTGGCTGGTGTAGAAATCCACCGTGCCAAGCTGATGCGCGGTTTCGGAGTTCAGACCGGCGGCGGTCATGAAATCGAGCGCATCGGAAATCCGGTTCGCCATATCCCGATACCGGTCCGCGTCATCGGCATCGGTAAAGCCGAGCGTCCAGCTATGGACCCGATGGATATCGGCAAACCCGCCCTGGCTGAAGGCGCGCAGCAGGTTCAGCGTGGCCGCAGCCTGGGTATAGGCCTGCAGCATCTTCTGCGGGTTCGGCAGACGGGCGGCTTCGGTGAAGTCCAGCTCGTTGATGATGTCACCACGGTAGGAGGGCAGTTCCACCCCATCCTTGACCTCGGTCGGCGCGCTGCGCGGCTTGGCGAACTGGCCAGCCATGCGACCGACCTTGACCACGGGCACCTTGGCGCCAAAGGTCAGCACCACGGCCATCTGCAGCATCACCTTGTAGGTGTCACGGATGGAATCGGCGGAAAATTCGGCAAAGCTTTCGGCGCAGTCCCCGCCTTGCAACAGGAACGCCTCGCCGCGCGAAACGGCGGCAAGCTGGCTGCGCAGTTTGCGGGCCTCACCGGCAAAGACAAGCGGCGGATAGCTGGCAAGCTGAGCCTCGACCGCTGCCAATGCTTCCGCATCGGGATAGTCGGGCATCTGAATCCGCGGCTTCGCGCGCCAATCCGATTTCGTCCATGCCTGTGCCATAACGCAACTCCTGTCAGTGTCAGACCTTGCTTATAGGGCGGAGAAAAGCGGGGGCCAATGCGAAATTCATCCCCTCGGGGGATTGCGAAACGCAAAAAATGGTGGTTTCGCTAGAAAAAGCGGCAAAACCAATCCGGCCGCAAAGGAGAAATAGCGCAATGGTCACTCTGCTTCATGGCGTCCCCCGCCAACCCCGGCGCTTTATCTTCGTATTGCTCGATCAATTCACCCTGCTCAGCTTCGCCGGGGCGGTCGATACGTTGCGGATCGCCAACCGCCTTGGGGGGGCTGACCTGTACAAGATCCTCTATGCAGGCGAAGAAGGCGACGAAGTGCAATGCAGTTCCTATGCGCGGATCAAGCTGCATATGAATTTCGAAGAGCTCAACCGCGAGGACACGATTGTCATCTGCGGCGGCATCGATGTGCAGAAGGCCACCACCAAGAAGCTGATCAACTGGCTGCGCCGCGAGGCCCGGCGCGGGGTGAGCATCGCGGCGCTTTGCACCGGGGCCTATGCCATGGGAAAGGCCGGGCTGCTCGATGGCAAGCGGGCCACGATCCACTGGGAAAACCAGGACAGCTTTTCCGAGGAATTCGAAGAGGTGAAACTGACCAAATCGGTCTTCGTGATTGATGGCAACCGGATGACCACAGCGGGCGGGACGGCCTCGATCGACCTTATGCTGACGATCGTGGCCAATGACCATGGCGAGGAATTGGCCAGTCAGATCGCCGATCAGCAGATCTACACCTCGATCCGCACCGATCAGGATTCGCAGCGCCTGTCGATCCCGACCCGGATCGGCGTGCGACATCCCAAACTGAGCCAGGTCATCCGGATGATGGAACAGAATCTGGAGGAACCAATCAGCCCGTCAACGCTGGCCCACGAGGTCGGCATGTCGACGCGGCAGCTGGAACGGCTGTTCCGCCGGTATCTGAACCGCAGCCCCAAGCGCTATTACATGGAACTGAGGCTGCAAAAGGCGCGCAACCTCTTGATGCAGACGGATATGAGCGTGATCAACGTGGCACTGTCCTGTGGCTTTGCCTCGCCCTCGCATTTTTCCAAATGCTACCGGGCGCATTACGACACCACCCCCTACCGCGAACGCGGGGCGCAATCGACGCGGGTGAAGGACTGATCGCTCAGCCCTGCCCGACCCGTCCGGCACGCCCGCCCCTGCGCTTTGCGGCGGGGGGATTGGCCAAACCCTGTTCAAGGACTGCCGTCATCGGATGATCCGGCGCATCGGTCCGGTAGCGGTCCAGCAGCACCCGGATATGCGGCAGCGGGTCGGGGTCCGTCAGGCTCAGCGCCCAATCCACGAAGATCGAACGGCATTCGCCATCGGTGATTCCCTCGATCCGGTAGGCTTCCCGGATCAGGTTCTTGGGGTCGCTTGCGTCTTTCATCAGGTTTCCTCACTGGATGGCGGATGGGCCAGCGCCGTGTTGATGATAGCCTCACAACGGGCACGCAGGCTCTCGGCTTTCGCGGCCAATTCAGCGCCATCTGCGACACCGGCTTCGCGGGCGATGAAGCTGCGCCCGCCCGATCCGATCTCGTCCAGATCGAGGCGCCGGTCGGTCAAGAGCCGGGTCGCGTGATTCAGGCGGCCATAGAGGTGATGGGCCGCGGCAAGGGTGCGGGCGTCATCCGCACTGATCCAGCCGATGGACACGCCGGCCTCCAACTGGCCTTCCACGTCGCGCGCGGGCACACCGGCAATCAGCGCGGCGGTTTCGGCCAGCAGTTCCACGTCCTTCATCCGTCCGGGGCCTTCCTTGGCGTCGAGCCCCTCGCCCACACGCCCCGCCGCCGCCAGCCGGTCGCGCATGTTCTGTGCATCCGCGACGATCTTCGCCGGATCGCGGGGCGTGGTCAGAACCTCCATCCGGATCGCCTCGATATCGGCGCATAGGCTGGCATCGCCTGCCACGGGCCGCGCGCGGGTCAGCGCCAGATGTTCCCAGGTCCAGGCCTCGGTCATCTGGTAGTGCCGGAAGCCTTCCAGCGCCGTTGCCACCGGTCCCTGACGGCCAGAGGGACGCAGGCGCATGTCCACGTCGTAAAGCTTACCTTCCCCCGTTGGCGCGGTCAGGGCGGTGATCAGCGTTTTCGTCGCCTTGGCAAACCAGCCGCGCGGGTCGAGCGGGCGACGGCCTTCGGTAAACTCCACATCGCCGGGATCATAGATCACCAGCAGGTCCAGATCAGACCCCGCTGTAAGCCGCCCGGCCCCAAGGCTGCCCATGGCAACGACCGCGCCGCCGCGCCCCGGCGCGGGACCATGACGGCGCGCGACCTCGTCACAGACACGCGGCCAGAGCGCCCGCAGGATCACCTGCGCCAGCATGGAATACTCTGCGCCCGCTTCCTCGGCATGGATCAGCCCGCGCAGGTGATGCACGCCAACGCGGAAATGCCATTCCTTCAGCCAGCGGCGGGCGGTGTTCAGAACCCCTTCGTAGTCCTGCCCCGCAAGCTGCGTCTCCAGATGCGCAGAAAGGGCGTCCCGATCCGGCCAGCCCGCAAAGAAATCGCCGCCGATCACCGCGTCCAGCACCCCGGAATTGCGCGACAGGTAGCGCGACAGGCCCGGCGCGGTGCCGCAGATATCGACGATCAGATCGACAAGCGGCGGGTTGGCCTCGAACAGCGAAAAGAGCTGCACCCCGGCGGGCAGCCCCCTGAGGAACCCGTCAAAGTTGCCAAGCGCCTCTTCCGGGCGTGGGGTAGCCGCGAAGCGCGACAGAAGATCGGGTTTCAGCCGCGCAAAGATCGCCTGACCACGGGCAGAGCGTAGCGCAGGGTAGCCGGGCCAGCGGGCGACGATTTCTTCGGCGGTTTCCGAAAGCTCCGGCAGATCGGTTTCGGTCTTCTCGGGCTTGAAAAAGGGCTCGCACAGCCGGTCGACCTCGGCCAGACGGTCGCGCAGCACTGTGCGAAAGGCTGCTGTATCGCCCTCACCGCAGAACCGCGCCAGCCTGTCGAACCCTTCGTCCGAGTTGGGCAGCAAATGGGTTTGCGCGTCATTGATCATCTGAACGCGGTGTTCGATTTCCCGGTGCAGGCGGTAATGCCGGGTCAGCCGGTCGCGCACATCCGTCTCGATCCAGCTCTTCTCGGCCAAAGCCGCCAAGGCTGGAACCGTGCCACGACAGCGCAAATCCGGGTCACGCCCGCCGGAGACGATCTGGCGGGTCTGGGCAAAGAACTCAATCTCGCGGATGCCGCCCGCGCCGAGCTTCATATTGTGCCCTTCCAAAGTGATCGGCCCGTGCAAGCCCTTGTGACGGCGGATTTTCTCGCGCATCTCGTGGGTGTCCTGAATGGCGGCAAAATCCAGATGCTTGCGCCAGACGAACGGGTTGAGGGTGTTCAGAAACCGCTCCCCCGCCGCGATATCGCCCGCGCAGGGCCGGGCCTTGATATAGGCCGCGCGTTCCCAGTTGCGGCCTTCGGCCTCGTAATAGCGTTCGGCGGCTGCCATCGAGATGCAGACCGGTGTGACCGAGGCATCCGGGCGCAACCGCAGATCGGTGCGGAACACATAGCCATCGCGGGTCACATCGGCGAGGGCCGAGGCCATGCGGCGGGTGACCTTGATGAAGCTTGCCCGTGCCTCCATCTCGTCCCCCGGCTCGAACCGGGTTTCGTCGAACAGCACAATGAGGTCGATATCGGACGAGTAATTCAGCTCGCCCGCGCCCATCTTGCCCATGGCCAGCGCCACCATCCCCGCGCCGGTTTCCGCGTCTTCCTCGGTCATGCCGGGGATCTTGCCGCGCCTCGCCTCTGCCGCCACCAATCGGCGGATCGCAACATCAACGGCGGCATCCGCAAAATCGGTCAGCAAGCCCGTCACCTGTTCCAGAGGCCAAACGCCCCCCAGATCGGCCAGCGCCGCATAAAGCGCCACGCGGCGTTTCAACCGCCGCAGTTCCGGGGCCAGATCGCTCGCGCCAACCTCGCCCGTCGCCAGCAGCAGTCCCCGGCGCACCTCTTCCGGGTCCTGTGTCAGCGCCTCGGACAGCCATGCCTTCTCCTTGCCGATAAGGCTCAGCAGGTAGGGGCTGCACCCCCCTGTTCCCTCGATCAGCGGGCGCAGTTCGGGGGCAAGATCGGGCAGATGCGCCAAGGCGTCGGCACCGCGATCGGCGTCGAAGGGAATGGGATGGCGGGTCAGTCGGGATGCAAAGCTCATGGCTTCCGTGATGGCTGGCGGCTTCGGTTTCGTCAATTGCTTGCACGTCGCAGGGGGACCGGGCAACAAGGGGTCGGATAACGGAGTGAAGAATATGAGCAAGAGCCTCAAGCGCGTGATCAGGGCATTGCAAGAGGCCGGCCTGCCCGCCGATGTGATGGAAATGGATGGCAGCACCAGAACGGCGGTTGAGGCGGCAGATCAGGCGGGATGCGAGATCGACCAGATCTGCAAATCGGTGATTTTCCGGGGCGAAGACAGCGGCGCGGCGCTGCTCTTCATCACGGCGGGCGGCAATCAGGTGGATGCGGCCAAGGCCAGCGATTTGGCGGGGGAGCCACTGGGCAAGGCCGATGCGGCCTTGATCCGGGCACAGACGGGTTTTGCCATTGGGGGCGTTTCGCCCGTGGGGCACCTGAACCCGATCCGGGCCTGGTTCGATCCGCGCCTCTCTGCCTTTGACAAGGTCTATGCGGCGGCAGGCACCCCGCGCCATATCGTGCCGGTCGCACCCGCTGACCTCTTGCGCCTGACCGAAGCTGTCTTGGCGGATTTCACCGCCTAGAGATGCGCCAGAACGGACCGGGCCGCGCGCAGGCCCGGTGCTTCGCCCCCTGCCCCGATGCGGTCCATGGTCAGGGCCATCGCCTCGATCTGCGCCGCGCGCGTGTCTGTGTCGGTCAGCAGCTTTTCCAGCGCCGGAACGATCAGGTCAGGACGGCAATCCGGTGACAGGAAGTCGGGCACATGACGGGTGTCGGACACCAGGTTGACCAGTGTTACCGTGTCGATCAGCGCCGCCCGCTTCATCAGGAAAAACGACAGCCGGTTCATGTCATAGGCCACGACCATCGGCGTTGCATTGGCGGCCAGTTCCAGCGACACGGTGCCTGACGCCGCAAGCGCCACGTCGGCGGCGCGGAAGGCCGCGCGCTTGTCGGTGGCGTAGCTGTCGGGGGCTTCGCTCGGGTCCAGCAGGATCGGCCTGATGGGCCAGCTTTCAAGAGCGTCCCGCAAGGCCGGTGCCACATGGGCCACCGTCGGCACTACGGCCTGCACCCCCGGCACACGCGCCGAAAGCTGCGCCAGAACCTCGCCAAAGACCGGGGCCAGCCGCGCCACCTCGCTGCGCCGCGATCCGGGCAGCATCAACAGCAAGGGCGCGGCAGGGGCGATGTCATAACGGGCGCGGAAGGCGGCGGCCTCGGCCTCGGTCGCCACCGGCTCGTTCACCACCGGATGGCCGACGAAATCGCAGGTCATGCCTGCGGCCTCCATATAGGGCGGCTCAAAGGGCAGCAGGGCCAGCACGTGATCCACATGCCGCGCCATCTTGGCCGCGCGACCCGGACGCCAGGCCCAGACAGAGGGCGCGACGTAGTGCATGGTGCGGATATGCGGCGCGGTTTCTCGCACCTGCCGGGCCACGCGAAGGCAGAAATCGGGGCTGTCGATTGTGATCAGCGCATCGGGGTTCAGCGCCACGACCGCCTCTGCCGCCTGACGTTTCAGCGCAAAGAGATGGCGCAGCTTGGGCAGCACCTCGGCAATGCCCATGACCGCCAGTTGCTCCATCGGGAACAGGCTGTCCAGCCCCTCGGCCTGCATCAGTGGCCCGCCGACCCCGTGAAAAATCACGTCCGGGTGAAGCTCTTTGACCCCCCGCATCAGCGCGGCCCCTAGCCTGTCGCCGGACGACTCTCCCGCGATCAGGAAGAGCGTCAGGGTCATGGCGCGGCCCATAGTGCGATGCCGGACGCCTCGCAGGCCGTTTCCACCGCGTCGCGATCCAGGATCAGAACCGATCCGGCGGCGATCTCTATCCCCGACAGCCCGGCCTCTGCGGCCTTCATCACGGTCGCGGGGCCGATAACGGGCGTGTCCATGCGCAGATCCTGCCCCGGCTTTGGCCGTTTGACCAGCACCCCGCCCGAACCGGGCAGCGACATGCCGACAAAGCGCAGCATGGCATCGGTGCCTTGCAGCGTTTCAATGCCGATGACCTGTCCCTTAGCCGCAACAGCGCCCTGCCCCACATCCAGCGGTCCGAGCGCATCCAGCACGGACCGGGCCCGCGCGGCATCGCGCAGGTGCGCGTCCGACGCGTCGCCGCTGATTGGACCCTCTGCCGCAACAAGGTCGGGGCGCAGGTCCAGCGCCCCCACCACGCGAAATCCCTGTTCCTCGAAAATTGCTGCAATGGTGCGCAGCAGCGTATCGTCCCCCTGCGCCATCGCCCCGGCCACGCGCGGCATCAGCGCCATGGTTTCCGCGTCCATCAGGGACGGATCGAACGCCGGACGGCTCAACGCTCCGGCAAAGGCCAGCTCCTCGACGCCCGCTGCGCGCAGATCCGCGAAAAGCGCCCCGAATTGTTCGAATCGCGCCGGGATGTCGGGCGCGTCGAGCGGTTCGCTTTCGACGCCAGCCAAGCGCACGACATGGGCGGACCCCGCATGCAACAACAGCCCCGGAAGCGCGCCCGATCCTGCGATGATTGCCCGCGCCACGCCAATCACCTCGGCGTCAGGAAAGACCGGTCGGTCTGACCCATGATGAAGTCGACGATCTGGGTGACATGGGGCGAATCCGGGTTGTCCTCGGACAGCCGCCGGGCCCGATCCATGAATGTGCCCTCGCCCTGCGCCAGTTGCTGGAAGGCGGCGCGCAGCGCGGTGATCTCGGCCCGGTCCACGCCACGGCGCTTGAGGCCAACAAGGTTCAGCCCGTCCAGTTCCCCGCGCGGGCCTTGCACCAGCCCATGGGGGATCACGTCATTGGTCACCATGGACAGCGCGCCGATGATGGCGCCCTTGCCGATCCGCACCCACTGGTGAATGCCGCACAGCCCGCCGATGATCACATCATCCTCGATCACGCAATGGCCCGCGACGGCGGCTGAGTTCACCACGATCACCCGGTCGCCCACCTGCGCGTCATGGGCAATGTGGCAGCCCGCCATGAACAGCCCGTCATCGCCGATGCGCGTGACGCCGCCACCGCCCTCGGTGCCGCAATTCATCGTCACATGCTCGCGGATGCGATTGCGTCGGCCGATGACCAGCCGGGTATTCTCGCCCTTGAACTTCAGGTCCTGCGGGATCTCTCCGATGACCGCGAAGGAAAAGACGGTGGTCTCATCCCCGATCTCGGTCTGGCCGGTCACGACGACATGGGGTTTCAGCACCACGCCACGTCCCAGAACGGCTTGCGAGCCGACCACGCAGAACGGGCCGATCTGACAATCGGGACCGATACTGGCGCCCGGTTCGATCACGGCCGAGCTGTGAATCTCGGCACTGGCATCAATGGCCATGGGGCGCTCTCCTAGGCGGGCAGATCCATCATCGCGGTAAATTCGGCCTCACAGGCCAGTTCGCCCTCAACCTCGGCGCGGCCCGAGAATTTCCAGACCTTGCCGCCGGGCTTGCCGCGAATGACCGAGACATGCAGTTCCAGCACGTCACCGGGGCCCACCTTGCGGCGAAACTTCACCCCGTCGATGCCCATGAAATAGACCAGCATGTTCTTGTCCGCGAGGTCGGCGGACACACCCACCATGATCGCCGCGGCCTGCGCCATCGCTTCGATGATCGTCACGCCTGGCATGATCGGCACACCGGGAAAATGGCCCTGGAAATGCGGCTCGTTCATGGTGACGTTCTTGATGCCCACGGCGCTTTTGAACGGAACGATATCGCGCACCTTGTCCACCAGAAGGAACGGGTAGCGATGCGGGATGATCCGCTGGATCAGGTCGATATCGGCGGTGGTGGGCGTGTCGGCCGTCATGGGGCTGCGATCCTTCTTGTTTACCTGTCTTGGTGGTAGCAATTCGGGCCGGGGCCGACAAGCAGCGCTTACGGGGCGCTTGCGTTGACCTGGTCGAGGATCGGCTCTTCTCCGCCATCGCCAAGCTCGGCATTGACGCGTTGTAGCGCCATATCCGTGACATCGCCGCCTTCGGCCACATAGATGACCACGCGCGAATCGAGAACGGCCGCTGCGCCGATATCGTTGAGCAGACCGCTCAGAATGGGGGTGATCAATTCGAAGAAGAGCTGCTCTGCCCCGTCGGCCTGAGCCCGAAGGCGGCGCAGACGTTCGGCCTGAACCGCGCGGATTTCCTCGGCCCGCCTGTCGAAATCCTCGGCCAGCGGGCGGAATTCTTCGGCGCTCATGGTGGTGCGCTGTTCGGTCAGGGACTGTTCTTCTTCCAGAAGCGCCGTTTCCAGTTCTCGGTTCTGGCGCGACAGCGCGCTGGAGGCCTCCGCCAGTTCTTCCTGAACGCGCTGCCCAAAGAGAGAGTCCGAGAACAGCCGTTCCTGGTTGAGAATGACGATCGGCGGCCCGTCGATCCTGCCAATGGACAGCGGCTGCGCGAAAACTGGCCCGGAGAGGGCCAGTATCGCAAGACTTATCAGGATCAGGCGCATGGCCTGGCGTCAGAACCGCGCTTCGACGGTAAAGTCAAAGCTGCGGGTCCGGTCGTATTCCTGCGCGTCCAGCACGTGGCTGAAGTTGAAGCGCAGCGGTCCGATCTGGGTGTCCCAGAAGATCGAGACCCCAACCGTCTGACGGATATGCATGTCGTCATCGACCACGCCACCAAGGGTATTGTCGAGACCCCAGACAGAGCCGATGTCGTAGTACAGACCGCCCGTGATGCCGTATTCTTCGGGCAGGCCGATCGGGAAGGCGGTCTCGAAACGGGCAGCGAAGTAGTAGTTGCCGCCCAAAGCATCTGCCGCAGTTCCGGCATCGGTCAGGTCACGCGGACCTACCCCATTGCCCTCGAACCCGCGCAACTGACGCGAATTCAGGCCGAAGCGGTCGATCCGGCGGCTGTTGCCGGACAGCATGTTCAGCGCGCCGCCTTCCAAAGTGGCCCGCAGCGACACTTCTTCGCGCATGATCGTGGTTTCCGCCACCATAGCGGCCGTTGTGCGGATATATTCGTTATCCCCGCCAAGCCCGGCAAAGTCCTGTCCGAAGCTGAAGCTGAAACCGGCATTCGGGTTCAGGCCCGTGCCAAGCGTGCTGTAGCTGTAGGTATAGCCCACGGAGGATGTCAGGCGAGAGCCCTCCTCGGCCTGAAGGATCGCAGACGAGGTCGCCGGTACATCGAAAATGCCATCATCGGAGATCAGGTAGTTCAACGCCAAGCGGCTGTTTTCGGTCAGCGGGAAGGACACCGAGGGGCTGAACCCGACGCTCCGCGTGTTGTAGCTCGCGTTCTGCTGGCTGGTTGTCGTGTAATACGCAGCCAGGCCAAGTTGCAGATCACGGCCCAGGAAAGCCGGTTCCGTGAAGGAGAAGTTAAAGCTCCGGGACCCTTCTGACGTATCGAACCCGAAGCGCAGTGCCTGACCACGTCCAAGGAAATTGTTTTCGGAGAAGTTGACGGCCAGACCCACACCGGTATCGGTCGCGAAGTTCACGCCAAATCCGAGCGAACCCGTCGGTTGTTCAACCACATCCACGTCAAGGATCACCTGATCGGGGGTAGACCCCGGACGGCTTTGCACCGTTGCATCCGAGAAGAACCCGAGGGCACGGATACGCTCTGCGCTTTGACGGATCTCGCGCGGGTCGAGCGGATCGCCTTCGGCGCTGCGGAACTGACGGCGGATCACGCGGTCGAGCGTCGTCGCGTTGCCCTCAATGTCGATGCGCTCGACGAACACGCGGTCTCCGCGGGTGATGACGAACTCGATATCGAGGGTCAGGTCCGCATCGTTGCGGGTGACACGCGGTTCAACCCGGACAAACCGCAGGCCCATGCTGGAGGCGAGATTTTCCATCCGCGTGATCGTGTTGTCCACCAGCCGGGGCGAATAGGTCACCCCCGGACGCACGGCGATCGTGTCCTGGAAGGGCTGTGCATCCACGTCGGCGATCTCGCTGACGGTGGTGATTTCCCCGAAGGAGAAGCTCTGCCCTTCACGGATGTTGAAGGTGATGAAATAGGCGTTGCGTTCGCGCGCCAGTTCCGACGTCACGCTTTGCACGGTGAAGTCGATGTAACCCCGCTCACGGTAGAAATCGGTCAGCAATTGCTGGTCGAAGGCCACGCGGTCGGCCACGAAAGTGTCAGACCCGATCAGCTGCCGGAAAATGCCGGCCTGGGTGCTTTCCATGACCCGGCGCAGACGGCGGTCGCTGAAGTCGCGGTTGCCGACGAAGGTAATGCGCTCGGTTTCCACGACGCGGCCCTCGGTCACTTCGAAGACCAGATCGACGCGGTTCTCATCACGGCGAATGATGACGGGGGTCACGGTGGCGGTCAGGCGGCCCTGCAACCGATAGGCTTCGGTGATGGACGCGGCATCCTGTTCCGCTTGCGAGGGCGAATAGACGCGGCGCGGCTGCGAGGTGACGACCGTCATCAGCATATCGTCTTCGAGCCGACGGTTGCCCTCGATATTGATGCGGTTGATCGTCGGGTATTCCTGCACGATGGCCACCAGAAGCGATCCGCGCGGATCAAGTTCGGCGCTTTCGAACAGGCCCGAGTTCTGAAGGCGCTGATAGGCATCGTTCAGCTGCGCGGCAGAAATCGTCTGCCCTGCCGGGATGTCGAGAAAGGCAAGGATCGTGGCAGGATCGACACGGTCATTTCCTTCGACGGCGAAAGACGTGAACCGGTAGGTCTGCGCATTGGCGTTGCCGGGCAGCAGAATCAGCCCTGCCATCAGCACCGCAAGAACGGCAGCAAAATGCCTGAATCTACCGGAAAATCCCGTTTTCACATACATCGAATCCGCCCCGCCAAGTATCTAAGCTACCGAAAGCTCTATCGCGCGCGGGTAGGCTTGTCAAAACGCGTTAACCCACGGTGTAGGAGTAATTTCCGACCGTGGCACAAGATATACATAATTCGGGCTGGAATCGCCAAACCGGCAGCCAGTCGGGATGCCGGTTTACAGATGTTCGGCAGGGCCAAAGCCCTGAAAGCGAGACGATCAGAGCGTGACCAGCCAACCGGCCACGGTCAGCGCGCCGACGATCATCACCGGCACAAGGAAGCGGTCGATATTGACTTCCACAAAGAAGCTGAAGCTGCGGTAGCTTTCGTTGATCATTCTCATTGGTCTCGCCTCGGTCTGCTTCTTGGGGCGCATGGCCCCTTGCAGATCCAAGACTCGCGCTCAATTTGGGCGCGAATGCGGCACCGCCTTGACGCTTTTGCGAATTGTTAAGCTTTTGCAGCCATATACCTGCGACAGCCTGTCCCGCCCTGCCCGCTTACGGGCAAAACAGGTCGTTCGTCAGCGCAAACAGCATCAGCGACAGGATCAGCGTCAGCCCAACCGTCATGAAAATGCGCATCGCCTTGTCCGAGGGCGGGCGTCCTGTAACGGCCTCAAACGCGTGGAACAGAAGATGGCCGCCATCCAGAACCGGGATCGGGAAAAGGTTCAGCAGCCCCACGGCGGTGGACAGCACCGCCACGAACCAGAAAAAGCTGTCCAGCCCCTGGCTGGCCGCAGCGCCGGAGGTTTCGGCAATGCCGATGGGGCCTTGCAGGTTACAGCTGGAAATCGCGCCGGTGATCATGTGCCAAAGACCCGACAGCGATGTCTGGATCACGTTCACGACCGTGGCCGCGCCGCCGGTTATGGCCGGGCCAAAACCCACGCGGGTGATCTCGGGGTCGAAGAACAGCCCGCCCGTAACGCCGATCAGCCAGCGGGTCTCGAAGCCCCCTTCGGGCGACGGCAGGTCCATGCGGCGCGGGGCAAGGGTGATGTCGATCATCTCGCCATCGCGCCAGACCTCCAGCGCCAGTTCCGCCCCTTGCGACGCTTCCACAGCGGTGCGCAACTGTTCAAAGGCATAGACCGGATCGCCATTGATGGTGCGGATCACGTCGCCGCGTTCCAGCCCGGCATCCATGGCGGCAGATCGTGGCGTGACGCTGTCCACCACGGGAATCAGCGGGAAACTGGCCTCCAGGCTCAGATCGGAGCCATCGCGCTGAATGTCATATGTCAGAGTTTCGGCGGGCAGCAGCGTGCGACCGAGTTCGAACACATCGGCCAGATTATCCACCGTCTCCCCCTCTATGGCGGTGATCAGATCGCCCCGCTGCAAAAGCTGCATTTCGGACGGCATCGGGCGCAGATCGCCCACCACCGGATCCTCGGAGGCCTGACCGGACAGCATCATCACGCCCGCAAAGATCAGGATCGACAGAATAAAATTGAACACCGGGCCCGCCGCCACGGTCGCCGCCCGCGCCCAAAGCGGCGCGCCATGCATCGACCTGCGGCGTTCCTCCGCATCCAGCGCATCGACCGCCGCCGCATCCTTGCCCGAGGCCGCATCCGCATCGCCAAGGAATTTCACGTAGCCGCCGAAGGGCAGCGCCGCCACCTGCCACTTGGTGCCATGCCGGTCGACCCGCGAAAACAGGACCGGCCCGAAACCGAGCGAAAACACCTCTGCATGAATGCCAGACCACCGCCCCACGATGTAATGGCCATATTCATGGATCGCGACGATGATCGACAGCGCCGCCACGAAGGCCACAAGGGTAAAGGCAAAGCCACCGAAGGTGGGGATTAGGTCGGTCACGCGGTCTGCTCCTGTCTGCTATTGGCCAGGTCTTCTGCCCGTACCCTCGTCAGATGGTCGGTTTGCAGCACTGTCTCAAGACTGTCCATGGCATCGGTAAGGCGAATTTCGCGCGACATCGCGTCAAGTGTCGCCTCGACCAGCCCGGCCATGTCGGTGAACCGGAGGCGCCCGGCGATGAAATGATCCAGCGCCACTTCTTTCGCGGCGTTGAAAACGGCCCCTGCCCCGCCACCGGTCGCCATGACCTGCCGCGCCAGTTTCAGCGCGGGAAAGCGGGCCTCGTCGGCGCTGCGGAATTCCAGCGTGGCGAGTTTGGCAAGGTCGATCCGTTCCACCGGCAGATCGCGCCGTTCGGGCCAATGCAGCGCGTAGCCGATGGCATGGCGCATATCGGGCGCACCCAGATGGGCCATCAGCGCCCCGTCCGAGAAGCCCACCAGAGCATGCACGATGCTTTGCGGATGAATGACCGTGTCGATCTTTTCCGGTGCGATCCCGAAGAATTCGCGCGTTTCGATCAGCTCCAGCGCCTTGTTGAACATCGAGGCCGAGTCGATGGTGATCCGCTGGCCCATGTCCCAATTGGGATGCGCGCAGGCATCCGCGACGGTGGCCTGGGCCAGCCGTTCTAGGGGCCAATCGCGCAGTGCGCCACCCGAAGCGGTGATGATAACGCGTTCAACGGCGGCCATATCCTCGCCCACAAGCGCCTGAAACACGGCTGAATGTTCGCTGTCTACGGGCAGGATACGTGCGCCATGGGCGCGGGCCTCCGCCATTAGAAGCGGCCCGGCGGTGACGAGGCTTTCCTTGTTGGCCAGCGCCAGCGTGCGGCCATGGCGCAGCGCGTGAAAGCCGGGAGCCAGCCCCGCCGCGCCGACAATCGCGGACATGGTCCAGTCGGCGGGCCGGTCGGCGGCCTCGATCAGCGCCTCGGCCCCGGCAGCCACGGCGATGCCAGTGTCGGACAGCGCCTCTCGCAGCGCAGGCAAGCAGTCCTCGAAGCAGGTCACCGCGATTTCGGCGTTGAACTCCCGCGCATCTTCGGCCAGCTGCGCCACATTGCGCCCGCCGGTCAGTGCAACGACGCGATACGCCCCCCGGTCGCGCCGGATCAGGTCGAGCGTGCTTTGCCCGATCGACCCGGTGGCCCCGAAGATGCTGACCGAGCGGCTCACATCAACAGGCCCCCGACCGTGGCCATGGCCAGCGTCGCAACCGCGCCCGCGCCGGTCATGCCGTCGAACCGGTCCAGCACGCCGCCGTGGCCGGGAATGAGGTTCGAGGCATCCTTGACCCCCACATGCCGCTTGATCGCGCTTTCCACCACATCGCCCATCTGCGAGGCGAGCGACAGGAGCGGCGCAATGATCAGCACCATCACGGGCTCAAATCCCAGAAGGCCCCAGGCGACAGCGGCGGAGGCGATCCAGCCCGCAATCGTGCCCGACCAAGTCTTCTTGGGGCTGACCTGCGGCCAGAATTTCGGCCCGCCGATGATGCGGCCCGCGAAATAGCCCGCGATATCCGTGGCCACAACGACACCCACGAGGAAGGCCACGAAGATCAGCCCGTACATGACGCGCAGATAGAACATGCCCGCCACGGCGAAGAGGAAGAACATGCCGTAAAGGACAAAGATCCAGCGGTTTTGCGCCTCGACCGTCTGCACCCCGCCCCAGATCGCCAACCCCAGGAAGGGAACGATCCACGGCGTCAGGAAGATGGAGTCGAGGAAGCCTTCGCCGGTGGCAAAGGTGAAGATCTGCGCGACGCAAGTGGCCAGCACCGCCATCGCCGCCAGCCCGCCCGCGCGGATCGGTGTCTCTCCGCCAAGCAGGCGATGCAACTCCCAGATGCCGAAGCCGCCAAGGGCCACAAGCCCGAGGAGCAGCGGATAGCTGCCCACAAAGATCAGGCCGAAACCGACCGCAGCCAGCACCACGCCAGAAACAACGCGCGGCCCCAGATCGCCCCATTTGCCGGCAGCGCTCATGCCTTCACCGCACCGAAGCGGCGGTCACGCTGGCCGTATCGGGCCAGAACCTTGGCAAATTCCTCGGACGAGAAATCGGGCCAGAGCGTGTCGATAAACTCATACTCGGCATAGGCCGACTGCCAGAGCAGGAAGTTGGAAATCCGCGCCTCTCCGCTGGTGCGGATCACCAGATCGGGGTCGGGCAGATAGCAGGTATCGAGGTAACGCGGCAGGGTTTCGCCATCCACGTCCTCGGGCTTCAGCTTGCCCGATGCCACATCCTGCACCAGCCGTTTTGTGGCGCGTGCCACCTCGTCCCGGCCACCGTAGTTCAGCGCAATGGTCAGGTTCACACCGGTATTGTCAGCGGTCAGCAGCTCCAAATTGTCCATCATGTCCTGAAGCCGAGGCTCCAGCCGGACCCGGTCGCCGATAAAACGAACGCGCACGTTCTTCTGGTGCAGCTCTTGCGCCTTGTTGGTGATGAAACGCTTGAAAAGGCGCATCAGCCCGGCAACTTCGGTCTGGGTGCGTTTCCAGTTCTCGGTCGAAAAGGCAAAGATCGTCAGGTACTTGACGCCAAGCGGTGTGCAGGCTTCAACGATTTCCTGCACCCGGCGCGCCCCGGCATGGTGGCCCACCAGACGCGGGCGCCCGCGCTGCTTGGCCCAACGACCGTTGCCATCCATGATGATCGCCACATGGCGCGGGGTGTTGCTTGACTGGTCCTTCGGGGCCATCGGCCTTCCCCACCGGGCGATCACACAGGTCCTCAGACCTGCATGATCTCTTCCTGTTTCGTCGCGAGAAAGGCGTCAACCTTGGCGATATGGGCGTCGGTGAGATCCTGCACTTCGCTTTCCCATAGCTTCTGGTCATCCTCGGACATGCCGTCGGCCTTGGCCTTCTTGATCTGATCCATGCCGTCGCGGCGCACATTGCGGATCGCAACGCGGGCGTGTTCGGCATAGTTTCCGGCCACCTTGGTCAGTTCGCGGCGGCGTTCCTCGTTCAATTCCGGGATCGGCAGCATGATGATGGTGCCGTTCATCTGCGGATTGATGCCAAGGCCGCTTTCGCGGATGGCCTTTTCCACCTTGTTCACCATCGACTTGTCCCAGACATTGATGGTGACCATGCGCGGTTCGGGCACGTTCACCGTGCCCACCTGGTTGATCGGGGTCATCTGGCCATAAGCCTCGACCTGCACCGGCTCCAGCATCGAGGCCGAAGCCCGGCCCGTGCGCAGCGATGCGAATTCCGTTCTGAGCGACGCCAGCGCGCCGTCCATCCGGCGGCTCAGATCGTCCAGATCAATCTCGATATCGTCCTCGGACATGCCCGTTACTCCGTCAGGTCTTGATCGTTAAGGGGGTTCTACCGCGTTCACCGCACCTTTGTATAGGTGCCTTCCCCGGCGAGGATGCCTTTGAAGCCGCCGGGCTCATCGAGGCTGAAGACGATGATCGGCATGTCATTCTCGCGCGCGAGCGCGATGGCCGAGGCATCCATGACTCCCAGATGCTGCGCCAGCACGTCGTCATAAGAGATCGTGTCGTAGCGCGTGGCGTCGTCATGCTTGACCGGGTCCTTGTCATAGACCCCGTCCACCTTGGTGCCCTTGAAGATCGCCTGGCAGTTCATTTCATTTGCGCGCAGCGTCGCGGCGGTGTCGGTGGTGAAATAGGGGTTGCCGGTGCCTGCGGCGAAGATCACCACGCGCTTCTTCTCAAGGTGGCGCACGGCACGACGGCGAATATAGGGCTCGCAGACCTGATCCATCGGGATGGCGCTGATCACGCGGGTATGGATGCCCAGTTTCTCCAGCGCGCCCTGCATCGCCAGCGCGTTCATGACCGTGGCCAGCATGCCCATGTAGTCGGCCGTTGCCCGCTCCATCCCCTGGGCGCTGCCTTGCAGACCCCGAAAGATGTTGCCGCCGCCGATGACCATGCAGATCTCGACCCCCATGGAATGCACCGACTGCACTTCCCTGGCGATCCGTTCGACGGTCGGGGGATGCAGCCCATAGCCCTGGTCTCCCATCAGCGCCTCTCCCGAAATCTTCAGCATGACGCGGGAATAGGCGGGTGCGGGCGCGGTGTCGGAGGGCATGGCGAATCCTTGATTGGTCTGGGCATGGCTGGCGCAAGGGGCAGCACCAGTTTGGGCTGCTTTGCGACCGGGGGCAACATGGCCTAAATAACAGGCAGGTTCAACGGGCAATCAGCCCTGTCCTGAAACCGGAAAGTGACATCAGGAACGGCGTGTAGAGCATTGATAAACATAAATTCCCTCTCCGCTGAAAAGCCGATTCTGATTGCCGGACCAACCGCATCGGGCAAAACCGCCCTGGCGCTGGAAATCGCCGCGCGTCAAGGCGGACGGATTATCAATGCTGATGCGCTGCAGGTCTATGACGGCTGGCGTGTCCTGACCGCCCGCCCCACGCCCGAGGAAGAGGCCGCGGCCCCCCATGCGCTGTTCGGTCATGTGCCGTTCGATGCCGAGTATTCAACCGGCCATTGGCTGCGGGAGGCGGCTGCGCTGCTGTCGCAGGGGCCACGCCCGATCATCGTGGGCGGCACCGGGCTTTATTTCACCGCCCTGACCGAAGGACTGGCCGATATTCCCGCCACCCCGCCCGAGATCAGGGCAGAGGCCGACGCAATGGCGGCAGAGGCCATGCTGGCGGAGCTTGACCGCGAGGACCCAGAGATTGCCAACCGGATCGACCGGCAAAACCCCATGCGCATTCAACGGGCCTGGGAAGTGCTGCGCGCCACCGGACGGCCGCTTTCCGCCTGGCAGGCCGAGACGCCGGCGCCCGTGCTACCGCTTTCACAGACTCAACCCCTGCTGCTGGACGCAGACCGCGATTGGCTGGCCGCGCGAATCGAGCGGCGCTTCGACCTGATGCTGGCGGGCGGTGCACTGGAGGAGGCCCGCGCGCTGGAGCCTGTCTGGCACCGCGCGGCGGGCGCAAAGAAGGCCATCGGCGGGCCAGAGCTGATTGCCGCCCTTCGCGGAGAGATGACTCTGCAACAGGCACGCGAAGCCGCCATCATCGGCAGCCGCCAATACGCCAAGCGTCAACGCACCTGGTTCCGGGCCCGGATGGGCAATTGGCAGGCGATCCCCCTGCCCTGACCCGGGCCAGAAGCGATTTCACCACGAGATCACTTTCCTTGCTGCCCTTCTGCGCCTAGGCTCCGCGCCATGACACAGGTGTATCGCGTCACATCGCTGGCCAAACTGCGCAGCGCTGCCCCTTGGCGGCATGCGACCCTGCATTCGCATCCGCGACCGCAGCTTTTCTGGTTCACGCGCGGCCAGGGCCGGTTTTCCATAGGGGCGGTGACGCGGGGCTACGGGCCAAATACGGCGGTTTTCATCCCGGCCTCGACGATATTGTCACTGGAGATTTCCGGCCAGGTCCAGGGCGAGCTTCTGGAACTGCCGCTGGACCCGTCTCTGAACCTGCCGACCGTTCCGTTCCACATCCGGGTGACGAGCGTCGAGGCGCAGTCACAGTTTTCGGGCTATCTCGACAAGATCGAGCAGGAAATCGCGGCCCATGCGGCCGCACGGGACGAAGCCCTGCGCGCCTATGGGTTGCTGGTGTCGGTCTGGATCGCCCGTCAGTTGACCATCCATGACGGCAGCATCCTGCGCGACCGGACCCATGTTCTGGCCGAGAAATACGCAGCCCTCGTCGAACGCGGGTTTCGCAGTGGCAAAGGGGTCGCGGATTACGCGGAACAGCTCGGGGTGACGCCGACACATCTGTCACGCATCTGCCGCGATGCCTCGGGCCGCCCGGCCCTGGCCATTCTGCAGGAACGCATCGTCCACGAAGCCTGCAAGATGCTGGTCGATTCCGACATGGCCGCGCGCGATATCGCCTCGGAACTCGGGTTTTCGTCCGCCGCATATTTCACGCGCGCGTTCTCGAAACTGACCGGGCGAACCCCGTCGGAGTTCCGAAAGCTTCCCCCGGCTCAACAGATTCTCGTGACCGGCTGACTAGTCGCCCTTTCGGCAATGCTGCAGGTGCATGCGCACGATCGCAAAGCATATGTCGCATTTCAACATTCCGCATGTCGCAAAATGACAAAAAAAGTCATGGCCGCACCATTGACGGGTGGCAGGGAAAGGTGCGGTAATGATCGCTGTAACTCATCTTCGGGATCGGCTGCTCTCCGACCTGAAGACGGGCAAAGAAGATAAGAGTGTGTCACAGGGAGACGACAATGACGCAACAATCCACCTCTTTCCTCAAAACGCATCCCGCAGCGGAAATGTATGCAGAGGAATACAAAAAAGGCCAGATGAGCCGCCGCGAATTCCTGACCCGTGCCTCGGCGCTCGGGGTCGGAACCGTCGCCGCCTATTCGATGATCGGCCTGTCGCCGGCTCAGGCCGACGGCCATATGGCAACCCCGTCCATGGGCGGCACGCTGCGCATCCAGCAGACCGTGCGTCCGGGTAAAGACCCCCGCTCCTACGACTGGTCGGAACTGGGCAACATGACCCGCGGCCTGACCGAATACCTCGTGGAATACAACCGCGACGGGTCTTTCACCGGCCGCCTTCTGGAAAGCTGGGAAGCCAACGCAGACGCCACCCAGTACACCCTGCATGTGCGCCAGGGCGTGACCTGGAACAACGGCGATGCTTTCGACGCTGAAGACGTGGCCGCGAACTTTACCGGCTGGTGCGACAGCACCGTTGAAGGCAACTCCATGGCGTCCCGCATGGGTGGTCTGGTTGACTCCGAGACCGGTCAGGCCCGTGAAGGCGGCATCGTTGTCGTCGACAGCCACACCGTGCAGCTCAACCTGCCTTCGGGCGACATCTCGATCATCGCGGGTGTGGCGGACTACCCCTCTGCCGTTCAGCACCGCGATCTGATCGGTCAGGACCCGCTGGTTCACGGCGTGGGCACCGGCGCTTACATGCTCGAAAGCCACGAAGTGGGCGTGGGCGCTGTCTGGGTCAAGAACCCCAACCACACCTACTGGGGCAATGCCTATCTCGACCGCGTCGAGTTCGTTGACCTCGGTTCTGACCCGGCAGCCTGGCTGTCCGGTGCGGAAGCCGAAGAATTCGACATGACCTACGAGACCACCGGTGACTTCATCGACATCTTCCAGGCCATCGGCTGGGAAACCTCGGAAGCCACCACCGCGGCAACCCTGTGTATCCGCATGAACCAGAACAACCCGCCCTATGACAACGTGATGGTGCGTCAGGCGGTCAACATGGCTGTCGACCGCTCGGTCGTTCTGGAACTCGGCTATGCCGGTCGCGGCACGCTGGCGGAATATCACCATGTCTGCCCGATCCACCCGGAATACGCGGACATCGGTGAACCCACCCACGATCCCGAAGCAGCCTATGCCCTGCTGCAGGAATCGGGTCATGCCGACCACGTCTTCGAGATCGTGTCGCTTGACGGTGGTTTCGAGCGTGATTCGACCGACGCCCTCGCCGCGCAGCTGCGGGACGCAGGCTTCAACGTCGACCGTCGCGTGATCCCGGGTTCGACCTTCTGGAACGATTGGGCGAGCTATCCGTTCTCCTCCACCACCTGGAACCACCGCGAACTGGGTGTGATGGTGCTGAACCTGGCCTATCGCTCGGGTGTGCCGTGGAACGAAACCGCCTATTCGAACCCGACCTTCGATGACCTGCTGACCCAGGCCAGCGGTATCCCGGACGCCGATGCGCGCCGTGAAATCATGGCCCAGATCGAGCAGATCATGCAGGACGATGCGGTTGTGAACCAGTCCTACTGGCGCTCGCTCTACCGCAGCTACGTCCCGGGCCTGGTCAATGCAGACATGCATCCCAAGTTCGAGATCAACATGCACCACGTCGGTTGGGCGTGATGTAAACTTTGGGGCGGCGATACCAATCGCCGCCCTTTTTGCCTGCTGATACGGGGGTGGTCAGCGCGACCATGCCTGTGCCCAACGGTTCACCAAGAAACCGGCCAATCCGCCTCAGGCGGCACTAGCGACAGGGAAACCCATGGGACTCTTCATTCTACGCCGGCTCGGCGTCATGATCCTGACCGCGCTTTGCCTCACATTCGTGGTCTTCTTCCTCACCAATCTCGGCCCAAACCTCGAAAAGCTTGCCAAGACGCAAGGCAACGCCCGCATGACGGACGCAGAGGTTGTGCAGTGGCTCGACAATCGCGGCTATAGCCGCCCGCTGCTGGTGCGCTATGGCGAATGGCTTGGCGTGGCGCCGGGCTGGACGCGGGTCGCACCTGACGGAACCGAGACCGGACGCTGTGTCGAGCCCGGAGGAACCATCGCGGAATCGCCCACTTTCTGCGGCGTGTTCCAGGGGGATCTTGGCTATTCCACCGTGTCCGCGGACGAGGTGTCCAACGTTGTCGGCGGTCGCCTGGCGTTGACCGGCTGGCTGATGCTGCTGGCCTTCTCGGTCATGGTGCCCGCCGCTTTGATTGTGGGAATCCTAGCAGGGATGCGCGAAGGCAGCCGGCTTGACCGAAGCCTGTCCACTTTCTCCATCGCGTCAACCGCGACGCCGGAATACGTGTCGGGCGTGATCTTCATCATCCTGCTCGCCTCCTCCACCTCGGGCCTGTCGCCGTGGCTGGCGGAAAACGGCTGGATCGACGGGCGCACCCTGTTCCTTGGCTCGGCCCGATCCGCGATGAATGACATCACCTTCTGGAACTTCACCCTGCCGGTGATCACCATCGCGCTTTACGGCATGGGCTATATCGCCCGAATGACCCGCGCCTCCATGGCCGAGGTCATGACCGCGCAATATATCCGCACCGCGCGGCTGAAAGGCGTAAGCTTCCGTAACATCGTTCTGAAGCACGCCCTCAGAAACGCGCTTATCGCCCCCTTCACCGTCATCATGCTGCAGATCCCATGGCTGCTGACCGGTGTTGTGATCGTCGAGACGCTGTTCAACTACAACGGCTTCGGCTGGACGCTGGTTGAGGCGGCGGGCAACAATGACATCGAAATGCTGCTGACCTGCTCGGTCGTGGCTGTCTTCGTGGTTCTGCTGACGCAGCTGATATCCGATATCGGCTATGTCTACCTGAACCCGCGTATCCGCATCTCGTAAGGAGGACCGAGCAATGGAACCACTTACCTGGACCGGGAGCCTCGGGACCTTCCTGAACCCCATCATGCTGTGGGCGGTCTATGCCTTCTTCGCAGCTTTCGTCATCAACCTCGGCATGTCCCTGATCGGCATGCGGCAGGCCGATCCGATCGTGAACCCCGATCACACGATCAGCTATCAATATGGGCCGGTCGATTATGCGCTGCTGGTCATGAAATACGCGGTCTTCGTGTTCCTCGGGGCGTTCGTCGTGCATATCATTGGCGGCATCGTCCAGCCGAGTCACGAAGCACGGGGCATCATCGGCGGGCTTGGCGCGCGCTTCCTGCCCGTCTGGATCGCGCTGATCGTGTCTTTCGTGCTGTCGATCCGCTTCAAGCGGCGGCTCGGCCTTTATGGCAAGCTCTTCGACAACCTGATCGGGATGATCGGCTT
This sequence comes from Nioella sp. MMSF_3534, assembly GCF_030732985.1. Lineage (GTDB taxonomy): Bacteria > Pseudomonadota > Alphaproteobacteria > Rhodobacterales > Rhodobacteraceae > Nioella. The sequence continues at coordinate 83,351 of NZ_JASHJX010000001.1, forward strand.
TGGCCTGGCGATGTTCTGGCTGTTTACAGCCATCTTCGCCCCGATGATCGCGACCCATGGCGCGATTGACCAGGTGGCATCCATGCGCAACGCCGTTCCCGGATCGGCCGTGTCCGGCGGGGATGAGGGGCTGTTCGCCTATTACCTTCTGGGCGGTGACAACCTCGGCCGCGACGTGTTCAGCCGGATGATCTTCGGGGCGCGCGAGGTTCTGACCATCGCCCCCGCCGCGACGCTCTTCGCCTTCATGGTGGGGATCACGCTCGGCCTGCCTGCCGGTTACATGGGCGGTCGGTTCGACACGCTGATCACCTTCGTGGCCAACCTCGTGCTGGCCTTCCCGGTGATCCTGCTCTTCTACCTTCTGGTGACACCCGAGATCGTCGAGGCCGGGGTGCCGGTCTATATGGCGGCGGTGCTGTTCATCCTGCCGGTGGCCTTTGTCTGGGTGCTGCTCTACTCGCGCTACCGCGCGCAGCCGAGCATCATCAAATGGGTTGCCGTCCCGATCACACTGGTTCTGCTGCTGCTGTATCTGGGCACGGTGTTCCAGTTCGATCCCTTCGTTTGGCTTGCCACGTCATTCATCGGCTATCTCAATCAGGGCAACCCGGTTGCGGATTGGATGGCAACGACGCAAGGCGAATATGAGCCACTGATCGGCATCCCGATCGACGGCAACCTGCTGATCGTCTTCGTGTCGGTGGTCTTCGTGAACAGCCCCACGGTGTTCCGTATCGTCCGCGGCCTGGTGCTCGACATCAAGACACGGGACTATGTGGCGGCGGCCCAGACCCGTGGCGAGGGCCCGTGGTACATCATGCTGTGGGAGATTCTGCCCAATGCGCGGGGTCCGCTGATCGTCGATTTCTGTCTGCGGATCGGCTACACCACGATCCTTCTGGGGACCCTGGGTTTCTTCGGCCTTGGCGTTGACCCGGAAAGCGCCAACTGGGGCTCGACGATCAACGAGGGCCGGGCGCTTCTGCGGCTCTACCCACATCCGCCCCTGCCCCCGGCGCTGGCCCTTATGACGCTGGTGCTTGGCCTTAACCTGCTGGCCGATGGCCTGCGTGAAGAAAGCCTGAAGGACTGATCCCATGACCGAGACATATGACGGACCGATCCTGGAAATCGAAAACCTCTCCATCAGCTTCTTCACGCGCCTGCGCGAGATTCCGGCGGTGATGGATTTCTCCTGCACGGTGATGCCGGGCGAGGCCATGGGTCTCGTCGGTGAATCCGGCTGCGGGAAATCCACCGTGGCGCTTGGGGTCATGCAGGACCTTGGCGTGAACGGGCGCATCGTGGGCGGCTCGATCAAGTTCAAGGGCAAGAACCTGAACGAGATGTCATTGCAGGAACTTGCCAAGATCCGCGGCAAGGAAATCGCGATGATCTATCAGGAGCCGATGGCCTCGCTGAACCCGGCGATGAAGATCGGCAAGCAGCTGATGGAAGTGCCCATGATCCACGAGGGCGTGTCGGAAAAGGAGGCGTATCAGCGTGCCCTGGAAGTGGTCACCGATGTGCGCCTGCCCGACCCGGAACGGATGCTGGACGCCTATCCGCACCAGCTCTCGGGCGGTCAGCAGCAGCGGATCGTCATCGCACTGGCGCTGATGGCAAACCCCTCGCTTCTGATCCTCGACGAGCCCACCACAGCACTTGACGTGACGGTGGAGGCTGCCGTGGTCGAGATCGTCAAGGATCTGGGCAAGAAATACGGCACCTCGATGCTGTTCATCTCGCACAATCTTGGCCTGATCCTGGAAACCTGCGACCGGCTTTGCGTGATGTATTCGGGCGAAGCGGTGGAAACCGGGTCCATCAAGGACGTGTTCGACAAGATGCGCCACCCCTATACACAGGCGCTGTTCCGCTCGATCCCTCTGCCGGGGGCCGACAAGAACAGCCGCCCGCTGGTGGCCATTCCGGGCAACTTCCCCCTGCCCCATGAACGCCCGCCGGGCTGCAACTTCGGCCCCCGCTGCGACTATTTCGAGGGCGGTCGATGTGACGCCGGTGATATCAAGATGGACGGGATCGAAGGCGATGACCGCCACGAGTCCCGCTGTCTGAAATTCCGTGAAATCGACTGGGAGGCGCCGATCATCGCCGGGGCCCAGACCGAAAAGGCGGAAGTGGGCGAGGTGGTGCTGAAGGTCGACAACCTCAAGAAATACTATGAGGTCGCGGCCAGTGCGCTGTTCAGCCATGGCGAGAAGAAAGTGGTAAAGGCCAACGAGACGCTCAGTTTCGAAGCCCGCGAATCCGAAACGCTCGCCATCGTGGGGGAATCGGGCTGCGGCAAGTCCACGCTCGCCAAGGTGCTGATGGGGCTGGAAACGGCCACCGATGGCCATGTGGTGCTGGACAACAAGGGCATCGAAGCGGTGCCGATCGAGGAACGCGACACCAAGACAGTGTCATCCATCCAGATGGTGTTCCAGAACCCGTTCGACACGCTGAACCCCTCGATGACCGTGGGTCGGCAGATCATCCGGGCGCTGGAGATCTTCAAGATCGGCAAGAACGAGGCCGAGCGGCGTCAGCGCATGCTGGAACTGCTGGACCTGGTGAAACTGCCCCGCGCCTTTGCCGAGCGGATGCCTCGGCAGTTGTCGGGTGGCCAGAAACAGCGCGTCGGCATCGCCCGCGCCTTTGCCGGTGACGCACAGATCGTGGTGGCGGATGAACCCGTTTCGGCGCTTGACGTGTCGGTACAGGCCGCGGTGACCGATCTGCTGATGGAGATTCAGCGCGAACAGAAAACGACGCTTCTTTTCATCAGCCACGACCTGTCCATCGTCCGCTACCTGTCGGATCGGGTGATGGTGATGTATCTGGGCCATGTGGTGGAAATCGGGACGACCGATCAGGTCTTCAGCCCGCCCTACCACCCCTATACCGAGGCCCTGCTGTCGGCTGTTCCGATTGCCGATACCTCGGTCGAAAAGGAACATATCGTTCTGGAAGGTGACATCCCCTCTGCCATGAATCCGCCGACCGGATGCCCGTTCCAGACGCGCTGCCGCTGGAAGAAGGACGTGCCGGGCGGGCTGTGTGAACGGGATGTGCCGCCGATGAAGAAACTGGCGGATGGGCACCAGATCAAGTGCCACCTGGCGGATGATGTTCTTGCCAAGATGCGGCCCGTCATCAAGATCGCTGCGGAGTAACTCCCGTCCATAGAACGACGTTGAAAGGCCCTCCTGTCGGGGGGCCTTTTTACTTGAAGATTGTCGCGCAGAGCGCTGCTTTTCAAAGAAAAAAGGGGGCCCGAAGGCCCCCTTGAGTCTCGCTGTTCAGGCTCACTGTTTATACCGCCCGGAGTTTTCTGCCTGCGGCCTGAACCGCGTCAGGGGCGAGCGCACCCGCCCCGTGTTTCAGAACCCGCGCCGGGGCAATTGGCGCGAATCCCGATCTTCTTGCGCGGGAAAACTCTTCGAAGAGTTTTCAGAAAGGCCCTTCGAAGGGCCTTCCCCCGCGCTTAGCTGCACCCGCTGGTTGCCCCACAGGTGTTGCACTTCATGCAGGTGCCGTTGCGCACCAGCGTGTAGTTTCCGCAATCGCCGCAGGCCTCGCCCTCGTAGCCCTGCATCTTGGCCTTGGTGCGCGCGTCCATCCCGACGGTGCCGGATGCCACGGCAGTGGTCGTCGTAGAGCTGACCGCGACGGTGTTGCGGGCCACTTCCGGCACCAGCGTTTCAAGCGTTGCCACTGGATCGCCAGCACCGTTCAACGCCGTGATCGCCCCGGCCCCGCCTTGCAGAACCACCAGTTCCTGCGGCACCCGCTTGCGCAGATAGCCGGTCGAGGAAATCTGGCGCAGCACGTCAATCGGCGACGCGCCATGGCTGTCCGGCACTTCCTCGAAATTGCGCACGCCCTCTTCCTGGCCACGGCCAAGGCTGTCGAATGTCGCGCCTTCCGGCTTCACATGGGCCAGATCGGTACGGTCCAGGTAGGACACGGCCAGTTCGCGGAAGATGTAGTCGAGGATCGAGGTGGCGTTCTTGATCGAGTCGTTGCCCTGCACCATCCCCGCCGGTTCGAACTTGGTGAAGGTGAAGGCATCGACGAACTCCTCCAGCGGCACCCCGTATTGCAGGCCCACGGAGACAGCGATGGCGAAGTTGTTCATCATCGCGCGGAAGCCCGCGCCTTCCTTGTGCATGTCGATGAAGATCTCACCCAGAGACCCGTCGGCATATTCACCCGTCCGCAGATAGACCTTGTGGCCCCCCACAACCGCCTTTTGGGTATAGCCCTTGCGGCGTTCCGGCATCTTTTCGCGGTGGCTGCGGATCAGCTCCTTCACCACCACCTTCTCGATGATCTTCTCCGCCAGCACCTGCGCCTTTTCGGTAGGCGTGCCGGTTTCCAGAACCTCGGCAGCTTCGTCATCGTCTTCGACCAGCGCGGCAGCGAGCGGCTGGCTGAGTTTCGACCCATCGCGATAGAGCGCATTGGCCTTCACGCCAAGCGACCAGCTGAGCTCATAGGCTTTCTGGCAATCCTCGATGGTCGCGTCATTGGGCATGTTGATCGTCTTGGAGATCGCGCCCGAGATGAAGCTTTGCGCCGCCGCCATCATGGTGATGTGGCTGTTCACGGACAGGAAGCGCTTGCCCTTCTTGCCGCAGGGATTGGCGCAGTCGAAAACGTGGTAATGCTCTTCCTTCAGATGCGGCGCGCCTTCCAGCGTCATCGTCCCGCAGACATGGTCGTTCGCGGCTTCGATATCCTTCCGGGCAAAGCCGAAATGGCGCAGCATGTCGAAGGTCGGGTCATTGAGCTTCGCCGCCGGAATGCCGAGCACCTTGGTGCAGAACTCCTCGCCCAGGGTCCACTGGTTGAACACGAAGCGGATGTCGAAGGCCGACGGCAGCGCCGCTTCCACCTTCTCGATCTCTGCATCGCCAAAGCCATGGCCGCGCAGCGCGGTGTGGTTGATGATGGGCGCATTGCCCAGGGTGCCATGACCGACCGCGTGCGAGGTGATTTCCTCGATCTGCGAGGTGGAATAGCCCAGCTTTTCAAGGGCTGCGGGCACAGACTGGTTGATGATCTTGAAGTAGCCGCCACCGGCCAGCTTCTTGAACTTCACCAGCGCGAAATCGGGTTCGATCCCGGTGGTGTCGCAATCCATAACCAGACCGATGGTGCCCGTGGGGGCAATCACCGACACCTGCGCGTTGCGGTAGCCGTGCTTTTCGCCAAGCGCCAATGCCTCGTCCCATGCTTGTTCCGACAGCGCAATCAGCGTCTGGTCGGGGCAGCTGGCGTGATCCAGCGGGACCGGCTTCACGGCCAGCCCTTCATAGCCATCCGCAGCGCCTTGGGCTGCGCGACGGTGGTTGCGGATCACGCGCAGCATGTGCTCACGGTTGCGATCAAAGCCCGAGAACGGCCCAAGCTCGCCTGCGATCTCGGCAGAGGTCGCATAGGCCACACCGGTCATGATCGCGGTCAGGGCGCCGCCCATGGCCCGGCCCTCATCGGAATCGTATCCCAGACCCATGTTCATCAACAGGCCGCCGATATTGGCGTAGCCCAGACCAAGGGTGCGGAAGTCATAGCTGAGCTGCGCAATCTCCTTGGACGGGAACTGCGCCATCATCACCGAGATTTCCAGCGTCAGCGTCCACAGCCGCGTGGCGTGCATGTAGCTTTCCGCGTCAAACTTGCCGTCGCTGTAGAAGGTCAGCAGGTTCATCGAGGCGAGGTTACAGGCCGTGTCATCAAGGAACATGTATTCCGAGCACGGGTTCGAGCCCCGGATCGCGCCGTCTTCCGGGCAGGTGTGCCAGGAATTCACGGTATCATGGAACTGGATGCCCGGATCGGCGCAGGCCCAGGCCGCATGGCCGATCGTATCCCACAGCTCGCGCGCCTTGACGGTCTTGGAAACCTTGCCGTTGGTGCGGTTGATCAGATCCCAGTCGCCATCTTCCTCAACGGCCTTCAGGAAGGCATCGGTGACGCGGATGGAGTTGTTGGAGTTCTGGCCGGAGACCGAGTTATAGGCCTCGCTGTCCCAGTCCGTATCATAGGTCGGGAATTCTATGCTGGTGTGCCCCTGCTTCGCGTAGTCCAGCACCCGCTTGATGTAAGTCTCTGGGATCGCGCATTTTTTCGCGCTGCGGATGGCGGCTTTCAGGGTCTCGTTTTTCGACGGGTCAACCGCGTCTTCCAGCTTGCCGTCCCAGGCCGCGATGGCCGAGAAGATGTTGTTCAGCTCGCGCTCATGCATCTTGGAGCCGGCGACGATGGAGGCGACCTTCTGTTCCTCCAGCACCTTCCAGTTGATGAACTCCTCGATATCGGGATGGTCCGCATCGACGATCACCATCTTGGCCGCGCGCCGCGTGGTGCCGCCGGACTTGATCGCGCCCGCTGCCCGGTCGCCGATCTTGAGGAAGCCCATGAGGCCAGAGGATTTGCCGCCGCCCGACAGCGCCTCGCCTTCAGCCCGCAGGGAGGAGAAGTTTGTGCCGGTGCCGGAGCCGTATTTGAACAGCCGCGCCTCACGCACCCACAGGTCCATGATGCCGCCTTCATTCACCAGGTCATCGCTGACCGACTGGATGAAGCAGGCATGGGGCTGCGGGTGTTCGTAGGACGAGGTGGATTTCGTCAGCTTGCCGGTCTTGTGATCCACATAGTGGTGGCCCTGCGCGGGGCCGTCGATGCCGTAAGCCCAATGCAGGCCGGTGTTGAACCACTGGGGCGAGTTCGGCGCCGCCATCTGGCGCGCCAGCATCAGCTGCATTTCATCGAAATAGGCGCGGGCGTCTTCTTCGGTGGTGAAGTAGCCCCCTTTCCAGCCCCAGTAGCACCAGGCCCCGGCCAGACGGCGGAAAACCTGCTTCGCCGATGCTTCCCCGCCGAACCGCTGATCTTCCGGCAGATCCGCCAGCGCGACCGTGTCAGGCACGTGACGCCACAGGAAGGACGGCACGCCCTTTTCCTTGACCGGTTTCAGGATCGCGGCGACCCCGGCCTTGCGGAAATACTTCTGGGCCAGAACGTCGGATGCGACCTGGCTCCAGCCGACGGGCACTTCCACGCCATCCAGCTTGAACACGGTGGTGCCATCAGGATTGCGAATCTCGGAAGATGTCAGGCTGAATTCCAGGTCCGCATAGGTGTCCTGGTCCGCTTTGGTGAAACGGCGTTCGATCTTCATGGTCTGCCTCTAGTCCCTGTGCGTGCGCGGCGTGCCAGCGTGTCCCCGCTCTTGCCGTCGTGGTTCCCTTCATGTCGGGCAGCAAGTCGACGTGCCGTGGCCCCCAGAACCCGGTTACGGCTGCAAAGCCGTTCTGTCTTAGATGTGAAGACCATCTGCCCCTTGGTGCCTGCGGCCACTACATTTAGTGCTGCCCCGCTCGACAGCTACAAACTGACGTATCCACGCATAGGGCGTCAACGGGTTTTTTTTACTTTACCGTTACAAATATCCCTTGCATTGAGGGCAATCCACAGCCCCGCCTGTGGCCATCCGATTCACGCGTATCCTTTTGGACAGGTTTTCCGCTGACAACAGCGGCAGTTACGCGGTGACGGGGATGTGCTGCCTTGAATGGCGTTAGGAAACACTAATTGTAGGGGTGTCAAATCGGCCACATCTACATCTGGTGGCAGGCGTGATTCCCCGCCCTCCTGCGGGCTGCACTGTCACGGTTTCCGCGAATCCCGCACCGTCCGGCTACAGCCGCCCGAGTGACGCCGCGAGCCACAGGGCCGCCTGCCCGGCGCGACCCTGTCGATAGATGCCCAGCTCCCGAAAGCTGCGAAGGCGGGACACCATATCTTGTGTCCGGATACAGGTGAACCGATCCAGCAGCGCGCGGTTCTCTGTCGTCAGGCGATGCGCGGACACCGACAAGGCGCGGGCATTGCAGGCGGTCCAGGCGGCCAGATCGCCCGAGGTGACCATCCTCAACCTCTTCAACGCCGCGCGCGTGCCGAGGTTCGTGCCGAAGAGGTTGTCGCCATGCTGCCGGTAAAGCACTGTGGGCTGCTCGCTGCGGATGACCTGCCCGCCTGCGCCGCTGATCAACTGGTAGAGCCACCAGTCATGGGTCACCGGCAGGCAATCCGCCGCCAGCGCCTCTGCCGCCGCGGCGCGGGCCAGATCCACCCCGGCCCGGTTCAGCAGCATCGTGTTGCCACCGGCGATGCTTTGTACCAGGGCATTGCGAAATCCGGGCGGACGAGAGAACCGCGGAGACTGCCGGCGATCGCTCAGATCCTCTTTGACGATCCAGGTGGCGCTGCCAAAGAGCGCCGGCACCTCTGGCGGTAGTCCCGACAGCGCCTCTTGCCCCCGTTCCAGCCGGTCGGGCAACCAGACATCGTCCTGATCGGAAAGGGCCGCCCAGTCAGTGCCCTCGGCCAGTCCCGCCAGCAGCGACAGGAAATTCGCGGCAACACCCCGGCCTGGTCCGGCGATCAGGGCGACGGATCGTCCCTTTGCGTTCTGCGCGCGGGCAAAATCCGTCACCATTCTTGGCCCCATATCCTGCGAGCCATCGTCGCTGACGGTCAGATCCCAATCCCATACGGTCTGATTGGCGAAACTGGTCAACTGCGCGTCCAGAAAGGGTGCGCCGTCGAACAGCCCCATTAGAATCGCGGTGCGGCCCGTCCCGCCAGCCATGTTCCTGCTCTTCCGGGTTTCCATCACATCACCAGCCGTTCAAATGTTGCCGCACCTACCTGCCCGCAGGGATTACCCGGTGCAAGCCTCGTACCGCTTTGTGTGGAAAATGGTCGGGGAGGCGAGATTCGAACTCACGGCCTTCTGTACCCAAAACAGACGCGCTACCAGGCTGCGCTACACCCCGACTGGCGCTTCCTCTACCGCGCCTTGCGCGGCGATGGAAGCCCGATTATTCGCAAGGCCACACCGCAAGAGTCTGATCAATGCCGGGATGACGCATTTCCGAGCCGACGGTGATGCCAAGGGTCTCGGTCATGCCGCCATTCACCTCCAGCACATACTGGATGTCATTGCCGCCGGGAATCGGCGTGCGATCCAGTGGCACGGCGTTCTCATGAATATGCTGAACCGTGCCGCTTTCATCCATGAAGATCATGTCGAGCGGAATAAGCGTGTTTTCCATCCAGAAGCTGACCCGTTGCGGCCGTTCATAGATGAACAACATCCCGGCGGCAGAAGCCATGTGTTCGCGGTGCATCAGGCCAATGCTGCGCTCCTCGGGGGTGTCCGCGATCTCAACCCGGAACCGGGCCGTCCCCCAGTCCCCCCGCAGTTCAAGGCGTCCCTCATTGCATGCGGCCGCTGCGGCCCCTGCTATGAAACTTGCCGCAATCGCCAGATGCAAGACGCGCATCCTAATCCTCCTGAACGTAATCCCACGGCCGCACTTCGCCGGCCATCTGACCGCGCGGCCCCTGCACCACCCGCAAGACCACGGCTTCGCCGGGTTGCAGATCGGCAAGACCAAAGCGGCGCAGCACCTCGATATGCACAAACACATCGGCAGGATGCCCGAAGACATTGGCAAAGCCAAAGCCTTTTGCCTTGTCGAACCATTTGACGCGGGCGGGCACGAAGGGCGTGCCCTCCGGGATCTCGATCATCATGCCCGAAGCATCCGGGGCTTCCTCGGGGTCGGGCGGATCAATGGACAGGATTTCCTGCGCCTGGATTCCGCGTTCGGTCTTCTGGACGACCACGGAAATACGGGAATGATCCGCCACCGACCCTTGCCCGAAATTGCGCAAGACATTGGCGTGCAATAGAATATCAGGACCGCCTTCATCAGAGATGATGAACCCGAATCCCTTGGCATTGTCGAACCACTTGACCGTTCCGGCCACAACAGGCGCAGCCTGTCGCTCGTCTTCCATCATGACGCCCCAACCTCAGCACATGCAGCTAGTCTTATTGTCCCCGTAAACTAACCTGACGGTTAGTCTGGTCAGGTGCAAGGATAATAAAGTGATAAGTATCAATATATTATCAGGCGGGTATCAATTGATCCACAGATTCTGTTAACCATTGTTAACCATCACGGACCCTGCAGGGGGCAAGGCTTCAGGGGTTCAGGCGCGTAATCTCCCAGTTCGACGAGACATCCGGCCGTTGCCAGCGAAACCGGTCATGCAACCGGAAAGCACCGTCAGCCCAGAACTCGATCTCCAACGGGGTGATCCGATAGCCTCCCCAGAATGGCGGGCGTTCGGGATTCGGACCATGCTGAGCCGTGATTCTGGCAACCTCGGCCATCAGCGCCCCCCGAGACGCCAGAGGCCGCGACTGCTGCGACGCCCATGCCCCGAGCCGGCTTTTGAGAGACCGGGACTTGTAATAGGCATCCGCCTGCGGCCCTTCCTCCTTGCTGACAAGACCGCGCACACGGATCTGCCGACGCAGGCTTTTCCAGTGCATCACAAAGCCCGCCTTGCCCGCCTGGTCGATCTCTTGCGCCTTGGCGGACTCGTAATTGGTGTAAAAGACAAAGGCCCCGGCCTCGATCTCCTTCAGCAACACCATGCGGGCATTGGGCAACCCGTTGGCATCGACGGTAGCCAAGGCGATGGCGTTCGGGTCATTGGGTTCGGTCTGCTCTGCCTCTGCCAGCCAGGCTCGCGCGATGGCGAAGGGATCGTCGCCCGCAAATAGTCCGCTTCTGTCGCTCATGGCACTCTCCGCCTCAATCGGTTGCCGCCACGCTACCCGCGGACCCGATCCGCCGCAAGGCGATGCGCCTGCCGTCTTGATGCAGGCGCGACTATGCCCTAAAGGGTTGCCGATACGCGCAAAGAGCCGCCAAAGGGGAGCTGACATGGGTTTGATGACGGGCAAGCGGGGTCTCATCATGGGGCTCGCCAATGACAAATCCATCGCTTGGGGCATTGCAAAGGCCTGCGCCGATCAGGGCGCCGAACTGGCCTTCTCCTATCAGGGGGAACAGTTGCTCAAGCGGGTCTCGCCCTTGGCCGCCCAGATCGGCTGCGACACGATGCTGGAATGCGACGTGACGGATGAGGCGTCGATGGATGCGCTCTTCGCCGCGCTGGAGGCCAAATGGGGCAAGCTCGATTTCGTCGTCCACGCCATCGGCTTTTCCGACAAATCCGAACTGCGCGGCCGCTACGTGGACACGAGCGCGGGCAATTTCGCCATGACCATGAATATCTCGGTTTATTCCTTCACCTCGGTATGCCGACGCGCTGCGGCGATCATGCCCGATGGCGGGTCGCTACTGACGCTGACCTATTACGGCGCCGAACAGGTCATGCCGCATTACAACGTCATGGGCGTGGCCAAGGCGGCGCTGGAAGCGTCGGTGAAGTACATTGCCGAGGATCTGGGCAAGGACGGCATCCGCTGCAACGCCATTTCGGCGGGCCCGATCAAGACGCTGGCAGCCTCCGGCATCGGCGATTTCCGCTATATCATGAAGTGGAACGAGTTGAACTCACCCTTGCGCCGGAATGTAACGCAGGAAGAAGTCGGTAAGGCCGCGCTCTACCTGCTCTCCGATCTCGGATCCGGCACCACGGGCGAAAACCTTCATGTGGATGCGGGCTATCATGTCGTCGGCATGAAGGCGATTGACGCGCCCGACATGACCCTTGAGAAGAAGGAGGGCTGAGCGATGACCGGCGCACAGCTGCCCCATGAAAAGGGCTTTCACATCTCCTGGGACCAGATCCACCGCGATTCCCGCGCGCTGGCCTGGCGTCTCGACAAGCGCGGCCCCGGCGAAGACGGGGCCTGGCGCGCTGTGGTGGCCATCACCCGCGGCGGCATGGCCCCCGCGATGATCATTGCGCGAGAGCTGGATATCCGCACGGTCGATACAATTTCAATCAAATCCTACAATCACCAGACGCAGTCCGAACCGGTCGTGCTGAGCAAACCCGATGCGGAACTGATGGGTGATGGCGAGGGCGTGCTGGTGATCGACGATCTGGTCGATAGCGGCAAGACGCTGGAAGTGGTTCGCGCGATGTATCCCAAGGCGCATTTTGCGACGGTCTATGCCAAGCCCAAGGGTGAGCCGATGGTCGATACCTTCATCACCGGGGTCAGCCAGGACACCTGGATTTTCTTCCCCTGGGATATGGCGCTGCAATACGTGGAACCCTATCGCGGCACAGACTGAAGAATTTTCCCGAAAATTCTTCGACTTAGCCTGAAAAATCTTCCAGAAGATTTTTCGGCTTCTGAAAACCTTTCCGGAAAGGTTTTCTATGCGCGTGCCATCAATGCCTCTGACAGCAATGCGCGCACCGCATCCCTGGGGACATCCGCCGTTACGAAAGCCTCCCCAATCCGACGCGCCAGGATAAAGCGCAGTTGCCCATCCACAACCTTCTTGTCCTGCCCCATCAGGTCCAACAGCGCCCCAGCATCCGGCAGATCGCCGGGAATATCGGCGAGATCCTTTTTCATTCCCATGGCCGCCAGATGCTCCCGCACACGGCTCGGCTCTTCCTGGCTGACCAGACCAAGCCGGTAGGACAGTTCAAAGGCCAGCGCACAACCGATCGCCACGCCTTCCCCGTGCAACAGCCGGTCGGAATAGCCGGTGGCCGCCTCCAGCGCATGACAGAACGTGTGGCCGAGATTGAGCAGCGCCCGGTCCCCCTGTTCGGTCTCATCGCGCTCTACAATATCGGCCTTCATCTGCACCGAGCGACGCACCGCCTCCAACCGCAGATCGTCATCGCCCGCCGCCATCGCCGGGCCATTTATCTCAAGCCACTCGAAAAACCCGGCATCCCCAAGCAACCCATATTTCTGAACCTCACCATAGCCCGCCAGGAAATCGCGTGGCGTCAGCGTGCCCAGAACCGAGATATCGGCCAGCACCAGCGAGGGTTGATGGAACGCCCCGATCAGGTTCTTGCCAACGACCGAGTTGATCCCGGTCTTGCCGCCCACGGAACTGTCCACCTGCGCCAGCAGGCTCGTCGGGATCTGCACGAAGCGCACCCCGCGCCGCAGCACCGCAGCCGCAAAGCCTGCAAGATCGCCGATCACGCCGCCGCCAAAGGCCACCACGATATCCTTGCGTTCGACCCGCTCTGCCAGCAGCCATTCTACCGTGCGGGTAAATTCCGGCCAGCCCTTGGTGGCCTCTCCGGGGGGCAGCACCAGCGCCTCCATCCCGATACCCTCAGCGGACAACCCTGCGCGCAAAGCCTCCAGATGCAGGCCCGCCACGCGCTCCTCGGTCACTACGAACACACGCGGGCGGTTCAGCAATGGCGCAATCTCGGCCCCCGCGCGGGCCAGCAGGCCCGGCCCGATGCGGACATCATAGGCCCTCTCGCCAAGCGGCACGTGAACGGTGGCAAGGGTCATATCAGGGTCTCCACAATGCCCGCCTCTGTCAGCGTTTTCAGAACCGAAGCGGTTGTCTGGTCGATGGACCAGTCCGGTCGCGTCGCGACGGTGAATTCGGCCTGTTCATAGGCCGGGGTGCGGGCCTCCAGCAACTGGGCCAATGTCGCACGGGGGTTCGCGGTGCGCAGCAGGGGCCGGGTGCTTTTGTGTTTCACGCGGGTCCACAGCAGGTCGAGATCCGCCTTCAACCAAATCACGGCGGCCCTTTCGGCCATATAGGCGCGATTGTTGGGCGACAGCCAAGCGCCGCCGCCTGTCGACAGCACGCAAGGCGGCCCGTCCAGCAGCCGCGCGATCACCTGGCTTTCCTTGTCGCGGAAGAACGGTTCGCCGTAGCGGTCGAAAATCTCGGCGATCGTCAGCTTGGACGCCGCCTCGATCTCGGCATCCGAATCCTCGAAGGGAACCCCCAAATGCGCCGACAAAGCCTTTCCGATGGCGGTCTTTCCGGCCCCCATCATGCCCACCAACACCACCGTCCGGGTCAGTTTCGCCTGATTATCTGGCGTGGTTTCGCCCATCTTCAAAAAAATCGTCCCCCTACTGGCGAAATTCCCTCGCAAGTGGCTTATAATGAAAAGATAGCGGCGGCAAACGCCGAAAATACCGGCAGGCTGGGGTCTCATGATTGGGCGCATTTTCAAGGTTTTCTTTTTTCTCGCGCTGCTCGGGGTGATCGGGCTCGTGGGCTATGCCTATTCCGGCTTGATGCAGCCTCAGACGCGCGAGATCACGCGGCCGGTGGATCTGGATGTGGACTAGGGCGGCGCTGATCGCGGCGGCACTGGCAGGCCCGGCCGCCGCACAGGAGGCGGTGGAGCAAACCGCCCCGCCGGAATGGCTGTCGGAAACCCTGCTCAGCCCGCATGGCAACATCGCCACATCCGCCACACCGGCGGAAATCACGGTCATGCCGATTGGCGCGGTCAACCTCGATGCGGTCGGGCTGCTGTCTCCGAATCAGACCGGGTTGCCAGCCGACCTCTGGGCCGGGTCCGAGTCCGCGACATTGGCCAACCTCTTTCGCGCGCAGACCGATCTGGCGCTGCCCTCGATCCAGCGCTTTACCACCATGCTGGCCCTGGCCGAGCTGAACCCGCCCCCCGACAGCACGGCCGAGGCAGAGCTGTTTCTCGCCCGTCTCGATATGCTCCTGTCACGGGGTGCCATCGACGCCGCCCGCGCCATGATGGAGCGCGCGGGCCCAAGCGCGCCGCAGGTTTTCCGCCGCTGGTTCGACGTGACCCTGCTGACCGACCAGCCTGATCGCGCCTGCGCCACCATGCGCGCCAACCCCGATATCGCGCCGTCCTTCCCGGCGCGCATTTTCTGCCTTGCCCGCAATGGCGACTGGTCCGCAGCGGCGCTGACCCTTGGCACCGGCGAGGCCCTCGGCTTCATCGACGAGGTCGAGGGCGAATTGATTGCCCGCTTCCTCGACCCGGAGCTTTTCGAAGGCGAACCGCCCCTGCCGCTCGATCTCTCACCCTCGCCCCTGCATTACGTGATGCGGGTGGCCATCGGCGAACGCCCCGGTGCCGGTCAACTCCCCCTGCCCTTTGCCCATGCGGACATGGCCGACGTGGCCGGCTGGCGGGCGCAGCTTGACGCCGCTGAACGGCTGGCCCGGGCCGGGGCGATCACCCCCGATCAATGGCAGCTGATCGCCACCAGCCGCGTGCCTTCTGCCTCTGGCGGGGTCTGGGACCGGATCGACGCCTTGCAGGAGTTTGACGTGGCCCTTCTGGCGCAAGATCCCGCCTTGGTGGCCGAGACGCTGCCCGATGCCTGGGCCGCCATGCAGGAGGCACATCTGGAAGTGCCCTTTGCCGAGCTGTATGCCCAAAGGCTTCTACGCCTGCCGCTGACCGGTGACAGCGCCATGTTGGCGCGCCGGGTGGCGCTATTGTCGGGCGAATATGAATCCGTCGCGCAGCTTGCCGTACCGCAGTCTTCCGAGGAACGGTTCCTCTTTGCCGTGGCGCGCGGCCAGACCGCCCCGCCCGCGCCGGCAGGCGGCCTGCCCCGCGCCATCGCAGCTGTCTTTTCCACGACCGCCATGCCGGACCGCTACGCGCGGCTCTATTCTGAGGGCCGGATCGGCGAGGCCATGCTGCGTGCCTCGCTGGTGCTTGGAGACGGGTCGGGCGACCTCGACGACATGCAAGACGCCCTGTCACTGTTCCGGGCCCTTGGACTGGAAACCGTGGCACGGCGCACGGCGCTGGAATTGCTGATCCTGGAACGTCGGGGATGACCGCCGCCTGGATTTCCCCGTTTCTGGAGGCGCAGGCCGCTGAGCTGAACGCGGCCGAAAACACCCTGCTGGCTTATGGCCGTGACCTCAGGGATGCCTGCGACTGGCTGGCTGCGCGCGGGATCGGGTTTGATACTGCGACCCGTGCCGATCTGGAGGCCTATCTGATCGCGCTCGACACCGAGGGACTGGCCCGCTCCACCCGCGCGCGGCGACTGTCGTCGGTCAAGCAGCTCTATCGGTTTGCCTATGAGGACGGGTTGCGCTCGGACAACCCGGCGCTTCAGATCAAGGGGCCGGGGCGCGACAAAGCGCTGCCCAAGACCCTGACGATGGAAGAAGTGGACCGCCTGCTATCCGCCGCTGAAACCCATGGCCGCAGCGCGGGGGACCGGCTGCGCAACACCTGCCTGATGCAACTGCTTTACGCCACCGGCATGAGGGTCAGCGAGTTGGTCGGCCTGCCCGTTTCCGCTGCGCGGGGCGATCCGCAGCTGTTGCTGATCCGGGGCAAGGGCGGCAAGGAACGGATGGTGCCGCTGTCACCCCCGGCGAGAGAGGCGCTGGCCGCGTGGCTGGTCCATCGCGATGAGGCCGAGGACATGGCGCGGATCGAAAAGGGTACCGCACCCTCCCGCTTTCTCTTTCCCTCACGTGGCAAGGCCGGACACCTGACGCGCGTCAGGTTCTTTACGCTTATCAAGGAGTTGGCGGTTGCGGGCGGGGTCTCCCCCGATTCTGTCACGCCCCACACCCTGCGCCATGCCTTCGCAACCCACCTGTTGCAGAACGGGGCCGATCTGCGGGCCATCCAGACGCTTCTGGGCCATGCCGATATCGCCACGACCGAGATCTACACCCATGTGCTGGACGAACGGCTGAAGGCGCTGGTGCTGGAAAAACACCCCTTGGCAAAATCCTGATTTCCCACGGGTTTCGCCCCGAACTGGCCCCATTTTGCCGCTAGACCCGCTGCAAAAGGCAAAGAGCACAGATGCAGGCACAGCTTTCCGATATCCGGGACACCCACTGGGACGCGATCGTGATCGGCACGGGCGTTGGCGGCGGCGTGGCAGGCCGCGCGCTGGCAGAGGCCGGAATGAAGGTGCTGTTTCTGGAGAAGGGCCGCGCCGGTTTCCGAACGGAAGAAACCGCACTCAACCTGGATATGCCAGATCCGGTCGCCCGCGCGATCCGTGGCTTTTGGCCCGATCCGATATCGGTCAATCTGGACGGGCGCCCGCAAGAACTTTTCGCCCCTATTGGCGCAGGCCCCGGTGGTTCCTCGGTCTTCTATGCCGCGACGCTGGAACGCCCCGAACCGCATGATCTGGACGACCTTCCAGACCGTCCTCACCCCACCGGCGGCTGGCCCTTGGGATTCGCCGCCATGCGGCCATGGTTCGACGCCGCCCAGACCATGTTCCACATTCATGGGGAGCCTGACCCGCTATCCTCTGTGCCAAGCCCCGCCGTTGCCGCACCCCACCCAAGCACCCCCGGCGATGCGATGATCATGGACCGGCTGCGCGGCAATGGCCTGCACCCGTACCGGTTGCACACGGCGGTCAAGCGGCTGGACGGCTGCCGTGACTGCCTTGGCCACAAATGCCCTCGCGCCTGCAAGATGGATGGGCGCTCCGCCGGGCTGGAACCGGCATTGGAAACAGGACATGCCGCGCTGCTGGCGGGGTGTGAGGCGACACGGTTGGTTCGAAACGCCGACAATTCGGTAAGCGTCGAAGCGTGCCTTGATGGACAGATTGAATCGCTCAATGCCCGCCATGTCGTGCTGGCTGCGGGGGCCCTGTCATCGCCGCGCCTTCTGCTTGCGTCACGCTCGGAGCGGGACCCTGACGGAATCGGCAACGCCGCTGGTCTGGTCGGCTGCAATTTGATGTTCCACCTGAATGAAATCTTCGCGCTCTGGCCCGGCAAATCCGCGGGTTTCGCAGGGCCATCCAAGTCCGTGGGCTTCCGCGATCACTATTTTGCCAAGGGCCAGCGGCTTGGCATGGTGCAGGCCATGGGCATCGACGTGGGATATGGCGAGATCGTGCATCATCTGCGCGGGCGCGTTGCCCGATCATGGCTGCGGCATATGCCCGGCGCGCTGGACCTGACACGCATTCCAGCGGCGATCGGGGCCAAGGTGATGGGCACCGCCAAGGTCTTCGTCGGCCTGCTGGAGGATCTGCCCTATACCGAAAATCGTGTGGTTCTGGATGCGGGCAATCCCGGCCGGATCACGCTGGAATATCGCGTGTCGGAGGAACTTCTGGCGCGGCGCAAGCTGTTCCGGCGGCTGATCCGAAGCTCCTTCAAAGGCACCCGCACCGCCTTTCTGACCCATGAGCCGGAACCGAATTTTGGCCATCCCTGCGGGACGTTGCGGATGGGTGTTGATGTAGGTGAATCGGTGGTAAACGCCGAATGCCGCCTCCATGATGTGCCCAATCTCTGGGTTACCGACGCTTCGGTCTTCCCGACCTCCATGGGTGTCAACCCAAGCCTGACCATCGCTGCGAATGCGCTGCGCGTGGCCGACAGGATAAAGGACAGCAAATGACCGATCTGACCCAAGGCATTGCGGTAGTGACAGGGGCTGGCGGCGGACTTGGCCGGGCGCTGGCGGTGGAGCTTTCGCACAGCATGACAGTGGTTGGCCTGGGCCGCGACACGACCGCGTTGGAGGGCACCGCGCAACTGTCCTCCGAGGGCAGGTTTCACGGCATCGAAGCGGATGTTTCCTGCTTCAACTCCACCTCGCAGACATTTGAAAAAGCAAGAATACATGGGTCCATAACGCTCTTGATCAACAACGCGGCCCAATACCCGCGCCGGGACTTCACCGAGGAAACCGCCGAGAGCTTCATGGAGGTTGTTGCCACCAATCTGGGCGGTACCGTCGCCTGCACCCGCGCCGCGCTGGATGACATGCTGGACACCGGCTTTGGCCGCATAATGAACGTGGCGACCTTTGCCGATATCGCGCCGCTGCCTGCCTCCTCTGCCTATTCGGTGTCCAAGGGCGCGGCACGCATCTTCACGCGGGCGCTGATCGCCGATATCGGCGACCGTTTTCCGGGGATCGTGGTCAATGACTGGATGCCGGGCATGCTGGCCACGAAAATGGGCATCCCCGACGGGCTGGCACCGGAGCAGGCGGCGAAATGGGGGGCACAACTTGCGCTTTGGCATGATCCCAGCCTGACCGGCACCACATGGGAGATGGACCGCGAAATCCCGCCGCCGCGATCCCTGAAACGCCGCATCGCCGACCGGGTTCTGATGAAACCCCGCGTTGCCGCGCGCCGTTTGGGTTAACGCATCCGCCAGGACCGCCACAGGTGCCCCGGCAGGTCGCGGAACGCCGCGCCGTAGCGCGCGGCCATCCGGCGCGGGCTGCCAAGCAATCGCCAAAGCCATTCCAGCGCCAGCCGCCGCACCCAGACAGGCGCGCGGGTCTGCTGGCCCGACAGAAAATCCAGCCCCGCCCCGATGGAGGCAAAGCCGATCTCCGGCGCGATCTGACGGCC
The DNA here is from genome assembly GCF_030732985.1 of Nioella sp. MMSF_3534. Classification (GTDB taxonomy): domain Bacteria; phylum Pseudomonadota; class Alphaproteobacteria; order Rhodobacterales; family Rhodobacteraceae; genus Nioella. Next base: position 102,543 of record NZ_JASHJX010000001.1, read on the forward strand.
TCGGGCCGCGAGGATTTCCTGCTTGGGGGCCCCGAGGGCCAGAAAACACATGCGAACGCCCGCCTCGCTCAACCCCTGCAAGATCTCATCCGCCGCCGGGCCCGCAGGATCGAACCCCATCGGCGGGGCCACCTTTGCCACGACCCGCAGCCCCGGCACCTGCGCCTCCAACGCCTCTGCCGCCCCGGCGAGGCTCTCGTCCGTGCTGCCCACCAGACCGAGCGGCATATCCAGCTCGGCGGCGATCCGGCAGATCGGCAGGATCATGTCCGACCCCGGCAACAGTTCCACCGGCTGCCCCGCCAGCCGCGAACACCAGACGATCGGATTGCCATCGGCGGTGACCAGATCCTGCGCGTCATAGGCGGCGCGAAACGGCCCCACGATGCGCAGCTTGGTCAGGTGATCCAGGTTCAGCGTCGCCAGGGCAAAGCCCTCACCGGCCGCAAACCGGGTGCGCAATTCACGCTCCAGCGCGGGCCAGCCGTCGATAGTGACGGTCACATCGTGATCACCCGCGCGGAATTTCATCGCTGCCCTCTGCCTTTGCGCCACATTGCCCCAATCGCCGCTTGCACAAAAGAGCACCCGGCAGGACAAACTGTTGCCATGCTTTTGGGGTCAAAGCGACGTCAAGACAAGAAGAAGAGCAGGCACATGACCCAGACCCGACCGGCCAACGGCACCGCGCCGCAGGGCACGCATCGCGTGGCCCTTGTGGGCTGCGGCTTTGTGGCCGATCTCTATATGCGCTCCTTCGCCAAGCACCCGGAGGTGCAGATCGTGGCCGTGCATGACCGAGATCCGGCGCGATTGACGGCATTCTGCGCGCATTGGTCCCTGCCCGCCTGCGACACACTGGACGCGACTTTCGACACCACGCCAGACCTGATCCTGAACCTCACCAATCCGTGCTCGCACGCCGATATCACCCGCGCTTGCCTAAGCGCCGGGCATCATGTGTTCAGCGAAAAGCCCCTGGTGCTGTCAATGGACGACGCGACGGCGCTGCATGGGCTGGCCCGCGACAAGGGCCTGCAACTGGGCAGCGCGCCGTCCTCGGTTCTGGGGGAAGCGGCTCAGACACTGGCAAAGGCCCTGCGCGACGGCATCGCGGGAACGCCCCGGCTGATCTATGCGGAGCTTGACGACGGGTTCATCCCGCAGGCGCCCGTGGAAGGTTGGGTCAGCGCCTCCGGCGCGCCCTGGCCCTTTGCCGACGAATTCCGCACCGGCTGCACGCTGGAACATGCGGGCTATTACCTCAGCTGGCTGATTGCCTGTTTCGGGACGGTGGATAAGGTCGTGACCGCCACTGCCGACATCCTTCCCGATAAGCGCGGCGTCACCGGCTGCGCCCCGGATTTCTCCGTTGCCACCCTGCATTTCGCGCAAGGCCCGGTGGCCCGGCTGACCTGTTCCATCACCGCCCCCCATGACCACCGCCTGCGTGTCGTGGGTGACAAGGGCGTGCTGGAGCTGGATCAGGCCTGGGACAATGCCGCGCCGGTGCGCTTCCGCAAACGGCTGCGCATTCGGCGGCGGCTGATGGAAAGCCCGGTCGCGAAACGCCTGCGTCTGCGCGGCCCGACCCATCCGAAAGTCACCCGTGAAGGGGCCGCCGCAATGAATTTCGCGCTTGGTCCGGTGGAGATGCTGGAGGCGATTTCTGCTGGACGCCCCTCGCGCATTGCCGGAGACTACGCCCTGCACCTGACCGAAGTGACACTGGCCTGTCAGACCGAGGGCGTGCACCGGATGACCACCCGCTGCGAACAAATGGAGCCGATGCCATGGGCGCGCTGAGGGTCTTCATCTCTGGGACCGGCAGCTATGTGGGCCGGGCCGTTGCGGATTATGCGATGCGCAAAGGGTACGAGGTGGTTCTGCATTCGCGCTACGGACACCGGGGCAACTGGCCGGACGTGCCCGAGGTTTTCCCACTCGAAGGCCCGCTGGATGGCCCGGATATGCCGGGGCTGCTGAGCGGCTGCGCGGCGGTGATCCATGTGGCGGGCCGGATGACGGGCACCGAGGACGAATTCCGCAAACACGTAGTGGAGGACAGCGCCGCCCTGATGCGTGCGGCGGTCAAGGCCGCGGTGCCGCGGGTGGTGCTGGCCGGGTCCGTTTCGGTCTATGGCGCGGGCGATCCGGGCGATGTCATCACCGAAGACAGCCCGCTGGAGCCGCGCCCCGACCTGCGCGACGTCTATATGCGCGCAAAGCTTGCGCAAGAACAGGTCATGCGGGCCGAGGCCGATGCAGCCGGGATTTCGCTGTCCATTCTGCGGCTCGGGGCGATCTGGGGGCCGGGGCGGCTCTGGTCCGCGCATTTCGGACCCGCCAAAGGCGCGGTGCTGATCCGCATCGGACGCGACGGGCAAGTGCCGCTTTGCGAGATCGATCGGGCGGGAGAGGCCCTCGTATCCGCCGTAACGGCCCCTCCCTGCACCGTGAATGTGCTGGATGATGACCTGCCCGACCGGGTGCGGTTCCTGAACGCGCTGTCGGTCTCGGGCTGGCCGCGCATAATTCTGCCGGTTCACTGGCGACTGCTGGATCGGATCGCAGGGGAGAACCCCAACCGCCCCGGCCTGCTGCGCCGTCCGACCCTGCGCGCCCGCATGATGCCCTTGGGCTGGGACGGGCGTCGTGCCGTCGAGGCACTTGGCCTCGCCCCGCAGCACGAGTTCGAGGCGCTGATGGCCGCCAATCTGATCGCGGGGGTGGGCCCATGAAGATCGCGTACCTGACCGGCGAATACCCCCGCGCCACCGACACCTTCATTCAGCGCGAAGTCGCGGCATTGCGGGCCGAGGGGCTTGAGGTTCTGACCTGTTCCATCCGCCGCACGAGCGACGAGCATCTGGTGGGCGACGAACAGCGGCAGGAGGCCGCGCGTACCTTCCACGTTCTGCCCGGCGTGGCGAACCCTCTGACCATGGCTCGCGCCGAACTGGCCATGCTGCCCCGGTTCGGGCGTTACCTTCGGGCGTTGGCGCTGGCCTGGCGGACGGCCCCCAAGGGGATCAAGGGCCGCCTTTACAACCTGATCTATTTCACCGAGGCCGTGGTTCTGGCCCATCATCTGCGCCGGAACGGTGTTCAGCACCTGCACAACCATATCGCCAAATCGAGCTGTACCGTGGCGATGCTGGCTTCAGAGCTTTCGGGCATTCCCTACAGCTTCACCCTGCACGGGCCGGATATCTTCTTTGCGCCTGAGCATTGGCGGCTGGATGAAAAGATCGCCCGCGCCCGGTTCGTGGCCTGCATCAGCGAGTTTTGCCGGTCGCAGGCGATGTTCTTTTCGGCCCAGGATCATTGGGGCAAGCTCAAGATCATCCATTGCGGGGTGGAGCCGGAGCGTTACGCGCCGGGTGAGCGGCAAGGAAAGAGGTTGCTCTTCGTCGGACGGCTTGCAGCGGTCAAGGGCGTGCCGGTGCTGCTGGAGGCCTTGGCCAAGGCGCGAGAGGTTCGGCCTGACCTGACGCTGACGCTCGTGGGCGACGGGCCGGACCGTGCCGCCTTGGAAGCGCAGGCTGCCACGATGAATCTTGCCGGGGCTGTCACCTTCGCGGGCTACAAATCCCAATCCGAGGTCGCGGACCTGCTGGCCAGCCATGACGCGCTGGTGCTGCCCAGTTTCGCCGAGGGCGTACCGGTGGTGCTGATGGAGGCCATGGCCGCCCGGATACCCGCCATTGCCACGGCGGTCGGCGGGGTCTCGGAGCTTGTCGAGGATGGGAAAACCGGGTGTCTGGTTGCACCGGGGGATGCCGGCGCATTGTCCCGCGCGATCCTTTCCCTGATGAACGCCCCCGAAACCCGCGAGGCCATGGGCAGCGCAGGCCGGGCCAAGGTCGAGGCCCATTTCACCGCCCGAACCGAGGCTGCCCGCCTCGCCCGCCTGTTCCGCTCTGGCCCCGACCTGCCCCCCGAGAAACGGCCGGAGGTGACTCCATGAATTCAGCCATCGCAATCATCCTCATTGGCCGCAACGAGGGCGAGCGGCTGAAACGTGCGCTTGACAGCGTTTCGGGACTGGTGGACCGGATCGTCTATGTCGACAGCGGGTCCACCGATGCCAGCGTGTCTTATGCGCAGTCGAAAGGCGTTCAGGTGGTGGAACTGGACATGACCATCCCCTTCACCGCCGCCCGCGCCCGCAATGCAGGCGTCGATGCACTGCGCGACGAAGGCCTGCCGGAGTTTCTGCAATTCATCGACGGGGATTGCGCCCTGATGCGCGACTGGCTGTCGATCGCGCTCTCCGTCATGCGGGCCGATTCCGGGCTTGGTATCGTCACCGGCTGGCGGCGCGAAATCCACCCCGACGCCAGCATCTACAATGCCATGTGCGATCATGAATGGTATCGCCCTGCCGGTCCCATCGTGGCCTGTGGGGGCGATATGCTGGTTCGATCAGAGGCGTTCGAGGCGGCGGGCGGCTTCAACCCGGATGTCATCGCGGCAGAGGATGACGAGTTCTGCCTGCGGGTGCGCATGGCGGGGTATCGGCTCATGCGCATTCCCCGCAACATGACCGCCCATGACGCCGATATGCACCGGTTTTCGCAATGGTGGAAACGCTCGGTCAGGAACGGCCATGGCTTTGCGCAGCTCGGCGCGCTGCACGGATCGCATCTGAGCCGGGAACGCGCGCGGGTCTATGTGTTCGGCCTGATGCTGCCCGCCGTGGCGCTGGCCGGTCTGGTCACCAATCTCTGGGTCGTGGCAGGGGTTCTGGCACTTTACGCGGGATCTTATGCCAGTGCCCTAAGGGGGCTGCTGCGGGACGGGATCGCGCCCGGCGTGGCCTGGCGGTTTGCCGGGTTCCTGACCCTGTCGAAAATCCCAAACCTCATCGGAATGGCCACCTTTGCTCTGCGCCGGCTCCGTGGGCGGTCCATGCGGATCATCGAATATAAATAAAGGCTTATGAACGTGAGTGCATCTATCCCCATTCGAATTGGCCTCATTGGCGCGGGCTATATCGCAAGCTGGCATGCTGACGCGCTAAAGGCGACACCGGGCGTTCAGATCACGGCCATCTGTGACAGAAGCCGGGGCGCGGCAGAAGGGTTGGCCGCCACCCATGGCGCGCAGGTCTTTACCTCGGTTGCCGAGCTTATTGCCGCACGGGCCTGCGATGCGGTGCATATCCTGACGCCCCCCAATTTGCACCATGATCTGGCGGTGGAATGCCTGGAGGGTGGCCTGGATGTGCTGGTGGAGAAACCGGTTGCGCTCTCTGTCGCTGAAACCCGTTCGATTGCCGAAACAGCCGCGCGCACCGGCAAGCGGTTTTCTCCCGGTCACAACTTCCTTGGCCTGCCGCGCTATGAGAAGATGAAAGCGATGGTCACCGATGGCGCGCTTGGCCGCATTGCCGAGGCGCGGATCAACTGGTGTCTGCCACTTGCCCCCCTGCGGTCTGGCCCCTACGGGTTGTGGCTGCTGCGCGAGCCGAAGAACCTGCTGCTGGAGCTTGGGCCGCATCCGTTTTCCTTGGCGGTCGATCTTTTTGGCCCACTGGAGATCCTCGCAGCCGTCACCGGCCAGCCCGCGACCCTGCCCGGCGGCGACACCCGCGACCAGAGCTGGCGCATTCTGGCGCGCGCGGGCGATGTGGATGTGACGTTGGCGCTCTCCATGGTCGAAACCATTGATGACCGGTCGGTGACCTTGCGCGGTTCCTCGGGCATGGCGCGGCTCGACTATGCCGCCGATACCCTTGTCACGACCCGTGACAACACCGCCGATCTGGTGGTGAACCCCCTGCTGAAACAGATGGGCGCCGCCAAGGAGCATTTGCGCGAGGGGCTGCGCAATGCCGCGATCCAGACGGGTTCTCTCAACCGCCGCAGCCCTTATGGGCAGAGCTTTCAGGGCATGAACCGCGCCGTCTATGGCAGCCCCGATCAACGCTTTTCGCCAGAGGCCGCCGTCACCGTCATGCAGGCCATCGACGACACGCTGTCCCTGATCCCGGCACAGCCTGCCCCCGCTATCGTCACCGGCACCCCGCGCCCCGGCGTCATGGTCATCGGCGGCACCGGCTATATCGGGCGCAACCTGACGCGGGCATTGGTGGCGCAGGGTCATGACGTGCGGGTCCTGTCGCGCGGGGCGCATGGACCGTTTGCGGATATCGCCGACCACGTGGAAACCTGCCCCGTCTCATTGACCGACAAACCCGCGATCACAGCGGCGATGGAGGGCATCCATACCGTCTACAACCTTGCGAAATCCATGGACGACACATGGGAGGACGCGCTGAAAAATGATGTGGGCACCGCCGTGCGGATCGGGGAAGCGGCATTACAGGCAGGCGTGTCGCGGCTGATTTATACCGGCACGATTGCGTCCTACGACATGTCCGACCCCGACGGGATGATCACCGAGGCCACGGGCTTTGGCGATATCGAGGCTCGGAACCTCTATGCACGGTCCAAGGCGGAATGCGAGCGGCGGCTGATGCGGATGCACCGGCAGGACGGGCTGCCACTGGTCATCGCGCGGCCCGGTATCGTGGTGGGCGGTGACGGACCCTTGCAGCATTGGGGCATCGGGCGCTGGCATGGGGCGGGCGCGGTCAAGCTTTGGGGCAACGGGCGCAATATCCTGCCCTTCGTGCTGGCCGATGACCTGTCGGACGGGCTGATCGCGATGATGGAGCGGGACGGCGCGATCGGCCGCAGCTTCAACCTGACGGGGGAGCATCTGCTGACAGGCCGCGACTATTTCGACGCCATCCATGACCGGCTCGGCGCGCGGATGCGGGTCAGTTCCGGCAACCTGACCGTCATGTGGATGGCAGACGGGGTGAAATACGCGCTGAAACGCTATGCGCTTGGCCGCCGCAATGCGGTGCGTCCGTCGCTGGCCGACTGGAAGTCGCGGGCGCATCTGGCGCGGTTCGACAACAGCCTGCCCAAGCGGGTTCTGGGCTGGCAGCCGGAAGCGGATCGGGAGGCATTCCTGACCCGTGCCCTCGATGCAAAGGCACTGTTCGGTGTCTGACCTGGGCCTGCCCGGGGGCTTAATTGTGCCAAACTTGCCCTATATAAAGATAAGCGCCGGGACACCGGCCAAGAACAGGACCTGAGTGAAAATGAGCAGCAACCGCCCCAATACCGGCCCAGATGACGGGCTGAGTGACAGCGACCGGCGCCGCCGGGCGTTGGAACGGCGGCTGCGTGAGGCGCTGACCGCCGACCGTCCGATGGAGCAGGACAATGAGGCGGATGACTCCGAACCCCAGGCCCCTGCCCCGACGCCGTCTGCCCGCTCGAACCGCAGCGATATTTGGGATCGCCTGCCGCGCATCCCCGTAGAACCGGCCCGCCTCGACCGCAACCTTGTGATCACCGCCAATCGCCACGACCCGGCGCACGGGGCCTTTGACGTGCTGCGCACCCGGATCGTGCAGGCCATGCGGGACCATGGCTGGAGCCGGATCGGAATCACCTCGCCCAATCCCGGCAATGGCAAGAGCTTTACTGCCATCAACCTCGCGATCAGCCTGTCACGCCTGTCGGATCTGCGGACCGCGCTGATCGACATGGACCTGCGCCGCCCCGGACTGGCCCGCATCCTCGGGCTGCGCGACATGCCTGCCACGGCGGATTTCCTGCGCGGCGAGATCGACACCGCGACCTACCTGTCAACCTTCGCGCCCAATATGCTCAATATCGGTGACAAGCTGGCGCTTGGCGTCAATGGCCGGACCGATCCCTATGCCGCGGAGCTGTTGCAAAACCCGACGACGACCGAGGTCTTGACGCGCATGCAGAAGGAGCTCGGCGCCGACCTCGTCCTCTACGATCTGCCCCCCGCCCTTGCCATGGATGACGTGCTGGCCTTCCGCCCGCATATCGACTGCGTTCTGCTTGTCGTGGGTGGCGGCGAAACCCGCGCGCGAGATGTGCGCGAGGTGCAGCGTCGTCTCGGCGACGAACTTCCGATATTGGGGGTGGTGATGAACAAGGCCGAGCTCGACGAAGAACCCGGCTATGGCTACGGCGGCTGATCAGTCGCGCGTCGTGCGCCGCATGACAACCGCCAATTCCTGACCCTGCGCCTGAGGCAGACGATCCGCAATCGCGCGCCACCAGCCACGCACCAGACCAACCGCACCGACCACCGCAGCAGTCAGCAGCCCGATCCAGAGAACGCGGCCCCGGCGCACCTTGCCCTGGCTGCGCAGATTGGGGATCACGACGACCGGTTGCACGCCAAGCTCGCGCTCGAACTGACGTGCGCTGCGCAGACGTCCATCAAGGATCTCCAGCAATAGCGCCGCAGCGGCTGCAAGGAACACCACCAGCATTCCCCCGGCCATGGCCAGCTTTTTGCGGCTGGTCGACACCGGAAACTCCGGCGGAATGGCGGTTTCCAGAACTTCGAAACGCTCTGCCTGATTGCGGGTTTCCAGAAGCTGGTTCATGGCCGCCTGCGCGCGGCGTTCGGTGATCACGCTCAATTCGCCCTGAAGCTGTTCAAGCTGGCGGTCGAAAACATGGGTCTGGCGCTCCACCTCCGGGGCGGTTAGCAGAACCGCCTCGATCTCGGCAATCGCGTCATTCACAAGCTGCAAACGCTGGTTCAGCAATTCCTGCTGCCGCAACCGGGCCTCGGCCAGCAATCGCCCGCTTTCGCTTTCCAGCTCGATGATCTGTTCCTCGATATTGATCCGGCTTTCCTCCAGCCGGGACAATTGGGTGCGCTGCGAGGCAATGGCAGCGGGCAGAGCTGCCGAATTGGCCTGCCGGAACTCGGAATAGGCAAACTCCAGTTCTTCGATTTCAGCGGTCAGGCGCGCCTCTTCGGCCTCCAGAAACTCCAGCGTGCGCGCCGTCCGGCCCGAGGTCCGTTCCTGCGCCTCTTCGAGCACCCGGTCGAGGAAGCGATTGGCGATGGCCGCCGCGATATCCGGGTCGGACAGGCGCACCGTGATCACCAGCCCGGAAGGCTGCACATCGGGACGCCAGGCCTGTTCGGGGTCGATCAGCTCGATGATCTGGACAGACTGGCGCACCAGCGCGACGCGTTCGGTGATCGACGGGATGCCCGAGAAGATGCCGAACTCGTCCAGAACCGTCATGATATGATCGCGCGACATCAGCTGCTGTTCGATCAGCTCCAGCTCGCTATTGGGGTTGAGCGTTCCGCCTGCGGCCCCGCCGCCTGTCTGGCTGGTCAGCCGTTCCACAACCTGCGCCGCTTCGATCTGCACGACCGCCGTCGCCTCGTAGACCCGAGGCTGGCTGAGCGCGTAGAGCACAACGGACGGCAACCCCACGGCCAGAATCAGCAAGACCACCCAGATGCGGCGAAGCAGGATGCGCGGGATATCCCAGATTGATGTGATCGGACCCATGGGGGGCAGTCCTTTCGGTTCATTTTTCAGGTGCCGGATGGCAGGCTGGCTATCGCTCCCGCGTGACCGGGCTTTGCAATTGAGGCGGCAACCGCCCCCGCGTTGCCATATCCTCGCCCCATTCTAGGTGATTTTTCGTCAAATTTCCAAGGACTAGGCCGTTTCGGTCTGGAAACACTCCATTTCCAAATCGGCATTCCGCGCCACATTCCCGCCATATTCCGTTGACAGCGGCAGTGCCATGAGCGTGCAGATCAGCCCGTCACGGCAGAAAAGCTGCCCTTCCAGCCGACGGCCCGCCCGATGCGGGCCAAAGCGCGTGCGCAGCGTGGCGGTAAAGCGGTTGCGGGCAAGATCCGGGGCGATGTCCATCGCATCGAATCCCACGATCCGACGAGACAGCGGATAAAGCGCCTTGTAGGTCGCTTCCTTGGCCGAAAAGATCATCTGCGCATAGCCACCTTGCAGGGGTTTTTGCTGATCTGACAGCCAGTTCCGATCAGTGTCAGTCAACACGGTCGGCCACAAATCCTCGGCAAGCGGGTCCAGCGCAGCCAGGTCCAGACCGAGCCCTGACAGCGAGGACCGGCGTGCAACGACCGCGATGCAGCGCCCTTCGTGATGGGTGATGGACCCGACAACGCCATTGGGCCAGACCGGTGCACGGTCGATCCCCATGGGGATCGCATAGGGAACCATGCCGATCACGCGAAGGGCATGACGCGCGGCGGCGCGGCCAGCGGCGAACTCAGCCTGACGGGCCGGTGTCGCGCGGGCCATGGCGCGGGATTCCCCGGGCCAGAAATCATGGGCCTCCCTGGCATGGGTCTCCCCATAGCCAAGCGTTCCGCCGCGCCAGCCGCTTTCGATGAGATCACGAAACATGGTCTATCCTCTTCCCGCTCGGGCCGCGCGCATCTGGCGACGGCGTGACATGGCCTCGGCGCGATTGATCGCGCGCTCGGGTGACGGGGGCGGAGCCTGCGGGTCCGGCTCCTGCTGCTCGCCCCTGGTCAGCCGGTCGACCTCCTCCGCCAATGCCGACAGCACGGGGAAGCGGAAAATATCGGTGATCGAGAGGCGTTCTGCCCCCAGCTCCCCCTTGATCTCGCGGTGTGCCTGTACGGCCAGAAGCGAATGCCCCCCGAGATCGAAGAAATGATCCTGCGGGCCGATGCCTTCGACGCCGAGGATCTTCGTCCAGATCGCGGCGATCCGGCCCGCGGTGCTGGCCTGCGTGGTAATCGGCGTGACGTTTGAGGGCGTGACGGCGCGGGCGCGCGGCGCGGGCAGCGCCTTGCGGTCGATCTTCTTGTTCGGCGTCAGCGGGAAAGCGTCGAGCCGCACAAGATGCGCGGGCACCATATGGGCGGGCAGTTCCGCCGCCAGATGCGCCCGGATCGCCGCCGGATCGACCGGCGCGGTTTCCAGGTAGTAGCCCGCCAGTTGGACATTGCCGGGCGTATCCTCTCGCGGGATCACCACGGACTGGCGCACGCCGGGGACCGCGTCGATCTGGGTCTCGATCTCTCCCATCTCGATCCGGTAGCCGCGCAGCTTGATCTGGTGATCGGCCCGGCCCAAGAAATCAAGCCCGCCATCGGCGCGCCAGCGCACAAGGTCGCCGGTGCGGTAGACGCGGTTGCCGGGTTTGAACGGATCGTCGAGGAACCGCTCCGCCGTCAGGTCGGGCCGCTGCCAATAGCCACGCGCCACGCCCTCGCCGCCGATGAACAACTCGCCCGGCACGCCAATCGGCACCGGCTGCATCGCCTCGTCCAGCACATAGACCTGCGTGTTCGCAATCGGTGTGCCGACGCCGGTGATCCCCTCGCCGCCCGTGGCGGTCTGGGTCGTGGACCAGATTGTGGTTTCGGTCGGCCCGTACATATTCTCGATATGGGCATCCGTCGCGGCCTGAAGCTCCGCCACCAGCGACCCGGGCAGCGCCTCGCCGCCCACCATCAGGTTTTTGACGCGAGCCAGCGCCATCTTCGCCTCGTCATTGCCCACCAGCATCCGCGCCATCGAGGGCGTGCATTGCAGATGCGTCACGCCGTGGCGAATGATCTGCGCGGCGATGGAGAAATCGTCCTCCGCCAGCGCATCGCCCGCATTGGCACGTTTCAGCACCTCGGCAATGGGGCGTAGGCCATCCAGCACCTTCTGCCGCTCGATCCCGTAGTCGATCAGGCAGGCAATCTCATCGACGCCGATGCGCTTCAACTGCTCCACCCGGTCGAGCGCGTCCTCCACCGTGCCGAAGAGGCCCGAGTCGTTGAAATACCGCTCAAAGGCGAAGTCGAGGATCGCCTCCAGTTCCTCCTCCGACAGGATGCCGAGGTCGAGCTGCATCGGGTTGTTCACACCCTTGGGCTTCTTGAAGGCCGGGAAGGCCCAGGCAAACTGCTTGATCAGACCAGCCGCCGAGCGCAGGTAATCCTTCATCGGGCCACGGGCGACCTCGCGCGCCTGATCTCGGTCACTGGCCAGATAGGAATGCAACATCAGCGTGACAGTGTGATCCGCCGGATCGCGGCCACCGGCGCGCAGGGCGTCGTGGTAGATCCTGATTTTGTCGCCCACCTCATCAATTGACTGGCCCAGAAGATGCGTCAGCACATTGGCCCCGATCTCTCCGGCCTCGCGCCAGGTGTCGGGGTTGCCCGCCGTCGTCACCCAGATGGCCAGTTCCTTCGACACCGGGCGCGGCTGCGTCAGCACCTTGTGTTCGGTCCCGTCGGCCATCGGGAAGGCCACCTCCTCGCCACGCCAGAGCGCGCGCAGGGTGTTGATCGCCTCATACATGGCGGGCTTGTTGTTGGGCGGGGTGTTTTCCGGGCGCAGCACGAAATCATGCGGCTGCCATCCGCTGGCGATGCCAAGCGCCGCGCGCCCGTTCGTCAGGTTGTCGATCACCGCCCATTCCTCGGCGATCCGGGCGGGGTGATGCAGCGGCGCCACGACAGAGCCCGAGCGCACGCCGATATTCTTCGTCACCGCAGCCACGGCGGCCCCGGTCACGGAAGGGTTCGGGTACGGCCCACCAAAGGCGTGGAAATGGCGTTCCGGTGTCCAGACCGCGCAGAACCCGTTCTGATCGGCAAACTTCGCCCCTTCCAGCAGCATCGTGTACTTGTCACGGCCAACACCATCATCATTGCCCCAGTAGAACAGGCTGAACTCCATCCCCCTGCCGGTCTGGCCAATGCGGCCATTGCTGACGAGCGTGCGGTTTTCATCGCCGGAAATGACGACCGTGAATCCGCGCGCGAGGGTCCAGAAAAGCTCCAGCACCGAAATGTCGAAGCTGAGGCTGGTCACGGCCAGCCAGACGCCGCCGGTCGCGTGGTCGATCCGCGCATCCATCCCGGTGAAGAAGTTCGAGACATTGCGATGCTCGATCATCACCCCCTTGGGCCGTCCCGTGGAGCCGGAGGTGTAGATCAGATAGGCCAGATCCTCCGGCGTCACCCCACTGTCGGGGTTGGTGTCCGGCGCGGCGGCGATACGCGGGTCGCGGTCGATCTCCAGCACCTGCGCCTGATGGGGGGGCAGATGCGGGGTCAGCGCGGCCTCGGTCAGGATCACGCGCGCGCCGCTATCCTCGACATAAAGCGCCACCCGATCCGCCGGGTAATCGGGGTCGAGCGGCACATAGGCCCCGCCCGCTTTGTGGATGGCAATGGCCCCGATCAGCAGATCGGCAGAGCGGCGGACATGCAGCCCCACCAGATCGCCGCGGCGCACCCCCATCCCGGCCAGCGCATGGGCCACCCGGTTGGCACGCGCGTTGAGCGCGGCATAGGACAGGCGTTCGCCCTCGAAGATCAGCGCCGTGGCGTCGGGGGTCTTGGCCGCCTGCGCCTCGAACATCTGGTGGATGCAGCGGGCGCGGTCATAGTCCGTTTCCGTCGCGTTCCAGTCATGGATCAGCTTCTTCCGCTCGCATTCAGGCACGATGGATAGATCGGCAACGAGGGTGGTTGGGTCCGCCTGCAACACGTGTTCCAGCCGGGCGGCGATGAGGTCGAGTTCTTGGGCCGTGACGCGGGCGGCATCGGCGGTGAGCGTCTGGCCGTCCTCGGACAGGCAAAGCGCCGCGCCGGGAACCTCCCCGATGGCGAAATCGGGAATCGGCAGCCCGGACAGGCCGGGGATGCGCGCGGGCAGATCGGCAGCGAAGGGGCCCTTGGCGCGGGCAACCTCCAGCCGTTCGGCAAAGCGCGCCTCGGCCTTGGCCACGCTGCCCTCCGGGTCGATGGCAACCGGCACCCACGGGGTCAGATAGCCGGGGCATGTGATCGGCAGTCCGAGCGCGAGGTCGACGGCCCCGCCCTCGCCCTTGCGCAGGGCCAGCAGCGCGAACCGGGCAAGGGCCTGCGTGGCGGAAAGCGACGAGGGCAGCGTGACCCGACGGGTCGCTTTCCCCTCACCCGATCCCGGATGGAAGGTGAAAGTCGCGGGCTGCATGGCCTCGAGCCGCTTGCGCCAGAAGCCTTCCGCAGGGGCGGCGGCGGCGATGGCGGCGCTGATCGCGGCGCGGTCCTGTGCCAGCGGCAGGCGGGTGCCAGCGGCAAGGTGATCGGCAAGGATCACCGGCGCCCCGTCAACAGACCGCATTCCGCCCAGCCTCACGGCGCCGCCCGGAACGGCCACGGTCGCGGTGCCGCCGGTGACCTCCATAACCTCGCCGGGCGCGCCTGTGCCCTCGACCGGCTCCGCGCTGCCGACCAGCAGAATCTCGCGGCCGGTGTCGAGTTTCGGGCAGGCAAGCGGGTTCCAGTATCCGCCATGATCCAGTGCATGAACAATGGCCGCGATCTCATTGGCTGATTTGAAAAAATCCAGAAGAGCCGCCGCCTCTGGCCGAGCATCGCGGGCAAAGTAGCTGCGGTGCGACAGGTCCTGCGCCGTGCCCTCTGCGCGCCCCTCGGCAAGTGCGGCGATCACCTCGCCAAAGCTGTCCAGCGCGGCGGCGTAGCACTTGGTGTTAAGCGTCAGCGCGGTTTCCCCCGGCGCGATGTCGATGCGGCGCTGCGCCAGGATATTGCCCTCGTCTACGCCGCCCGCGATCCGGTGCCAGGTGATGCCATGGGTGGTTTCGCCCTTCAGCAACGCCCAGACCGGGGCGTTGAGCCCGGCATAGGCGGGCAGCGGCCCGTCATGGAAATTGACCGCGCCCTTGGCGGCCATGGACAGCAGGTCGGCGGGAAGGATATCGAGGTTCGCAATGGAAAAAATCCATTCGAATTCAATTCCCTGCAACCGGTCCTTCAACCCGCTTCCCGGTGCGATCAGCGTCACGCCCTCCGCCTCGGCCCAGGCCCGGAATTCTGGGCAACGCGTGACAACGGCGCGGATCGGGTGGCCAGTGCCCGCCAGCATTTTCGCGCAGTTCAGTGCCAGCGTATCGTGGCCGATGATGAGCGAGGAAAACAGGGACATGGATCAACCTCCGGTCAGGCGGGCGGCGCGGTCGCCGCCGCGTGTGGCCCCGGGTCGGGGCGCTGAAAACTCGTGTGAAATCAAACTGCGCAGGAAGCGCGGCGGGTCTGCGGGCTTGCGGCCCGTCAGCAGGCAACGCAGCCGGTGCAGCAGAGCGCCCGCGACATGGGCCGCCGTGGCCAGACGCGCATAGGCGCGGCCATGGGTCTTCTCGAAATAGTGGCGGCGCGAGTCGAACCAGTAGCCCGGAACCTCCTGCCATTCCTTCATGCCGGTTGAGGCCGACCCGATATGCGTGACGGAGCTTTCCCGAACGAAATCCGTTGGATACCCGGCGTTCTTCGCGCGATGACACAGGTCGGTTTCCTCGAAATAGAGGAAGAACCTCTCATCGAAGAGGCCGACTTCCTCCAAAACCTCCATCCGCATCATCAGGCTCGCGCCCGCCAGCCAGTCGACCCGCGTGGTCTGCTCCGGGATCGGCACCGGCACCGCCCGGTTGCGCAGCCAGCGGCTGACCGGGCCAAGGCGCACGGCCCCTTCGAATTCGCTCGCGATCGAGGGAAAGCGGAAGGTGGTCAGGTGCGGATCGCCCTCGGGCCCGTGAATGTAGCTGCCTGCGAACCCAGTCTCGGGATGCGCCTGCAAATGATCCAGCAACGCGCGGATCGCGCCCGCGTCGGGGAAGGCGTCGGAGTTCAGGATATAGACATAGTCCGGGCGGCTGCCATCCGACAGGCCAGCCCGGATGCCCACGTTGTTGCCCGCCCCGAAGCCGCCATTGCGGCCTGCGTCGATCACGCGGGTGCGGGGCCAGGCGCGGTCCGCGACCACACCGGCCATCCGCTCGAAGGATCCATCGCGGGAATCGTTGTCGACGATCACCAGCTCGCCCCCGATGCCCTCCATCTCCCGCAGAGCGGTTTCGGCGGCGCGCAGGGTCATGTCGGCGGTGCGCCAGTTCAGCACCACGGTCAGAAGTTTGGGATCACTCGGCGGCATGGCTGCCCTCCCAGGCCTGCGCCACCAGCCGCGCGCGGTCGGCGGCCTCAATCACCTTGCCCATGCGGGCGGCCAGCACCCGCACATTGGGTTCCAGCACCATGGAATCGTGGTCGCCCGGCACTTCGAAGACCTTCAGCTCCGGCGCCCATTCCGACCAGTCGTTGTCATGGGTCACATAGGCACGTTCCGAGTTCACCAGCCGCGCTTCGGCAAGCTGCCACTTGCCCACCAATGGCGGACGGAACAGCGTCAGCGGCCCGTGCCACGGTTGCAAATGATAGCTGGCAACCGACTCCAGGAAAGCCGCCTCGATCGCAGCATTGTGGAACACTGGGCTATCGCCCGCATCGTCCTGCTTCTGGCGCCGCTTGGCGAATTCCCACCGGATGCGGCGGGCGAGCCATGTGAACGGGTAGGCAAAGCCGCCTGCTTTCAACTCCTGCATCTGGATGGCGATGCGGTCGGCGCGCGTCAGTTCCCGGCGCTGCGGCAGGGGCGTGTCGAGCATGATGAGCGCGGCCACCTCCTCGCCTTCCGCCGTCAGCTGCTGCGCGATTTCATAGGCGGTGATGCCACCGCCCGAGAAACCGCCGAGCATGTAGGGCCCCTGCGGCTGCACCTGCCGGATTTCCGCGATGTAGTCGCGTGCCGCTTCCTTGACGGAGCGGTGCGGTTCGTCCTCTCCGAACAGCCCCCTGGCCTGCATCCCGTAGAAGGGCCGGTCATGGCCCAGAAGATGCGCAAGATGGCGCAGGTTCAGCACGTTGCCGAACATGCCCGCGACGAGGAAGAACGGCGTTTTCGGCCCTCCCTCCCCCTGATGCATCGGCACCAGATGGGTGAAGCGGCGGGCAGGGTCTTCACGTTTCGGGGTGTCTTCGCCGGGATCGGCGCTGATCCCCTGTGCCTCGACCAGACCGGCGATCTTGCGAATCGTGGGCGCCTCGAAGAGGACCGAGATGGGGAAGTCCACCGCCCATGTCTTCTTGATCATGGCGAAGAGGCGAACGGCGATGAGGGAATGCCCCCCGAGGTCGAAGAAACTGTCCTCCGCCCCGACCTGCGCCACGCCCAGAAGGTCGCGCCAGAAGCCTGCGAGCGTTTCTTCGATAGGCCCTTCGGGGTCCACGAAGTCGCTGTCCAATTCCGGTCGCTCGAACCCATGGCTCGCCTGCGCCTCCTCGGTCTCGGTTCCCGCCTGCGCGATCAGCGCGTCAAGGTCGAGCGAGGAGATCAGCACCTGCGGCAGCGGGCTTGCCAAGGCCTTCAGGAAGGCCTCCGCGCCTTCCTCAGGCCGGATGCCCTGCGCAATGTTGTGGCGCAGCCGTTCCTCTGCAGGCGACAGCGGGCGCGGGCCCTCTGCCTCGGCCTGTTTCGCGGGCGCGGCGGCGAAGGCGATGTTGCCCACAAGGCGGCGGATCGTGAAGCCCGCGATCTCCACGCAGACGGTGCCATCGGGGGCCGCGAGGGCGATGTTAAAGCTTGCGGTCTGGTCCGATGCCCGGTTGTCGCCCGCGTTGCGGACGTAGGACACCACGTCCGACGGCAGCGCCCGGTAGACCTTGACCGAGGCATAGTTGACCGGCACCCACAGCGCATCGGGGCGGTAGCCCTCGATCAGTTCCATCGCCCATCCGGTGGAAAGATCCACCAACCCCGGCGGCAGGCGCCAGCGGGCGTCATGGCGGTCGAGCGACAGGCGTGCCAGCCCCTCGCCCTGCCCAAGACGGGTTTCGCGCAGCACGCGCCAGCCGGGGCCGAAGCGCAGATGCGCCTCCTGCGGGGAGGTGAGGCTTGCGCCCGGTTCAGCGCGGGTGGCCGTGCCCATGCGGGCTTCCAACGCCGGGATATCCAGCGGCGCGGGCGGGTCCATCGGCAGAAGGCGGATATCCGCCTCGGCATTCACGTCCCACCCCGCGCCCTCGGGCGCGCTTTCGACGCGAAGCCCATAGCCCTGATCGCTGCGCGGCAGGGTCAGGCGGATGCGGGTGGTCTGGCCGTCTTCGGTGCGCAGGGGGCGCAGGAACCACAGATCGCGGATCTCGAACGGGCGGTCTTCGCCCTGCCCCTCCAAAGCCTCGGCCACCAGTTCCAGATAGCCGGTACCGGGCAGCAGCGCGTCGCCCGCCTTGGTCCGGTGCTGGTCCAGAACCCACCGGCTTTCGGGCCGCCACTGGGCCTCGAACCGGCGATTGCCATCGGCGTCGAAGCCGGCAGTATCCAGCAGGGGCAGCGTCACGGGCACCGGCGCGGGCGGCTCGGCCTCTCGCGCCAGCATCGCCTCGGCGGCCATGCCCACGCCCGACCAGATGCCCCAGTCGATGGCCAGCACCCGCGTCTTGCCACCGCTGCGCGATTTGGCAAAGGCGTTGAGGTAGTCGTTTGCGGCCACGTAATCCACCTGCCCCGCAGGAGCGGTCGCGGTAGAGCTGGAGGAGAAGAGCACCATCCAGTCGAGCGTGCCATCGGGGAAGAGCGTATCGAGCACCTGCGTGCCGTGGATCTTCGGCGTGAAGACCTCTTCGATACTGGTCGCCGACTTCGCCAGGATAGGCGCGTCGTCGATGACGCCCGCCGCGTGGATCACGCCGTTTATTGCGCCGAACGTCGCCTCGGCCTTTGCCACGGCGGCGCGCATGTCCTCGACGTTGGAGACATCGGCGGCGAGCGGCAGCACCGCGCCCCCGGCGGATTCCAGCCGTTCCACCGCGCGGATGCGGGCGGCGGTGCGGTCCGTGGGCGCGGCGTTTTTCAGCAGCGTCTGCCAACGGTCGCGCGGCGGCAGGCCGGTGCGGGAAACAAGCACGATCCTGGCCTTGTGGCGACGGATCAGCTCTTCGGCCACGCTCGTGCCGATGCCGCCATAGCCACCCGTCAGCAGCACGGTTGCGCCTTCGCGGATATCGAGCGTGTCAGCCTCGGGCAGGTTCACGCGATTCCAGCCCTGTTCATACCGTTTGCCCGCGCGGATCGCGGCGACACGGCTTGCGGGGTCGGACAGTAGTTCCTCTAGCACTGGCAGAGGATCAGGCCGGTCCACGTCCAGCACCGCGACCGACACACCGGGGAATTCCCGTGGGATCACCCTCGCAGGCCCCATGATCGTGGATTTCGACGGGTACGGCAGCGGCTCGGCGCGGACCTGCGCGGCACCGTTCGTGACCACGTCGATATGCAGAGCCCCCTGCCCGTCATCGGCCCATGCCTGCGCAAGGTAGAAGAGCGACCAGAACCCCTGTTCCTGCATCCGGTGGAAGAAGCTCGATCCGGGACGGTGCTGTTCCCCTTGGGTCAGCAACCACAGTTGCGCGATGCGGGTGGGAAGCTTGCCTTCTTCGGAAAGCGCGCGCAGCAGTTGGTCATAGCCCTCCCGACCCCTCTCGGGCGGCAGCACAAAGCCAGTTTTCGTGCGCGCGAAGGCATCGCCGGGGGTGACTAGATTCACGGGATGGCCAGCGGCGCGCAACCGATCGGCCAATGTGCCGGCGACGCCGGTCTCATCCGCAAAGATCAGCCAGCTTTCCCGCGCGGCGTCCGACAGATCGCCCGCAACATCCACCTCGCAAGGCGCGTAGGTCGGCCGCCAGACGGGTTTCCAGCCCCAATTCGCGGGGTCATCTTCTCGCATCAGCCAGTCACTTGAGACCTCAAGCTGCGGCTCGGCGCGTTCGATGAAGTAGGGGCTTTTCTGGAAGGCATAAGTGGGCAGCACCACGCGGCTCCTGCGCGCCTCACCCCAGTACTGGCCCCAGTCGAACTGACCGCCAACGGCCCAGATGCGGCCCAGGGTGGCCAGGAAATAGGCATCATCTGCGGTGTCGTCATCGGGGTGACGAAGGGAGTTGATGACCTGGTTGGCGTCTATCTTCGGATGCTGACCGGCCAGCGAGGTCAGCGCCTTGCCGGGGCCGACTTCGAGGTAAACGCGCGAAGGCGTCTCCGCGAGCGTCGCCAACCCGTCCGCAAACCGCACCGCGCCGCGCAGGTGGCTGACCCAGTAGTCGGGGCTTTGCGCCTCGGCATCGGTCAGGATCTGGCCCGTGCGGTTGGAGATCACGGGGATCTGCGGGGCATTCAGAGTGATCGAGCGCAGGTAATCCCCGAACCGGTCCAGAACCGGATCGAGCAGCCTCGAATGCGCCGCGATGTTGATGGCGATGCGCTGGCAGTGGATGTCCTCGGCCTCTAGCCGCTCGGCCAGCCGGTCCAACGCCGCATCCGCCCCGGAGGCGACGCACATCTCGGGGCCGTTCACCACGGCAAGATCGAGATCGTCGCCCAAATAGGGGGCCAGCGCCTCGGGGCTGAGGGCCACGGACAGCATCCCGCCCGGTTCGACCGAATCCATCAGCTGCCCGCGCAGGTGGACAAGGCCGATGCAATCCTCGAATGACATCACGCCAGCCAGACAAGCGGCAGTGTTTTCGCCCATGGAATGGCCAATGAGCGCCTTCGGCTCCACCCCCCAGCTCATCCACAACTGCGCCAGCGCATATTCCACGATCATGATCAGCGGCAGTTGGACGGAGGGCGTTTTCAGCCGCTCATTCGCGGCACCCTCATCGCCTGGTTCCGGCAGCCACAGGGCACGAATGTCGAAATCGAGCTTGGGTTCCAGCACCTCCAGCCCGCGATCCATCCAGTCTGCGAAGACCGGCTCGGTCTCATAGAGATCGCGCGCCATGCCCGCATATTGCGCACCCCCGCCGGGGAACATGAAGGTTATCTCGGGGCTGTCGCTGACGAGTGTATGCGTGAACACCCGGCGCGGATCGTTCTCGCGCAGGGCGGCGGCCGCTTCCTCGGGCGTTTCGGCCACGACCACGCGGCGCCGTTCGAAGGCTTTGCGGCCCTCCTTCAGAGTCCAGGCCACGTCGGCAAGGTCTTCGTCCGGGTTCGCCTCCAGATGCGTGGCCAGCCGGTCTGCATTCCCCTCCAGCGCGGATTTTCCGCGCGCGGACAGGCAGAGCAGCTGGAACGGAAAATCGGACTGCTCCGACGCCACGCGCGCGGGCGCTTCCTCCAGCACGACATGGGCGTTGGTGCCGCCCACGCCGAGAGAATTGACGCCCGCCCGCGCCGGGTGGTCGGTGCGGGGCCAGTCGGTCAGCCGGTCGTTCACCAGAAACGGCGAGCCCTCGAAGCCAATCGCCGGGTTCGGCTTTTCATAGCCCAGAGAGGGCGGAATCTGCCGGTGATGCAGCGAAAGCGAGGCCTTGATCAGGCTCGCCACCCCCGCCGCCGTGTCCAGATGCCCGATATTGGTCTTGACCGAGCCAATCCGGCAGGTGCCCACGGCTTTGGTCGTCCGGCGGAACGCATCGGTCAGCGCCGCGACCTCGATGGGATCGCCCAGATAGGTGCCGGTGCCGTGGCATTCGACATAGTCGACGGTATCGGCACGCACGCCCGCCAGCGCCTGCGCCTCGGCAATCGCCTCGGCCTGCCCGCCGACGGAGGGCGCGAGATAGCCCGCCTTGTCAGCGCCATCATTGTTCACCGCCGAGCCCTTGATTATGGCCCAAATATGATCGCCATCGGCAATGGCATCGGCTGCCCGGCGCAGCACCACGCAGCCCGCGCCCGAGCCGAAGACCGTGCCTTGCGCGCGATGGTCGAAGGCGTGGCAATGGCCGTCGGGCGACAGGATCTCGCCCTCCTTGAAGAGGTAACCGCGCGCATGCGGCAACTCGATCGTCACCCCCCCCGCCAGCGCCATGTCGCATTCCCCCATCAACAGCGCCTGGCAGGCGTAGTGGGTCGCCACAAGCGAGGTGGAACAGGCGGTCTGAAGGTTGATCGAGGGGCCGTGCAGATCAAAGATATGGCTCACCCGCGTGGCCATGAAATCCTTGTCATTGCCGGTATGACGCAGCAGGAACATGCCGGTCTGATCCACCAGATCGCGGTTGGAACAGATGTTGAAATAGAAATAGCTGCCCATGCCGCAGCCCGCGTAAACCCCTATATTTCCATCGAAATTATCGGGGACATGGCCCGCCTGTTCCATCGCTTCCCAGGCCACTTCCAGGAACTGGCGGTGCTGCGGGTCCATGATCGCGGCCTCTTTCGGCGACAGCCCGAAGAAGTCGGCGTCGAACCGTTCGAACCCGTCCAATACGGCGGCGGCGGGCACATAGTCGGGCCGGTCAATCAGATGCGGTGCCTCGCCCGCGGCCAGCAGGTCCTCTCGATTGAGCCGGCGGATGGATTCGATACCGTCGCGCAGGTTGCGCCAATAGGCCTGCACATCCTCCGCCCCCGGAAGATGCGCGGCCATCCCGACGATGGCGATATCGTTTTCCCCGATCTCGGGGCCTTGGTCTGCTCGGGTCATGACAGCTTTTATCCAGCTTTTTTCGCATGTTGATTAACCGTCAGACTGCCCCCCCATCTTGGTGATTTTAGGGCAAAGGCACGGATCGGGTGTGAAAAATGTCGACGGCCTGCATGTTCTGCCAACAGTTTGCAGCACAGCGCCGGGCCGCTTGCGTCTTCCGCATCTTTTCATCGGCCCCGAATCTTCTATGGTAGGGCCAACTGGACCGGGATGCTGTGGATGACTGACGAACCTTCCGAAACGATTGCCTATGGCCGCCTGATGCACCGCGCCATGCGGAGCCTGATACAATCCGTTCTGGAAGGCGTGGCGGAAACCGGACTGCCCGGCGAGCACCACTTTTTCATCACCTTCGACACGCGCCACCCCGATGTGGACATCGCCCCCTGGCTTCATGATCGTTATCCGGGCGAAATGACAATCGTCATCCAGCACTGGTTCGACGATCTGCGGGTGGATGATGACGGGTTCTGGGTCACGCTGAATTTCGGCGACAACCCCGAGCCGCTGCGCATTCCCTTCGATTCCATCCTGACCTTCGTCGACCCCTCGGTGGAGTTCGGCCTTCGGTTCGAGACCCAGGTCGAGGAGGATCCCGACGATGAACCGCCCGGCGATGATGCGGCAGAGGATGAGACCGGGCACGAACCGCATCACGATGCCGAGGTCGTGCGGCTGGATACGTTCCGCAAGAACCACTGAGGCCATGACGCTTTGATGACGCGCGCCCTTGTCCCTTGCGCGGGACCGCGGGGCGTGGCTTATGGCGCGGGAAAGCATTTTCCTGAGGGTGTCCCATGTCCGGCGATCTTGGTCTGTTCCTTGCGCAGCTTCTGAAGAAACCCCATCAGGTGGTGGCACTGGCGCCCTCGTCCCGTGCGCTTTCGGCGGAGATGGCGGCGACGCTGGACCCTGAGGGCGGCCCTGTCATCGAGTTGGGGGCAGGCACGGGCCGGATCACGCAGGCGATCATCGACCGGGGCATTCCGGCGGAAAAAATCCATTCCATCGAGATGAACCCGGTCTTCTGCGACCGGCTGCGGGCAGATTTCCCGGGGCTGAATGTCTACCAAATGTCAGCGGGCGACGTGGGCGAACTGCCCGTTGAGGGCGCGCAGGCGGTGGTGTCGGGACTGCCGCTGCTGTCGATGCCCTATGATCTGCAGAACGCCATTTTGACCGGCACGTTCAGGCAAGTGGGACCGATCGGTACCTATATCCAGTTCACCTATGGCCCGAAACCGCCCGTCAAGGCCGAGATCCGCGCGGCCATGGGTCTGACCTGGACCACCAGTCGCAAGATCTGGGGCAACCTGCCCCCCGCGCGTGTCTACCGCTTCGCCTGCCTAGCCGTCTGATCGGGGCGGGGGAAAGCCCTTGCAAGGGCTTTTAAAGGATCTTCGAAGATCCTTCCCCGCGCCCCTGACTGCGGCTGATTGCGCCAACAGGGCGCGGCGATGATTGCCCCCGTGTCGCTTGCGCCTTATAGCCTGTCGCAACGCATTCGCAGGAGGCCAATCCATGACCGCAACCCGCACCGAGACCGACAGCTTCGGACCTCTGGAAGTTCCCGCCGACAAGTACTGGGGCGCACAGACGCAACGCTCGATCATGAACTTCCCCATCGGTTGGGAAAAGCAGCCCGTCGCCATCGTGCGCGCGCTTGGCGTGATCAAACAGGCCTGCGCGATGGAGAACAAATCCACCGGCAAGCTGGATGCGACACTCGCCGACGCGATCATTCAGGCCGCGGGTGAGGTCATCGAGGGCAAGTTCGACGACAACTTCCCGCTGGTCGTCTGGCAGACCGGGTCCGGCACCCAGTCCAACATGAACTCCAACGAGGTCATCGCCAACCGCGCGATCGAGATCCTGGGCGGCGTCATCGGGTCGAAAGACCCTGTCCACCCTAACGATCACTGCAACATGGGGCAATCGTCGAATGACACCTTCCCCACGGCCATGCATATCGCCACGGCGATGAGCGTGCGGGACGTGCTGCTGCCGGGGCTGAACAAGCTGCTGGCCGGGCTGGACGCCAAGGCCGAGGAGTTCAAGGACATCATCAAGATCGGCCGCACCCATACGCAGGACGCGACGCCGCTGACGCTCGGGCAGGAATTCTCCGGCTACGCCCACCAGATCCGGCAGGGCATCGCCCGGGTCGAGGCCTGTCTGCCCGGCATCTACGAACTGGCCCAAGGCGGCACCGCCGTGGGCACGGGGCTCAACACGCAAGTGGGCTGGGACAGCGCCGTTGCAGGCCACATGGCCGAGATCACCGGCCTGCCCTTCGTGACCGCCCCCAACAAGTTCGAGGCGCTCGCCGCCCATGACGCGATGGTCTTCATGTCCGGTGCGCTCGCGACCGTTGCAGGCAGCTGCTACAAGATCGCCAATGACATCCGCCTGCTTGGCTCCGGCCCGCGCTCGGGCCTTGGCGAGTTGATCCTGCCCGAGAACGAGCCCGGCAGCTCGATCATGCCGGGCAAGGTGAACCCGACGCAGGCCGAGGCGCTGACGCAGGTCGCGGCTCATGTGATGGGCAATGACGCGGCGATCAAGTTCGCGGGATCTCAGGGCCACTTTGAACTCAACGTCTACAACCCGATGATGGCCTATAACCTGTTGCAGTCGATCCAGCTGCTTGGCGATGCGGCTGACAGCTTCACCGAACGGATGCTGATGGGCATCCAGGCCAATGAGCCGCGCATCGACAAGCTGATGAAGGAATCGCTCATGCTGGTGACGGCGCTGGCCCCCACCATCGGCTATGACAATGCCACCAAGGTCGCCAAGACCGCGCATAAGAACGGCACGACCCTGAAGGAAGAGGCCATCGCGCTTGGCTTCGTGGACGCAGAGACCTTCGAGGCCGTTGTGCGGCCCGAACAGATGATCGGCCCCAAGGCGTAATGGCAGAGCCGGTCAACCTGAACCGGTTCCGGAAAGAAAAGGCGCGGGCCGAACGCAAGGCCCGTGCCGATGAGAACGCCGTGAAATACGGGCGGACGAAGGCCGAGAAATCGCTGGACACCGCCCGCCGCGACAAGGCCCGTCGCGATCTGGACGCGCATCGCAGCCAAGACGACGCGGACGCGTAAACCCTTTCTCAAGCCCTTTGTCCGACAGTCCCCCCAATGCCGCGCTTGGGGGATTCGCGATGCCGACATATGATATGACGGCCTATAAATGGGCCGGGTTCACGAAATACTCGGATTCGGTGGACTTCACCGTCACCGATGATGACGATCAGCTCGATTGGTACGGGCAGGACACCGGCAGCGCCGAGATGGTCTCGATTGACGGTGTTGGCCATTCGATCCAGTGGTCCGGCACGATCAAGACTCGGTTCGAGGATAGCGACGGGCACGTCCACACCGAGGAAATTGTCTACAGTTACACATCGGACGGTTACTATCTGATCCCGCAGGCTGACTCCGCCTTCGACGAGGGCAGCACGATCAGGTGTTTTTCGGGCGGATGGTCGGATACCGACGGCATTGAATATGATGAGGTCGTCTGCTTCACCCCCGATTGCCGCATTGACACGCCGCGCGGGCCGGTTCCCGTCACGGCTTTGCGCCCCGGTGACATGCTGCTGACCGCCGATAATGGCCCGCAACCCCTGCGCTGGATCGGGCGCAGCGATATTCCGGGTCTGAAACGCGTGGCTGGCGATCTGCACCCTGTTCTGATCCGCAAGGATGCCTTCGGTCCCGGACGCCCGGCCCGCGACATCCGCGTTTCGCCGCAGCACCGGTTCTGCCTTGGCGATGCGGCACTGATGTTCCATGACGAGGAGATGCTCGCGCCCGCCAAGGGCCTGGTGGATGGCACCCGCGTGGTCGTGGATCGCTCGGCCCGGCCCGTCAGCTATGTGCATCTTTTGCTCGACCGGCATGAATTGCTGTTCTGCGACGGGGTGCAGACCGAAAGCTTTCAACCCGCATTCCGCACCATGGCGATGATGGACCCCCGCACCCGGTCAGACCTTGCGCGGGCCATTGGCGATCGGATGGCGCACTATACCGCCGTGCGCCCGGCCCTGCGCCCGTGGGAGGCCCCGTTGCTGCAAAGGGTTTCCTGACCCGCCGATATCGTGCCAAATACGGCCATGCCCTCGCGCCCCGTCAAACGCTCGCTTACCCTGCACGGTCATCGTACCAGCGTTTCGCTGGAGGAGCCGTTCTGGCAGGAATTCCGCCGCATCGCAGAGGCGCGCGGCCTGTCCATCAACGAACTGGCCGCCATGGTGGACGCCGATCGGGGCATGGAAAGCGGTCTGGCCTCGGCCATCCGGGTCTTTGTGCTGGACGAGGTTCAGCGCCGACCCTGATGCCTAGCGCCCATCCTTGTTCGCAAAGACAGAGGTGCGGTTGCGCAGGGTCAGCGCCTTGCGGGATGGTTCGACCTTCCCGTTACGGATGGCCAGCGAGGTCGGCGGCTGCTGCTTGTCCAGCTTCTCGCACACGACGATGCTGTCATAGAACCGCACGCTGTTCAGCTGTCGCGCCATGTCGTCGAAGGGAAACAGCGCGTCCTGATCGGTGTACCAGGAATGCATCCGGTCGATCAGGCGTTTGCTGTACTCGATAAAGCTCGCCTCGTTCCGGTATCCGCCACCGAAGCCCGGCCAATAGGAGCTGTGGCAATCCTCCACCATGTAGACGCCCCGATCAGTCAGATGCGGCCATAGCGCCTCGAAAGAGGCGATCTGGTGCGGGCACAGATGGCTGCCATCATCCAATATGACGTCGAAGGGGCCGTATCTGTCCGCAAGCGATGCCAGAAACTCCGGGTCGGCCTGGCTGCCGATCTCTACATGTGTGCCTTCGATTTCATGGGCTTTGCAGTCTGGGTCTATGTCGATGAAGACGAGGGTCGAACCGGGCGCGAAGAACTCTTTCCACATTGGCAGCGATCCGCCCCGGAACACACCGATTTCCATGAACCTCACCGGCCGGGCGCGAAAGCGGGTCAGCTCCCGCTCATAGACCTCGAAGTAATGCGCCCATTTCGTCAGCAGCTTGTCGCCCGAGCGCGGGATGTAGTCTGAAAAGAACCCCATGGTCCGGTCCCCTGTTCTTCCGGCTCAGCGCAGGCGACCCGCCCAAGCATAGCGGCCTAGCTGCGCGGCAGCGCATGAAAGGCCTTTTTCTGCCGAGCGGTCCACAACACGTCGAACCGATAGCCCTGTTCACCCTGACTTTCGGCTTCCACAACGCCCTCTTCGAACAGCCAGGCCCGCGCGCGACCCGCAGAATAGGGCAGTTCCACCACCGAGGAAAACCGTGGCGGCGAAAGATGGCTGGTCACTGCCTCCAGGAATTCATCCAGCCCGGCCCCGGTCAGGGCCGAAAGGGCGACAACGTCCTCTCGCCGGGACGCTGCGGCGCGCAGCTCGTCCTGACGCTCGGCCGGCAGCAGGTCGATCTTGTTCCAGATCTCGATCATCGGGGTGTTCTGATCTACCCCCAGATCGGACAGGATCGCGGCCACGTCAGCGGCCTGTTCCTCGGTTCCCGCATGGGCCACGTCGCGCACATGCAGGACCAGATCGGCATCCAGAACCTCTTCCAGCGTGGCACGGAAGGCGGCCACAAGCTGAGTCGGCAGGTCCGAGATGAAGCCAACGGTGTCCGACAGGATGATCTCGGTGCCGTCGGGCAGTTCCACGGCGCGCATCGTCGGGTCAAGCGTGGCGAACAGCATGTCCTTGGCCAGCACCTCCGCCCCGGTCAACCGGTTGAACAGGGTGGATTTTCCCGCGTTGGTATAGCCAACAAGCGCGACCACCGGATACGGCACCTTCTTGCGCGATGCCCGGTGCAGGGCGCGGGTTTTCACCACTTTTCCAAGCTGCCGCTTGATCCGGGTCACCGCCTCGTCAATGGCACGACGGTCGGCCTCGATCTGGGTTTCACCGGGGCCGCCGACAAAGCCAAGCCCGCCACGCTGGCGTTCAAGGTGGGTCCAGGCCCGGACCAGCCGGGTCCGCTGATAGGACAGCGCCGCCAGTTCGACCTGCAAGACGCCTTCCCTCGTGCGGGCGCGATCCGCGAAGATTTCAAGGATCAGCCCGGTCCGGTCCAGCAGCTTGACCCCCCATTCCTTTTCAAGGTTTCTCTGCTGAACAGGGGTCACATGACCGTCGACCAAGACAAGCTCGGCCTCGGATGCGTGGATCTTCTCCTTCAGTTCGGCGATCTTGCCGGTTCCGAACAGAAGACCCGGCTGAGCCTTGGGAAGGCGCACGACCTCGGCATCGACGACGTCCAGATCCGGCAAGGCGGCGGCAAGGGCCACGGCCTCTTGCAGCGCGGGCCCTGCGTCACGGCGGTCGCGGTCCGACTTGATATCGGGATGCAGGACAATGGCGCGGGTCGGGCCGGACTTGCCGGTCCCGTGCAGGTCAGGTGCGCTCACTCTTCCCCGTCATAGAGATTGATGGGCTGCGCCGGCATCACCGTGGAAATCGCGTGCTTGTAGACAAGCTGCGATTGCCCGTCGCGGCGCAACAGGACGCAAAAATTGTCAAACCAGGTGATAACGCCCTGCAACTTGACGCCATTGATCAAGAAAACCGTTACCGGAACCTTGGTCTTGCGAACATGGTTCAGGAACGCATCCTGCAGATTCTGCTTGCTTTCGGCCATCGGGAACCTTGCCTTATTCTTTGTTACCGTCCCTTATTGCGGAACGCGCTGAAATCCTGTTCCTGAGTATGTGCATGTTTTTCGCGGATTTCCACCCCGATTCCCGCAACTTGGCCTTGGAATGCTGCAAAGGCAGCAATTCGGCCTAGATTCGCCAGAAACCGGGATTGAAAAGGGCGATCAAGGCCAGCGTTTCTAGCCGTCCGAGGATCATCGCCCCCATCAGCACCATTTTCGCCGGATCGCTGAGGGCCGCATAGATGATCGGCTGCTCTCCGCCGAACGCCGCCAGCGGGCCGGTTGTGGACAGTGCGGCGGCGGCCAGCACGAAGGAGTCCTCGAAATCGAGCCCGGTCATCGACAGGGCCAGCATGATCGCGGCGGTCGACAGGATGAACAGCATGAAGAACACCCAGGCGATATAGGCGCCCTCGCGCCGGATGCGCCGCCCCATGCGCCCGCCCGCGGCCACCGAGTGGGGATGGGTCAGCTTGCCCAATTCCCGCGCGCCATGCTTGTAAAGCGCATAGACCCGGATCAGCTTGATGCCGCCCGCCGTGGTCGCGGCCCCGCCCCCCATCAGCGCCAGCCCGACCAGCAGAAGCCCCGGCGTCGGCAGACCGGACCAGCCCCGCGCTTCGGCCCAGTAGTCGGACACGAACCCGGTCGTGGTCACGAAAGAGGTGATGGTAAACAAGCTCCCCCACAGGGCTGTCAGCGCCGAGCGTCCCTCGACCCCGGCCTCGATCTCCAACGCGCCGATCCAGTGGCGCAGGAAGAACAGCCCGGTCAGGGCAATCACCACATAGGCGGCCAGACGCAATTCCCGGTCGTGAAACAGCATGCGCGGGGTTTCGGGGGTGACGCGATCGGCGAAACTGTGCCGGGTCAGCGCGAAGAGGAAGAAAAAGAAGATCACCAGTTCCGACAGAAAGCCGCCGGGTTGGGCATTCAGAGAACCCTCGGGCGAAATGCCGGAGGTGGACATCACCGCCATGGCATGGGCCAGCGCCGTCAGATCGCTTTCCCCCGCCAGCACCTGCAGCAACCACAGCAGCGATGTCAGCCCGGCATAGGTCGGGGCCAGAAACAGCACCGCCCGCCGCAGGCGGACCGCCGGCGCGGCGGCCTGCATCTGCGCGCCGCTGGACACGACCTGCCGCCCCTGCGATTCCGAGGACACCTCGAAGCCGCCAAGGTTCAGCGGCGCCATCACCGCCATCGCGGTGACCCAGACCAGCAGCCCGCCAAGCCAGCCCACAAGCGCCCGCCACAGATGTTCCCCATCCCCGAGCCGGGCCGGATCGAACAACGTCGCGCCGGTGGTGGTCAGGCAGGACAGCATCTCGAAATAGGCGTTGAAATACCGCGTATTTCCAATGGCATCTGCCAGTGGAACCGCAAGAATCGCAGGCAGGAACAGATAGGCCAGGGCCAGCCCCGCCAAGTGACTTCGCGCAGTTGTCACCGGCTTCAGCCCTTGCGTGGCGAAGCCCAGAACCACGGTCAGGATGAAAAACAGCAGCGCCGAGTAGAAGAAGCTGCGCCCGGTGCGAAAGTCTTCCTCGATCATCGCGACAGCGGCGGGCACCAGCATGGCCAGGGCGCAGATCCCGACCAGCAGGACCAGCAGCGGCATTCTGGAAAGATACGCGCCCATGGCTCAGAAGAAATCGACCGAGACGCGCAGCAGGGCCTCGACCGCGGGCACATCCTTGGACAGCGCGAAGATCGCCACCGTGTCGCCCTCCTCGATCCGGGTGGACCCGGTCGGGCGGATCACCTTGTCGCGTTTGCGCACCGCGCCGATCAGCGCACCTTCCGGGATGTCGATATCGCGCAGCTCGCGGCCTGCAATGGGCGAGGTGGACAGAACCTGTGCCTCGATTACCTCGGCCTCGGCATCGCCGATGGAATAGACCCCACGCACCCGGCCCTGCCGGATGTGCCGCAGTATGGAACTGACGGTGGTGGCGCGCGGGTTCACATAGGCGTCGATCCCGAGCGCATCCATCATCTGCACCATGGTCGGGTCGTTGACCAGTGCAATCGCCATACCCGCCCCCGCCGCCTTGGCGCGAACAGAGGCCAGCAGGTTCGTCTTGTCATCGTCCGAGACGCACAGCACCGCATCGGCCCGTTCCACCCCGGCCTCGCGCAGGATCTCGATATCCAGCCCGTCGCCATGCAGCACGATGGTCCGGCTCAGCGCATCGGCGGCACGTTCGGCCTGTTCCCGGCTTTTCTCGATCACGCGGGCGCGGATACGGGTGGAGGATTTCTCCAGCTCCTGCGCCACCGCAAGGCCGACATTACCGCCCCCGATGATCACCACCCGTTCCTGCCGGTGCACGGGCTTGCCGAAAATCTCGAGCGTGCGGGCGGCGTCATTGTCATGGGTGAAGACGTAGATCTCGTCGCCCGCGAACAGCTGGTCGCCCGGATCGGGCGCAAACAGCGTCCCGCCGCGGCGCACGCCAACAACGATCGCACGCAGGGTGGAGAAGAGTTCGGACAGTTGCTTCAGCGGCGTGTTCACGACCGGGCAATCGTCATCCAGCCGGATGCCCATCAACAGCGCTTCGCCGCCAAGGAAATATTCCGTGTCGAAGGTCGAGGGCGACGCCAGCCTGCGCAGCGCCGCCTTGGCGACCTCTCGTTCGGGGCTGATCACCACGTCAACGGGCAGATGTTCACGCCGGTAAAGATCGGAATAAACCGCCGTTAGATAGCTTTGCGCGCGCAGACGGGCGATCTTGCGCGGCACGGCAAAGATCGAATGGGCCACCTGGCAGGTGACCATGTTGACCTCGTCAGAGAAGGTGGCGGCGATGATCATATCCGCGTCCCGCGCACCCGCCTTGTCCAGCACATCGGGGTAAGAGGCAAAGCCGGTGATCCCCTGCACATCGAGCGTATCGGTCGCGCGGCGCACCAGTTCGGGATTGTTGTCCACCACGGTGACGTCGTTGTTTTCGCCGGAAAGGTGACGCGCAATCTGCCAGCCCACCTGACCTGCCCCGCAAATGATGATCTTCATCGGCCCTTGCCCGTCCTCGTCTGACCGCGCTGCGGCCGGGCCTTCTGCATGGCAGAGACAGGCGCAGCCGTCAATTGTCAGACCCGGCCAGACCCTCTGGCGCGGGCGGGGATTCCGGTTATGATCCGCCCATTGATTTCAAAGACCTGAGGCCGCCATGATCCGCCCCGCTGCATTTGCCCTGACTTTCCTGACCCTCGCCGCCTGCAACGTGACCGAGTATTATGCCGAAGGCCGTTCAGTGGCCGATCGCGACCGCGATATCGCCCTGTGCGAAGCTGAGGCGGTAAGCGCCTATCCCCCCAGCATCGTCACGCTCTACACGCCCCGCATATTCCACCCCGGTCAAACGACCTGCGATGCCGCCGGAAACTGTGTGACCAGCGCGGGTTACTGGGAAGGCGGCGACCCCTATTCCGAAGATGTGAACGAGGATCTGCGCCGGCGCGCCATTGCCGGCTGCATGGGCGGACGCGGCTATGCGCGGGTCAGCCTGCCGGTGTGTTCCTCGGACCAGCCCGTGCGCGCCTCGACCATCATGGCGCCCTTGACCGATGACACCTGCGTCGTGCGCAGCGGTGGCGCGTCGATGATCGTGAACCCCTGAGGGATCACTCCTCGACGTCGCCAACCTGCGCCACCCTGGCCCCGGCGCGGTTCGTGGTCACCACGCCAAGCGATTTCAGCTTGCGGTGAAGCGCGCTGCGCTCCATGCCGACGAAATTCGCGGTGCGGCTGATATTGCCGCCAAAGCGGTTGATCTGGGCCATCAGGTAGTGCCGTTCGAAAAGCTCCCGCGCCTCGCGCAGGGGCAGCGTGGTCAGGCCGGGCGACAGGGCAATCTGTTCGTCCTCGCTGGCAACAGCCCCCTGCCCCGGCAGGTCGCGCGCCTCGATCGGGCCGGTGCCGTCGCCCAGGATCAGCACCCGTTCGATCATGTTGCGCAATTCCCGGATGTTGCCGGGCCAGCGCATGGTTTGCAGCATCGCCTCGGCATCCTGCCCGAGATCGCGCAGCGGTAGGCCCTGTTCGCGGTTGAAGCGCTCGATGAAATGGCGGGCCAGATCGGGAATGTCCTCGCGCCTCTCTTCTAGGCTCGGCACGTCAATCGGCACCACGTTGAGCCGGTGATAGAGCTCTTCCCGGAAATTCCCGGCCGCGATCTCGACCTTCAGGTCGCGGGTGGTGGAGGAGATCACCCGCAGATCGACCCGCACCTTCGAGGTGCCGCCGACGCGGGTAAAGCTCTGATCCACCAGCACGCGCAGGATCTTGGACTGGGTGCCAAGCGGCATATCGGCGATCTCGTCGAAGAAGATCACCCCGCCATGGGCCTGCTCCAGCAGCCCCTGTTCCACCCCGCGTTCCGGGCTTTCGCGGCCGAACAGAACCTCTTCCATATGCTCCGGCGATACCGAGGCGGAACTGACCGTCACGAAAGGGGCATTGGCCCGGTCGGATTGCGCGTGGATGTAGCGGGCAGAGACCTCCTTGCCCGACCCCGGCCCGCCGGTCAGCATCACGCGACCGTTTGACTTGGTGACCTTGTCGAGCTGCGATTTCAGCGTCTTGAAGGCCGCGCCCGCCCCGATCATCTCATCCGAGCGGCCATCCTGACGGCGGAGCGCCGAGTTTTCGCGGCGCAGGCGGCTGACTTCCATCGCGCGGCGGATCACCACCAGAAGCTGGTCGATGTTGAAGGGTTTCTCGATGAAGTCGAAGGCACCCTGTTTGATCGCGGCCACCGCGATTTCAATGTTCCCATGGCCCGAGATGATCACCACCGGCACATCCGGGTTGTCGCGCTTGACGTGCGACAGGATGTCGATCCCGTCCATGTTGCTGTCCTTGAGCCAGATATCGAGGATCATCATCCCCGGCGGCTCCTTGTTCAGCTCGGCCATGCATTCGTCGGAGTTTGACGCCATGCGAGTCGAAAAGCCTTCGTCCTGCAGGATGTCACAGATCAGCTCTCGGATATCGCGCTCGTCGTCGACAACCAGAATATCACTCATGTCGCGTCTCCTTCACTCTCGGGCAGGCGTGGCAGGATGATCCGTGCCATCGCACCCGGATGCGCGCCGTCCTGAAACGGTTCCGCATCCAGCAGGTCCAGCGACCCGCCATGTTCCTCGATGATTTTCTTGACGATCGGCAGGCCAAGGCCGGTGCCCTTTTCCCGTGTCGTTACGTAAGGTTCAAACAGCCGCGCCCGGTCGGGCGGCAGGCCGATCCCGTTGTCGCTGATGGTGATCTCGACCGTTTCCGGCTGCAAGGTCATCACCACGCGAATTTCCGGCTCATGCCCCTCTGGCGCTCCTTTTTCCTGCAAGGATTCAATGGCTTCCCCGCCATTTTTGATCAGGTTGGTCAGCGCCTGCCCGATCATGGTGGCATCCAGATCGGCCAGAACCGGCCCCTCGGGAATGTCCGCAGCGAAGCGGGTGCCGGGCTGGCCCGCCTTTTGCAGCAGAACCGCATCGGACAACAGCCGCGACATGTCCTCCGGCTGGCGTTCGGGTTCCGGCATCCGCGCGAATTTGGAGAATTCATCGACGATCCGGCGCAGGTCGTTGGTCTGGCGCACGATCACATCGGTCAATTGCCCCAACTGCTCCGCATCGGCCTCGTCCAGCAGCTTGCTGAACTTGCGCCGCACCCGTTCGGCGCTCAGCTGGATGGGGGTCAGCGGGTTTTTGATCTCATGCGCGATGCGGCGGGCCACGTCGCCCCAGGCCGCCATCCGCTGCGCGCTGACAAGGTCAGTCACATCGTCGAAGGCCACGACGTAGCCTTCCAGATCGCCGGTCTCATCCATCCGCACCGACATGCGCACCAGCAGGCTTTCCGCCTTGCCCCGGCGTGTGACCTTGATTTCCTCCTGCACCACCGGCGCGGCCCGGTCGCGCAGCCTTGCAAACAAGGCCTCGTATTCCGGGACAGCCACGGCAAGGCTGATCCCGAGATCGCGCTGTTCCACGAGATCCAGCAGACGAATGGCGGACCGGTTCATGAAATCGACCCGGCCATCGGCGTCCAGCCCGATCACCCCCGAAGTCACCGAGGACAGCACGGAGTCGAACTGGCGGCGACGCTCCTCGGTCTGGTCGTGCTGTTCGATCAGCGCTTCGCGCTGCCCTTTCAACTGCCGGGTCATCTGGTTGAACAGGCGTCCCAGCATGGCAATCTCATCATCGCCCGGCTCTTCCAGAACCCGCACATCCAGATCGCCCACACCGACCCGCTGCGCGGCCCCCGCCAGCCGCCCGACCGGGCGGGCCAGCCGTTCGGCAAACCAAAGCCCCAGCCAGATCGCGGCAAGGATCAGGATGACGGCAAAACCCAGGTAGATCAGGCCGAACTGGAACAGGAACTGCCCCCGCTCGCTTTCCAACTGGCGATACAGGCCCACGGTCGCCTGCGTTTCATCCAGCAGCGCGATGATCTGACCGTCCACCTCTCGGCTGACATAGAGATAGCGGTCGGCAAAGGCGGTCAGGCGTACAAGGGCCCGGAATTCATTGGTTGTCCGGTCCTCGATCAGGATGACATCGCCTTCCGCTGCGGCGGTCAGATCCTCGTCGGATGGGCGTTCATAATCGAACAGATAGCTGCGTTCGCCCCGCGCACGGATCTCGCCGCCGCCGTCGATGACGAAGGCCTCCCTCAACCCGCGCTGAATCGCCACCTGCCCCTGGCTGAGCACCTGGCGCAGGTCGCCATCGGCCAGAAACGGAGTGGCGCGGCGATTGAGATTCAGGAAGGCGGCAAGCGCGATCGCGTCTTCGGTCAGGTCGTCACGATGTTCTTCCTGATAGGCATGGGCGGCGTCCACCGAATGGCCGAGCGCATTGCGGACGCGGTCGGAAAACCAGCCCTCCAGCCCCATATTCACGGTGATCGTCGCAAAAATCGCCACCGCCACCGTGGGCAACAGGGCCAGCAGCACGAAGACGCCCGTGAGCCGCAAGTGCAGCCGCGACCCCGCCGATTGCGCGCGGCGCGCGGCAATCATCTTGGCCACGCGATAGAGCACCAGCGCCGCCACAACCAGCGTGTAGACAAGGTCCGCCAGCAGCACCAGGCGCAACGACGGAGAGGCAACCGCCTGCCCAAGCGGCCCCATGACAAGGAAGGTCGCAACCGCCAGAACCGGGCCGAGCAGAACCAGCGCGAATGTGCCGATGGTGCGCAGACGGCGCTGCTGACGCAGAGCCAGCAACCGCATCAGTGGGGAATCCGCATCACTCTGCGCAGGGGTGCTCACCCGGAAAAGCCTCTTATGTTGGGCAGACGATCCGCCCGACCGCAAAATCTGGTAGCACAATTCCCGCCGTTACATGCAGGCAACGCTACTGTTGCGGTTTTACATCAACTTCCGGCGGCGAGTCACGCGAATATCAAGGTCGGTGATCTTCTTACGCAACGTATTGCGGTTGATGCCAAGCAGATCGGCGCATTTCGCCTGATTTCCGCCGGTGGCATCCAGCGCGATCTCAATGAGTGGCATTTCCACTTCCCGCAGGATACGCGTGTAAAGCCCCGGCGGCGGCAGCACGCCCCCATGCAGGTCGAAATAGCGCTTGAGATGCTTGGCGACCGAGGCCGAGAGCTTCTCTCCGTCGCCCGATCCGATCAGCGGCTCGATTTCGGGCTGGTTACCCAGAACCGCCTCGACCTCGGGCTTGCCGATCACCTCGACGGGGCTGGTCACGCTCAATCGACGAACCGTGTTTTCCAACTGGCGCACATTGCCCGGCCAGCTATAGGCGCGGATCATTTCCATCGCGCCGGGCGACATCCGGCGGACGGGCAGACCGTCGCGTTCAGAGCGGGCAAGGAAATGCTCGGCCAGCAGCGGGATGTCATCCACCCGTTCGCGCAGCGCCGGCACCGAGAGGGTGACACCGGACAGGCGGTAGAACAGGTCCTGCCGGAAGGCGCCTGCCTCCATCCGCTCGGTCAGATCCTTCTGGCTGGTGGCCATGATACGCGGCGCGCCATCGCCGAACCCATCCAGCATCCGCACGATCTTGCCTTGTGCCGCATCGTCGAAATCCCCGATCTCATCGAACAGGAGCGACCCGTCCCGCACCCGTGCCAGCACCTGCTGCGGACCGTCCGGGGCATCCAGATCAGAGGCGGTCACGGTCACGAACGGCAGGGTGCGCCGGTCGGAAAAGTCATGGATCGCGCGGGCAATCAGGCTTTTGCCCGTCCCGCTTTCGCCCGTGACCAGCACCGGCAGATCGGCATTCATCACCCGCGCCACCAGACGGTAAAGCGCCTGCATCGCCGCCGTCCGCCCCACAAGCGGCAGGTCTTCCTGCGGGGCCTCGCTGCTGGACACATTCGGCGCGCGGGTCGCGGGCGCGCGGCGTTTCTGTTCCAGCGCGCGGGCCGACCGCTTCATCAGGTCGGGCAGGTCGAAGGGCTTGGGCAGGTAGTCATAGGCATCCGCCTCGGTCGCCTGAATGGCCGTCATGATCGTATTCTGGGCCGAGATCACGATGACCGGCAGGCCGGGGCGTTTTTCGCTGATCTTTGGCAGCATTTCCAACCCGTTCCCGTCGGGCATCATCACGTCCGAGATCACCAGATCGCCCTTGCCCTCATCCACCCATCTCATCAGCGTCACCAGCGACGAGGTGGCATGAACCTTGCAGCCCGCGCGCGTCAGGGCCTGGGTCAGAACGGTGCGGATCGTGCGGTCATCATCGGCGACAAGTACGGTGCCATCCATTTGGGTCGTCCTTAGCGGTCAGTCGATTTGGCCGGTCGCGACGGTGCGACCGGCAGGGAAATGCGGAACACGGTGCGGCCCGGCACGGACTCCACCGCGATCCAGCCGTCGTGATCGGCGATGATCTTGGACACCAGCGCCAGCCCCAGCCCGGTGCCGTTTTCACGCCCCGACACGAAAGGGTCGAAGATATGGGCGGCAATCTCCGGCTTGATGCCGGGGCCGTCGTCGCTGATCTCCACATGCAGGGGCACCGCGCCTCGGGTGCCATCGGACCGGCGCACGCGCAGCCCTGGTTCGTAAAAGCTGCGCAAACGGATGGTGCCGCCCTGCTGGCCCGCCTCGGCAGCGTTCTTCAGAAGGTTCAGGAACACCTGCTGCAACTGGTCGGGATCGGCCATGGTCAGGGGCAGCGACGGGTCATAGTCATCCTCGATCCGCATATGGGCGGCGAACCCCACGGCGGCGGACTTCCGGGCGCGGTCCAGAATATCGTGGATATTCGCGGGTTTGACGGCAGGCGGGCGGACATTGCCGAACTCCTCCACCTGGTCGAGCAGCTTCACGATGCGCCGGGTTTCGGCAACGATCAGGTCGGTCAGTTCCAGATCCTCGCCCGTGACCGACATGGAAATAAGCTGCGCCGCGCCCGTAATGCCTGCCAGCGGGTTCTTGATCTCATGGGCCAGCATCTCGGCCATGCCAATGGCGGATTTCGCCGCAGATTTGGAGGTCAGCGCCCGGTGCAGCTTGCCCGCCAGGGCCCGGCTTTCCAGCAGCACCAGCACATGATCGCCCTGTTCCGCCAGGGGCGCGATCTGCACGTCGCAGCTTTCGGGCTTGCGGCTGCCCGTGCCCACGTCGACCGCATTGACGAAGAGCGGCGCACGCCCCGAACGGACCCGCGCGAAAGCCTCTTCCAGCGGCGCATCGACAAAAATCTTGTCCCAGACCGGGTTGCCTTTCAGCGACCGGGAAGAGGCATTGAGGAACAGCTCCCCCGCCGGGTTCACATCGGCGATGCGGTCCTCGCCGTCGATGATCACCGCCGGAATCGGCAGCGCGGCCCAGAGCGTCGCGGTCAGGTCGATCATGCCGCCATCTCCTCGGTTTCCGTCAGCATCCGGGGGATCAACCGAACCACGCGGGCCGGGTCGCTGGCGGTCAGAACCTCGCGGCGCAGCGCTTTGCTGGTGCCCGCCTCATCCATGTACCAGCCCAGATGTTTCCGCGCGACGCGGGTGCCAAGGGACGCGCCATAGAAGGACAGCATCGCCTCGTAGTGACCGGAGATCATGTCGGCCAGCGCGCGACCCTCGGGGATGTCGGGTGCCTCGGCGTCAAAGAGATCATGGGCGATCTGCTGCAATTGCCAAGGCCGTCCCTGCGCGCCGCGCCCGACCATGACGCCATCGGCCCCGGACAGGCGCAGGGCATCCGCCGCCGTGGCGCTGTCGATGATGTCGCCATTGGCGATGACGGGGATCGACACGGCCTCTGTCACGGCGCGGATCGCGGCCCAATCGGCAGCGCCCTTGTAGAACTGGCAGCGGGTGCGCCCGTGGATGGTGATCATACGGATGCCCGCCGCCTCGGCCCGCCGTGCCAGATCGGGCGCGTTCAGCAGGTCGTCATCCCAGCCCAATCGCGTTTTCAGCGTCACGGGCACCGAAACCGCGCCCACCACCGCCTCGATCAGCGTCAGCGCATGGTCGAGGTCTTTCATCAGCGCCGAGCCGGAATAGCCGTTCACGACCTTCTTGGCGGGACAGCCCATGTTGATGTCGATGATCCGCGCGCCCTGCCCTTCAGCCAAACGCGCCGCCTCGGCCATCCAATGCGCCTCGCGTCCTGCCAATTGCACGGCGGTGTTATCCAGCCCGAAGCCAAGCTCTGCCCGCGCGCGGACACTGGCCTTGGCCTCGACCATTTCCTGGCTGGCCACCATCTCCGACACCACAAGACCCGCGCCGAAGCCCGACACCAGGTTGCGGAACGGCAGATCGGTGATTCCGGCCAAGGGGGCCAGAAAGACCGGGGGATCGAGGGGCTTTTCTGCCAGCAAAATGGCCAATTGCTTAATCCTTGAGCAGTCACCCCTCGATGTAGGGGGTTTCCCCGGTGGTTGCAAAAGTTTCGCGGCGGAAAACAGGGGTCACGCAAGCATTGCCCATTTTTTAGGCGCTTGAGGCGGGAAATTCAGCGACATTGTGCCAGCCGCGCTTTCGCCCTATCAGAACGCCATGACCAAACGCGCCTCGATCCCCCAAGCCCCCCGCGTCGCCGCGCTTGTCGTCGCGGCAGGCCGTGGTCTGCGGGCTGGTGGCGATATTCCCAAGCAATATCAACCGCTCAAGGGCAAGGCCGTTCTGACGCGAACCCTCAAGGCTTTGGCTGCGCATCCGGTGATCCGGGATCTTGTCGTCGTCCACCACCAAGACGACTCGGGCCTGCTGGCCGCAGCGCTGGCGCCGCTTGATCAATCGGTCATCACCACGGTCGGCGGAGCGACGCGCGATGCCTCGGTCCGTGCGGGATTGTCTGCTGTGCCGGACGGGGTGGACTACGTGCTGATCCATGACGCCGCCCGGCCCCTGGTCAGTCCCGAGGTGATCGGCGGGGTGATCGAAGCACTCGCCACCCATCCCGGCGCGGCGCCCGGCCTGCCGGTGGTCGATGCGCTGTGGCAGGGCGACGGCACCGTTCAGGCGATCCGCGTCCGCGACGGGCTTTTCCGGGCGCAGACCCCGCAAGGCTTTCACCTCGCCGCGATCCGCGCCGCCCATGCCGCCCATCCCGGCGGGGCTGCCGATGACGTGGAGGTCGCGCTCGCCCATGGGCTGGACATTGCCATCACGCCGGGCGACGAAGACAATCTGAAACTGACAAGGCCCGAAGATTTCGCCCGGGCCGAGCGGCTGCTGGAGGCCCGAGCCATGATCGACATTCGCACCGGCAACGGGTTCGACGTGCACCGGTTCGGCCCCGGCGATCATGTCTGGCTTTGTGGTGTGAAAATCCCCCATGGGCGCGGGCTTCAGGGCCAT
Source organism: Nioella sp. MMSF_3534 (assembly GCF_030732985.1). Classification (GTDB taxonomy): domain Bacteria; phylum Pseudomonadota; class Alphaproteobacteria; order Rhodobacterales; family Rhodobacteraceae; genus Nioella. The sequence goes on from NZ_JASHJX010000001.1 coordinate 143,213, forward strand.
TCCGACGCGGATGTGGGGCTGCACACGGTCACGGATGCGATTTACGGCGCGCTGGCCGAGGGCGATATCGGCACCCATTTCCCGCCCTCCGACCCCCAGTGGAAGGGCGCCGAAAGCCACATCTTCCTGACCCATGCCGTTGATCTGGCATCGGAAAAGGGCTTTGTGATCAGCAATGCCGACCTGACCTTCCTGTGCGAACGGCCCAAGATCGGACCCCATGCCGCCGCCATGCGCGCCCGTCTGGCAGAGCTTTTGGGCATCGACCCGACGCGCGTTTCCGTGAAGGCGACCACGACCGAACGGCTCGGCTTCACCGGGCGCGAAGAGGGCATCGCCGCCATGGCCACTGTCACATTGGTGAAATCATGAACCGTCTTATCGCCACCGTCTTCTATGTGGGCCTGCTGCGCCCCGCCCCCGGCACCTGGGGCAGCCTTGCCGCCATCCCGCTGGCCTATCTGCTGCACCAGCTTGGCGGCTTTGTCGCCCTTGCAGCGGGCACGCTGATCGTGGCCGCTGCAGGTTGGTGGGCCACGAATGAAGTGACGCGGGACAGTGCCGACAAGGACCCGTCAGAGATCGTGATCGACGAGGTTCTAGGCATGTTCCTGGCGCTCTGGCCGGTCTCCTATGGCGCGATGATGGCGGGGGCGGATTTCTTTGCGCTCTGGCCCGGTGTTCTGACGGCCTTCCTGGCCTTCCGGCTGTTCGACATCTGGAAGCCCGGGCCCGTGGGCCTTGCCGACCGGCGCGGCGATGCGCTTGGGGTGATGCTGGACGATGCCATCGCCGGGGGACTGGCGATGATGGTTGTCGCGGTGCTGGCGGTTCTGGCGCATCTGCCGGGGCGGATGTGATGCTTGCCCAGACCCTGCTGGAGGAGGCCCGCGCGGGCCATCACGTTATCGCCACGGCGGAAAGCTGCACCGGCGGGCTGGTGGCGGGCGCGATCACCAGCGTGGCGGGGTCATCCGACATTTTCGACCGGGCCTTCGTGACCTATACCAACCGCGCCAAAGTGCAGATGCTGGGTGTCAGCCCCGACACGTTGAGAGAACATGGTGCCGTGTCAGAACACGTGGCGCAGGAAATGGTGGCCGGGGCTTTTGCAAACTCACAAGCCACAATCGCCGTCTCCATCACCGGCATCGCAGGCCCCGGAGGGTCCGAGCACAAGCCAGAGGGCCGCGTCTGCTTCGGCCTGGCCTGGGAAAACGGGCTGCGCACCGAAACCGTCGAGTTTGGCGCGCTTGGCCGCGATCAGGTCCGCGCGGCGGCGGTGGAACATGCTCTGGGAATGATCCTGACAAGCATCAGACAGGATGCGCATGACACTGAGGCAAACCGCCGTGGGAACGCCCAAGATTTACGCAGTTTCTGAATTGCCCCCTGTTTGATCGCTTCAAACGCCCCTTGCCTCTTTATTTATCTGCCCGCCTTCCGCTTTTCGGCACTCAACCGCTGAAAAAACAAGCATGCGAAGGGACAGATCACCATGAACGGTGCAGATACAGCATGGATCATCGTCGCCACGGCGCTGGTTCTCTTCATGACATTGCCGGGGCTGGCGCTTTTCTACGGGGGCCTCGTGCGGGCCCGCAATGTGCTGAGCGTGTTCATGCATTGCTACGCCATCGCCTGCCTGATGAGCATCCTTTGGCTGGCGCTTGGCTATTCCATCGCCTTTGGCGGGTCGGGCAATGCGTTCTGGGGCGGGCTTGACCGGGTCTTCCTGTCGGGTGTGACCGCCGACAGCCTGTCGGGGACATTGCCAGAGGTGCTGTTCTTCGCCTTCCAGATGACCTTCGCCATCATCACGCCCGCGCTGATCGTGGGTGCCTATGTGGAACGGGTGGGCTTCGGCTTCGTGCTTCTGTTCTCCTCGCTGTGGATGCTGCTGTGCTATGCGCCCGTGGTGCACTGGGTCTGGGGCGGCGGGCTGCTGGCGGGCAACGAGGACGCGGGGCTTGCGCCGCTCTTCGGCACGGCGGTGCGCGATTTCGCGGGCGGCATCGTGGTGCATGAAACCGCCGGAATCGCGGCTCTGATGATCGCCTTCTTCCTCGGCCCGCGCCGCCACACGACCACGCCGCCGCACAATCCCGGCTACGTGATGATCGGGGCCGCGATGCTGTGGGTGGGCTGGTTCGGCTTCAACGGCGGCTCGCAGCTGGCGGCCGACGGGGGCGCGGCCATGGCGCTGACCGTGACCCATATTTCTGCGGCCACCGCGTCGCTGAGCTGGGGCCTGTGGGAGAAGATCAAATACGGCAAGGTCAGCCTTGTGGGCGTCGTGACCGGCACCATCGCGGGGCTTGCCTCGATCACCCCCGCCTCGGGCTTCGTCGGGCCGCTGCCCGCGCTGATCATCGGGGCCGTTGCCGGCATCCTCTGCCAGGAAGCGGTGAACTTCATCCGCAACAAGGCAAAGATCGACGACACGCTCGATGTCTTCGCCGTGCATGGCGTGGGCGGCATCTTCGGCACGATCATGATTGCGGTTTTCGTACCGGGGGCCTGGGCGGCGCAGCTTGGCTCGCTGGTCGTGGTGGGGGTCTACACGGTCGTGGTGACGCTGGTGCTGATCTACGCCGTGAAGGCCATCACCCCCCTGCGCGTCGATGCGGAGACCGAGACCAACGGGCTCGACCTCGCCGTGCACGGGGAGCGCGCCTACGATATGTCGAGCTGACCTGACGGACGGGTCACAGCTTGCAAAGCGTCGCGCCGATCTCTCCCGGCGCGGCGCTTTTTTCTATCAGATCGTGAAGGTCGCGGACCTTGTCCTGACCAAGCAGTGCCTCGGCCTTGGCGCGCACCTTCGCCGCGCGTCTGGCCAATGGCAGCGGGGTAAGCAGGTCATGACTGGCCTCGCGCGTGCCGCCGTTCAGCGTCAGGCGCACCCGCGCGGCGGTTTCCGGCAGGGTCTCGTCCGGGATGACGCGCACGCGACGGCGCAGCGCCATGACCTGCGGATCACAGGCCAGCGCATCGGTGAACGTGTCGAGCCGCGCGGTGTCGTGCCCGAGCGCCGCCAGTGCCATCACCTGCGCATAGGAAAACTTCGCCTCCAGCCCGGTGGCGGGCGATGCAATGTTGCACACGGTCAGCCAGCGCGGGTGGGTGGTCACCTCGATCGCCGTGATCCCGTCAGGGTCTACGGGCAGAAGCACCGCCACCGCCTCCAGCGCCGCGTGCAGCCCGTGGCAGCAGGCGTGGAACTTGTGGCTGACCTGTTCGAAAAGCCAGCTTTCCCCGAGCCCGTCCAGCGCGTGCATGTCGCCCGCCCCGTGATGGGTAGGGCCGAAGCCCTGCGCCTCCTCCAACCCGGCCCGGCGCGGGTCGAAACCGTGGGCGACCAGCAGCGCCGCCTCCACCCCGTTGGCCGCCGCGATCCCGGCGTTGAAGGGCTTGCCCATGGTCCCGAATTGCGATTTCAGCCCCGAGGCGCGGGTGCCCAGAAGGCCGATCACATCGGCAAGCTGCGCGGCCGAGAGCCCCAGAAGCCGCCCCGCCGCAAGCCCGGCCCCGAACGCGCCCGCCGTGGCGGTCTGGTGAAACCCCGCCTGGTAATGCCCGCGCCCCAGCCAGACGCCCACACGCACCGAGGCCTCGACGCCCACAAGCGCCGCCTCCTGCATGGCCGCTCCGCCTGCGCCCATCCGTTCCCCCATGGCCAGAGCCGCCGGGATGACGGCAACCGAGGGGTGGCCGATATGGGCGAAATGGGTGTCGTCATAGTCGAGTGCGTGGGAGAGCGTGCCATTGACCAGCGCCGCCATGCGGGCGGGAACGCGCTGGTCCAGCCCGAGCGCATGGGCCTGTGGCGTGCCACCCTCCTCCTCTGCCAGAGCGCGCAGGACCTGCGCCACCGGCTCCTGCCGTCCGGCGAGGGCCACCGCGCACCAATCGAGAAGGGACAGCCGCAGAACCGCGCGCGCGTTGTCCGCCCCCGCGATAGGGGCCGCCGCGAAAGCCGCAAGGGCATCGGTGAAGGGGGTCTTTGTCATGGTTTCTCCGCCAAGGTCATACGTCAGACCCGCGCCAGCGCCGCCTCGGTTTCCGCGACCAGCCGGGCGACAACCTGCGAGGTGGTTTCAGCCCGCACCAGCCCCGCCCCCTGCCCCGACCAGAGCGCCACCGCATCGGGCAGCCCCGCCTTGGCCGAGGCCGCGCGGATCGGGCCGGTCGCCGCGTTCATCAGCGGAAAGTCGGGCCAGTCCGCATGCGACGCCATTTCGCGCGAGAAGTCGTTCGCGACCCCGCGCGCCAGACGCCCGGAATAGGCGCGCGTGGCCATGGTGTCGTCGCCCGTCGCGTTTATCACCGCCTGTTTGTGCACCTCGGGGCTGCTGCATTCCGGTGTCGCGAGGAAGGCCGTGCCCACCTGCACGCCGGCAGCCCCCAGCATCAGCGCCGCCGCCACGCCACGCCCGTCGGCAATGCCGCCTGCGGCCACCACCGGCACGCTGACTGCATCCACCACGCGCGGCACCAGCGCCATAGTGCCCGTCAGGTCCGCCCCCCTGCGCGGCAGGAACCAGCCGTTGTGGCCCCCGGCCTCTGCCCCTTGGGCGACGATGATATCGGCGCCGTGATCCTCCAGCCAGCGGGCCTCTGCCGCAGATGTGGCCGAGGACAGGATCAGGATGCCCGCCGCCTTCAGCCGGTCCACCAGCGCCGCCTCCGGCAATCCGAAATGGAACGACGCCACCGTCGGCCCGCAGGCAATCACCGCCTCGCACAGGGCCTCGTCGAACATGGGGATTGCATCGGCAGGGGCTTTCACCACACCCGCGCCGAAACGGTCATACCAGGGCGCCAGCCTCGCCGCGACCTCCGCATTCAGGTCCTCATCAGGAACGGGCCGGTCATGCACGAAGAAATTCACGTTGAGGCTGCGATTGGTCCCGGCCTGCGCCGCGCGCAGCTCCTCCGCCATCGCCTCGGCCCCCATCATCGCGCAGCCGAGCGAGCCGAGCGCCCCCGCATTCGCCGCAGCCGCCGCCATGGCAGGTGTCGTCGCGCCTGCCATCGGGGCCTGAATGATCGGAAAGTCGATATTAAGTGTCCGCGTCAGCGGTGTGTCATGCCAGGCCATACCCGACGCTAGCCGGGCGCACCCTGTCCGTAAAGCACCTTCGCGCGGTCCTCGAAGGCCTGCACGATCCGCATCATCGCCTCGTGAAAGAAAAGCCCCGCCGCGCCCTGCAAGAGCTTGCTCTTGAATTCGAAATCCACGTCGAAGGCCACCTCGCAGCCGCCATCCTCAACGTCCCGGAACCGCCAATGCGAGATCAGATGCTTGAACGGCCCCTCGATATATTCGGTGTCGATCTCGCTCAGCTCCGGGCGCAGGGTCACGCGGGACCCGAACCGTTCGCGGAACATCTTGAAGCCCACCACCAGATCGGCCAGCATCACATCGCCGCCCTCAATCGGCGTCACCGAGCGCACCCGCGCCCCCATGATCCACGGGATGAACTGCGGGTATCGCGCCACATCGGCCACCAGATCATACATCTGGGCTGCGCTATATGGCAGCAGACGGGTCTCGGCGTGGCTTGGCATGCGTCTTTTCCGGTTTCCTCTTGCGCGTCCCATGTCCTAAAGTTCCTGCGGGAATTCAAGGGACAGGGGCGGTTTTGCCGCCCAAAAGGGGCGATATGGCGCAGAAACCTTACGTAGTGGACAAGATGATCTCGGCCAAGGCCATCGCGGCGCGGATCGAGGAACTGGCGCGAGAGATCGAACGCGCCTTCGCGGGCACCGACAAGTTGGTGGTCGTGGGGCTGTTGCGCGGCAGTTTCGTCTTCATCGCCGATCTGGTGCGGGAACTGAACCTGCCCGTTGAGGTCGATTTCCTCGAAACCTCCTCCTACGGCAGCGGCATGGAAAGCAGCCGCGAGGTGCGTATCCTCAAGGATATCCGCGGCGAGATCGAGGGCCGCGATGTGCTGGTGGTGGAGGATATCGTCGACACCGGCCACACGCTCAATCACGTGCTGCACCTGCTGGAAAGCCGCCATCCCAAGCGGTTGGAAACCATCGCGCTGCTCGACAAACCCTCGCGCCGCGAAGTGGACGTGAAAGCCACCTGGATCGGCTTCGAGATCCCCGATGAATTCGTCGTCGGCTATGGCATCGACTTCGCCCAGAACAACCGCAACCTCGGCCATATAGGGAAGGTGCGGTTTACGGAGGAGTGAGGGGGCAGCAGGTTACCCCCCCCGACAGTGCAATCACGCACATGGCAACTCTGCATTTCCGCACAGACCCTGTGCGGATCACACCCGCGTGAGGTGGGGGTGAGGGGCTTGCGTGATGGCTCCTGTTGCCGTGATGCTCATGGGCATCGCACGTTTTCATCAGGGAGTTCCCAATGCGTATCTTCTCCAAATCCCTTCTCGCCGCCGCGGCGCTGACCTTGCCGCTGGCTGCCACGGTTCAGGGCGCGGGCCATGGCGACAATCCTTATGCCAGCCATATCGCGGCCCGTCAGGGCTATATGCAGATCCTCGCCTTCAATATCGGCGTTCTGGGAGGCATGGCGCGGGGCAATATCGACTATGACGCCGAGGCCGCGCAGACCGCCGCCAACAACCTTGCTGCCATGGCGGGCGTCGATGGGCGTCCGACCTGGCCCGCCGGGTCCGACAATGCCGCGCTTGGCGATGCCACCCGCGCCCTGCCCGCGATCTGGGAAGATATGGGCGGTTTCGGTGAAGAGTGGATGGCTTATGGTGCTGCTGCGAGCGGCATGGCCGACGCAGCCGGCAACGGGCTGGAGGCGCTTCAGGCAGCCATCGGCCCGCTTGGCGGCGCATGTGGCAGCTGCCACCGGAACTTCCGTCAGTCCGACGACTAAGTTCGTCTCGGGACGGCATCGCAATTCCGCCTTGCCGTCCCGATGAAAGGCCATTTCCCTATGCGATTTCTTCGGTTTCTCGTCATTCTCGCCATTCTGGGTGCCGCCGCCGGGTGGTATCTGACCGCCCCGCAGTCACTGGCTGCTTCGGATATTCCCGAGCGAGACGGGGATGCAGAACATGGAGAGCTGGTCTTCTGGGCCGCTGGCTGTGCATCCTGCCACGCCGCCGAGGACGCAGAGGGCGACGCGCGTCTGATCATGTCCGGGGGGCGCGCCTTCCCGTCGGATTTCGGCACCTTCTACGCGCCCAATATCTCCATGGACCCCGACCACGGGATCGGTGGATGGTCCGAGGCGGAATTCCTGTCCGCCGTCAGGAACGGGGTCAGCCCCGAGGGGCAGCATTATTACCCGGCCTTCCCCTACACCACCTATGCGCGGGCCGGGATCACGGATCTGCAAGACCTCTGGGCCTTCATGCAGACCCTGCCCGCCGATGCCACGCCGTCACGCGATCATGATGTGGGCTTTCCGTTCTCGATCCGACGGTCGCTTGGCGGCTGGAAGCTTCTCTTTGCCTCGGATGACTGGGTGATCGAGGGCGATGACCTGTCGCCTCAGGTGATGCGCGGGCGCTACCTTGTGGAATCGCTCGGCCATTGCGGCGAATGCCACACGCCACGGAACGCGCTTGGGGGGCTCGATTACGCGAACTGGCTGGCGGGCGCGCCGAACCCCTCTGGCGAAGGGCGCATTCCCAACATCACGCCCGCCGCGCTGACATGGTCGGCCTCTGACATCGCCAATTACCTGCGCGACGGGTTCACGCCCGAGTTCGACAGCGCGGGCGGCGAGATGGCCGAGGTGATCCTGAACATGGCCCACCTGCCCGACGCCGACCGCGCGGCCATTGCCGCCTATCTTCAGGCGCTTCCCGCCTCAGAGTGAGCCCATCATCTCCCGCGCCTCGGCCTGCTGCGCCGGGCTGAGCGCCCGCGATAGCCGATTGCAGCGGCGGCTGTATTGCACCTGCCGCTCCTCGCTCGAGGTGATCTCGACCGCACGCAGGCAAAGGGCGAGGCCGCGCACCGGATCGTGGCCGGGATGGGCCGGATCGGAGATGACCTCGCCAAGGTTCACGTAGGCCAGCGAGTCGTTCTCCTCCAGTCCGCGCTGAAACATCTCGCCCGCGCGCAGCAGATCACGGGCGCCACCCACACCGTTGCGCAGCATCAGGCCAAGATCGCCAAAGGCCAGTTCGGCCCCGCGTTCGGCGGCCAGTTCCATCAGCCGGCGGGCCTCGATTTCATCGGAATAGCCCAGATCCCCGTGCCAATACATGACCGCCAGTTCATAGGTCGCATCCGCATCCCCCTGATCGGAGGCCAGTTGATAGTAGTGTCGGGCCATATCAGGGTCGGCCTCGACCCCGCGCCCGCCTTCATACATCGAGCCCAGGTTGTAATAGCCGGTCGTGCTGCCCTGTTCGGCAGCCTGCAGGAAATAGGCCACCGCGCGGTCGTGATCGACGGGAAGGCCGCCTTCGCCATTGTCATAGTAATACCCAAGCCAGTTCGCCCCATAGGCGCTGCCCCGCTCGGCGGCCTCTTCGTAGAGCGCCACCGCCTGTGGCTGATCGACCGGCCCGCCCTCGCCTTCCCGCAGCATGTCGGCAAGATTTTCCAGCGCCCAGAGGGGGCCGTCATTGTCATGGGCCAGCGCATAGAAGCGCCGCGCCTCGGCCTGGTTTTCCTCCACCCCTTCGCCATGGGCATACATCCAGCCCACATTCGCGGTGCCGTCCACATAGCCCGCCTCATGGGCCCGGCGGAAATACTCCAGCGCGCGGCGCGAATCCGGGGTGCCGAAATGGCCTTCGAAATAGGACACGCCAAGGTTGTTGTAGACCCCGGCATAGCCCATTTCCTCGGCCCGCAGCATCAGCGGGATGGCCAGATCGGGGCGCGGGTCCTGCCCGGACCAGCCGTCGAGATAGTGATCGGCCAGATTGTTCAGCGCCTGCGGCAAATCCTGATCGGCGGCGGCCTGATAGTAGCTGACAGCCCGGAACCCGTCGGCGGGAACGCCAAGCCCGTTCTCGTAGAGAATGCCCATCATGTTCAGCGCCACCGCGTCGCCGGAATTGGCCAGTGGGCGGGAAATTTCCAGCGCCAGCGCGTAGTTGCCCGTGCGATAGGCTTCGACGGCGTCATCGGCCGTTTGCGCGTGAAGGGGGGCCGCAAGGCAGAGCAGCGCGGCGACGGAGATGGCTTTGAGATTCATAATGGCTCTCCTTCTTGAATGGGTCAGTAGGTGGTCAGCAATTCCTCGGTCCGGGTCGCGATCGCTTCGATATCGGCCTCGGACAGGGTTTCGGGCAGGGTTCCGCAGCTTTCCTGATACTCGGCGATGCGGCCGGAATCGGTTTCGCGCGCAATGGCATAGGCGCACCAGGCATAGCCCTCGACCCGGTCGGCCCCGGCATAGTCGGGGTTGAGATAGACCGTCGCCGCGCCCCAGGCCGCGAAGGGATAGTCCATAGCGGCAGCCTGCTGGTAAAGCGCCAGCGCGCCGTCAAAGTCCACTGGCCCGCCAAGCCCGGCCTCATGCATGTAGCCCAGATCGTTGATCGGCCCCGGCAAGCCCAGATCGGCCAGGGTCTGCAACAGGCGGCGGGCCTCTGCATGGTCCTGCGCGACGCCGACGCCGTCCCAGTGCATATAGGCCAGATCGGACAGCGCCTCGATATTCCCGCGCTCATAGGCGAGGTGATAGAGCGTCACCGCCCGGTCGATATCATCCGGCACTGACGGGTCACCATCGGACAGAAGATAGGCCAGGTTGGCAGGCGCCCACTCATGGCCCAGGGCCGTGCCCTGTTCATAGGCTTCGGCGGCGGCTGCCGGGTCGGGGGCCATCCCCGCCGCGCCATTGAGCAGCAGAATGCCCAGATCGTTCCCCGCCCCGCCATAGCCAAGCGCGATGGCCTGCCGGTAGGTTTCAATCGCCCCGGGAATGTCCTGCGGGCCGCCCCGGCCAAGCTCCATCATATAGGCGAGGTTGCGGGTGCCCTGCCCGTGGCCAAGCGCTGCCGCCTGTTCGAAGAGAAGCCGTGCCTGCGCATCATCCTGGATCACCCCGAACCCCTGGGCATAGAGCGCCCCCATATTGCTATGGGCCGCCGCCGAGCCCCCATCCATGGCCTGCCGGTAATAGGCCGCTGCTGCGGCATAGTCCGGGCTGCCAAGGGCGCCTTCCTCGGACATGGCACCAAGGGTGTTCAGTGCTTCGGCATTGCCCGCCTCTGCGGCGGCGTCTGCCAGCTCCCATGCGCGGGTCAGGTCGCGTGGGGCACCGTATACGCCCTTATACAAGATCCAGGCCAGGTTTGCCTGTGCAACCGCATAGCCCTGTGCGGCGGCAGCCTCGTAATAGTCGAGCCCGCGTTGCACATCCTGTTCCACCCCTTGGCCGTGGAAATAGATCACCCCGAGGATATTCAGGGCCGCGGGATCGCCCGCTTCGGCCATCGGTTCCGACAATTGGCGTGCGGTGTCATAGTCGCCGCCATCAAAGGCCGTGCGGGCATCGTCCAGCCAGTCGGCATGGACCGACAGGGGCGCGAGGAACAGACAGACAGCAACAGCGGACAGACCGGCGCGAACACGAACCATGGCAAAAACCTCCCTTAAATGCGGGAATGCTAGCGCAACATGGCAAAATCGCAAAATGCTTTGCGGTCAGTGGCTCAGATGCGCCGGCGCGTCGATATGGGGGCGGCGCAGGGCGAGCAGCCGCAGTGCCTCGTCCGCCCGACCCTGTTGGATCTGCGCATTCATCAGGGCAAATTCGAGGATATCGCGCTGTGCCCGGCTGCCGCCCACCCGTTCCGACTGCGCCACGACGGGGATCAGCCGCGCCTCGGCCCCGGCCCAGTCTTCGGCGGCAATCGCCCGGAACGCCTCGGCGCAGCCCGGCACCATGTCACCAATCGGCCCCTTGGCGTCCGATATGAGCCGGTCGAGCGCCTCTGCATTGCCGCTCATGGCATGGATCACCGCCGCATGCACATCGACGAAGCCCATTCCGGGGTTTGGGAAGGCGGAGATCGCAAAATCCCCAAGAGCCTGCCAGCGGGCCTGCCCGATCTCCACCCCCGCCAGCGAGGCGCGATAATAGAGCGCTGCCAGATCGGTCACGATATTGATCGCGGGGCTTTGGCTGACGCCGGGGGCCAGGTCTTCGTCCACCGCCCGCCACATGCGCGCCTCGTCGCCCGTCGCCATCGCCCACAGCGCCACGTGCCACGTATTGTGACAATGCATCAGGCCCGTGCGGTCATAGCCCTGCATCCAGTCGCCCAGAAACGCGAGCCCGTCCGCCGTTTCCCCGACCTCGTAGTAGAGATGCGCACGGATATGGGCGGCATGGGCGCTGTGGGGGTTGCGCGCAAGCGCCAGGTCGATCTGCCCCTCGGCCTGTTGGAATTGCCCGATTTCGAGATGCGCGAAGGCCATCTGGGCGGGAAACCACCAGTCGCCCTCGTAATGGGGGGCCAGGAAATCGGCCACCGCCAGATGTTCCGCCTCGCGGCCCACGCGGCCGGAAAAGCCGATCAGGCTGAAGACCCCAAGAACGGTCTGCGCCACCAGCGCATCACGGGGGTATTCGCGAATATGGGCACGGATGAGCGCATAGCCCTGCCCCGCGCGACCCTCGATCAGATGGCCGAAGATTTCCAGTTGCGCGGCCTCTCTCGGGGTCAGCGCCCGGTCGCAGCCCCTCGCCGCCGCCAGAGCCGCCTTTGCCTGAGGCATATGGCCAAAGGTTTGATAATTCCGGGCCAGCGCCACATGGGCGGGGGTAAACTCCGGGTCCGCCGCGATGGCTGCCTGTAGCGCCGCTTCCACTCCGGCCATTCCAGCGAGATAGAGGTCCATCCCGCGCTGATAGGCCTCGGCGGCCAGATCGGACCCTGTCGAAATGTCCAGCCCGTAGCGATCCGTCATCCTGTCCCGGCGCATGCGTGTCCCCCTGCCTGGCCGTCAGCGCCGTGATCGGCATCGGCCCTGATCATCCCATGACAGCGCCCCATCAGCGCCACCATTTCTGCAACTTTGGAGTGTATCTCGGAGCAACACAAGCAGTACAGCCGCGGAAGACGGCAATTTGGAGTATCCAGAAATGCAACAGAAACAGAACTTTCTTTCAGACGAGAGCGGCGCCGTGACCGTCGACTGGGTCGTCCTGACCGCCGGGCTGGTCGGCCTTGGGCTGGCCACCATGGCCGTGGTCAGCACCGGGGTCGAGGATCTTAGCGGCGACATGCGCGGCCAGATGGAAAGCCAGACCATCTCGACCAGCTTCGCCAGCGTGGCTGGCGGCGACAGCGGCTGGTCCTGGTCGGGCCGCACATCGCAGGACTACTACAATATCGGCGCAGCCCTCGCCCCCGGCAACAATGGTGCCACCTATTACTGGGCGCAGCAGGAAGCGATTGCCGATATGCCGGAAGGCTACAATTTCGACAGCCCCCTGGTCGATCCCGCCACCGGCAACGTCGTCTATACCAGCAATGACGGCACAACTTATGCCTCGGGTGGTGAAACCTGGGCAATCGACGAATACCCCGGAACGCCGGTCTATTGGGGCGCCTGATCCCTCAGTTGCAGTCGAAAAAGAAAACCCCGGCCTCGCGCCGGGGTTTTTCGTATCAGGCCTGTCCCAGTTTCTTCATCCGCGCCGCGCGCAGCCGCGCAAAATCGTCACCCGCGTGATAGCTCGACCGTGTCAGCGGCGTGGCCGAGACCATCAGGAACCCCTTGTTATAGGCGGCCTTTTCATAGGCCTTGAATTCCTCGGGCGTCACGAACCGGTCTACCGCGTGGTGTTTGGGCGTGGGCTGCAGGTACTGGCCGATGGTCAGGAAGTCGATATCGGCGGCGCGCATGTCTTCCATGACCTGGATGACCGCCTGCCTGTCCTCGCCAAGCCCCACCATGATCCCCGATTTGGTGAACATGGTCGGGTCCAGTTCCTTCACCCGCTGCAACAGCCGCAGGGAATGGAAATAGCGGGCACCGGGGCGCACCTCGGGGTAGAGCCCCGGCACGGTTTCGAGATTGTGGTTGAACACATCCGGTTTCGCCGCGACCACGACCTCCAGCGCCTCGGGGGCGCAGCGGATGAAATCGGGCGTCAGGATTTCAATCGTCGTGTCCGGGCTGCGATGACGGATGGCGCGGATGGTCTGGGCGAAATGTTCCGCCCCGCCATCTTCGATATCGTCGCGGTCCACCGAGGTGATGACGACATGGTTCAGCCCCAGTTTCTGCACGGCATCCGCGACGCGACCCGGCTCGAACACATCGAGATCCTCGGGTGGCTTGCCGGTGGCGATGTTGCAGAAGGTGCAGGCGCGGGTGCAGACCTCGCCCATGATCATCATCGTGGCGTGGCCCTGGCTCCAGCATTCGCCGGCATTGGGGCAGCCCGCCTCTTCGCAGACCGTCACCAGCTTGTGCTCTCGCATGATCTTGTGGGTCTTCTTGTAGCCCTCGCCCACGGGCGCCTTGACCCGGATCCAGGACGGTTTCTTGGGCTGCGGGTTGTCCGGGCGGCGCGCCTTTTCGGGGTGGCGCTGTTCGGGAATCTTGAGATCGCGCATGGGGTTCCTCCAACTGGCGACTGTTTAACGCTAAACGATCCAAAAGTAACCCCGTCTCGCGCGGGAAGCGGCTATGCAGCCCTGCGATTCCTTGGCGCAGCCCTGCCGGTTGTCAGGCCCTGTGCGCAGGTCCAGACTGACCCGACCGGACAGGAGACAAACGGCATGGCCATCAACTGGGCGCAGCACCGCACGCAGGATCATCATATCACCCGCGCGCAGGAGTTTCTCAAGCAAATCGTCTATGGCGGCAATGACGGCATCGTCACAACCTTCGCCATCGTGGCGGGCTTCGCCGGGGCCTCTGCCGAAAACACCGCGCAGATCGGGGCACTCGCGGTGCTGGTTTTCGGTTTGGCCAACCTCTTTGCCGACGGGGTGTCGATGGGGCTTGGGGAATTCCTGTCGGGCCGGTCGCAACGCGATCTCTATCATACGCGGCGCGCGATGGAGTTGCAGGAACTGTCCACCGATCCCGATCGTGAACGGCTGGAGCTGCAACAGATGCTGCGCGAACGCGGGCTGCCGGGGGGGGATGCCGATCAGGTGGCGGATATCCTGATGCGCAACCATGATTTCGCCGCTGACCTGATGATGGCCTATGAATTCGAGATGACCGACCCGCGCAGCACCAATCCCGCGGGCGACGGGATGTCCACTTTCATGGCGTTCATCACGCTCGGCTCTATCCCGTTGCTGCCCTATATCGCGGGTCTGGACCCGGCCCGCGCCTTCCCCATATCCGTCGCGGCGACATTCCTTGCCCTGTTCGGCCTCGGGGTTTTGCGCTGGCGTGTGACAGGCGAGACGGCGTTGCGCTGCATCGGCGAAACGGTGATCGTCGGGGGGCTTTGTGCCTTCGTGGCCTTCGGCGTCGGCGTATTGGTCGGCGGCTAGAAGCTTGCAAAACCGGGCGAAACCGGCAGGCTGCGGGCCAAGCCCGAAAAAGGATGCCCCATGACCGCCCGCGACCAGATCACAGCCCGCGCCGACACGCCCGAGACGCTTCACCGTTTTGTCGAGAACCTGACCGCGCTGGTGGCCTTCCCGACGGAACCGGGTGCAATTGATGCCCATGCCGCCTGCCTGAAGCATATCGCCGGGCTGATGGCGGGACACGGCTTCGTAGCCCGCTGGATCGAGGGCGACCATCCGCCCGCGCTGGTCCTGTCGCGCCACGAGGGCGACGGGCTGCCGACGATCCTCGGCTATGGCCATGCCGATACGGTTCCGGGGATGGAGGGGCGCTGGCAACAGGGTCTGGCGCCATGGGCGCTGACCGAACGCGACGGCAAGCTCTACGGGCGCGGCGTGGCCGACAACAAGGGACAACTGTTGGTGAACTTGACGGCGCTACGATTGGTGCTGGAGCAACAAGGCGCGCTTGGCTTCAACTGCCACATGCTGGTGGAAATGGGCGAGGAGGTCGGCTCGCCGGGGCTGGATGCGATCTGCGCGGGGCTGAAGGACGACCTGAACGCCGATCTGGTGCTGGCCTCTGACGGGCCGCGCCTGTCTCGGGATCGACCGACCGTGTTTCTTGGCGCACGTGGGGCCGTGACCGTCAAGCTGTCGATCTGTCACCGCGAGGCCGGGCGCCATTCCGGCAATTTCGGCGGCCTTCTGCGCAATCCCGGCACCGAGATGGCCCACGCCCTTGCCTGCATCATCGGCCCGCGCGGCGAATGTCTCGTACCCGGCTGGACACCGGAGAAGGTGCCGGACGACACCCGCGCGATCCTGTCGGGCATCACCCCCGCAGGCGGAGAGATCGACCCCGGTTGGGGCACCCCCGGCCTGACGCCCGCCGAACGGGTCTTTGCGTGGTCTGCGGTCGAGGTGCTGGCCTTCACCTGCGGCACCCCGGAACGGCCCGTCAATGCCATCCCGCCAGAGGCGCAGGCCCATATCCAGCTGCGCTATGTGACCGGGCTGGACCCCACAGCGATCATGCCCGCCCTGCGCGCGCATCTGGATGCTGAAGGCTTCGACTTTGTTGACATCGAGGAACCCGACGCCCGCTTCCCCGCCTCGGCCACGCCGCCAGATCACCCTTTCGCCCGTTTCGCAGTACAGTCCATTGCCCGCAGCACCGGGGCAGATCCGGTGCTGCTGCCCTCGCTTGGCGGTTCTCTTCCCAACCACGTCTTCACCGAAACGCTTGGCCTTCCCGCAGTCTGGGTGCCGCACAGCTATCCCGGTTGCAGCCAGCACGCCCCCGATGAACATCTGCCCAAGGCGATGATCCCCGGTGCGATTGCCCTGATGGCGGGGCTTTACCACGACATCGGCGCTGCCGGTCGGTCCGGCCTGGGGCTGGCGTGATCCCTACTGGATCGTCGCGCTCCAGCTGCCGGTCCCGGAACAACTGGCCGCACCGCGCCCGCTATAGGGGATGCCGTTGGTGGTATCGCGCGGATACCACGTACCGCTCAGGGAACAGCCCGCAAGGCTGCCCGACACGGTATTGACCGTCAGGGACGTCCCCACGAGGCCGACCGTGGCCGTGCCCTCCCAACGGCTGGTGGTGTTCCAGATATAGTAGTTCCACAGACTGTCAGCCGCACAGGTCAGGCGCCTGAGTTCAAACCCGTAGATCCCGCTTGGCAGGTCGATGCGGCCTTGCCAGTTCACGCCGCGATTGTCGCAATTGAGCGCTGCTGCCGGTCCTGCAGGTATCACCCCGAACAAGAAGGCCGCAAAGGCCACGATCCGTACAAACATGAGATCCTCCCGTTGAATGATTGCTGGCCCCAAGGGGCCTCTAATGCGGGGGACCCTATCACAATTCGCCCGCTGGTGCAGTTCACAATTGCCCATGACAACGCCCGTTCCCGCCAAATCGCCCCCTGTCTTTGTCGAAAACGTGCGATCCGAAACCCGACCGTCACGCTACCCTTTCCGGAAATCAGGACTGCGAAACAGGAGATTTTCATGCAGACCCAGGCACGTGTTGTGGTGATCGGCGGCGGCGTCGTCGGTTGCTCGGTGCTCTATCATCTGGCCAAGGCGGGCTGGACCGACAGCCTGCTGTTGGAGCGGTCCGAACTGACCTCGGGCTCCACCTGGCACGCGGCGGGGGGCTGCCACACGATCAACGGCGATCCCAATGTCGCCAAGTTGCAGAAATACACGATCGAGCTCTATCGGGAGATCGAGGAACTGTCGGGCCAGTCCACAGGCTTTCACATGACCGGCGGTGTCATGCTGGCCTCCACCCCCGAACGGTTCGACTGGCTGAAATCCACCATGGCCAAGGGCCGCTATCAGGACATCCAGTCCCGCGTGATCACGCCTGAAGAAGCGCATGAGCTGATGCCGCTGATCGACCCCGCGCAATTCGTGGGCGGGCTGGAAACCGTGGTCGATGGCCATCTGGACCCCTCCGGCGTGACCTGGGCCTATGCGAAATCGGCGAAGAAACTGGGCGCGTCCTATGAACAGCATTGCAAGGTCGAAGAGATCCTGCGCGCCCGTGATGGCGGCTGGATCGTCAAGACCAACAAGGGTGATGTCGCCTGTGACCATGTGGTCAATGCCGGTGGCCTCTGGGCCCGCGAAGTGGGCCGCATGGTGGGGCTCGAACTGCCGGTTCTGGCGATGGAACATATGTACCTGATCACCGAGGACATGCCGGAAGTCGCTGAAATCAATAAGACAACCGGCAAGGAAGTGATCCACGCGGTCGATTTCGACGGCGAGCTCTACCTGCGTCAGGAACGCGGCGGCATGTTAATGGGCACCTATGAGAAAGCCTGCGTGCCCTGGTCGGAACGCACGACGCCATGGGAGTTCGGGCATGAGCTGCTGCAACCCGATATCGACCGCATCGCGCCGTCGCTGGAAGTGGGCTTCGAACATTTCCCCGCCTTCGCCAATGCCGGCATCAAGCAGATCATTAACGGCCCCTTCACCTTCGCCCCCGACGGCAACCCGCTGATCGGCCCCATTCGTGGCATGCCAGGGCTTTGGTCGGCCTGTGGCGTCATGGCGGGCTTTTCTCAGGGTGGCGGCGTGGGTCTGGCGCTGGCCAACTGGATCACCCAGGGCGATCCCGGCTTCGATGTCTGGGCCATGGACATCGCGCGCTATGGCGATTGGGCGACGATGAGCTACACCAACCCCAAGGTGCAGGAAAACTACTCCCGCCGCTTCTCGATCAAATTCCCGAATGAGGAATTGCAGGCCGCCCGCCCCTACAAGACCACGCCGATCTATGACCGCATGCTGTCGCTCGGCGCGCAGATGGGGGATAGCTGGGGTCTTGAGGCACCGCTCTGGTTCTCGCCCGATGGCACCAAGGACGAATTCAGCTGGCGCCGCTCCACCGATTTCGAGCATGTGAAGGAAGAGGTCCGCGCCTGTCGTGAAGACGTGGGCGTGATGGAAATCTCCGGCTTCTCCAAGTTCTACGTGCGCGGCACGGGGGCAACGGCCTTCCTCGACAAGGTGCTGGCCTGCAAGCTGCCCAAACCAGGCCGCATGACGTTGGCCCCGATGCTGAAGGAAAACGGCAAGCTACAGGGTGACCTGACCGTCGCCTGCCTGTCCGAGACCGAGTATTTCCTCGCAGGCTCCGGCATGGCGGAGGTGTTCTACGCCCGCTGGCTGGAAAGCCATATGCCGCAGGACGGGTCGGTATCGCTGGAAGTCGTCGGGCTCGGCATGGTCGGCCTGTCCATCGCAGGCCCCAAATCTCGTGACCTGTTGCAGCGCCTGACTCCTGCGGATGTGTCCAACGCCGGGTTCCGCTTCATGGACATCCAGCGCATGGATGTGGGCTTTGCCCCCTGTCTCGTGGGCCGCGTGAGCTTCACCGGTGATCTGGGCTACGAGATCTGGATGAAGCCCGAATACCAGCGCCATGTCTTTGACCGCCTGTTGGAGGCGGGTAAGGATCTGGGCCTCAAACCCTTCGGCCTGCGCGCGCTCAACGCCATGCGTCTGGAAAAGAACTTCGGCGGATGGGCGCGCGAATTCCGCCCCGTCTACGGGCCTTTGGAGGCTGGTCTCGACCGCTTCATAGCCTACGAAAAAGACGCTGATTTCATTGGGAAAACCGCAGCATTGGCGGAGCGGGACAGCGGCGGCAAACTGCGCCTGCGCGCCTTCACCGTTGCCGCGATTGACGCCGATGTTATCGGGGACGAACCCATCTGGCATGACGGCAAGGTCGTGGGCTGGGTCACCTCTGGCGGCTATGCCCATAACGCGGGCCAGTCCGTGGCCATGGGCTATGTCGCGAAAGAGGTTGCCGACAGCGAGGGCCCCTGGGCCATCGAGTTGCTCGGCCAGATGCTGGATGCACAGCCCCAGCACTCACCGCTCTTCGACGCCAATTTCGAACGCATGCGCGGCTGACACGATCAGGGCGGGGTCAATCCCCGCCCTCTTCACTGTCCCGCTGCTCGCGGAACCACCGTTCCAGCGCCGGGTTGGGGTCCGCTGCCGTTTCGGTTGCGTCCTCCGCCAGGTCTCGGGGTCGCATCCGGGGCAGCCTGCCGCCATTGGGCGTGCGGAAATAGTGCATCTCCCGCGCCCCGAAATAGAAGCTGACGATGGCGCCCAACAGCCACCAGAGCGGTTCCGGCACCTCGTTCAACCCCACCATCCGCGAGGCAAAGGCCTCCGGATCGACCATGGCAAAGACGAACAGCCCGATCGTGCCAAGCGCCAGCATCGGGCGTGGCATCCGGTTGATGCCGTTGATCACGCGGTCGAACAGCCCCCGTCTCGCGTATTGAAACTCGTCACCATGGGCGTCAAGCGCCGCCCGATGCGCCTCGGCCGACAGTTCCATCGCCCTTGTTTCATTGGCGTGGAAGATCTCGGCCACATCGCTGACGGCTTCGCCCGCTGCCGCAATGGTCTGAGGCCCGCCAAGAATGCGCTGCATCAACCCCATGCCGCCACCCGCGCGCGGTGTTCCGCGTCCGTAAGATGAAACTCAGGCGAGATGAATTCCTCCGCCCGCCGGATCCAGCCCCCTTTGCCCCCATCACGCCGCGTGGCATAGCGGCGAGAGGCCGGGCGCCGGTCCCCGATCCGATAGTAGAAATTGCGCCGGGCAATGCCGTAGGCATCCACCATGCTTTGCCCTGCGCTGTCATGGGCCGCAGTCGCCGCTGCAATGGTCTGCGGCCCGATCACCCCGTCAACGGCAATCTCCAGCCCCATATCCCTGATCAGCCGCTGCAAAATGCGCACTGCGTTCGATCCGGCATTGACCTGCATGTCGAAGACCGTGGGCTGCAATGGTTCCGGCAATTGGTCGATCCGGGGGGCATGGTAATAATGCTCGATGAAGATCTCGACCGCCCGCTCCCGCGGCAGGGCGCGCACATCGGCCTCATCCACATCGCCATCGCCATCCAGGTCCAGCCCGAAACGCCGCATCGTATGGATTGTCACCCCGTAATTTGTCGCGCCCCCGGGGTCATTGGGGTCATTCACAAATCCTCCCTCTCGATCGACGATTTCAGACGCAATCTGGCGAACCGACAGCATGGTTCAGCCCTCCCATGCTCAAGGTTCAAGATACGCAAAAGCCAATCACACGAGGATTAAGATTTCGCTAAAGCCCCTTCATCTTGGCAAAAATACCTCGGGAGCTCGAGGGCAGAGCCCTCGATCCTGACGTATAAACAGGCACTTACGGATCGACCCTCACACAACCCGGCCAAGCATCCGCGGCAGCGCGCTTCGACGAAGGCTCCCGAAGGGGGCTTGAGGAGAAGCGCCCGCCCTCAATAGCTCGGCGCCGGCTCCTCATCTTCCGCGTGCCGGTAGACCCCTTGCGCCTCCAGCGCGTCGATCACCTCGGCGGGCATATAGGTCTCGTCATGGCGGGCCAGCAGTTCTGTCGCCAGAAACACCCCGTCCTCATAGGTGCCGGTCGCCACAGTCCCCTGGCCTTCCCCGAACAGATCAGGCGGCGCGTCGGTCCCGATATAGCGCACCGGGATATCGGCACCGCCATCGGTCACGGTGAAGGTGAAATCGAGCCCCTCATCCTGGACCAGCGTGCCCTCCAGAACCAACCCGCCGATACGGAAGACCTCATCGGGCGGTGGCGGGGTTTCCGCCACTTCGGTCGGGGTACGGAAGAAATTGATGCCGTCACGCAACCCGTAGCCGATCAGCCCCGCAGACACCGCCAGCGCCACCATCGCGACGATGATCACCTGGATCCGGCGTTGTTTCTTCAATCCGCGCATGGTTGTCCTCCACGTCCTGCTGCCCCACAGATAGGCAAGGCCGCGCCCCGCGTCGAGAGGTGCCGCCTTGACAGGTTGCCTCAGGCTTTGACGAACGCGATCTTGCGCCGCAGGAACTGGGTGGCCTTGTTCGACACCCTTGCCGGATCGCCGGTCGTCAGGAAGGCGGATTCAGCCCCCTCCCCCAGCTTGTCGGGATGACGGGTCAGATAGTCGGCAAGGCTTTCGGCCACCAGATTGGCCTGGCTATAGACCGCAACCCCCTCCCCAAGCGCGTCCTGAAAGACGTCTTCCATCAGCGGATAATGGGTGCAGCCGAGGATCGCCGCCTCGGGTTTGGGCATGCGCCGCTGCAGCGCCTCCACATGGCTGCGCACAAGGGCTTCCGCAAGAATCATGTCGCCATCCTCGATGGCATCCACCACGCCGCCACAGGGCTGCGCCTCGACGTCGACACCGATGGCGCGGAAGGCCAGTTCGCGCTGGAACGCCCGGCTGCTGACCGTCGCGGGCGTGGCAAACAGTGCCACATGTTTCACGGCCACTTCACGCGGCGGGGAATTGTCGCCCCATTGACGTTCGGTCAGAGCCTCAATGAGCGGCACGAAGACGCCCAGAACCCGTTTGTCCGCTGGCACCCACGATTCCTGCATCCGCCGCAGGGCCGCGGCGCTTGCGGTGTTGCAGGCAAGGATCACCAGATCGCAGCCCGCCTCAAAGAGGCGCTGAACCCCCGCTGTCGTCAACTCGTAGACGTCATCGGCATCGCGCACGCCATAGGGCGCATGGGCATTGTCGCCGTAATAGACAAAGGGCACGTCCGGCAGGCGCTTGCTGACGGCATCCAGCACCGTCAACCCGCCCAAGCCACTGTCAAAGATCCCGACCGCCATTTCGCTTGTGCTTTTCCTCGAATTCGAACCCGATTTCAGCCGGGTTTATGGGTGTTGGCGACAATTCGTAGGTCGATTGCCGCAGGAAGTCCATCATCGCCCGCGTATCGCCTGCGAAACGGTCCAGCTCGGCCCGCGGGATCGGGTCGCCGATGACCACGCGCACAGGTGTGTTCACCCGCTTCTTGAACTCCTTGATCAAGAGCCCCATACGCAGCGTGTTGTGCAGGTGACTGGCCAGTTGAAAGAGCCGGCTGGTGTGCCCGTCGAAATAGATCGGCACAACGGTGGCTGCTGACTTGGTGATCATCCGCGCCGTGAAGCCGCGCCAATAAGGGTCCATGGGCCGCCCGAAGGGTTTTTGCGCCGTCGACACCGTACCGCCCGGAAAAATCCCGATCGCGCCGCCCTCCGACAGGTAGCGCAGCGCCGTCTTGCGGGTCTGGATATTCAGCGCCACCGCCTCTTTCGTCTCATCGAAGGAAATGGGCAGGATGACCTTGTCCAGATCCTCTGCCTTGCGGAAAATCCGATGCGCCAGAATGCGGAAATCCCCGCGCGCGACCGACAGGATATGCCCCAGCATCAGCCCGTCGAGAATGCCGTAGGGGTGGTTCGCGATGGCGATGACCGGCCCTTCGCGCGGGATATTGTCCAGGCTGCCGCCCATCACCTCCAGCGTCAGCCCGTAGCGGTCCACCATCACCTGCCAGAAATCCCGGCCCGCCGCGACCTCGGTCTCGTAGCCCTGCGCCTGCTTGATCAGCTTCAGCCGCCCGGTGGTGTTCTCCATCGCGCGGATCATCGCCCGCCCGCCCTTGGTCCGGGCCGAATGCGCATAAGAGATCTCGCGCGCGATCTGCCTGTCTTCTTTGGAATGTCGCTTGCGTGCCATGGTCCTGATACACACCGCTGCCGTTGATGCTGGATACGCCCCTTGGGCGATTCCCGCTAGCGAAAGCACGTCACAGTTTCATGACATCCCGCGCCGCGCCCATCCCCAGAGGCACAAAAGCTCCATCGCCACATGCGCCCCCGCCACGGCGGTGATCTGGGCCGAGTCGAAGGGCGGAGAGACCTCGACCACATCGCCCCCCACCAGGTTGATCCCGGCAATGTCGCGCAGGATCATCGCCGCCTGAGCCGAGGTCAGCCCGCCCCAGACCGGCGTACCGGTGCCCGGCGCATAGGCCGGGTCGAGGCAGTCGATATCGAAGCTGAGGTAAACCGGCGCGTCGCCCAGGATCTCCTTGATCCGCGCGGCGATGGCTTGCGGCCCCTGCTCATGCACGGCACGCGCGTCGAGAATCTCGATGCCGAGATTGTCCTCCACCACCGTGCGGATGCCCACATGAACAGAGCGGGCCACGTCGATCAGCCCCTCCTTCACCGCCTTATAGGCAAAGGTGCCGTGATCGACGCGTACCGGATCATCATCGGGCCAGGTGTCGGTATGGGCATCAAACTGCAGCAGGGCCACGGCCCCATGCTTCTTCACATGCGCCCGCAACAGCGGCAGGGTGATCGAATGATCGCCCCCAAGCGTCACCATCGCCGCGCCCTGGGACAGAATGCCATCGGCATGGGCCTCCAGCACTTTGGGAAATTCGCCCGGATTGGCATAGTCGAAGGCCAGATCGCCATAATCGGCAATCGCCAGATCGCTCATCGGGTCATAGCCGCCCCAGCCATAGGGCGGGTCATAGACCTGCAACGCGCTCGCCTCGCGGATGGCACGGGGTCCAAGCCGGGTGCCGGGCCGGTTCGTCACCGCCTGATCGAAAGGCACACCCGTCACCGCGACATCGACGCATGTCAGGTCCTTGGTGTAGCGACGGCGCAGGAAACTCACCGCCCCCCCGAAGGTGTTCTCGAACGCGCGCCCCTTCAGCCCTTCCCGCGTGAATGCCCCGTCGATATCCTTCTTTGCATCTTCCAGCGCCATTTCGGGCCTCTCCTGTCACTTCCGCGCCCCATGCAAAGCCTGTCCCGGGGAAAAAGGCAATGCCAGCTTGCAAGCGCAGCCCGCGCCCTACATCAAGGGGACAGAGCAGAGCAGGAGCCGCCCCATGCCCGACACCACGCTACGCCAGCAGTTCCTGGAAGGCATGAGCCGTGCCGCCGCCTCGGTCAGCGTGGTCACCACTGACGGGCCGGCGGGACAGCACGGGATCACGGTCAGCGCAATGACCTCGGTCAGCGCCGATGGCGAAGCCCCCACGATGCTGGTCTGCCTGAACGCCGCCTCCTCCGTCCTGCCGCCGCTTCTGGAAAATGGCTGTTTCTGCATCAACGTGCTGAGGATCGACCAGCAGGCAATCTCCGATACGTTCTCGGGCCGGCTGCCCGCACCCGATGGCGACCGCTTCAACGCCGCGCCCTTCACCCCAGGACCCACCGGCGCGCCGATGATGGACAGCGCCCTTGTCAGCTTCGATTGCGAACTGGTCTCGGCCGACAAGATCGGCACCCACCATATCTGCATCGGCGCCGTGCGAGAGGTGCGCGTCGCCCCCGATGGCTCGCCGCTTCTCTATGGAATGCGCAGCTATCTGCGGGCCGAAAAGCACTGATCCTTTCTCAGCACTGCACCCGCGCGCAGCAGATATTCCTCGGCGACCGGCCGCTGCCTCGGTTCCGGAGGAACGCAGTCGGGCATAGGCGTTCTGCACTCTCGGCTTCGCGCCGCCATGGCGACCGGCGACATGTCCATCTTCCATCGCAAGTGCCAATCCAAAGAATAGAGCGTGGGCGCAGCCCACACAATTTGGTCAGAGGCGGGCCCGCGTCGCCAGAAAACCGCTATCCAAGGGGCAGCGCCCTCTCCACCAGCCGCGCGAAGAAGCTCGCCCCATAGGGCGCGGCCTCGTCGTTGAAATTGAACCGCGGGTGGTGCAGCCCCGCCGCCTCCCCCTGCCCCAGGAACAGGTAAGCACCGGGCCGCTCCTCCAGCATGTAGCTGAAATCCTCTGCCCCCATCTCGCGCCACTGGGCACCATCCACGGCCCCCTGTCCCACGATCTCCTCGGCCACGCCCACAGCGAATTCGGTCTTGGCCGGATCGTTCACCGTCGCCGGGTAGCTGCGCCTGTAGTCGAGCACCGCCTCCACCCCGAAGCTGGCCCCCTGCCCGGCCACGATCTCGCCCATCCGCGCCTCGACCATGTCCCGCACATCCGGGTCGAAGCTGCGCACCGTGCCGCCCAGATAGGCGGTGTCGGGGATGATGTTTTCCGCCGTGCCGGTGTGGATCATGGTGACCGACACCACCAGATCCTGCAGCGCGTAATGGTTGCGCGCGACGATGCTTTGCAGCGCCTGCGCGATGTGGACGGCGGCAATCACCGGATCGACGCATTCATGCGGATAGGCCCCGTGCCCGCCCTTGCCCTTGATATGCACGTCGAAACTGTCGACAGCGGCCATGACCGGCCCCGGCGTCGTCTGGAAATGGCCCAGGGGCAGCGCGGGCGTGGTGTGGATCGCGTAGACCTCAGCGATGCCGAACCGGTCCATGATCCCCTCGCGGCACATGATGTCCGCCCCGCCGCCATCCTCCTCGGCGGGTTGGAAGATCAGCGCCACGCGGCCTCGGAAATTCCGTGTTTCCGCGAGATATTTCGCGGCCCCCAACAACATCGTGGTATGCCCGTCATGACCGCAGGCATGCATCACGCCCTTGTTTTCAGACGCATAATCGAGCCCCGTCTCCTCCTCGATCGGCAGCGCATCCATATCGGCGCGCAGCCCGATAGTCGGCCCCTCGCCCTGCCCCTCGATGATCGCCACGACACCCGATTCGGCGATGCCGGTGTGAATCTCGGTGATCCCGAAGTCCTTCAACCGCGCGACCACGAAGGCAGCCGTTTCGTGGCAGGCAAAGCCAAGTTCCGGATGGGCGTGCAGATGGCGGCGCCAGGCGGTCATATCATCTGCGAATCCGGCGATGCGGTTGAGGACGGGCATGGGTGGACTCTCCGGGGCTCATGGGTGTTAGTCGGGGGCACCCTGACCGAAAACCGGAGGCCCGGCAATGGATGACGCGCTGATCAATGACCCCCATGGCGGCATGCCCCGCCTGCTGGAAATCATGCGCCGGTTGCGCGACCCCGATACAGGCTGTCCCTGGGATATCGAGCAGGATTTCGCCACCATCGCGCCCTACACGATCGAAGAGGCCTATGAGGTCGCCGACGCCATCGAACGCGAGTCCTGGGGCGAGCTGAAGGGCGAGTTGGGCGACCTGTTGTTCCAATCTGTCTTTCACGCGCAAATGGCGGAAGAGAAAGGGTTATTTTCGTTTCAGGACGTGGCCGACACGATGTCGGACAAGATGGTTGCCCGCCATCCGCATGTGTTTGGCGACCAGCCGCGGGAGAAATCGGCGGAACAGCAGACGCAGGATTGGGAAACGATCAAGGCGGCGGAACGGGCGGCGAAAGCGCGGGGCGGTGTGCTGGATGACGTGGCGATCGGGCTGCCTGCCCTGATGCGCGCCGAGAAGCTGCAAAAACGTGCCGCAAGGGTCGGGTTCGACTGGCCGCATATCGGGCATGTGGTTGACAAGATTGCCGAAGAAGCCCGCGAACTGGCAGAAGCGCGGGAGGCATTGCCGCAGGAGAAGATCGCCGAGGAAATGGGTGATCTGCTCTTTGTCATGGCCAATCTGGCGCGGCATCTGAAGGTCGATCCGGAGACCGCCCTGCGCAATGCGAACGCGAAGTTCGTGCGGCGCTTTCACTTCATCGAACGGGAGCTGGAGGCGCGGGGAACGCAGCCCTCGGAGAGCGATCTGGAGGAGATGGACGCGCTGTGGGACGCGGCGAAGGCGGCGGGGCTTTGACCCCGATTCGGCCCGTCGCCATGCGTGCACCCCCCGTACACCCCCTGTACACCCCCCGTGCAGACGAAACGGCGATTTCGCCGCCTGCCGGCGTCGACCGGAGAGCGGCCCTCCTCAACCCCCCGCTTGCGCGGGAGGCCTCGTCGGCCCGCGTTGCCACGGACCTGTGGGAAGGGGGATTTGCAGCGAGGACGACTGTCCGTGTGGCGGGGACAGGATGCCTCCGGCGGAGGTATTTTTGCCAAGATGAAAGAGGTCAGGCTTTGAGCCGTCTCAGCGTGGTTTCCATCGCGTCGAGGAAGCGGCTGCGGTCGGTCTTCGAGAAGGGTTTCTGACCGCCGATCCCCTGACCATCGAGACCCGCGCGCAGATCGGCCATGATGGCGCGGGTGGCGATCTGGCTGCCGATGCTGTCCTTGGTGAAGGCACGGCCCTTTGGGTCCATCACCTCTGCCCCGGCTTTCAGGCAGCGTTCGGCCAGCAGGATATCGGCGGTGATCACCAGGTGGCCGGGGCCAGCCGTTTCAGCGATGGCATCGTCGGCGGCGTCGAACCCGTCCGCGACGGTGAACTGTTTGATCAGCGGATGATCCGGCAGGCGCAGGCCCTGATTGGCGATGAAGACAATGACCTGCCCGTGGCGCAGCGCCACGCGAATGGCCTCCTGCTTGACCGGGCAGGCATCGGCATCGACGAGGATCATTCCGCGGCCAGCGCGCGGAGCGCATCGGTGAGCAGTGTCGCTTCACTGCCAAGCCCCAGGAAGTTGACGCCTTGCGCCACCGCCGTCGCACGCGCCTCGGGCGTGCCGAGAATTATGCCCGCGGCCTTGCCCGCCGCGCGGATGCGCGGGATGGCCGCCGCAATGGCCGCCTGCACATCTGGATGGCCGGGATCGTCGCGGTGGCCCATATCGGCGGCGAGATCGGCGGGGCCGATGAAGACGCCGTCAACGCCCTCAACAGCGGCGATCCGGTCAAGATCGACCAGCGCGGCGCGGCTTTCGGCCTGCACCAGAATGCAGATCTCGTCATTGGCATTGGTGGTGTAATCGGCAATCGCGTTGAAGCCGGTGGCACGGGCGACGAGCGCGCCCTGCCCGCGCAAACCCTGAGGCGGGTAGCGGCAGGCGCGGACCACGGCGGCGGCTTCCTCGGCGCTGTCGACCATGGGCACCAGCAGCGTCTGCACCCCCAGATCGAGCGCCTGTTTGATCACCCAGTCCTCGGCCACCGGCACCCGGACCACCGCCTGCGCGGGTGTTGCCGCCAGCGCCATCAGCTGCGCGCGGATCGCGGTCGGGTCCCAGGGCCCGTGTTCACCGTCAATGAGGCACCAGTCGAAACCGCTGTTCCCGGCCAGCTCTGCCACCAGCGGCGAGCCGAGGTTCAGCCAGATCCCCTTGCAAAGCCGCCCGGCGGCGAGATCCGATTTCAACCTGTTCCTGGGGGCGGGCATGGGCATGGTCCTTGGTCTGAAAGGCTGTATGCGGCGAACCTGTAGGAAAAACACCCGATTTGAAAGCCGGTTTCAGCCGCTTTGCCTTTTCTGACAAAAAATATCGGTTGGCAGGCTGAAAGGGTCCATTTCGGCCCTTTTCAATTTGCGGAACCCGTCATAACCTGCCCTCACAAGAATAATTTGTCCAATAGGGAGACAATCATGAAGAAGCTTCTGCTGGCCTCTGCGGCCACCGCAGTTCTTGCTGGTGCGGCCGCTGCCGACGAAATCAGCATCGGCGTCATCCTTGGCTTCACCGGCCCAATCGAATCGCTGACCCCCAACATGGCGGCCGGCGCGGAACTGGCGATGGCCGAAGTGAACGCCGCGGGCGGTATCATGGATGGCAGCACCTTCGTGTCGGTGCGCGCGGACTCCACCTGTATCGACTCCGCCGCCGCGCAGGCCGCTGCCGAACGTCTGATCACCGCCGATGGCGTGTCGGGCATCGTCGGCGCGGACTGTTCCGGTGTGACCACCTCGATCCTGTCGAACGTGGCCCTGGCCAATGGCATGGTGATGATTTCGCCCTCCGCCACCTCTCCGGCGCTGTCTGCCGTGGAAGACAACGGGTTGTTCTTCCGCACCGCCCCCTCTGACGCGCGTCAGGGTGTGGTGATGGCCGAAGTGCTGATGGATCGCGGCATCGACGAGGTCGCCGTGACCTATACCAACAACGACTATGGCCTGGGCCTGGCGGACAGCTTTGCCGCTGCCTTTGCCGAAGCCGGGGGCACCGTGACCCTCGTGGCCGCCCATGAAGATGGCCGCGCGGACTATGCCGCGGAAGTCGGCGCACTGGCATCTGCCGGTGGGGCTGCGCTGGTCGTGGCGGGCTATGTGGACCAGGGTGGCTCCGGCATCATCCAGGCGGCGCTCGATTCCGGTGCGTTTGACACCTTCGTGTTCCCCGACGGGATGGTCAGCCAGGCGCTGGTCGACAATTTCGGGTCCGACATCGACGGGTCCTTCGGCCAGCATCCGGGCACCGACTCGGACGGCGCGGCGATCTTCCAGGGCATGGCCTCGGAAGCGGGCTTTGACGGCACCTCGCCCTTCGCGGCCGAAAGCTATGACGCGGCTGCGCTGATGATGATGGCGATGGCGGCGGCGGGCTCTTCCGCGCCGGGCGACTATGCCGGTCACATCATGGATATCGCCAACGCCCCCGGTGAAGTCATCCAGCCGGGTGAACTGGGGCGCGCGCTGGAGATCATCGCCGCTGGCGGTGACGTGGACTATGAAGGCGCGACCGCGGTGGAACTGATCGGACCCGGTGAATCGGCAGGCAACTACCGTGAAATCGAGATCCAGGGTGGTGAGATCGTCACCGCGCAGTATCGCTGATCCGATCGCGATTGCATGACACAGAACAGCCCGGTCATCGCCGGGCTGTTCGTTTAAGACATTGGGGAAAGTGAGCCTTCACGCATGATCACCGTTCATGACCTGCACAAGCATTTCGGCGGCTTCCATGCCGTGGACGGGGCCAGCCTGTCCATCGCGCCGGGCTCCATCACCGGGCTGATCGGCCCCAACGGTGCGGGCAAGACCACGCTCTTTAACGTGATCGCGGGGGTGCTGGAGCCCACATCGGGCCGGGTGGAAATGGATGGTGAAGATATCACCGGCCTCGCCCCGCATGAGCTGTTTCACAAGGGGCTCTTGCGCACCTTCCAGATCGCCCATGAATTCAGTTCGATGACCTGCCGGGAAAACCTCATGATGGTTCCGGGCGGGCAGTCGGGGGAAAGCCTGTGGAACACCTGGTTCGGGCGCAAGCGGATCGCGGAGGAGGAACGCGCCCTGCGGGCCAAGGCCGACGAAGTGCTTGAATTCCTGACGATTTCCCATATCGCCGACCTGAAAGCGGGCGAGGTGTCCGGCGGGCAGAAGAAACTGCTGGAACTGGGCCGCACGATGATGGTCGACGCCAAGATCGTCTTCCTGGACGAGGTCGGCGCGGGCGTGAACCGGACGCTGCTTTACACCATCGCCGACGCCATCAAACGGCTGAACGAGGAACGCGGCTATACCTTCGTCGTCATCGAGCACGACATGGATTTCATCGGCAAGATCTGCAACCCGGTCATCTGCATGGCCGAGGGCAAGGTGCTGGCGGAAGGCACATTGGATGAGATCAAGGCCAATGAGCAGGTGATCGAGGCTTACTTGGGCACCGGCCTGAAGAACAAGGACAAGGTAGAGGCATGAGTATCATCAGAGGGCTAGTTGCCATCGCTGCCGGAATCTCGTTGCCCCATTTAACCGAGGCTCAGACAATTCCTTTCCATTGTGAGTTTCTCATAGCCTGTGAAGGTAGCGACGGATGTCAGAGAATCCGATTTTCGATGGAGTATTCTTCGCAGACGCAGACAGCCGTTCCATTCGACCACATGGCATATGACCACGATGAGGTTGTCCATGCGATTGAAGGAGAAGATCAACATGGCAACGGTGTGATGACCTTCTATTCTATCCTGCCGAATGGTGTCGGAGATTTCACAACGGTGCTTGAGGGCGGAGACGCTGTTTATAGCCGACATACATATGTGGGCGGAGAAATACATGCATCCCAGAACAATGGGCGCTGCGGATATGAGGGATGGCGATGACCCAAAACCCCTATCAGGACGATCGCGGTAACAAGGACCGCTCGATTGGCAATCCCGACGGGATCGGCACGCTGACCCCGGCAGAAGGGCTCGGCACAAAAACCAGCCCGGCGGCGGGACAGCCCTTCCTCATTGGCGAGAACATGACCGGCGGCTATGGCAAGGGCGCGGATATTCTGCATGACTGCACGATTGCCGTGGAAAAGGGTGAGATCGCCGTCATCGTCGGCCCCAACGGCGCGGGCAAATCCACCGGCATGAAGGCCGTTTTCGGGATGCTGAACCTGCGCCAGGGCCGCGTGGTGCTGGATGGCGAGGATATCACCAAGCTGACACCGCAGGCCCGCGTGGCCAAGGGGATGGGCTTCGTGCCCCAGACCTCGAACATCTTCACCTCGATGACCGTCGAGGAAAACCTTGAAATGGGCGCCTTCATCCGCACCGACGATTTCCGGGGCACGATGGAGCAGGTCTATGACCTCTTCCCGATCCTGAAGGAAAAGCGCCTGCAACCGGCGGGCGAGCTTTCGGGCGGTCAGCGACAGCAGGTGGCCGTGGGCCGGGCGCTGATGACGAAGCCGAAGCTGTTGATGCTGGATGAACCGACGGCGGGCGTGTCCCCGATCGTCATGGATGAACTATTTGACCGGATTATCGAGGTCGCGCGCACCGGGATTTCCATCTTGATGGTGGAACAGAACGCCCGGCAAGCGCTTGAAATTGCAGATAAAGGCTATGTGCTCGTTCAGGGCCGAAACGCCTATACTGATACCGGCAAGGCACTTTTGGCCGACCCGGAAGTTCGCAAATCATTTCTCGGAGGTTAATCATGAAATACGCTTTGACTGCGGCCACCCTGGCCACCCTTCTCGCGACCCCCGCGCTGGCGCAGGACCGCACCTTTCAATGCACGATGAACGAGGCCTGCCGGCAAAATGGCGGCGGCTGCGTGGCGGAGGACATCCCCTACAACTTCACCCTCAACGCCACCACCGGCGTGGGCGAGATGGAGCAGCGCGAAGGCAATTTCTTCGACGGCACCGTCTATGAAAGCGACGGCGCGATGCATTTCTTCTTCTCGAATTCGGCGGGGGTCGAACTGGGCACCATCACCGACGCGGGCCGGATCATCTATACCGGCAACATGGCGCTTGGCGACAACCTGATCCACTACCGGCTGAACGGCACCTGCCAAGAGACGACCGGTACCGCGGGTGGCGACGGTAAGTGACACGGATCGGGGGCATTATCGGGGGGCTGGCGCTGGCAACGGCGCAGGGCGGCGCGGTCGCGGCGCAGGAAGGTGGATTGTTCTGCCTGTTCACCACGCAATGCGGCGCTGGTGACTGCACGCCCGAAACCTTCACCCTGGAAGTGGCCCCGATCGACCACGAGGAAGGGCTCTGGTTCAGCTATGACGGGATCAGCGCACCGGTGCGCGACGTGACCCCGGAAGATGCCATGACCCGCACCTTCATCACCCTTGGACATGCCGACCGCGAGGCGCTGACCGTCTTCGACACCGGCGAGGCCATTCATATCCGCCAATATTATCAGCCCGGCCATGGCCCGCGTCAGCAGACCGCTTACGGACAATGTGAGGTTCAATAGATGATGATCCGCCGTGGCCTTGCAGCCGCCCTGCCTTTCCTGATCCCGCTGCCCGCCATGGCGCAGCATGTCGCCATCGAGCGCGTCTGCAACATGGCGGTGATCTGCATCGAGTCGAACCCGTGCCAGGACTGGGGGCAGGAGATCCACATCACCGAGCAGGAAGATGGCAGTTGGCGGGTTCTGTGGGAGGAAGACCTGCCCTCGGATTACGAACTGGCCGCCGATATCCTCGCGCCGGAAGGATCGCTGGAACCCACCCGCCTGCGCAGTCTGATCTTCGCCAATCACGAAACGCAGGCGGTCCAGATGGTCAGCATCGCCGATAGCGGCCATGTGGTCGTGACCCTGCACCAGCCTCAGGCGCGGCCCCGCTCGGTCACGGGCTTTGGCCTGTGCGAAGACGTGGACAGCGCGGAGGCGGCTGAGTGAGGCATCTGCCGCTCATATCCCTGTGCCTTCTGGCGGCAGCCCCGGCCATGGCCGAAACCGGCTATAGCTGCGCTTTCACCGTGGCCTGCGAGGCCGCGGGGGACTGCGTGCCAGCCGCGATAGAGATCGAGATCGGGGTCTCCGAAGAGGGCGCGATGGCCTTTCTGGAGGCCGATGCCGACGCCCTGCCCGCCCTGAGCCTGTCGGAGGCGGACAGCTCTCCGTTTACAATCGCCACCACCGCGCCCGGCGCGGAAAGCGACCTGATCACCATCCATGCCGATGGCACTGCCCTGCGCAGCCGTCACCCGGCCAACCCCGGCAGCCCCGCCATCACCTATTTCGGCATCTGCGAGGAGACATGACTTGGACTTCCTGAACGCCATTGTCGTCCTGGCCAATTTCGTCATCGTACCAGCCACCGCCTATGGCGCGCAGCTGGCGCTTGGCGCGCTTGGCGTGACGCTTATTTACGGGATCCTCAGGTTCTCGAACTTCGCCCATGGCGACACGATGGCCTTCGGGGCCATGGTGACGATCCTTGTGACCTGGGCCTTGCAGGGCGCGGGCGTCTC
Source organism: Nioella sp. MMSF_3534 (assembly GCF_030732985.1). Taxonomy (GTDB): domain Bacteria; phylum Pseudomonadota; class Alphaproteobacteria; order Rhodobacterales; family Rhodobacteraceae; genus Nioella. The sequence continues at coordinate 176,440 of NZ_JASHJX010000001.1, forward strand.
TCTCGGGCCGCTGCCCACGGCGCTGCTGGCGCTGCCCATTGGCATCGCAGCCACGTCCCTGCTGCTGATTGGCACCGACAAGGTGGTCTACAAGTTCTATCGCCAGCAGAAGGCCAAGCCGGTGATCTACGTGATCGCCTCGCTCGGGGTCATGTTCATCATGAACGGGCTGGTGCGCTTCATCATCGGGGTGGATGACCAGCGCTTTGCCGATGGCGAGCGGTTCATCATCTCGGCCCGCAACTTCCGCACCCTGACGGGTCTCGACGAGGGTCTGGCCATCCGCACCAGCCAGGGGATCACCGTCGTGGTGGCGCTGATCTGCGTGATCCTGCTGTTCTGGTTCCTCAACAAGACCCGTACCGGCAAATCCATGCGCGCCTTTTCCGACAATGAGGATCTGGCGCTGCTGTCGGGCATCAACCCCGAAAAGGTGGTGCTGGTGACATGGATCATCGTCGCCGCTCTGGCGACCACGGCGGGGGTGCTTTACGGGCTCGACAAAAGCTTCAAGCCCTTCACCTATTTCCAGCTGCTGCTGCCGATCTTTGCGTCTGCCATCGTCGGCGGGCTTGGCAACCCGCTTGGCGCCATCGCGGGCGGCTTCGTGATCGCCTTTTCCGAGATCACCGTGACCTATGCCTTCCGCCGCGTCGTCAACCACCTGGTGCCGGAAAGCTGGGAGCCGGAGGGGCTGCTGCAACTGCTGTCCACCGACTATAAATTCGCTGTCAGCTTCGCGATCCTGCTGATTGTGCTGCTGTTCAAGCCCACGGGCCTCTTCAAGGGGAAATCGATATGACGCAGATCAACACCAAGAATATCCTGCTGTTCGGTCTGGTGGCGCTGCTGTTCATCGGGACCGGGTTCATGCAGTCGTGGAACACCACGCTGACGATCCTCAACATGGGGCTGATTTCGGCCATCATGGCGCTTGGGGTGAACATGCAATGGGGCTACGCGGGGCTCTTTAACGTCGGTATCCTGGGCTTCACCGCGCTTGGCGGGCTGGCCGCCGTGCTGGTGTCGATGCCCCCGGTGCCAGAGGCCTGGTCGGCGGGCGGGCCGCGCATCCTGCTGGCACTGGCCGCCGGGGCCGCGTCGATCGTTGCCGCCGTGATGATCTACAAGAAGATGCCAGCGGGGCTGTTGCGCGTGGTGGTGATGCTGGCGGTGCTGATCGGGGGCTTCATGATCTACCGCGCCATTTTCGACCCCGCGCGTGACGCCATCGAGGCGGTCGATCCGGCCCTGACCGGCTATCTGGGCGGGCTTGGCCTGCCGGTGATCCTGGCCTGGCCCGTGGGCGGGCTGTTCGCGGCGGGGGCGGCCTGGATCGTGGGCAAGACCGCGCTTGGTCTGCGGTCGGACTACCTGGCGATTGCGACGCTCGGGATTGCCGAGATCATCCTTGCGGTTCTGAAGAACGAGGACTGGCTGGCGCGTGGCGTCAAGAACGTGACCGGCCTGCCCCGGCCGGTGCCCTACGAGGTCGAATTGCAGGCCGCCGATTGGTTCCTGTCGCTGACCGACCGCTTCGGGGCCGACCCGGTGACCGCGTCTTCCGTGGTGGTGAAGCTCTGCTACGCGGGGCTCTTTGCCGCCGTGCTGCTGCTGCTCATCTGGATGTCGGAAATGGCGCTGAAATCGCCCTGGGGCCGGATGATGCGCGCGATCCGCGACAATGAGGTGTCGTCCGAGGCCATGGGCAAGGACGTGACCAAGCGGCATCTGCAGATCTTCATCATCGGTTCTGCCGTCTGTGGCGTGGCCGGTGCGATGATGACCACGCTGGATGGCCAGCTGGTGCCCGGCACCTATAACCCGCTGCGCTTCACCTTCCTCATTTGGTTGATGGTGATCGTGGGCGGATCGGGGAACAACTGGGGTGCGGTTCTGGGCGGCTTCCTGATCTGGTGGCTGTGGATCATGGTGGAACCCATTGGCCTGTGGATGATGCAGACGGTCACTATGGGCATGGCGGAAGATAGCGGGCTGCGTCAGCACCTGATCGACTCTGCCGCGCATATGCGGTTGCTGACCATGGGGCTGTTCCTGCTGCTGATGCTGCGCTTCAACCCGAGGGGGTTGATTCCCGAACGCTGATGCCGGGCGGTGGAAGGGCCTTCAAAGGCCCTTTCAAGGCGCTTCGAAGCGCCTTCCCCGCGCCTGTGGTCAGGGCAGGTGCAGCCAGTCGGCCACACCGCCCGGCAGATGCGGACGGAAATAGACGATGGCACGGCCCTCAGGCGGGGCCTCCGCCCCCTCCCGCCACGGGGCGACCCCGTGCAGGACCAGCCGGTGCAGCAGCGTCGCCTCACCGGGGCGGGCAGGCAGTTCGATGCGCTCGCAGGTCTCGAACACCTCTCGGCGCGCGGCGTGATAGGCGTCTGTCAGGTCCACGTCCGGCCACTCCTCCTCAGGGTGCCGCGCGAACACCGCTTCCAACCGGGCGCGCATGACCTCATGGCTTCCCTTCCAAACCACCAGCGGCGCGGCCCCTGCCCCGCAATCGGTCACGGGCAGGCCGAGGATCCAGCCATGGGGCTCTTTCAACATCCGGCGACGATCCGGCCCCACCGGCAAGAGCCCGTCAAGATGCGCCGCATCGCGGGTCTTGCGGTAGCGGTGATTGGCGTCGCTTTCGCCTGCATCCTGCCGAGGATAGCCGGGATAGGTGACCGAGACCTGCCCCTTGTCCAGAGGTAGTACCCCGCTCATGGCCTGAGCCGCCCTCAACGCCGCGCCCCCAAGGGCCGCTCCCCCGGCCACACGTCCGTCCCCATCATTGTCCAGCACGTTCACACCGGCAAACCACGTGCCACCATGGCGCAGCCAATCGGCCCGACGCCCCGGATCGGATGCCGCCGCCAGCGCCGCCGGCCCTGCGGTCTTCAGCCACTCCAACACCTCCGGGTCGGGCCCGAAGACCTGATACCCGTCGGCAAGCCAGCTCAAAACCCAAGCGCCTTGCGCAGCATGTTCACCGCCATGATCATGATGAACACCGCAAAGACCCGCTTCAGCGGCTTGGGGTCCATTGCGTGGGCCAGCTTCACCCCCCAGGGCGTGGTGATCATCGTCATCGCCACGATCACGACGAAGGCAATCAGGTTGACCTGACCGACCGTGTAGGGCGGGCGCCCCTCGGTGCCGCCGCCGATGAACAGAAAGCCCAGAACCGAGGGCACCGCGATGATCACGCCAAAACCGGCCGCCGTTGCCACCGCCCGGTGAATCGGCCGCCCGTAAAGCGTCATCAGCGGCACGCCGAAGCTGCCCCCGCCGATCCCCATCAGGACCGACAGAAAGCCAAGCGCAGGCGAAACCACGGCCCGCGCAGCACCGCCGGGCATCTCATCCCCAAGCCGCCAATCGGGCTTGCCAAACGCCAGGTAGAGCCCGACGCACAGCCCCAGCACCCCGAAGATGCCCATCAGCACCTCGTTCCTGAGGCCGGACGCCGCAGCAACCCCAAGCGCCGCGCCGATGGCGATCCCCGGACCCCAGCTTTTCAGGATCTCCCAATCGACCGCGCCCTTGCGGTTATGGGCCATGACCGAACGCACAGATGTCACCACGATGGTCGCCAGAGAGGTCGCCAGACAGATCTGCATCAGCTCCGGCGTGGTGTAGCCAAGCGAAGAGAAGGCAAAGAAGAAGGCCGGGACCAGAACGATGCCGCCGCCCACGCCCAACAGCCCCGCCACGATCCCGGCAAATCCGCCGATCAGCAGGATCAGCCCCAGAAGCGGCAGGTATTGGGTGAACTCGGCCATTGCGTGTCCTTTCGCGGTTTGGCGCGACTTAAGCAGAGCGGGCGGGGAATGGGAAGCGGGCTCAGGCGGCGAACTGGCTGATGGCGTCCAGCGCGGCCTGAACAACCTCCGGCCCCGCCCCGTCCCGATGCGCCCGTTCCGACAGGATGCGTTTCCAGTGGCGCGCGCCGGGGCGGCCTGCAAACAATCCCAGCATGTGCCGGGTGATCTGGTTGAGCCGCCCGCCCGCCGCCAGATGCGCCTCGATATAGGGCAGCATCTCCTCGGCGATCTGATGGGCGGTCTTGGACGGGGTCGTGGCGCCGAAAATCCGCTGGTCGGCCTCCAGCAGCACATCGGCCGGGGTGTGATAGGCCGCGCGGCCGATCATGACCCCGTCCATGCCCTTGTCCAGATGCTCTTCGGCCTCGTCCAGCGTGGTGATGCCGCCATTGATCGACAGGTGCAGATGCGGGAAGTCCGCCTTCATCCGGTGCACCAGCGGATAGTCGAGCGGCGGGATATCGCGGTTTTCCTTGGGGCTGAGCCCCTGCAACCAGGCCTTGCGCGCGTGGATGGTGAAGCGGCTGACCCCGGCCTCGGACACGATGCGCAGGAAGTCCGGCAGCACCTGCTCCGGCACCTGATCATCCACCCCGATCCGGCATTTCACCGTGACCTCCACCGGGCTGGCCGCGATCATCGCCGCCACGCAATCCGCCACCAGCGCGGGCTGTTCCATGAGGATCGCCCCGAAGCTGCCCGACTGCACCCGATCCGAGGGACAGCCGACATTGAGGTTGATCTCATCATAGCCGTACCCCGCCGCGATCCGCGTCGCCTCGGCCAGTTGCGCGGGGAAGGAGCCGCCAAGCTGAAGCGCGACGGGATGTTCCGGCGTGCTGAACCCCAGCAACCGATCCCGGTCCCCGTGGATCACCGCAGGGGCCGTGACCATCTCGGTATAGAGCAACGCATGAGACGACATCAGCCGGTGGACACACCGGCAATGGCGATCCGTCCAATCCATCATCGGGGCAACGGACAGGCGTGCGGCCTCGGTGGCTGCGTTTGAAGCCATTCAACGATCTCCTTGGTTCCGCCAGCACTTAGGATGGAACAATGGTGCACACCATACGCACACATGAGACATGCCGCCACCCTGCCCCGTAAAAGGACAGGCATTCGGCAGCTCTTGGACGGGTCAGGCTCCTATCCCACGTGTGACGACCGCACCAATCGTGTTTCAAACTTGGGTGATCCTCGTCGCCGACGGTCAAGGGAGCGGACGGTCATTGAATCTTGCGGCGAATACCGACACCCAGGAAGTCTTTAGTCGACGAGCCATTCTACGTTTCTCCGCGGATGTTTCTTGGGCGTTATTCTTGTAGGAACAGGTTGGCCATCAGCATGGAATTCTGGATCGAGTTGTTTTTCGCAAGCGCCTCAGAGCTACGTGGCTATCGCGCATGAAACAACTCACAGTCCCCTGCTCCCGCCAATTGCACAAACCCCTTGTCTGTCATGGCATATGTGCCTCCCACCAACACGCCTATGGCTTGGTCCGCATCCAATAAGCAGGCGTGCATCACGAAGGTCATCCCCTCCTGCACGGGTTCCTTGTTTGTGCGCGTGATCCCGAATGGTTCCAGCCAGGTTGGCGGGTACCCGATGCCAACGCTGTAGCCGAACCGCATCGCGAATGTATCCGGCAACCCTTCGGCGCGAAGAATGTCGAGGGCGGGGGCTTCGATCTCGGCGGCGGACATGCCAGGGCGTGCATGTGTCAGCCCGGCCAAAAGGCATCGGCGCGCGATATCATAGTACCAACTTGCCTGCGAAGAGGGTTCACCGACAGACAGGGTCTGTATGCCCACTGCGTGATACCGGTTGTGAACCGCGCCGAATTCAACATGGACAAGATCGCCGTCTTCCAGCACACGCTCGGAAGGTGTTCCATGCACATGATGGGCGCGATCGCCCGAGGCCATCTCAACGGGCACCGCCCAATAGTCCGACCCCGCCTGGCGCAATGCCGCCTCGATGTCGCTGGCAACGCGATGTTCCGTCACGCCCGCGCGCGCCGACTGACGAAAAGCCTGAAGGCCCTGTTCAGCCATCCTGCCGGCGTTCCGCATGAGGGCAATCTCCTGCGGCGTCTTGAATGCGCGCAATCTGGCTATTGGACCCGAGATGTCGTCCAGTCCTGTGCCGCATGCCGCGATGATTTCGGAGGCAAGCGCATGGTTCAGCGCCGCCGATTGGGCATCCCAGCCAAACCGCGCATTCTTGGGGAGATGCTGCGCAAGAACGTCGGCAAGCGCATCCGCGGGACTGTCAATTCCGAAGTGATAGGGCCGGATGTCCAGGCCAGCGCCGCCTTCCGGCAACATCGGGGCATCGGCCGCCCAGATAACGACGCGTGGGCGCGGCAGATGGGGCGACAGGATCAGGGCCTGAGGCGTGTTCACACCAGCAAATGAATCATGCCCGATGAAATAGAACTGCGCAGCGGGGTCGAAAAGGATAGCCGCATCCAGCTCGAGGCTTTCGACGGCGCGCAGCGCAGCGTTGATACGGTCGGTATGCATCTTTTCGCGCTAACCGGCGGGGGCCGGTTCCGACGCAAGGCCGGGACGAACGCCCAATCCCATCGATGCGTCGATGACGCTGCCATGCAGCGCCGTGGAATACCGGGAGGAAAGGAAGACGATAATGGCCGCAATTTCAGAGGGTTCGATCAGGCGTCCTTTGGGCATTCTTTCGATGTAGCGACGGCGTTCGTCATCGCCCATCCTGTCCAATGTGCTGGCGCGGAGCATCCGGGTATTGATGGCCCCCGGGCTGATCGCAAACACGTCGACGCCGTCATGCACATGCTCTGCCGCGAGGGCCCGGGTCAGGAACGCAATGGCGGATTTGCTCATGCCATCGGACAGGCGGAAGCCAGGGATCTGGGTTGTGCCGCCGCCGACCGAACTGAGATTGATGATCTTGCACGGGGCGTCGATCTTTCGGGCAGCACGCTCGCCAAGAAATGCCTGCACCATGCCCAGTGTCCCGTCGGCATTGATCATCAGCATCGCTCGATCCTGCTCACCCGGTGTTTCACCATAGGCCGTTACTGTTGCCGAACCGACGGCGGCGTTGTTCACAAGGATATCAACCTGCCCGAAGATATCGAATGCGTCCTTCATGCAGCGCTCGATCGAGCCGCGCTCCATGAGGTTCAGGGCAAGGGCGTGCACGTCTCCGTCGATGCTGTCAGCAAAGGACCGGGCATCTTCCGGCGCTTCGAAACCATCGGCATATGTCAGAATGACGCGAATGCCGTGGGCCGCCATTGTCTTGACCGTCTCACGCCCGACACCGCCCAGTCCGCCACTCACCAGCGCAACCTTTCCAACCAGGGACGGGTCGTGAACGACAGCTCGCAAATCATCGGTCGCGGCTACTCTGTTCATTCCGGGGTTCCTCCTTGCAAGACGGTCGCATAGTCGGCGGCGTCGATGTTACGACCACTGAGAACGCACAGAATCGTACCTTTCAATGATTGGTCATGGATTGCTGCGGCAAGTGCGGTTGCCGCAGCGCCTTCTGTCACGATCTTTGCCTCGTCAAACAGAAGCCGCATCGCAGCGACGGTCTGATCCAGCGAAACCACGCTTGCGCGATGCACCATTTGTCGCGTGGCGGTCCAGACCCCTTCGATGACAGTCGGGCCGCCGATCGCCTTGACGAAAGAGCGCTGCATTTCGACCTCCACCGGATGCCCGGCTGCCAGGGCAGCGGTGACGGGTGTGGCGACCGACGCCTCTACCGCGACGACCTCTGCCTTATGTCCCAGACGGTGCAGCGCGCTGGCGGTGCCGGTGGTCAGCCCTCCAGCGCCGTAGGGCGTCAGCACCACGTCCACCTCGGGCAGTTGCCGCGCGATCTCAAGCCCGATCGAGGCGTGCCCGTTGATGACCGCCTGATCGGTCACCGGATAGATGAAGTCCTCAGCCGTGTCCGGAACATCGTGGCCAAGCGCATAGGACCAATAGACCTCGTCGCTTACGACGCGAACCTCGCCACCATTCGCGCGGACGCCGGCGATCTTGGACTTCGGAGCATGGCCATACATGTAGGCGGCCATAGGCACTTCGGCGATGCGGGCGGCAATCGCGATTGCATAGGCCATGTTGCCGGAACTGACTGTGCAGACGCCGCCCGCGATCTGTTCGCGCGGTCGCGACAGAACCGCATTCAGCGCACCGCGAAGCTTGAACGCACCGGCAAGGTTGCGGCCCTCATCCTTTACGAAAATCCGCTTTCCCGGAAGGTTGAGAGGCAGCTCCATCACCGGGCTTACATCTACATGCGGTGCGATCCGCTTTGCGGCAGTCTCTATATCAGCCAGGCTCGGGATACGGACGGATGATCGGTTTTCCTTTTCCGTCGTCATTTCGACCTAACAAAGTAAGGTACGTCGAGTTCTGCCGGCGAAAGGCTGGAGTGTTCCCGAAGAAGGCGGACGGCCTTATCCACATCACGCGACAACGCCGCGTCCATCAGGCCGGTATGCTCCTCGATGGACATCCGCTTTTCCAGCTCTTCGATGGCCCGCAGCGCCTCGCTGTCACCCTGACCGGCCCGGTTCGCCGACGGCAACAGCACAAAAGCCTTTTGATGGCGCCGAAAGTGATCGTAGATGCGCCGATAGAAGGCCAGAAGGTGCTTTGACCCCGCAGCGCCCACCAAGGCCATGTGAAACGCGATGTGCCGCTTTTCCCATTGCTCAAGATCGGCCAGATCCGGTTGCCGCAAGTCAAGCTGACAATTGGCCAGCCTGCGATGGGCCGAGATCAGGTCGACTTCCCAATCCTCACCACCGCGTTCGATAGAGCGCCGCAAGAGCTCGACCTCGATCACCGACCGGGAAAAAACAAGGTCTTCGAAATCTTCCATGCTCAGGCGTGTGGTGTAGTAGCCGCGATTATGATGCAGCGTGACAAAGCCTTCGGCCTCAAGCCGGGCGAGTGCTTCCCGGATCGGCGTGACACCTACGTCATAGCTCGTCTTCAATGCGTCGATGCGCAGTGGGGAATCATCGGACAATCGTCCACTGAGAATGTCCTGCTTCACACGCAGATAGGCGATTTCCGATTTAGGGAGAGGTTCTGTGTTTGTCATCACGGGTCCTATCGTGCTTGGGCGACCTTGCTCAGGAACTGCTGTGTACGGGCCTCTGACGGGGCATCAATGACCGCGGCGGGTGGCCCCTGCTCGACAATCCTGCCTTTGTCAAAGAAACAAATCCGGTCAGATATATCGTGAGCAAAGTCAATCTGATGTGTGACCATTAGCATTGTATAGCTGTGCTTGACAGCGAGCGCCCGGATCACTGAGGTGACCTCTTCGATGGTTTCGGGATCGAGCGCCGAGGTGGGTTCGTCGAACACCAGGATGTCAGGCTGCATTGCCAGAGTGCGCGCAATGGCCACGCGTTGCTGCTGCCCGCCTGACAATTGTGCGGGATAATGCGCGTGCTTGTCGCTCATCCCCACCATCTCCAGCAACTCTTGCGCGCGCTTGCGCGCCTCGTCTCGCTTGACCCCCAATGCCAGCACCGGCGGTTCGGCACAGTTCTGCAATACAGTCAGGTGCGGAAACAGGTTGAAGCTCTGAAACACCATTCCAAGCTTCCGGCGCATCTTGCGAAGATGTCCCGTTGAGGCAGGCACCAATGTGCCATCGCGCTCCATCATGTTCAGCGGCTCGCCGTCGATGCGGATTACGCCGTCCTCGATGGACTCCAACGTCATCAGGCAGCGCAACACCGTCGTCTTACCAGACCCGGAAGGCCCGATAATCGTCACGACTTCGCCTTCGTTAATCGAAAGGTCCAGCTTGTCCAGAACGGTCAAAGCGCCATATCGCTTGGTCACCCCTTCGAAGCGAATCTTCTCATTTGGCATAGCGGTTCTCCGTAAGCATGTGTCGTTCGACAAGCCGGATCAGCAAAGCCGAGGCCAGGCTGAGGATCAGAAACAGGATCCCCACCACTGTAAGCGGTTCGGTAAATCGATAGGTTTCGGACGCGATGCGTCTGGCTGCATCCGGCATCTCCGGCACTGCGACGAAGGACAAAAGCGGCGTTTCCTTGAATGCCAGGATCAGCAGATTGCCCAGGCCCGGCACGACCGGCCCGATCGCCTGCGGAAGGATGACGTTCCGCCAGGTCCGGTAGGTCGAGTAGTTCAGTGCATGCGCCGCCTCCCATTGGCCCTTGGGAACCGCCTGCAATCCCCCGCGCATGATCTCTGCCGCAGGTGCCGCGTTGTAGATCCCCATGGCAAGCACGCCGGTCCAGAACGGGGCGAGGTAGATGTTCACTTCAGGCAGCAGGAAGAAAAGGAAGAAGATGACCACCAATAACGGCATCCCCCGCATGAACTCGATGAATTCACCCGCGGCGAAGGAGATGATCCGGCTCCGAGAGCGCCGCGCCAGCATCAGGACCAGTCCCAGCACAAGCGTCAGGATGAATGACAGGAAGGTGACCTCCACCGTGACCCAAAGACCCGGCAGGATGCGAGGCAGAACGGTGTCGAATGTGAAATCCCAACGCCAATCCATTAATCTGCTCCCAAGTGACGGTTGAAGAACTGCTCGATCCGCACACCTGAGAAACGGACGACCTGAGCAAGGCAGAAGTAGATAAGTGCGAGGACCGAGAAGATTTCGACGGTGCGATAGGTCATTTGGTTCTGCCGCACTCCGGCAGCCGTCAGATCGACGAGCGTCACTGCCGAAACCAGCGCCGTTCCTTTGAGCAGCTCGATTGTCATGTTCGTCATTGCCGGCACCGCGATCACCAGCGCCTGCGGCAGAATGATGCGGGTGTATTTGTGCCAAACAGGGTAATTAAGTGTGGTGCAGGCCTCATACTGGCCTTTTGGAACGGCTTGAACCGCACCGCGCACGATCTCGGCACCATAGGCGCCAGCATTCAGGCTGATCCCCAGAAGCGCCGCCGTATAGGCCGACATTGTCAGCCCAAATTCGGGCAGGACGAAATACAGCCAGAACAGGATCACCAGCAGGCTCACGCCGCGGAACACCTCGATATAGATCGCCGATGCCCACCTTACCGGGCCAATTGGCGCCAAGCGGCCCAGGCCGGCAACGACGGAAATGAGATAGGCCAGCAGAACCGAAGGAACGGCCACCTTGATCGTTACGGTTAGCCCATTCAGCAGAGCCGGTAGAAACTCGGCAACCGACGAAAACACCGCGAAGTAGAGCCCAACCAGAAAGGCGATTGGAACCAGAACAACTATTGGACTGCGTTGCATCAAGAGGCTCGCTTCTGGTTGAGGAGTGCCCCGGTCGGACGATCAATCGATCCGACCGGGGCTGGAAATCACCCGCCGCAAAGCTCGGAAACACTCAGCACGGGGGCTTCATCCGCCGTCATGCCGTGAGTTTCGTTTATTGCGACGTATTCCGCGCTGCCGATGAAGTCGTTCATAGCAATGTTGAGCCGATCCACGAATGCCTGGTCCTCCTGTCGGAAAGCGAAGGCACCGTGATCCACGGCCGATCTTCCACCGATCTCCGCAAAGGGTTCGACCATCTCGAAATCGTTGCCGGGTTGGTTGACGATGATTTGGCGTGCACTCGGCGCGTCGGCACCGAAAGCATCCGCGCGACCGGCCCGCACGGCGGCCAGAGCGGTTGGCGCATCGGGGTATTCCTGGACATTATCGCGAGAGATACCCATTTCGAGTGCGGCGGCCACCTGCGCAGTCCCCGCAACGGCAGCGAGCGTCGCCCCTTGTTCGAGAATGTCTTCGTAGCTGGTAATGCCGTTCGGGTTTCCTGCAGGCACGACCAGAGAGGCGCGGATGCCGAAGGTCGGCTCGGAAAACGCAACCTCCGCGCAACGCGCGGGTGTCACGAACATGCCGGCCGCAACAACGTCATATCGACCTGCCCTCAGTCCGGGGATCAGCGCGCCCCAATCCGTTGCGACTGCTTCTGCGACTTCGATGCCCATCTGGCCCAGAACCGCTTCGAGGATTTCCACGTCCGTTCCGATTACTTCGCCACCGTCATCCACATAGGCAAACGGGGCATAGTTGAAATACGCCACGCGCACACCTTCACTTGCGGCGGTTTCGTCCAGTGTCTGCGCCACGACCGGTGTCGCCAGAAGCAGTCCAACGACTGCCGCGAGGCCACGGGCAGTGGTAGATATCTTGAATTGCTGAACCATCTTGGTCTCCCTGTGTTTTCAACCCGGTTGGGACCTACACGAATCCCTGGGATCGATAATTTGTGATATGTATCTAAGCTAATTATATATGATTCTGTCAATCAGGTAATATGCTGACAGATCAAGTGACTGATCCTCGAACCTGAAATTCGGGCGCGCTATAGGCTTTCGTCGTCACTACATCCGCAATGACATCAATCGCCTGCGCAACATCGTCTGAGTCGATATAGAGCGGCGTAAATCCAAACCGCATGACATCCGGCGCCCTGAAATCGCCGATCACACCACGCGCTGCGAGCGCTTGCATCGCGGCAAATCCATGCTCAAACGCGAATGCGACCTGGCTACCGCGCTTGTCGGCCGATCTGGGACTGATCAGATCAAGCTGTGGGCAACGCGCCTCGATGCCTTCTATGAACTGCTCACACAAAGCCACGGAGCGTTCCCGCAGGGCTTGGAGATCCAGACCCTCCCAAACCCTGAGAGCTTCATCCAGGATCGCGAGCTGGATGATCGGAGGCGTGCCGACGCGCATACGCTCAATGCCGATCTGCGGCCTGTAGTCGAGATCAAAGTCGAATGGGGCGGCGTGACCCATCCATCCTGCCAGGATCGGCTCGATACTGTCCGCGATATCCGGGCGGGCATAGATGAATGCGGGCGCACCCGGCCCCCCATTGAGGTATTTGTATGTGCACCCCGTTGCGAACTCGGCACCGCAAGCCTCCATGTCCACCGGCAGCGCGCCCGCGGAATGCGCCAGATCCCAGATCGAAACCGCACCGGCATCATGGCTCCTCTTCGTCAGGTCCATCATGTCGTGCATCCGTCCGGTGCGGTAATCCACATGGGTCAGCATGACCGCCGCGACATCCTTATCAATGGCGTCCGCCACCTGTTCGGGCGCGACCACCCGCAGCTCGTATTCTGGTCCAAGCCGATCGAGCAGGCCGTTTGCCATGTAGAGATCGGTCGGGAAATTGCCGGTATCTGACAGCACGACTTTACGGTCAGGACGCATCTGCAATGCCGCTGAAACGGCCTGAAAGACCTTGATCGACAACGTGTCGCCGGTCATCACCGTTCCCGGCGCGGCACCAATGAGCGGTTCGATCCGCCGACCGACCTTGCCTGGCAGATTGAACCAATCCGCTTTGTTCCAGCCGCGGATCAGAAGTTCCGCCCATTCGCCAGCCATGACCTCTCGAGCGCGGTCGACGGCCGTCTTGGGCATGGGTCCAAGCGAATTTCCATCAAGATAGATCACGCCCTCCGGCAGATGAAATTGAGACTTGGTTTGCGAGAAGTCGATCATCTTGTTGTCTCCCCTTCCATTGTTGGCGGCACTCATCCGCGCGTGAATATGTCGTCGGTGATCAGCGTAAGCGGAGGTAAGCCAATTCGGTCAGGCGTAAGCCCCTGACAGCAATCGGCCGCAATTCTTGACTTCGGCCCGCAGCCCCAGTGATTTCAGCATCTGGTGTGTTGTTGCGACGGAGGCGGACAGC
>NZ_JASHJX010000020.1 GCF_030732985.1 Nioella sp. MMSF_3534
CCCCCTGAGGTATTTTTGCCAAGATGAAAGGGGATGAGGCATGGTTTCTACGCCTCGGTGACGCTCGGACTGTGTCATTTTTTGTTTCCCCGCCCTTAACGATCCCCGGTAATACCCGGCTTTGGCCCGTAGTGCTCCGCAATCGCGCCGCATTTGGAAACGATACCAATATGCGAAACGAAAAGAGCACACAGGTGACCCAATGGACCGTCTTACGGAAATGGAAGCCTTCGCCACAGTCGTGGACCAGGGGGGGTTCACGGATGCGGCCAAGAAAATGGGGATCTCGAAATCTGCTGTATCCAAGCATGTTTCGAGCCTTGAAACCCGTCTCGGCGCACGGCTGCTGAACCGGACCACCCGGCGCGTCAGCCCGACCGAGATCGGCCTGGCATACTACGACCGCGCCCGGCGCGTGTTGAACGATGCGGGCGAGGCCGATGCGCTGGTGACGGCGATGCAGTCGGCGCCCTCGGGTATGCTGCGCGTGTCGGTGGCGACGGATTTCGGGGTGAACCACCTGTCGCCCATCCTTGGCGACTTCCTGCATGCCTTCCCCGATATCACCGTCAACATGGTGCTGAACAACCGCTATGTGGAGCTGATTTCCGAAGGGTTCGACATGGCCATTCGGGTGGGCGAACTGGAGGACAGTTCCCTGCGGGCCCGCAAGCTGACCGAAACCACCAAGCGGATGATCGCGAGCCCCGACTATTTCAAGAAATTCGGACGGCCCGAGCGGATCGACGATCTGAATGACCACAAGCTGCTGCACTATTCCAACCAGGCGGCGGGCAATGTGTGGAAGATCACCGCGCCCTCTGGCGAGGTACGCCAGGTGCGGACCGCTGGCTCGCTGACGGTCAACGATGGTCAATCGCTGCTGAATGCCGCGATCGGCGGGCTTGGCATCGCCTATCTGCCCAGTTTCCTCTACGCCGAACCGATGCGTCAGGGCCTGCTGGTCGATGCGATCCCGGAACTGCCGGAAGAAACCCAGGGCATCTACGCGATCTACCCGCCGGGCCGCTACACGCAGCCCAAGGTGCGCGCCTTCATCGACTTCCTTGTCGATCAGTTCCGCGACAAGGGACCCGGCGACTGGTGATTATCTGAGAATTTACGGTTCATGCCGACCCCGCCAACCCCGGCGGGGCAACTCAGCGGGTTGAAGTCACGACGACTTCGACCCGCCTATTTTGTTGGCGGCCTTCATCGCTGGCATTGTTGGCGCGGGGGGCCAGATAGCCGACACCCTCTGCCCCGAGCTGCGCGGCGCTGACCCCGAGCGACTGGATCAGGAAGCTGCGCACCGCCTCGGCCCGGGACCGGGACAGGGCAATGTTGCCCTCCAGCGAGCCTTCGGCATCGGTGTGCCCCACAAGGACCACGCGAATGTCGGGATTGTCGATCAGGAAGGCCGCCAGATCCATCAGGGACGGATAGTCACCCTCCGCCAGCGTCGAAGACCCGGTGGCAAAGCTGAGATCGGTCAGCGTGGCGGTGCCCTGAACGGTCAGGCTTTCGCGCAGGTCCACGATCTCGTCGCCATCGGGCGAGCGGGTGGAGACGCCGACCGAAACCGGGATCATGTCGGCGGGGCTGATGCGGACCATGTGGACAAAGCCGCGCGTGCCACCGCGAGAGGTCAACACACCCACATATTCGGTGCCGGCCACGCCCTCCAACTGCGCGACGAAATAGGAATAGTCCCCCAGATCCACATGCATCGCCGGTTCCGGCGTCACGTCCATGGCAAAGCGGAAGTCGAACCCGCCGCAAAGCGTGGCATCGCAGGCGAAGACCGGGGCATAGCCCTGCGCTTCGATCTGACCGCGTAGAGAGGCCATCAGCTGTGCGCTGTTGCCGCTGTAGTCCTGAACCTGCCAGACAGAGCGGGCCAACGCGCCCTCAACCGTCATCATCTCTGCCCCGGTTCCCAGCCACGGGCTGACCGGCAGGCTGTAATAGGTGGCACTCTCGGTTTCCTCGTGCGACAGCTCGGATACGCCGGGCAGCTCCAGCTCCAGCGCGTGGAGCGGAAAGGCGGCGGCGAGCGCCGCAAGGGATATGAGAGCGCCCCGGATCACCTGTTCATGCCATGGTAGTCATCATTGGGCCGCATATCGATGGCAGAGGCCATGCGGTTGGTCATGTTGAAGAAGCTGGCGACCGAGGCGATGTCGAAGATATCGCGGTCGGTGAAACCCACATCGCGCAAGGCCTGACGGTCAGCCTCTTCGATCTTGTAGCTGGCTTCCGTCATCTGCACGGCGAAATCCAGCATCGCGCGCTGACGCGGGTCCAGATCGGCCACGCGGTAGTTCATCACCAGCATCTCACCCAGTTTCGGGTCACCCGACAGGGCGCGCACGGCCTGACCATGGGCGGTGAGGCAATAGAAGCAGCGGTTCACGGCGGACACCACGACCGCGATCATTTCGCGTTCCAGCTTGGTCAGGTTGCTCTGACCCAGCATCAGGTCGTTATACATCGCGGTGAAGGCATTCAGCTTGTCGACATCGAACGCATAGGACGCCAGCACATTGGGGATCATCCCCAGCTTTTCATCGCAGATGTCGAAATACTTCTGCGTCGCCTCTGGCAGCGGGTCCAGCGGCGGCAGGTTCAGCGCGGTTGCCTTGGGGTTCGGTTTCGCCACGGATCAGCCTTTCTTGATACGGTAATGATAAGCACCGGCAGAGGTCATTCCCAGCCCGGCATAGAGAGTTTGGGCGGGTTTGTTGGCCTTGACAACCAAAACGGCAAGATCCCGCGCATTGTGCCGTGCGGCCCAGTTGGCGGCCCCCTGCATCATGGTTCTGCCGATGCCCATGCGGCGGGCATCTTTCGACACCTCCAGCGCGTGCAGCATGGCGGTGCCCTCATGAATGGCGACGAAGGCGGTGGCGACGGGGTGGTCGTCATGGCGGCCAAGCAGCGCAGTCTTGGGGCCTTTGACGCGGTCCATGACCGCAAGGCGTGCGGGGCCGATGCCGCCCTCGGCCCAGATCTCTGTCTGCACGGCAAGGGGGGGCCAGCAGGGAATCGCGGCGAGGCGATGCAGATCGGCGGTGAGCGTCTCGACAGGGGCAACAAGGAAATCGACCGGGTCGATGATCTCATAGCCCGTTTCGGCCAGAATAGTGTCTAACGCGGTGTCTTCGGGTCTGATCTGGAACAGCAAATCCTGCCCCAGATCGCGGCAGGCCTGCTCGGCTTGCGGGATGTCGGCGG
Source organism: Nioella sp. MMSF_3534 (assembly GCF_030732985.1). Classification (GTDB taxonomy): domain Bacteria; phylum Pseudomonadota; class Alphaproteobacteria; order Rhodobacterales; family Rhodobacteraceae; genus Nioella. Next base: position 3,238 of record NZ_JASHJX010000020.1, read on the forward strand.
CGGTCCAATCGCCCTCTGCGGTCACCGAAGACACCCGTTTGCCTGCCCCCTGCCCGTCACGCACCAGCCAAGGGCCGATGCGGGCGGTCGAGGCCGCGGGCCATGTGGCCTCGCAGATATCGAAAAGCCCTGTGTCAGAGACTGTCATGGTGTTTCCGGGAAGAGGCGCACGAGCGCCGTGATGACCTTGTCGATCTGTGGCCCGTCCGTGCCACGCACAACGATGTTGGAGCCGTAGACGCCGTTCTGAATGTAGGGGTACGACCCGATAGAGACCTCTGGATTGTCCTCGGCCAGCTTGGTCAGCGGCCCGGCGATCTCTCCCTCGCCCCGCTCGATCCGGATGGTCTGCGACAGCAGAGGCGCGCCGCCGGTCAGCGTCGGCAGGACAGAGGCCACCATCGCCTCGAACACCGACGGAACCCCGGCCATCACATGCACGTTGCGCAGGGTGAAACCGGGCGCGACGGACACAGGGTTTTCAATCAACGCGGCCCCATCGGGAATGCGCGCCATGCGCAGGCGGGCCTCGTTCAGCTCCTGCCCGGACCGGTCGTAATGGGCCTGCAACAGCGCACGCGCGTCGTCGCGGATGCTGATCGGCGTGTCGAAGGCGGCGGCCACCGCCTCGGCGGTGATGTCGTCATGGGTGGGGCCGATACCGCCTGACGTGAACAGGTGATCATAGGCGGCGGACAGGGCCTGCACGGCGGCAACAATACCGTCATGCGTATCGGCCACAACGCGCACCTCGGCCAGGTCGATGCCGTGGCTTGTGAGCTGCTGCGCCAGGTGGTGCATGTTGGAATCGCGGGTGCGGCCCGAGAGGATCTCGTCGCCGATCACCAGCATGGCGGCGGTAGGGTTGGGCATGAGCGTGTTCCTTGCCTCTTGTTTGGCTCAGGTATAGGCCCGGTCCATGCGCTTTCAAACCCCTCTCATCCCCGCCCGGCTGATCCGTCGCTACAAACGCTTTCTGGCCGATTGCCGGTTGGAGGATGGCCGCGAAATCACCGCCCATTGCGCCAATCCCGGCAGCATGATGGGGCTGGCGGAACCGGGCAGTCTTGTGTGGCTGGAACCCAATGACGACCCCAAGAAGAAGCTGAAATTCGGCTGGCGGCTGGTGGACCATGAAAACGGCCATTTCACCGGGGTCGATACCAGCCTGCCCAACCGGATGCTGCGCGCCGCGTTGGAGGCGGGAGAGGTCGCGGGGCTGGAAGGGTATGAAACCGTGCGCCCGGAGGTGAAGTATGGCGAGGCGAGCCGCATCGACTTCCTGCTGCAAGCTGCGGGCCGCCCCGATGCTTACGTGGAGGTAAAGTCAGTGACGCTCAGCCGCCAACCCGGCCTGGCGGAGTTCCCAGACAGCAAGACCGCGCGTGGCGCGAAGCACCTGGCAGAGCTGTCGGCGATGGTGCGCGAAGGCCACCGCGCCGTGATGCTCTACCTGATCCAGCGCACGGATTGTGGGGCATTCACCCTCGCCGCTGACATCGACCCCACCTATGCCGCCGCCTATGCTGAGGCGCGTATCGCCGGGGTCGAAACGCTGTGCTTCGACTGCCGGATCACGCCGGATGGCGTATGGCTTGGCGGCCAAAAACGGGTCGAAATCCCTTGGTTAGAGACTACTCCGACACCTGAATAAGGGTCTGCGTCGGGAACGGAATGTCGATCCCGGCCCTATCCAGAGCCTCTTTCACCTGCCGCTTCATATCGGCCTCGAACGAGAACTTGTCCGAAGACGCGCACCAGACCCGCACGAGGAAATCCACCGAACTGTCGCCGAGGTTGTTGACCTGGCAGAACGGCTCCGGCTCGGGCAAGGCGCGCGGGTCGGACAGGATCGTGTCGCGGATGACCTGTTCGGCGGTCGCAAGGTTTGACCCGTAGGATACACCGAAGGTCCATTCGGCGCGGCGCGTGTCATAGACCGAGTAATTGGTGATCACGCTGCCCCAGACCTGCGCGTTCGGGACGATCACCTGCACACTGTCCAGCGTGGCAAGTTCCGTCGTGTTCAGCGAAATGTCCTTCACAGTGCCGGAAACCCCAGAAACAGTGACGAAATCACCCAGCTTGATGGGTCGGAACAGGATGATCATCACCCCCGCGGCGACATTGGACAGGGTGCCTTGCAGCGCCAGGCCAATCGCCAGACCGGCGGCACCGATGGCAGCGACCAGTGACGTGGTCTGCACCCCGAAAGTATTCAGCACCACCACAACAGCCAGGATCAGCACCACATAGCGCAGCAGGTTGCCCAGGAAGGTAAAGAGCGTATCGTCCAGTTCTTCCCGTTCCAGCGCGATCTTGACGATCTTGCGCCGCGCCCATCCGCCGATGATGAAGGCCGCGAAAAGCAGAAGGATGGCGGCAATCACGCTGCCCACCATCTGGGCCAGGAAATCCAGCGTCAGGACATCGCCCAAAGTCCGACCGCCCCCGATATCCAAAGTCATCAGATTGCTCAGCGCTTCCATCGTGCATGCTCCTTGTGCCTGTCGCCTGCGCCATGGCTATCGCAAAGCGGCACGGGCGGCAATTCACCCCGCCCTCTGGCATCCGGGCGCGTCCTGCCATAGGTTGCAGCCCGAAAAGGCCAAGGAGCGCTACGTTGGACAAGTTCGAAGGCCGTCTGACCCGGGACGGCATCCGCATTCACAACCCATCTGATTTCGCCGGCATGCACAAGGCTGGCGCATTGGCGGCGCGCATCCTCGATGACATTGCCGAGATGGTCGAACCGGGCCAGACGACCGAGGCGATTGATGCCGAGATCGAGCGGATGGTGAATGACGCGGGCGCCAAATCCGCCACGATCGGCTACAAGGGCTACCAGCACGCCAGCTGTATCTCGGTCAATCACGTGGTCTGCCACGGCATTCCCGGCCCCAAGACGCTGAAGAACGGGGATATCCTGAATATCGACGTCACGGTGATCGTCGATGGCTGGTTTGGCGACACCAGCCGGATGTATGTGGCTGGCAGCCTCAGCCGCAAGGCGGAACGGCTGGTGCAGGTCACCCATGATGCCCTGTTCAAAGGGATCGAGGCGGTCAAGCCCGGCAACACGTTCGGCGATATCGGTCACGCGATCCAGGCCTATGTCGAGGCGCATCGCATGTCGGTGGTGCGCGATTTCTGCGGGCACGGGCTGGGGCAGGTCTTTCACGCGCCGCCCAATGTGCTGCATTACGGTCGCCCCGGCACCGGCCCCACGCTGGAAGAGGGCATGTTCTTCACTATCGAACCCATGGTCAATCTCGGGCGCCCCGAAACCAAGGTTCTGGCCGATGACTGGACCGCCGTGACCCGCGACAAGAGCCTCAGCGCGCAGTTCGAACATTCCATCGGCGTGACGGCGGATGGGTTCGACATCTTCACCCTGTCCCCCGGCGGCAAGTTCCACCCCACTTGGGCATAGGCACCAAGATCATGGCCCGATCCAAAGCCCCCGGAGACAACAAAAACCCTTGAACCGACGCCACTCACTTGGCCATTAGAGTGTAGTGCGTCGCAAAAGGCGTGTGATGTCTTGGGGGGACATGGTCATGAAGAAGCAAAGCACGCTGGACCTGGAGTTCATGGCGCTACTGTCAGAGGTCATGTTTGGGCACGGCTTTGCTCATTATGGCTATTTCGAGGGCGGCAAAGCCCCGGATCTTACAGGGCAGTCCCTCAGCAACGCGCAACAGGCCTATTTCGACAAACTGGCGGGCGCGATCCCCGACGGCGTGAAAACGATCTTCGAGATCGGCTCTGGCACGGGCGCAAACGCGCTGGCGCTGATCGACCGGGGCTATGACATGACGCTGCTGTCGCCCTCCGTGCAGATGAACCAGATGGCGCGCGAGAAGCTGCCCGCCGGCACCGAGGTGATTGACGCGACCCTTGAGGAGTTCGAACGCGACGTCATGTTCGACATATGCCTCTACGCTGAAAGCTTTCACTACATCGACATGACCTCCGCGCTGGCCAAAACCGAACGCCATGCGCGCGAGGGGTTTGTTCTCTTCGACTACTTCCGCCGCGAAGCCCACCGAGAGACCGACCGGACCCACTCGACCCATGCCGAATTTCTGGCAGCACTGGAGGCACAGGGCGCGTTCGAAGTGGTCTCGGACGAGGACGTGACGGCAGAGATCGCGCCCACTTTCGAGATCATGAATTACGTTCAGACCGAAAAGCTCGCGCCGTTTCTGGAACGTTTCCGGGGTGAACTCGCCCGTGAAAAACCATGGCGCGCCTGGGTGTTGGAAAAATTCGCGGGAAAGAAGCTGAACCGTCTGGCGAAACCCTCCAAACGCCCAGGCTTCTTCGAAGAGCAGAACGAGTATCACCTGATGGTGATGAAGCGGCGGAACTGATCAGGCTAGTGCGCCCATTGCGCTGGGCAAGCCGAGGGGAAGCATCCTTGCAGCTGGCGGCGGCAGCTTCGTGACGAGCAGTTTCAAAACCGGAAACCGACACCGGTTTGACCGCTGGCCTCAATGCTCCTACGGTCGCCGGATCAACGCGAAGGGGGCGACATGCGGATTTTCCTGGCATTCATTCTGGCACTCTCTGGCTTGGCCGGCAGCGCCTTGGCTCAGGTTTCCGGCAGCGTGGAATTCAATCTGTTCAACCTTCAGGACGCCACGACGAACCGGGTGTTCCTGTTCGATGACGGCTATGCGCAGCAGTATGGTATCGAGGTGCCCGCGCCCTTTTCGCTGTCGGTCCCGAACCAGGACCAGGTCGAGCTGATCGCAGAGGGCCAGCCCGATGGCGGGGCCTTCGCAAGGTTTACCTTCGCCACCGGTGATCCGCGTCAGTTCGTTGAAAACATACAGGTGGTGACGGCCACCATTCCAATGGCGGAAGAGGCTGATAGCCCGCAGGACCTGCGCCTGCAATTGTCGGCCAACCTGCTGCAAGAGCAGGTCTTTCCCGTGGCCGTGGCCGGCTTTGAAGAAGCCCAGATCCTCGCCATCGAGGTGTTCGAGTTCGAAGGGCATACGGGCGTCCATCTTGTCGGGCGCTACACCGACCCGGACATCGGCCCGATGCTGTTGCGCCTGACCGCCCATCCCAACCCGACCCGGCCCGAAAGCTATCTGACCGTAGCCAATATCAACCTGTCGCTGGTGCCCGTCACCGATGGCGACACCCTGCGCCGCAGCCTGTCCAGCCGGGTGGCAAACGGGCTGACCTACCTGCCGGAGTAACGCGCCGTTAACCATTCCGGGCGAATCCTCGGGGCATGACCCGTAGAAAAACCCGATTCGAGGAACAGCGCCTGCCCGGTTTCGAATTCGATCCGGGGGCCGGGTCCATTCCGGTTGGACCGCGTCTCGATCGACTTGTCGAAGATCATCGAAAATTCCACCGTCAACGCCTGCGCCAGCGATTTACGAAGGGCGGCGCAGCGGCTGTCCCGGATTACGAACTGCTGGAAATGCTGCTCTATCGCGCCATCCGGCGCGGGGATACCAAACCTCTGGCCAAACGGCTGCTGGCCGCCTTCGGCGATCTCAACCATGTGCTGGCCGCCCCGCCCGCGCGGTTGAAAGAGATCAATGGCGTGGGTGATGCCGTGGTGTTCGAGCTGAAGCTTATCGAGGCCATCGGTCATCGCATGGCGCGCGCCAAGGTGATCAACAAGCCGCTGCTGTCCTCCTGGGATGCGCTGCTGGACTATTGCCAGTCAGCAATGGCGCATCGGGACCTGGAACAGTTTCGCATTCTCTTCCTCGACCGAAAGAACGTGCTGATCGCCGATGAGGCGCAACAGACCGGCACGGTGGACCATGTGCCCGTCTACCCGAGGGAAGTGGTGAAACGCGCGCTGGAACTGAATGCCTCGGCGCTTATCCTCGTTCACAACCATCCGTCCGGCGACCCGACGCCGAGCCAGGCAGATCTGGACATGACCAACGCCATCCGCGATGCCGCCGAGGTGCTGAATATCGTGATCCACGATCATCTGATCATCGGCAAGTCGGCAACCCTCAGCTTCCGCTCGGAAGGATACCTGTAATCGCCCTGACGGCGGGCCTGACCAAGCGCGGTCGTTTAGTGATCCCCGGCGAAAGGCGCATCATCGCCCCAAAGCTCGGACACTCGTGCATCGCGCCCGCATCCCTGCCGATACAGCCCATAGGCCACCGATTTCCGGCGCGGGCCAAAGCGGGTCAGGATCAGGTCTTCGCTGCGGTAATAGTTCTGGTGGTATTCCTCCGCCGGCCAGAATGGCGCGGCATCCAGCACCGGTGTCACCACGCTTTGACCAAGCTGCGCCTCTGCGGCAGCGATCTCGGCCTCTGCTATTGCGCGCTCCTCGGCGCTGGCCGCGAAGATCGCGGTGCGATAGCTGTCGCCCCGGTCGCAGAACTGGCCACCATCGTCGGTCACGTCGATGGACCGCAAAAACAGGTGGATCAATTCCCGATAGGGCAGCCGGTCGGCGTCATAGGTGATTTCCACCACCTCGTAATGGCCGGTTCCGCCGCGCGTCACGTCGCGATAACTGGGATTGTCCAGCGTGCCCCCGGCAAAGCCCGACACCGCCTCGATCACGCCATCGACGCTTTCGAAATCGCTCTCGACGCACCAGAAACAGCCGCCCGCGACCACGGCGGTGCGGATCTCTTCCGCGTTTGCGCGGCTGTGGCTGGCGATCAGGCCCAAACCGATGAAGAGCGCGAGGGCGGGGATCTTCAGATGATGTGCGATGCGAATACGGGGCATGACATATGTCTCCTCTCTGATCCATCCTGCGCGCCGGGGGTGCTGAAATACAACGCAATACCGCGTGAGCTCACGCCAGCTTGAGCCGCTGTTACGGGCGCGGCGCGCGCTTGCGAAATCGGGATTCCGTCTGTACGGGGGGTGCACGGGGGGTGTACGCCCGGTGTACGGGGGGTGACGCCATGAAAATCGCGATGTGGTCGGGTCCGCGCAACCTGTCGACGGCGATGATGTATGCCTTCGGAAACCGCGCCGATTGCGCGGTGGTGGATGAGCCGTTCTATGCCGCCTACCTGGCGAAAACCGGGCTGGATCATCCGATGTCAAACCAGATTCTGGCCGCTCAGCCGCATGATCCGCAGGTTGTAGCCGAGGCGCTGTCAGGCCCGAACCCGGACGGAAAACCTCATTGGTATCAAAAGCATATGACCCAGCACATGATTGCAGGCGTGCCCCGTCTTTGGATGCGCGATGTGGTCAATGTCTTCCTGATCCGGCACCCGGCGCGGGTGATTGCCAGCTATGCCGCCAAGCGTGAAAACCCGAGCCTTGACGATATCGGCTTCCGCCAACAGGCGGAGCTTTATCAGGAGGTCCAGTCCTTCGGTGGCAACCCGGTCGTGATCGACAGCCACGATATCCGCGACAACCCCCGCGGGATGCTGGAAAAACTATGTGATGCCATAGGGTTAGACTCTGATCCCGCGATGCTGTCCTGGCCCGAAGGCGGCCACAAGGATGACGGTGTCTGGGCCCCGCATTGGTACGGCGCAGTCTGGAACAGCACCGGGTTCGCGGGCGCGGAAGGGCCATTGCCCAGGCTTGAAGGCGACGCCGCAAAGCTCTGTGAAGAGGCGATGCCATACTACCTGCAAATGGCCCCGAACGCGCTGACATAAAAAATTCTTCCAGCCGCTGAAACTCTTTCCGTCTCCGCCTCGTGACTCCCCCATGCCACCCGATCCTGAGTGGCCCGATACCATAGGGAGAAACGAGAAAATGAGAACGATCCTTCTGAGCACAGCCCTGTTTTTTGCCGCCAATGCCGTCTTTGCGGCGGGTCATGCCATTGCCCCCTCCGTCACCGCCACCGACCAAGATGTATCCGGCGGCACCGTGACTGCCGAGGCCATCGTCGCGCCCGCGAATGGCTGGCTGGTCGTGCACCGCACCGACGCCTCGATGGCCCCCGGCCCGGTGGTCGGCTACGCGCCGCTGCGCGAGGGCGAAAATGTTGATGTCACGGCGATTCTCCAGGAAGCCGTGGTCGCTGGCGACATGCTGATGCTGATGATCCACGGTGAAGACGGCGGCATGATGACCGGCGGCTTCGAATACACGCTTGGCGCCACCGAAGACGGCCCGATCCGCGTGGATGGCAACCTCGTCATGACGACGATCACCGCGCAATAACGGGCTGAAACCCAGTCACTCCGCCCTGCTGCCACTTGTGCCGGCCCGCCTTGAGTGGGCCGGTTTCTGCACATGGAAGGCCAGACCACTGGGATTTTCAGAAACCCTGTTTATACTGGGGCAGCAGCAGTAGAGTTCGTGTTCCCAAAGTGGATTAAGCAGGCGCCCCATGGGCTACAACATCAGTGAAACGAGCGGCAATACGACCGGCGGTCCAAGCGATTGGGCGCAGACGCTCGACCTGTCCGACCCAAGTGCCACCAGCGTCAGCGGCGACTTCGATGTGGTGCCCCTGTTCGGGGGCGGATCGCCAAGTGAAGCCACTGACGGATATGCCTTTTCAGCGGTCAGCAATCCCGGTTACGGCACGCTCGTCACCAATGCGACCACGGGCGAATACACGTTCATCGTCGACCGATCTGCGGTGATCACCTCGGGCACCGATCAGGTAATCACCTTCACCGTGACCGGCACGAGTGGCGGCAGTTCCGATGAGGACACCGTCACCATCACCATCCTGATCTGCGTCGCACGCGGCACGCTGATCGAAACGCCCGATGGGCCGCTTCCGGTGGAAACGCTGTCCGTCGGTGACAGGGTTGTCACGCTCGATGGACCGCCGCAGCCGGTGCGCTGGATCGGATCGCGCCACCTGACGCAGCAGGATCTTGCCTGCACCCCCACCCTGCGCCCGATCCGCATCACCGCAGATGCACTTGGCCCCGGAGTCCCCTCTCGCGATCTCCTTGTTTCGCCGCAGCACAGGGTTCTTCTGGATGGCTGGCGGGCCGAGCTGTTTCTTGCAGAACCGCAGGTGCTGGTGCCCGCGAAGATGCTGGTGAATGATCGGTCGATTACCGTCGATCATGAGGTGACAGAGGTGGAGTATTTCCACCTGCTTTTCGACAGCCACCAGATTATTCTGACCGAAGGGCTTGCCACCGAAAGCTTCTTTCCGGGTGATCATGCCATGGACGAACTGGATCGCGCGGTCCGTGACGAGATCGTGCAGCTTTTCCCGCAGTTGAGTGACCCCGCCAGCTACGGAGACCCCGCGCGCCCCTCGCTGCGCACATGGGAGGCCCGGGTTCTGATGGGGTCGGAACGGGCCGGGCCATGACCGCGCAGGATATGGAGGGCAAGGCGGTTCCGCCGATCGAGATGCCATCGGCTGACAAGCTGCGTGTCTATGGTGATTTTCTGTTCCTCGCCTTTCGCAGTCCGCGCCATGCCGAGATGCCCGTTTCCGTGCTGCGCCGGTATTTCGAACCGGCGGTTGAAACCGGGCAATTCAGGATCTTCCGTTTCGACGATGTGCCGCGCGGCCTGTTTACCTGGGCCTTCCTGAACAGTGCCGCCGAGGAAAAGCTGATCACCGGAGAACCGCTCGACCCCAAGGATTGGACCTCTGGCGAGAACCTGTGGATCATCGACCTCATTGCACCTTATCGCGGGCTGACGGCCTCGATGGTGCGTTGGATCATGCGCCGTGGCAATTTCACGGACAGACAGTTCCGGTTTCGCCGCGTTGTCGGTGCAAACCAGACGCAGCGGATCGTTCACATAGATTTCGACCGCGAGAAGCTGTCGCATGTGATGACGGACCGCGAGTTTCTTGACGGTCTTTAGCCCTTCAACAACTGGCTCAGCTTCATCGCGACAGCCGGATTGCCGCTGACCTTGAGCTTGCCCATCATCAGCCCCGTCATCGGGTTCAGCTTGCCCGCCAGCAGCTTCACCAGATTGTCCTGACTGAGCGACAGGGTGCAGTCGGCTTCACGATCAACGGTCGTGGCCCCGCCATCGGCCAGCACGATCACACCATCCTCGCCGCAATCGAACTTGAGCGACCCTTCGAACGGCTTGTCCGCCAGCCCTGCATTGATCCGGCCTGCGATCTCTTCCAGTGCCATATCGGCCCCCAAATGAAAAACCCGCCCAATCTGATGGGCGGGTCTTTGCAATCTGGCAATGCTGACGTGGCTGGAAGTTCAGCCGTTCAGCCGACGGTTCCGCATCGCGATCAGGCGCAGGCGCAGGGCGTTCAGCTTGATGAAGCCCTGTGCGTCCTTCTGGTCATAGGCGCCCGCATCATCCTCGAACGTCACATGCTCTTCGGAATAGAGCGAATGATCCGACCACCGGCCAACGCAGCGGGCGAGGCCCTTGTAAAGCTTCAGCCGCACGGTGCCGGTGACATGTTCCTGGCTCTTGTCGATTGCGGCCTGCAGCATCTCGCGCTCGGGGCTGTACCAGAAGCCGTTATAGATCAGCTCTGCATATTGCGGCATCAGCTGGTCCTTCAGGTGCATCGCGCCACGATCCATGGTGATCGACTCGATGCCCCGATGGGCCTCCAGCAGAAGGGTGCCGCCGGGGGTTTCGTAGATGCCGCGCGACTTCATGCCTACGAAGCGGCCTTCGACCAGATCGAGCCGTCCGCAGCCATGCTTGCCGCCCAGTTCGTTCAGCTTGGTCAGCATCTCGGCAGGGGTCACGGCCTGCCCGTTGATGGACACGGCATCGCCCTTCTCGAACCCGATTTCCACGTATTCCGGTTCATTCGGGGCATCCTCGGGATGCACGGTCCGCTGGTAGACATAGTCGGGCGCATCCACGGCGGGATCTTCCAGAACCTTGCCCTCGGACGAGGTGTGCAGAAGGTTCGCATCGACCGAGAACGGCGCCTCGCCGCGCTTGTCCTTGGCAATCGGGATCTGGTTCTTCTCGGCGAAATCCAGCAGCTTCGTGCGGCTGGTCAGGTCCCATTCCCGCCACGGCGCGATCACCTTGATATCGGGGTTCAGCGCATAGGCGGACAGCTCGAACCGAACCTGGTCATTGCCCTTGCCGGTCGCGCCATGGGCGACGGCATCGGCGCCGGTTTCCTCGGCGATCTCGATCAGGCGCTTGGAAATCAGCGGCCGCGCGATGGAGGTGCCGAGCAGATAGAGCCCCTCGTACTGCGCATTGGCGCGGAACATCGGGTTCACGAAGTCGCGCACGAATTCCTCGCGCACATCCTCGATATAGATGTTTTCCGGCTTGATCCCCAGCATCAGCGCCTTTTCGCGCGCCGGTTCCAGTTCCTCGCCCTGGCCCAGATCGGCGGTGAATGTCACCACTTCGCAGCCATATTCGGTCTGCAGCCACTTGAGGATGATCGAGGTATCGAGACCGCCGGAATAGGCGAGAACGACTTTCTTGGGCGCAGACATGGGGTATCTCCGGGAATTCGATTGACCGGGGCGGCGATACCGGGTTTTCAGGGGGGAAGCAAGACAAGCGGAGTGTGAGCGTATGGACTATGGCTATCGGATGTTGCGGCACATCGTGGCGCAGGTTTTTGGAAATATGGGACAAGCGGCGCGTCTGACGCTGGTTCCGACCTTCCTGCCCGCTGCCGTCCTGCTGGCCCTGTTCATGAGCTGGGGCGTTTCCTACACCACGTTCGGCAATACCACGGTTGATCCGGCGCAACTGCCTGACGTCAACCCTGGCGTGATCTTCCTGACCGTCCTGGCGGGCGTCGTTGTCAGCGTCATCACCTATTGCTGGGCCGCTGTTGGTTGGCACCGTTTCGTGCTGCTGGAAGAATACGGGCGCGGTGTGGTGCCGAACTGGCACGGGCCCTACATCATGTCCTATCTGGGCCGCGCGTTTCTGATCGGTCTGTTTGCGGTTGCGGTCAGCATTGCCGCGATGATCGTCCTTGGTATTTTCCTCAGCGTCATCCCGTCCCAGGCCTTCGCCTTCGTCCTTCTGACCGGCTTCACGCTTGGCTTGACCTGGCTGATCACCCGCGTCGGGCTGATCCTGCCTGCCGCCGCGCTTGGCCAGAAGATGACCTTCCGCGAAAGCTGGGAAGCGACGAAGCCCGTTGCCAGCCATCTTCTGGTGCCGCTGTTCTTCATTGCGCTGGCCATGACCCTCGCGAACCAGTTGGTTGCGGTGATCTTCGGTGAAAGCGCCCTTGGGATCATCCCGATGGCGTTTCTGTACTGGATACAGGTGCTGCTGAACCTGTCCCTGCTGACCACGCTTTTCGGCACACAGATCGAAGGCCGCCCCCTGAACTGATCCCGAAAGGCACGCGCCATGAGTGATTTTGCCGACAAGGCCCGTGCGGCCACGGCCGCGATGAGAGAGCTGTTTCCGCCGACGCCGCTCTTGCGCAATGCCTTTCTGTCGGACCGCTATGGCGCCGATATCTGGCTGAAGCGCGAAGACCTGTCGCCGGTGCGCAGCTACAAGATCCGCGGGGCCTTCAACGCCATGACCAAGCGGCTGGCCGAAGATCCCGAGCGGCGGCTTTTCGTCTGTGCGAGCGCGGGCAATCACGCGCAGGGCGTGGCCTTCGTCTGCCGCCATTTCGGGGTGCGGGGCGAGATCTTCATGCCGGTCACCACGCCGCGCCAGAAGATCGACAAGACCCGCGCCTTTGGCGGCGATGCGGTCGAGATCAAGCTGGTGGGCGACTATTTCGACGAAACGCTGGCCGCCGCACAGGCGTTCTGTGCCGAAACCGGCGCCGCCTTCCTGTCGCCCTTCGATGACCCCGACGTGATGGAAGGCCAGGCCTCGGTCGCGGTGGAGCTGCTGGAACAGCTCGGCGCAACGCCCGATCGGCTGATCCTGCCTGTCGGCGGTGGCGGCCTGTCCTCCGGCGTGCTGTCCTATCTGAAATCCGTGCGGGCGGGGACGCGGGTGAAACTGGTGGAACCGCAGGGCGGGGCAAGTCTGGCCGCCGCGCTGAAAGCGGGTGAACCGGTGACTCTGCCGCAGGTCAACAATTTCGTCGACGGGGCCGCCGTGGCACGGATTGGCGAGGCCCCGTTCGAGGTTTTGTGCTCGACCGATCCGGGCGATGTTCTGGCCGCCCCGGAAAATCGCATTTGCGTGACGATTTCCGAGATGCTGAATGTCGAGGGGATCGTTCTGGAACCTGCGGGCGCTCTTGCCATCGACGCGCTGAAAGATCTGGGCGCGGCGTTGCGAGGTCAGACCGTGGTCTGCGTTACCTCGGGCGGGAATTTCGATTTCGAGAGGCTGCCCGAGGTCAAGGAACGCGCCATGCGATTCCGGGGGGTGAAGAAATACTTCATCCTGCGCATGCCGCAGCGTCCCGGCGCGCTGAAGGATTTTCTTGGGCTGCTCGGCCCCGGCGACGATATCGCCCGGTTCGAGTATCTCAAGAAATCCGCGCGGAATTTCGGTTCGGTTCTGATCGGGATCGAATCGCGAGATGCCGCCGATTTCGACGGGCTGTTCGCACGCATGGAAGAACGCGGCTTTGCCTATCGCGACATTACCGAAGACGAGGTGCTGTCCGAATTCCTGATCTAGGCCGCGTCGGCGGACAGGTCCGTTTGAAACGCCTGCACCGAGTCCCGGTAGAGCCGGTCCAGATATGCCACATCCACCGACTGGCCTGCTATGGCCCGTTTTTCCGCGTCGGTGCAGGCAGTGGCGAAATCGGTGAATCCGAGATTGAGGGCACTGCCGCGCAACCCGTGAAACACATCCGGCCCCGAAGGCCCGGTCGCTGAACAGAGCGTTGCCATCGTGTCTGCCATCTCATCCAGAAACATCTCTGCCACTTCGGAAAAATCCTCTTCCCCGATCTCCTGCCGAAGCTCTTCCAGACGCTCTCGATCAATCACCGCGGCCTCCGTTCCCGCTGTTCATTTCCCGAAATCCTAGGCCAGATCCCTTAACGGGAGATTAGGAAAGCCGGCCAGATAAGCAGCATTTTACAGTTCACCTGCCCTTAACCCGGTGCTGTCACGAATGGCCGGATTCACAGGCAAGAGGTGGCAGGTGCCCGATGACGCGACATTAATGACGGACAGGGCCGGGGCCACAATCCCTGACCTGTCACCTGTACTGGTGCTGGAAAACAGCCCGGCGCAGCGGCGCTTGCTGGCCACACTGCTGCGCAAATGGGGCCATCCGGTCACCGTCTGCGACAGCCCCGAACTGGCACTCGACATCCTGTCACGCGAAGCGATCCCGATCATCCTGACCGATTGGATGATGCCCGGCATGTCAGGCCCCGATTTCTGCCGCGCCTTCCGGCGGATGGACCGGGAAAGCTATGGCTATGTCATCCTGCTGACCTCCAAATCCGAGAAGTCTGAAATCGTTCTGGGGCTGGAGGCGGGGGCGGATGATTTCGTGACAAAACCCGTCAACCCCCATGAATTGCGCGCCCGGATCAGGGCGGGGGAACGGATCGTTGCCATGCAGGGCGAACTGGTCAGCCAGAACCGCAAGATCAGTAGCACGCTGGCGGAACTTCAAACGCTATATGACGCGCTCGACCGTGACCTGGTCGAGGCCAAGAGGTTGCAGGAATCGCTGGTGCGCGAAACCTTCCGCCCGGTGCAGAACGGGTCCGTCGCGCTGTTGCTGCGGTCCAGCGGCCATGTGGGTGGCGATCTTGTGGGGTTCTTCCCGATCCCCGGCAACCGGATCGGGGTTTTTTCGCTCGACGTGTCCGGCCATGGCGTCACCTCGGCGCTGTTGGCCGCGCGCATGGCAGGGCTGCTTGGCACCGCTGCGCCGGAACAGAACGTGGCGCTGGTGCAGGCCAGGGGTGGTCATTGGGTCGCCCTGCCGCCCGATGACGTGGCCCGCAAGCTGAACCAGATGATGTTCGAAGAGGTGGAAACCGATCTCTATTTCACCCTCTGTCTGGCGGATGTGGATCTTGAAACCGGCAATACGCGCATGGTTCAGGCAGGCCATCCGCACCCTGCGATTCTGCGCTCGGGCGGCCAGGTTGACTGGGTCGGCGAAGGCGGGATGCCCATTGGCCTTCTGCCCGGCGCGCGGTTCGAAACAGTTGAGTTTCAGTTGAATCCCGGTGACCGATTGCTGCTGCATTCCGACGGCTTTACCGAATGCGCCAACCCCGCTGGCGGCTATCTGGGAGAAGACGGGCTGGCAGAGCTTGTGACCCGCCACGCGAACGCCCCCGCAGATGGTTTCCTGCCGAAACTCTTGAAAGAGCTGGAAGCCTATTCAAGCCGCCCCGATTTCGACGACGACGTGTCAGCGATCTGCCTGAGCTTCACGCCCTGAGCGATGCGCGCAGTCGCGACACGAAGAACCGGTCCCCATCAACGCCCAGCATCGTTTCCGCCTCGTCCCATGGCAGGAACACGGGCGTATGATGCGGCTCGGTCGGGTCTGACAGACGCGGCCCAAGCTGCGCGACATAGACCGTACACAGCTTCTGCGCCCAGATGTCGTAATCCGGCATATAGGTGAACCGGTGGAACATCCCCAACCGGCGGGGGGCATGAATGCGATAGCCGGTTTCCTCGAACACCTCGCGATGCAGCGCCGCCAGGGGCGATTCGCCGGGGTCGATGCCACCACCGGGCAGTTGCAGTTCGGCCAGCGGCTTCTCCTGAAACGTGGCCAGAATCCCATCCCCTGTCAGGATCGCCGCATAAACCCCGCGCCGGGGAATATAGCGGCGGGCCAGGTCGGGTTGTTGGCCGAAACGTCGGTTCATCAGGGCTCTCCGGGCGGGCCAATGGCGGCTTATGGGTTGGCAAGGCGGTTGTTCCGCATATATGGGCGCGGTATGCCAGCCCACGTGGCGGAAGGAAAGACAATGACCCTCAGCACCAAGATCGCCTGGGACGACACCGTCCTGCCGTTTCAGCTCGACCGTTCCGACATTCGCGGGCGGGTCGCACGGCTTGATGGTACGATGGACCAGATCCTGTCGCAGCATAACTACCCGCGCGGGATCGAGGCGATGCTGGCTGAAATGGCGCTGCTGACCGCCCTGATTGGCCAGACCATCAAGCTGCGCTGGAAACTGTCCCTGCAGGTGCGCGGCGACGGTCCCCTGCGCATTCTGGCGACCGATATCTATGCCCCCGCGAAAGAGGGTGAGAAGGCGCAGATCCGCGCCTATGCCTCCTACGATCAGGAGAAATATGTCGAAGGCGCGGACCCGTTCGCGCAGATCGGCAAAGGCTATTTCGCGATCCTGATCGACCAGGGCAAGGGCAACACCCCTTATCAGGGCATCACACCCGTGGCCGGTGGCTCGCTTGCCGCCTGCGCCGAGGCCTATTTCGCCCAGTCCGAACAGCTGCCCACCCGGTTCGCGCTATCCTATGGGCACAGCACGGAACCCGGCGGCCAAAGCGGCTGGCGCGCGGGTGGCGTGATGTTGCAGCACATGCCCAAGGCCAGCCCCCATGTAGCCGGTGAAGGCGGATCGGGCGAGGAAGGGCTTTTGTCGGCCACCGACCTGCTCGGCGATGACGACAGTGAAAACTGGAACCGCGCCAATATCCTGCTCGACACCGTCGAAGAGCTGGAGCTTGTGGGCCCCTCCGTATCCCCCACCGATCTGCTCCTTCGCCTCTTCCACGAGGAAGCGCCCCGGGTCTTCGATGCGATGCCCGTGTCCTTCGGCTGCACCTGTTCGGAAACCCGTGTGCGCGAAAGCCTGTCGATCTATTCGGCCAAGGACATCGCCCATATGACCAAGGATGATGGCCGCGTGACCGCCGATTGCCAGTTCTGCGGCGCGCATTACGATCTCGACCCGCTATCCCTGGGGTTCGAGGCCGTGAAGAACCCGGATGGCTCCGATATCTGATCTGGCCCGCATAAGCCGGGCGCTGGCCGGGGCTGCCCCGGCCTCGTCGGACTATGACCTGAACCCAGGCATCGTGTTGCCCGAGGGTCGCAAGCTGAAACCCGCCGCCGTTCTGATGCCGATCATCGAGACCGACCGGGGCGCGCGGGTGATCCTGACGATGCGCTCGGCGCGGCTCAAGCATCATCCGGGCCAGATCGCCTTTCCCGGCGGGCGGATCGACGACACCGATGCTGATGCGGTGGCCGCCGCGCTGCGCGAAAGCCGGGAGGAGATCGGGCTGGACCCGTCGAATGTCGATATTCTGGGGCAGCTTTCCCCCCATGAGACCGTGACCAGCTATACCGTCACCCCCTTCGTGGGTCGCATCCGCACGCCGTTTACACCCGTGCCAGAGGCGGGCGAGGTGGCCGAGGTCTTCTCCGTCCCCCTGCCTTTCCTCATGAACCCCGCCAGCTACCGCACCGAACGCCGCCGCTGGCGAGGCGTCTGGCGGTCCTACTACGTCGCCCCCTACGGCCCTTACTACATCTGGGGCGCGACCGCGCGGATGCTGAAGGGGCTGGCCGATCGGGTGGCGTCATGATCCTGAACACCGACTGGCTGCATCACCAAGGCACGCAAACCCTGTGCAAGGCGCTGGAGGCGGAGGGGTTTCACGCGCTCTTCGTCGGCGGCTGCGTCCGGAACGGGCTGCTTGGCCTGCCAACGGATGACATCGACATTTCAACCGACGCGCGCCCCGAACGGGTGATGCAGATCGCCGAGGCCAATGGGCTGAAGGCCGTGCCCACCGGCATCGACCATGGCACCGTGACCGTGATTGCCGATGGCCTGCCGCATGAGGTCACGACCTTCCGCCGCGACGTGGAAACCGATGGCCGCCGCGCGGTGATCGCCTTTGCCGACCGGGTGGAGGAAGACGCGATGCGGCGCGACTTCACCATGAACGCGCTCTATGCGGATGCCGAAGGCCGGGTGATCGACCCCCTGGGCAGCGGCGTTGCCGACCTGCGGGCGCGGCGGTTGCGATTCATCGGCGACCCGCATGACCGTATCCGCGAGGACTACCTTCGCATTCTGCGCTTCTTCCGCTTTCATGCCCATTACGGCGATCAGGCCGCGGGGCTGGACGCCGATGGCCTTGCTGCCTGCGCCGAAATGGCCGATGGCATCGACCACCTGTCGCGCGAACGGATCGGGCACGAGATGCGCAAACTGCTGCGCGCCGCCGATCCCGCGCCCTCTGTTGCCGCCATGGCGCAAGCGGGTATCCTGCGCCATGCCTTGCCGGGGGCCGATGCCAGGGCGCTGCCGATCCTCGTTCATGCCGAGGCCGATCTGGGCGTCCCCCCCGATTATTGCCGCCGCCTGGCCGCAATCGGCGGCGAGACCCCCGGCGATGCCCTGCGCCTGTCCAAGGCGGACGCACGCCGGGTGCAGCTGCTGCGCGATGCGGTCGGGTCAGTGATGGGCGCGGGCGAGCTGGGGTACCGCGTGGGCTTCGACACCGCCCGCGACGTGCTGCTGTTGCGCGTGGCGCTGCTGGAAACGCCACTCGCGCAGTCGGAACTGGAGGCGGCACAATCCGCCGACGGGCTGCACCTGCCGGTAAAACCCGCCGACCTGATGGCGATCGGACTGCAAGGCCCCGCGCTTGGCGACCGGATGCGAGAGATCGAGGCGCGCTGGATTGCATCCGGCTTCACCCTCACCCGAGCGGAGCTCTTGCCTTGACAGCCCGCGCGCGCTGACGTCCTGTCTGCCGACCGCAATCAGGACCAATCCCTTGGACCCGCTCTACGCCTTCGTTTTCGCCGGGCTCTTTTCACCCGGACCGAACGTGATCCTTCTGACCGCCTCCGGCGCGCGCTTCGGCTTTCGCGCGACGCTGCCGCATGTGTTCGGCGTGGCGGTTGGCGTGGGCGTCATCGCGGCGCTGATGGGTCTTGGGATCGGCACGTTGCTGCTGGCGCAACCGGCGCTGGCCTTCTCGTTGAAACTGATCGCAGCGGGTTGGATTCTGTGGATGGCCTACGCCCTGATCCGCAAGAGTGACCTGTCCGGCGGCAAGGCGGGGGAGCGGCCCTTTACCTTCTGGCAGGCAGTCCTCTTTCAATGGGTGAACCCCAAGATCTGGGCCGTGGCCCTGGCCGCCGCAGCAGGCTATGGCATCGGCCTCAGCCCCGCGGGCGAGGCACAGCGCCTTGCCACCGCATTCTCGGGCATCAACCTTTTCGTTTGCCTGTTCTGGAGCTTCGCAGGCTCGCTCCTCGCCCTGCTCCTGACCACCCCCCGTGCGTGGACGGTGTTCCGACTGTGCATGGGTGCAGCCCTCGCCGCCTCTGCCGTCATGGTCTTCCTGTAGCGCGCGGGCTATATCTGCTCGGGACAGGACCCTTTTCAGACCGCGCTTGATGTTTCGTTTCTTCGAAAACCTGGTCGACCCCTACACGGACTATCCCGAACGGGACAGCCCGCCCAACCGGCTGTGGCCGTTCCTGTGGGACTACTCGCAACCCTTCAAGCGGCTCTTCCTGATCACGGCGATCATGTCTGTCGTCGTGGCGGTGATGGAGATCTGGCTGATCTCATACATGGGCCGTCTGGTGGACCTGCTGACCGGCGCGGACCCCGCGCAGTTCATCGGCGATCACGGGTGGGAACTGCTGGCCGTCGCGCTCTTCATCCTGTTCCTGCGCCCGATCCTGCACGGGCTTGACGTGGCGCTGCTCAACAACGGGATTCTCGTCAATTTCGGCACGCTCATCCGCTGGCGCGCGCATCGCCATGTGCTGCGCCAATCCGTGGGCTGGTTCGAGAATGACTTCGCAGGCCGCATCGCCAACCGGATCATGCAGGCCCCGCCCGCTGCGGGTGACGCCGTCTTTCAGGTGTTCGACGCGATCACCTTTTCGCTGGCCTATCTGGTCGGCGCCGCCGTGCTGCTCGCCGATGCCGATCTGCGCCTTGTCCTGCCGCTGCTGATCTGGTTCGTCCTTTATGGGCTGCTTGTGCGCTGGACGATGCAGCGCGTGGGCCCGGCTTCCAAGGCCAGTTCCGACGCGCGGTCCATGACCACGGGGCGCGTCGTCGACAGCTACACCAATATCCACTCGGTCAAGCTCTTCGCCCATCACGACAGTGAAATCAGCTACGCGAAAGAGGCGATCGAGCACACCCGCCGCACCTTCGCCGCTGAAATGCGCATCTACACGATGATGGACGTGATGCTGACGGCGCTGAACGGCTTCCTTGTCGTGGCGGTCGTCGGATGGGCCGTGTGGCTGTGGATGCAGGGCACGGCCTCGGTGGGCATCGTGGCGGCGGCCACGGCGCTGACCCTGCGGCTCAATGCCATGACCGGCTGGATCATGTGGGCGCTCAGCACTTTCTTCCGCTCGCTCGGTGTGGTGTCGGAGGGCATGGAAACCATCGCCCAACCCATCACCCTGACCGACGCGCCGAACGCCAAGCCGCTGGAGTTGACACGCGGAGAGGTCCGCCTGGAAAAGCTGCGCCACCACTACGGACGTGGTTCCGGCGGGTTGCAGGACGTGACCCTGACCATTCAGCCGGGCGAAAAGGTGGGCCTGATCGGTCGCTCTGGCGCGGGGAAATCGACACTCGTCAAGCTGCTGCTCCGCTTCTACGACCCCGAGGGCGGGCAGGTCCTGATCGACGGACAGGACATCACGCAAGTCACGCAGGACAGCCTGCGCAGCCATATCGGCATGGTCCAGCAGGACAGTTCGCTTCTGCACCGGTCGGTGCGCGACAATATCCTCTATGGTCGCCCCGATGCCAGTGAAGAGGACATGCTGCAAGCCGCCAAACGGGCCGAAGCGCATGAGTTCATTCTCGATCTGGAAGACCCGCAGGGCCGCAAGGGCTATGACGCCCATGTGGGCGAACGCGGCGTGAAACTGTCGGGCGGTCAGCGCCAGCGGGTGTCACTGGCCCGCGTGATCCTGAAGGACGCGCCCATTCTGGTGCTGGACGAGGCCACAAGCGCGCTCGACTCAGAAGTCGAGGCCGCGATTCAGGACACGCTTTATGGCGTGATGGAGGGCAAGACCGTGATCGCCATTGCGCACCGGCTGTCCACCATCGCCCATATGGACCGGATCGTCGTGCTGGACGATGGCCATATCGTCGAAAACGGCACGCATGAGGAGCTTTTGGCGCTGAACGGCCTATATGCCGGCTTCTGGGCGCGCCAGTCGGGCGGGTTCATCGGGACAGAGGACGCCGCCGAATGATGAACCGCCTTGCCAACCTGATCGACGCCTTCCGCCCTGCGGACGGCCCGCCGCCAAACAAGCTGCTGGCGTTCTTCAACTGGTGCCTCAAGGGCGCGTGGCCGGTGCTGATCGGGGCCGCACTGGTCTCGGGCCTTGCTGGCATGTTCGAGGTGGGCTCCGCCGTGGTTCTGGGCCTTGTCGTCGATGCCGCCAGCACCACCGACCCCGCCACGATGATCCAGACCCACTGGCATATCCTGTTGGCCGGGATCGCCTTCTTCCTTGTCCTGCGCCCGCTGGCTTTCGCCGCCTCTTCCGCCGCCAGCACCCTTGTCGTCGGCCCCGCCGTCAACGTGCTGGTGTTGCAACGGCTCAATCGTCACACGCTTGGCCAGTCCGTCACCTTCTTCGACGACGATTTCGCAGGCCGCATCGCGCAGAAACAGATGCAGACCGCCAGCGCCGTGACCAATGTGGTGACCGAATTCGTGAACGTCGTGGCCTTTGCGCTGGCGTCTCTTGTCGGCTCGCTCCTGCTGCTCATCACCATCGACGGACGCATGGCGATTGCGCTGTTTATCTGGCTCATCGCCTATTTCGCGACGATCAGCTTCTTCCTGCCGCGCGTGCGGAAACTGTCCAAGGCACGGGCGGGCGCACGGGCTGCTGTCTCAGGCCAGGTCGTCGACACGATCACCAACATCAAAACCGTCAAGCTCTTCGCCCACCACGCGTTCGAGGACCGCTCAGCCTTAAACGCCATGGAAAAATTCCGCGAAAAGGCCATTGGCTTCGGGCGCATCTCGGCCAGCTTCCGGCTGGCCCTGATGACGGTTGCGGGTGCGCTGCCTGTGATCCTGATTGGCGGCACGGTCTGGCTCTGGACCCAGGGTATCGCCAGCACCGGCGATATCGCCGCCACCGGCGCCGTGTCGATCCGCATCGCGCAAATGACGGGTTGGGTCAGTTTCGTTCTGATGGCGATCTATTCCAATCTGGGCGAGGTCGAGGACGGGATGAACACGCTTTCGCCCCCGCACACGCTGACCGACCATGACGATGCGCTGGAGGTGGAACGCGCCGACGGCCATCTGCAGTTCAGCGATGTCAGCTTCGCCTATGGTCGCGAAGAGGGCGGCGTGACCGGCCTGTCCCTTGATGTGCATCCCGGCGAAAAACTGGGCATCGTCGGCGCCTCGGGCGCGGGCAAATCCACACTGGTCGCCCTGCTGCTGCGGCTCTACGACGCCGAAGAGGGTCAGGT
Organism: Nioella sp. MMSF_3534; assembly: GCF_030732985.1. Taxonomy (GTDB): domain Bacteria; phylum Pseudomonadota; class Alphaproteobacteria; order Rhodobacterales; family Rhodobacteraceae; genus Nioella. Next base: position 25,529 of record NZ_JASHJX010000020.1, read on the forward strand.
GCTGCTCGATGGCTGCGATGTGCGCGACCTGACGCAGGAAAGCCTGCGCCGCCAGATCGCCATGGTCACGCAGGAAACCGCGATGTTCAACCGATCTGCCCGCGACAACATTCTCTATGGCCGCCCCGGCGCGCATGAAGATGAGATGATCGACGCCGCCAAGCGGGCCGAGGCGCATGAGTTCATCCTCGGGCTAGAGGATCACATGGGCCGCACCGGCTATGACGCCTATCTTGGTGAACGCGGCGTGAAACTGTCGGGTGGCCAGCGCCAGCGCATCGCGCTGGCCCGTGCCTTCCTGAAGGACGCCCCGGTTCTGGTGCTGGACGAGGCCACCAGCGCGCTCGACTCAGAAGTCGAGGCTGCAATTCAGGACACGCTTGGCGACGTCATGGAAGGCAAGACCGTCATCGCCATCGCGCACCGCCTGTCCACCATCGCCCAGATGGACCGCATCATCGTGCTGGATCAGGGCCGTGTCGTGGAAGAGGGCTCTCACGACGCGCTGCTTGACGCAGGCGGCCTCTATGCGCGCTATTGGAACCGTCAGTCGGGCGGCTTCATCGGGATTCAGGAAGCCGCCGAGTAGGAGGTGCGCCCATGGATCTTGAAACCGTCCCGGCAGAGGACTTCGGCCGCAGCCTGACCGGCATCGGCGTCAATCTTCTGACCCCGAATGTGCGCGCGCTGGCCGCGTTCCTTGAAGATATCTTCGGCCTGACCGCACACCGCCTGTCCGACGATTTCGCCATTGTCCGTCACGGCGAGATAATGATGCAGCTGCATTCCGACGGCACCTATCACAGCCACCCATTGCTCGGTCTTGTGCCCGAAACGCCGCCACGCGGAGCGGGCGTGCAGCTCTACCTCTTCGGAATCGACCCCGACGACGCCGTGGCAAAAGCCGAAGCCGCCGGCCACATGGTGCTCGAATCCCCCGCCGACAAACCCCACGGCCTGCGCGAGGGCACGATCCTCAGCCCCGAAGGCTACGCCTTCAGCCCCGCGATCCCCAAGGCGTAACCGCTTCCCGCCGGGACGAATCCACGCTATGCGCTGCCCATGGAAATCACGATTCAAAGACTGGGCCACAAGGGCGACGGCATTGCCGAGGGCCCGCTGCTCGCGCCCCTGACCCTGCCCGGCGAGGTCGTCGAGGGCACGGTCGACGCTGGCCGCATGGACGCCCCCCGCATCCTCACCCCCTCGCCTGATCGGGTGAAAGCCCCCTGCGCCCATTTCCGCCAATGCGGCGGCTGCGCGCTGCAACACGCCTCGGACAGCTTCCTCGCCCGCTGGAAACAGCAGGTCGTGGAAACCGCCCTTTCCGCGCAGGGCCTGACCACCAAGTTCCGCCCCATCCACGTCTCGCCGCCCCGCAGCCGCCGCCGCGCCACTCTCGCGGGCACCCGCACCAAGAAAGGCGCGCTTGTGGGCTTCCATGCCCGCCGGTCCGACACGATAGTACCAATCACCGACTGCCACGTGCTGCACCCCGACCTGATGGCCGTGCTGCCCGCGCTGGAACAGATCACCCGAATGGGCGGCTCGCGCAGCGCCACGCTGGCCTTCGCGCTCACCCGCTCTGACGCAGGCATCGACTGTGCCGTCACCGGCGGCAAACCGCTGGACGAGGCGCTGCGCATGGCGCTGCCGCAATTCCTGCGCCAGTTCGCCCGCCTGACCTGGGACGATGAAACCGTCTTCACCGAGACACCCCCGGTTCAGCATTTCGGCACCGTCGCCGTCACCCCGCCCCCCGGCGCCTTCCTGCAAGCGACGCCCGACGGCGAGGCCACGCTCGTCGCGGCCATGATCGAAGCCACGACAGGCGCAAAGCACATCGTCGATCTCTTCTGTGGCTCCGGCACCTTCAGCTTCCCGCTGGCTGCACGCACCCCTGTGCATGCCGTCGAAGGCGACCGCGCCATGATCGCCGCGCTCGACCATGCCACCCGCCACGCCACCGGCATCAAGAAGGTCACCAGCGAGGTGCGAGACCTCTTCCGCCGTCCGCTGATGTCCGAGGATCTCGCCCTCTATGACGCCGCCGTGATCGACCCGCCCCGCGCGGGGGCCGAGGCGCAGGTGCGCGAACTGGCGGCGTCAGGCATCGCGAAGATCGGCTTCGTCTCCTGCAACCCCGTCACCTTCGCCCGCGACGCGAAAACGCTCACCGATGCAGGCTACAGCCTCGATTGGGTGCAAGTGGTCGACCAGTTCCGCTGGAGCCCCCATGTGGAACTTGCCGCCAGCTTCACCCGCGCACATATGTAAGCCCGAACAGGGGAGGTCTCGAATGCGGCACTGGCTTGAAACCCGGTTGGAAACGGCGCTGGTGCGCAACACGATCATTGGTGTGATCGTGTTCAACGCGGTGATCCTCGGGTTGGAAACATCAGATGAGGCCATGACAAGGGCGGGCGGTCTGATCACCGCGCTAGACCGCATCTGCCTTGCGATTTTCGTCGTCGAGCTCACCGCCAAGCTGATCGCCTATGGCACCCGCTTCTTCCGTTCCGGCTGGAACCTCTTCGACGCCGTCATCATCGGCATCGCGCTTGTGCCCGGCGGTCAGGGTCTCTCGGTCCTGCGCTCGCTTCGCATCCTGCGGGTTCTGCGCGTGATCTCGGTCGCACCACGCCTGCGCCGGGTGGTCGAAGGCTTCGTGCGTGCGCTTCCCGGCATGGGCAGCGTGTTTCTGCTGATGGGGATCATCTTCTATATCGGCGCCGTCATGGCGACCAAGCTCTTCAGCGCCAGCTTCCCCGACTGGTTCGGCGATCTCGGCCGGTCTCTCTACACGCTTTTCCAGATCATGACGCTGGAAAGCTGGTCCATGGGCATCGTCCGCCCGGTGTTGGAGGTCTACCCCTATGCCTGGGCCTTCTTCGTGCCCTTCATCATGATCACCACCTTCGCGGTCGTGAACCTGCTGGTCGGTCTCATCGTGAACTCCATGCAGGACGCCCATTCCGAAGAGGAAACGGCCCAGACCGAAACCTACCGCGACGAGGTGCTGGAACGGCTGAAGGCCATCGAGGCGCGGCTGGACCGGCAGGGATGATCCTGCGCGCCTTCGTCCCTTCCGACCGTGACTGGCTCATCGACCGACACCGCGTGCTCTATGGCGCAGAGTTCGGTTTCACTCCCGACTTCGGAAACAGCATCGCAGAGAAGCTCGACGCGTTTCTCGCTCGCGAAGACCCCGCAAAACACCTCTGGATCGCCGAAGCAGACGGCCAGCGCATCGGCTCCATCGCCATATCCGACCGCAACGGCACGGGCTTCCTCAACTTCGTCCTGCTAGAGCCTTCTGCCCGCGGCCAGGGCCTTGGCCATCACCTGATGCAAACCGCCCTTGACCATGCGCGCAGCAAGGGCTTCACCCAGGCAACACTCGAAACATACAGCTGCCTCACCGCCGCCCGCGCCCTCTACCGCGCCCACGGCTTCACCATCTCCGAAACCGATCCCGGCTGGCACCGTTTCGGCCAGAGCTTCGACCGCGAGTTCTGGCAAGCCGATCTCTGATCCCCGCCAGGACAGCCGCGAAACGCCGCCCTTTCATCTTGGCAAAAATACCTCCGCCGGAGGCATCCCGCCCTCACCACAAGCCCAATCGGCAGATCCGGTGCAACTCCCCCTCCAAGACCTCGTGGCAACGCGGCATGACGAGGCCTCCGGCGTCAGCCGGGGGTTGAGGAGGGCCGCTCCCGGGTCGACGCGCGATACGCGGCGAAACCGGATTCCGTCTGCACGGGGGGTGTACAGGGGGTGTACGGGGGGTGCACGCATGGCGACGAGGTAATTTTGCAGCTGACCCTTGCCCCGGCGCGGGCTCTGCGCTACCTCAAGTCCTACCTCGGGGTGGCCCAAAAGGCCTGAGATGCATCACGCGAACCCGTTGAACCTGAACCGGTTAGGACCGGCGGAGGGAAGGTATGCGGGTTGGTCCCGCCACTTCTCCACCGCCCGTCGCGAAATGGAGAAAGTGGATATGAAAACCCCCATCATCGCCGCGGGATTTGCCCTTCTTGCCAGCACGGCAATGGCGCAAGATTCCGTATTGATCGTCTATACTTATGACAGCTTTGTCTCTGACTGGGGCCCCGGCCCGCAGATCGAGGCCGCTTTCGAGGAAACCTGCGGCTGCGATCTGCAATTCGTCGGTGCAGGCGACGGCGCAGCACTTCTGGCGCGGCTCTTTCTGGAAGGCGCCCAGACCGGCGCCGATGTGGTGCTTGGTCTCGATACAAACCTCATCGCCTCGGCCCGTGCAATGGATCTGATCGCCCCGCATGGCATCGACGCCGAATCCCTCACCATGCCCATATCTTGGGACGATCCGCAGTTCCTCCCCTATGACTGGGGGTACTTCGCATTTGTCCACGGCACCGATCTGGAAAATCCCCCGTCGAATTTCCGCGATCTGGCCGATAGCGATCTGCGCATCGTGATCCAGGATCCCCGCTCCTCCACCCCCGGCCTCGGCCTTCTGATGTGGGTACATGCCGCCTATGGCGATGAGGCCGCCAGCATCTGGGAGGGGCTGGCCGATAACATCGTCACCGTCACGCCGGGCTGGTCCGAGGCCTATGGGCTATACCTTGAAGGTGAGGCGGATATGGTCCTTTCCTACACCACCTCGCCCGCCTATCACCTGATCGCGGAAGAAGATGACAGCCACACCGTCGCGGCCTTCGAGGAAGGCCATTACATGCAGGTGGAGGTTGCCGGGATCGTCAACATTTCCAACGAGATGGAACTTGCCCATCAGTTCATGGAGTTCATGCTGACCCCGGCCTTCCAGGAAGTCATCCCGACAACAAACTGGATGTATCCGGCGGCCTTGCCGGCCGAGACTCTGCCAGCCGGGTTCGAGACGCTGATCATGCCCGAAACGCCCCTGCTGCTCAGCCCCGAGGACGCGCAGGCGGTGCGGGTTCAGGCACTGGATGAATGGCAAGCCGCGCTGAGCCGATAAGCGCGGTGCAGAGGGCAGGCGCGGCGATTGCCGCGCTTGTCCTTCTGGCCGTGCTGGGACCGCTTGCGGCGGTCCTGTGGCGGGCCGAGTCCGTCACGGGCCTTGGCCCTGCCGACTTCTCCGCCATCCGCTTCACGATCTGGCAGGCCTTCCTGTCGGCTGTCTTCAGCATCGTTCTGGCGATCCCTGTCGCTCGCGCCCTTGCAAGGCGCAGCTTTCCGGGCCGGGCGGCGCTGATCGCGCTTATGGGCGCGCCCTTCATCCTTCCGGTGATCGTGGCCGTTCTTGGGTTGATCACCATCTTCGGCAGGCGCGGCGTGCTGAACGAGGGGCTGGCGGCGCTTGGTATTCCTGGCCTTGAAATCTACGGGCTGCACGGCGTCGTTCTGGCCCATGTCTTTTTCAACCTGCCACTGGCGGTGCGGTTGTTCCTGCAAGGCTGGCTGGCCATTCCGGCGGAGCGGTTCCGGCTGGCCGCGACGCTTGGTTTCACCCCCCGCGACATCGCCCGCCACATGGAAAGGCCGATGCTGTGGCAGGTCGCGCCAGGGGCTTTTCTGGTGATCTTCCTGATCTGTACCACCTCTTTCGCGGTGGCCCTGATCCTGGGTGGTGGACCGCGCGCCACGACGGTCGAACTCGCCATCTATCAGGCCTTCCGCTACGAATTTGACCTTGGACGTGCGGCGATGCTGGGGCTGGTGCAGGTGGGGATCTGCGTGGTGGCGGGGCTTCTGGTGCTGCGTGTGGCGGTGCCTGCGGCCATGGGTACGGGGCTGGATCGTCCGTTGGAACGGTTTGACCGACAGACCACCCTGCAGCGGGCGGGTGACTGGCTGGCCATCACGTTGGCCGCGCTGTTCCTGCTGATGCCGCTTCTGGCGGTGCTACTGCGCGGGGTGGGGGGTGTGCTGACCCTGCCCGGATCTGTCTGGGCCGCGGCAGAACGTTCGGTCCTGCTGTCTCTGGCCACGGCTACGCTGGCCGTCGCGCTGGCCCTGCCCATGGCGTTGCTGATCGCGCGGGGACGGGCACGGGGGTTGTTGGAAACCATCGGGGCGCTGTCGATTGCCGTGTCGCCGCTGGTGATCGGCACGGGGCTTTTCCTGATCCTGCGGCCATATGTGAACCCCTCCAGTTCCGCCCTGCCTGTTACCGGTCTGGTCAACGCGCTTGCCGCCTTGCCTTTCCTGCTGCGTGCCTTGGTGCCTGCCATCGAGGCAGCCGAGGCGGGGTATGGTCCGCTCGCGGATTCTCTTGGCCTGACGGGGGGACAGCGGCTGCGCCATGTGCTGCTGCCCCGCATCCGCCGCCCGCTCGGGTTCGGGGCGGGATTGGCGGCGGCGATGTCGATGGGTGATCTTGGGGTCATCACGCTCTTTGCCGCCCCGCAGGACGGCACATTGCCGCTGGAGATGTTCCGCCTGATGGGGGCCTATCGCACCGATGATGCCGAGGCGGCAGCGCTGGTTCTGCTGGTGCTGAGCCTGCTGCTGTTCTGGATTTTTGACCGCGGGGGGCGGGCGAATGCTGCGACTTGATGATGTTGTTCTCGGGTTTGAGGGCTTCACCCTCAGCGCCGATCTGTCGGTTCCCAAGGGCGCCCGGCTGGCCATTCTCGGGCCGTCGGGCGGCGGAAAGACGACGCTGCTAAGCACCATAGCGGGATTTCTGCGACCTGATACGGGGCGTGTCATTCTTGACGGGCAGGACGTTACGGATTGGCCGGTGCAGGACCGGCCCCTGTCGATCCTGTTCCAGGAGGGCAACCTGTTCCCCCACCTGACGGCCTTCGACAATGTGGCGCTTGGGGTCGACCCGAGCCTGAAGCTGACCGAGGTACAGCGCGCCGACGTGGCGCGCGCGCTGGATCAGGTGGGGCTTGGCGATATGGGCGCGCGCAAGCCCGGCGACCTGTCAGGCGGGCAGCGGTCGCGCGTGGCGCTGGCGCGGATGTTGCTGCGCCGCAAGCCGCTGGCATTGCTGGACGAGCCTTTCGCGGCGCTCGATCCGGGGCTGAGGCGAGAGATGCTGTCGCTGGTGGGCGATCTCTGCGACGCGGAAGGGCTGATGCTGGTCATGGTCAGCCACGATCTGCGCGATGCGGAGAGGCTGTGCACCGATCTGTGCCTGCTGGAAGAGGGGCGCATCATCCTGAACGGCGCATTGCAACCGATGCTGGCGGACCCGCCCGAGCTGCTTGCCCCCTGGCTCTAACGAAAAACGCGCCCCGGAGGGCGCGCTTTCCTTGTCTTCAAGCCGGGATCAGCTTTCCTTGGCAGCCCGCTTCACCGGCGCCCACAGACGCTTGTTGGTGAGGTAGAGCAGCGTCGACAGCAGGATCAGCAGGATAACGGCGGTGAAACCCATCCGCTTGCGCGCCATCATCTGCGGCTCGGCGGCCCACATCAGGAAGGCGGCCACATCTTCGGCCTGTTGTTCGATCGTGGCTGCGGTGCCGTCGTTATATTCGACCCCATCTTCCCAAAGCGGCGGTGCCATCGAGATCAGACCACCCGGGAACACGTCGTTCCCGTAAAGGAACGTGCCCGCCATTTCCTCGTCATGGCCGTTATAGCCCGACAGCAGCGCGGCGATGTATTCCGGGCCGCCAATGCCGTTGACCAGCGAGTTCAGACCGGTGCCCCAGGGACCGTGGAAGCCGAGACGCGCCTTGGCCATCATGCTGAGGTCAGGTGCGCCGGCGGCGGTGTTTTCCGGGAAGTTGTCTTCCGGGGTCGCGGCACGATAGTCGCGCAGGTCTTCGTCCCAGACTTCGATGAAGTTCTGTTCGATATAGGCGCGGACCTGATCCGGCGGGATGCCGGGGCCGTCTTCATCGGACAGGGTCCGGATCGGGACATAACGCAGGCCGTGGCAGGCGGAACAGACCTCGGTGTAGACCTGAAGGCCGCGTTGCAGCTGGTTCTGGTCGAAGGTGCCGAAGGGACCGTCGAAGGAGAAGCGGATGTTCTCCACGTGGCCGCCTTCGCCAGCGGCCAGCGCCGGGGAGCCAGCCAGAGCAACGGCGGTCAGCGCGGTGAGTGCAAGTTTCCTGAACATGCTATTCAGTCCTTTTCTTTTACTCGGCCGGGGTCGCGGCGTTGTCGCCGTTGGACCCGGACTTGCCGTAGTGCTCTTTGAAGTCTTCCTCGATGGTGGCGGGCTGCGGCAGCGGCTTTTCGAAGATGCCGAGCAGCGGCAGGATCACCAGGAAGTAGGCGAACCAGTAGGCCGACCCGATCAGGGCGATATAGGGATAGATCCCTTCCGCCGGGCGGGCACCCACCCACATCAGCACCATGAAGTCGACGACCAGCAGGGCGAACCACCACTTGAACATCGGGCGATAGCGACCGGACCGCACCGAAGAGGTGTCGAGCCACGGCACAATGGCCATCACGGCGATGGCGCCGAACATGGCGATCACACCGAAGAACTTGGCGTCGACGATACCACCGGTCAGCCAGTTGGCCGCGATCACAACCCAAACCTCGGAGTCGAAGGCGCGCAGGATCGCGTAGAAGGGCAGGAAGTACCATTCCGGAACGATATGGGCTGGCGTCGCCAGGGCGTTGGCTTCGATATAGTTATCCGGGTGGCCGAGGAAGTTCGGCATGAAGCCGACAACCGCGAAGAAACCAACCAGGACAACGGCAAGGGCGAAGACGTCCTTGATCACGAAATAGGGCCAGAAGGGCAGCGTGTCGGCGTCTGCTTCCTTGCGCGATGTGCGGCGCACTTCAACACCCGTGGGGTTGTTGTTGCCGGTGTGGTGGAAGGCCCAGATATGGACAACCACGAGCCCCGCAATCACGAAGGGCAGCAGGTAGTGCAGCGACAGGAAGCGGTTCAGCGTGGCGTTGTCCACGGCGGGTCCGCCAAGCAGCCAGGTCTGGATCGCATCGCCGATGAAGGGGATCGCGCCGAAGAGACCGGTGATCACCGTGGCCCCCCAGAACGACATCTGACCCCAGGGCAGAACATAGCCCATGAAGGCGGTGCCCATCATCATCAGGTAGATCAGCATGCCGATGATCCACGTCACTTCGCGGGGCGCCTTGTAGGACCCGTAGTAGAGACCGCGGAAGATGTGCAGGTAGACGGCGATAAAGAACAGCGAGGCGCCGTTCATGTGGATGTAACGAATGGCCCAGCCACCGTTCACGTTGCGCATGATGTGCTCGACCGAGGCGAAGGCCAGGTCGACATGCGGGGTGTAGTGCATCACCAGGATGATGCCGGTGACGATCTGCATGACAAGGCAGAAGGCCAGCACGATGCCCCAGATCCACATCCAGTTGAGGTTCTTGGGGGTGGGGATCATCAGGGTGTCATAGATCAGGCCAACCACGGGCAGGCGGCGGTGAAGCCACTTTGCACCGTTGGATTTCGGCTCGTAATGGTCGTGGGGAATGCCGGACATGTCTCGCTCCCTTAACCCAGAAGGATGGTGGTTTCGTCGACGAACGCCGCATTGGGAACCCAGAGGTTCTCAGGCGCGGGTCCGCGGCGGATACGGCCGGCGGTGTCGTAATGCGAGCCATGGCAGGGGCAGAACCAGCCGCCAAAGTCACCGGCACCGTCGCCAAGCGGGACACAGCCAAGGTGGGTACAGACGCCCCACATGACCAGCCATTCACCGGTGTTTTCGCCAGAGAAGTCAGCGAGCGTCCGGTTTTCATCGGCAGCAGAGGCATTGTCGCCGATATTCGGGTTGCGGGCATTGCCGTCAACGATATTGGCGGCACCGTCGTCCGCGCGGCCCTGCGCGATTTCCTCTTCCGTGCGGCGACGGATGAAGATCGGCTTGCCGAGGAACAGCACGGTCAACTGCGTGCCGGGGGCAAGGTCCGCCACGTCGACGCGCTTGGTCGAAGCGGCCTGAACGTCTGCGGACGGGTTCATCTGGTTGATCAGCGGCCAGACGGCAGCACCGGTCGCTACTGCACCCACGCCACCAGTGGCGTAGTACAGAAAGTCGCGGCGGGTGCTGGGATGATCTTCTGCGTGTGACACCGAAAGCGTCTCCCTCATCAGCGGCCCATGTCCCCGGGCCAAAAATCCTAGCGAGGCCACGGGCGTAGCGCAGCCATTGTCGCGCCTTCTACAAGCGCAAGGGGCGCGGCGTCCAGCGGACAAACGCGCGCATAGCGCCCGAATTGTCGCATATCTGCATCAAGAGCAAGGGGATGGGCGGGTTCAAGGCCCAAAAACCCGTCTGGTGTGTGGATCAGGTCAGGCTGAGTCGCATGGACCGGTGGGGGATTCCCGCATCGTCGAACTCTGGCCCATGGGCGGTGAAGCCGAGTCTCTCGTAGAAGGGCACCGCATGGGTCTGGGAATCGAGGATGACCTGCGTGAACCCGGCATCGCGCGCGTGGTCCAGAATGGCCAGCATGATCTGCCGCCCCAGCCCGCTGCCGCGATAGGAGGGCATGACCGCCACGCGCTGCACCTTGGCCACATCGCCCTTGGGCAGCAGCCGCGCACATCCGGCGGGTGTTGTTGCGTCACCCGCAAGGAAATGGGTGCAGGTTCCGTCCAGCCCGTCCCATTCTTCGGCCTCGCTGACGCCCTGTTCGCCCATGAACACCGCCTCGCGCACGGCGAAGCAGGCGGCGCGGTCTTCCGGCGTTGTTGCGATAAAGACATTCATGCGTGGGGCATAGTCGCCCGCATCGACTCTCGCTCGGCAAAGCGCGCTTCCCACGCGGCCAGCACATCGCGCCCCTTGCGCCAGTCCTTGTCCGGGTGGCGGAAATCGAGATAGCCGAGCGCGCATCCGATGGCGATCTGGCCCATGTCGAGCGGCCCGTGCAGGTGGCTCATCCAGCGGGTATCGAGCGCATCGAGCGCGCGGGTGATTTTTGCCCATTGTGCATCGAGCCAGGGTTGATAACGCATGTCCTCGGGCCGAACGCGGGCTTCGTAGACCATCAGAACGGCGGCCTCCATGATCCCGTCCCCGGTCGCTTCCAGCGTCAGCGTGTCCCAAAGCTGGTGCTCGGGGTAGAGGCCGGCTTTGGCGCGCGCATCGAGAAAACGGGTGATCACCCGGCTGTCATAAAGCGTCGGGCCATCGTCGCGGATCAGGGCGGGGATCTTGCCTACGGGGTTCGCGGCGGCAACCTCGGCGGCGGTGGCAACGGGGGTGGTTGCCACCTCCTGCAGGGCGATATCGTCCTGCCCGGTTTCCAGAAGCAGAACGCGCACCTTACGCACGAAGGGCGAGGCAGGCGCGGAAAGAAGCGTCATCATGTCAGGCGTTTCACTTTCAATCGGGTCAGGGCGGTGGCGTCGATCTCGACCCCGCGACCGGTGGAATTCAGACGGAAGATGCGCCGCCAGCGAAAGGTGGCGTTGGTCTGCCCGTCTGCGGTGCGCAGCGTGGCACCTTCGGGCGTGGCGTCCATGATGTCCTCCAGAGGCTGGTCGAGACGCCCGTGAGAAGTGGCGCGCGCCAGCACATAGCCTGCGATGGCGACAGTTCCGTATTTCAGTGCGATCCCGGCAAGCGGGGGCAGGGCAACGGGCATAAGAAATCCTCCTGTTCCAATAGGTAGGGGCGCGGGGGCCTCCTGTCTATTCCCCGTGCTCGACCCCCATCATCAGCGCGGCCAAAAGGGCGGTTTCCTGCCCGATATGCGCGCCGTTCAGGTGGCTGGCTGCTGATTGAAGGGCCTTGGAGGATTTGTTCTGGGCCAGTTTCCAGGTGCCATCGACCTCCGCCACTTCGAACCGAAAGGGCCGGATCATCCGCATTAGCCTTTCCTGAACATCCTCTGACGTCTTGTCGAGTGTCCAGGGATTCTTCGGCAGTAGGCGCGTTTCAAACATCTCGGTGAGCGTTTCCAGCGAAGCCCGCAGCGCGTCATCGGGCAACGGATGCAGCGTGCCGCGCAGGTGGACGGCGACGTAGTTCCAGGTCGGAACCTGCGCCGGGTCGCCGTACCAATCGGGCGAGATATAGCCATCAGGCCCGGTTACCGCGATGACGGCGGGCATGGGACCGGTGACAGCACGTGCGATGGGGTTCGACCGGACTAGGTGCAGGTCGGCACTGGCCCCATCCTCGGACAGCACAAACGGGATGTGAGAGATCATCGGCGCCGGATCACCGTTCACTGACAACACGCCAAAGCCCCGGTCTCGGGCAAAGCCCAGGTTCCGGTCGCGGCTTTCCTGCCGATAGGCGGGGTTCGGGTGCATGGGCGTTCTCCTGCCGTGATTGGTCGTTTGTGCAGCTTGCTTAACTAGGCAGGCTTTGCAACAGTGGCCGCGTTCTCAGGGCGGGGTGAAATTCCCCACCGGCGGTATGCGGGCGATGCCCCGTAAGCCCGCGAGCGCCCTCGTTCACGCGGGGGGTCCAGCAGATCCGGTGAGAGGCCGGGGCCGACGGTGATAGTCCGGATGAAAGAGAACGAGCAGGGGGCGCGCCTTTCGGGTGCGGTCCCTGCCCGTGATCGCCTTGGGTGACGTGTCAGTTATCGAAAGGAGATCATAGATGACACACACCCGATATGCGTTCGTGAAGGCCAACTGGCATTCCGAGATCGTGGATCAGGCCCTTGTGGGCTTTACCGAAGTCATTCCCGCCGAGCAGGTGGATGTCTTCGACGTGCCCGGCGCGTTCGAGATGCCGCTTTTGGCGCGTGACCTGGCCGCTTCGGGCCGCTACGGGGCCGTGGCCTGCGCGGCCCTGGTCGTCGATGGCGGCATCTACCGGCATGATTTCGTGGCGCAGGCCGTGGTGGACGGGCTGATGCGCGCAGGGATGGATACAGGCGTTCCGGTCCTGTCCGTGTCGCTGACCCCGCATCACTTCCAGGAAACCGAACATCACATCGGCATCTTCAAGGCCCATTTCGTTCAAAAGGGGCGTGAGGCCGCCCATGCCGCCCTTGGCATCCTGCGCACGCGCGCCGCATTGGCCACCGACCAGGCCGCCTGACCGATGGGGGGCGTGGCCCATCCTGCCGCGCCCCCTTGTGGTCCCACCCCATTCAGCCCATGGTGACCGCGACCTTTCCCGCGAGTCCCCCATGCTGAACGGCATTGCCCTGCGCCTGCTATCGGTCGGCTTTTTCGCCGCCATGTCCGCCACCGTGCACGGGCTGTCCCATAGCGTGCCGGTCGGACAGATTGTCTTCTGGCGCAGCTTCGTCGCGATCATTCCCATCGTCATCTACATGGCCTGGATCGGGCGCTTCCCAAACGGGTTCCTGACCAAGCGCCCCGGCGGCCACTTCATGCGCGGGCTGTTCGGGGGCATCTCGATGGTGCTGTCCTTCATCTCTCTGGCCTATCTGCCGGTCGCCAATGCCACCGCGCTGGCCTTCCTCGGGCCGCTCGTCTCGCTGCCCTTCGCGGCAATGCTGTTGGGCGAGGTGCTGACCCGCCGCATCATCTGGGCGGCTTTCATCGGCTTTGGCGGTGTGCTGCTGATGCTGGCCAGCAGTCTGGTGCGTCCCGATGCCGATCCGGGCCAGTTGATCGGGATCGCCGCGGGCCTTGGTTTTGCCGCCACCATGGGGCTGGTGCGCGTGCAGATCCGCAACCTGACAAAGACCGAAAGCGCCGTGACCATCGCCTTCTGGTTCTCGGTCACCTGTTCCGGCATCGGGCTTCTGAGCCTGCCGCTCGGTTGGGTGCCCATGGTGGGTGATGTTTTGTGGTATCTCGTCTTTGCCGGGTTGCTTGGCGGCGTGGCGCAGATCCTCGCCACCGAGGCCGCCGCGCGCGTGCCGGTCTCTCAACTGGCACCCTTCGACTACACGGGGATGATCTGGGCGCTTGGCTTCGACGTGATCCTGTTCAGCCAGTTCCCCGACTGGATCAGCTTCATCGGCATGGGGGCCATTGTGATGGCCGGGATCATCACCGTGGTCACGCCCAAATCCGAACGTCCCGCCGCCGCGCCGCCCGCACCAAGGCAGCCCTGGCACTAGGCCCTCAGCCCGGTTCGCGCCTGAGCGATTGTGCCATGCAATGGATGCCGCCGCCCATCATGGTGAACAAGTCCATTTCCGGGTCGTAGACTGTGAACCCGTTGGCGCGCAGCTTGGCGATCAGGTCTTTGCTGGCCGCCGGTGCCAAAACGCGATCCCCGCCAAGGGACATCACGTTACAGCCGAGCGCCATCGTATCGCGAAAGCCCACGGGGATGATCTCCACCCCACGGGACTTGAGCCAGTCGGTGACGTGATCGGGGGTCGTCTCCAGGCAGACCGCCGCGCATTTCGGGGCAATCATGCAGACCATCAGGTCGATGTGCACATAGTAGGGGTCGATATAGGCATAGTGCACCTCCCACCCCTCTTTCTCGACCCAGGCGCCGATCTGGCGGGCCGAAACCTCTTCGCAGCGCAGGCCGGTATAGCCGATCAGCACCGCGCCGGGTTCGATGATATGGAAATCGCCGCCCTCGAAATTGCCCGCGCTGACCATGTCGTAGATCGGGATTCCGGCCCCGAGATAGAAGCGCAGCGCCGCCGAATATTCCCCTCGCCTGCGCGGGTTGGCCATCTGGGTGATGACCGCACCCCACGGGGTCATGAAGCTGGAATCGCGGGCATAGACCCCGTATTTCAGATGTTCATCGGCGGGCAGGGTGTGGATGGTCACGCCCGCACCTTCATAGGCGTCGCACATCTCGCGGTATTGCTTGACCGCGATTTGGTGATCCCATTTGCGCCCGGTACGCGCGGTTTCACGGTAGATCGAGCTGAAGGCCGCGTTGTCCATATGCCCGAAGGTTTCCACGGGGCCAAGCAGCACGTCTTGCAGCACGCCATATTCGGAGTCGATTCCCCAGTTTGGAAGCGGCTCGGTGCCCCCCAGTGGGTTACGCGCCTGAAGCGGCGGATTGGCAGGGCGTTGATCGTCTGGCATGGGGTTCTCCGCTTTCGGTTTGCGTGAACGATAGCGGAGGAAGGCCGTCAAGCAATAAAAAGGGTCGTTTCGGCACCGCTTTCGACGCTGTGTTCGCGGACAGCCAGGTCAGGCTCGACTGAGTAAGAAGGCAGTTGGCATGCCTCAGACCCGCGCCCTCAGGCGCAAAGCTGGTTGCCTTCGATACCCGTGATCACCGCGCTGACGATCTGCCCCTCGGGTTGCGGATCGCGGAAGCTGACCTCGGTAAACTGCTCGCTCCGGCCCATATGGGGGTTTTCCAGAAGGACCGAGTGCCTACGCCCCACCTGAGCTGCCAGATGCGCTGCAACCTGACGCTCCCCCGCCTCTCGCAGCCGGGCCGCGCGGTCCTTGATCACGTTGCCATTCACCTGATTGGGAATGCGCGCCGCCGGGGTGCCGTTCCGTTTGGAATAGGGGAAGACATGCAGCCATGTGAGGTCGCAGTCGGTGACCAGCTTCAGCGAGTTTTCGAAATGCGCCTCGGTCTCGGTCGGGAAACCCGCGATGATATCGGCGCCGAAGGTCATCTCGGGGCGCAGGCGCCGCGCCTCTTCACAGAAGCGGATGGCATCGTCGCGCAGGTGGCGCCGGGCCATGCGTTTCAGGATCAGGTCGTCGCCATGCTGAAGCGACAGGTGCAGATGCGGCATCAGGCGCGGCTCCGTCGCGATGGCCTGCATCAGGTTCTCGTCCGCCTCGATGGAATCGATGGAGGAGATGCGCAGGCGCGGCAGGTCCGGCACCAGTTTCAGGATGCGCATGACCAGATCGCCAAGACGCGGGGTCGAGGGCAGGTCCGCCCCCCAAGAGGTCAGATCGACGCCTGTCAGCACGACCTCGTTATAGCCGCGATCCACCAGCCGCTTGATCTGGTCCACCACCACGCCCGCAGGGACGGACCGGGAATTGCCGCGCCCATAGGGAATGATGCAGAAGGTGCAGCGATGGTCGCACCCGTTCTGAACCTGCACATAAGCGCGCGACCTTGTGCCGAATCCGTCGATCAGGTGGCCCGCCGTTTCGGTGACCGACATGATGTCATCGACCATGACCTTCTCGGTCTGGCCGATGAAATCCCCCGCGATACCGGCCCAGGTTTCAGGCTGCATCTTCTCGGTGTTGCCGATCACCAGGTCGACCTCATCCATCGCTTTGAACGTGTCGGGTTCGGTCTGCGCGGCGCAGCCGGTGACGATGATCTTCGCGCCCGGATTGTCGCGGCGCAGCTTGCGAATCTCCTGCCGCGCTTTTCGCACCGCCTCGGCCGTAACCGCGCAGGTGTTCACCACCACGGCATTCTCCACCCCGGCCTGTTGGCTGAGCGCTTTCATCGCCTCGGTTTCGTAGGCATTGAGCCGACAGCCGAGCGTGTGGAAAACGGGGGGCCTCATGGACATCAGAGCGCCGACAGGAAATCCGGCGTCAGCACGGCGTCGAAGACATGGGCCGTGGGCCCCGTCATCCAGACGCCATCCTCGCGCCAGTCGATATGGATGGTGCCGCCGTCCAGCTCGATGGTGACGGTGCGACCCGTCAGCCCCCGGCGGGCGGCAGCAACGGCGGTCGCGCAGGAGGAGGAGCCGGAGGCCAGCGTCACCCCCACACCCCGTTCCCAGACCCGCATGCGCAGATGATCCGGCCCGATCACATGGGCGAACTGCACATTGGTGCGCTTGGGGTAAAGCGGGTGATGTTCGATCTCGGCCCCGCGCGCGGCAAGGTCCACCGCCTCGGCATCCTCGACGAAGAAGGTGCAATGCGGGTTGCCCATGCCGGTCGCGGTTGGCGCGCCGTCGATCGGCAGCGCCAGCGTATCCATCTGATGGGCCAGGGGGATGTCCCGCCAGTCGAGCTGTGGAGCGCCCATATTGACCGAGGTCAGCCCGTTACCCGCATCCAACGCCTCCAGCAGCCCCCGTTCGGTGCGGATCGTCAGGGCGCGCGTCCCGGTGCGCCCCATCTCGTAGCGCGCCACGCAACGCGTGGCATTGCCACAGGCCCCGGCGGTGGAGCCATCGGCGTTGTAGAAGATCAGGGACAGGTCCGCCCCGTCATCGGAATGAATCACCGCCAGCTGATCGAATCCCACCCCCCGATGACGATCCGCCAGCGCAGCCGCCAAGGGCGCGGTCATCGTCATGGCGGTCTCCCGCGCGTCGATCACCACGAAGTCATTGCCAAGCCCATGCATTTTCATGAAGGGCAGGCCGGTTATGGGTCCGTGTTCCACCATGCGCGGGCATATACGCCTTCGCCGGTCGATTTGAAATCCCAAAGGAAAGATTTCTGCTTGACGCCCCCGGATCGGGTTTATAGAGAAGCCGCCTGTAGCGGGGGTCGCAAGACTGCGCTGCATCAGAGTGGGCCGTTAGCTCAGTTGGTAGAGCAACTGACTTTTAATCAGTGGGTCGCAGGTTCGAATCCTGCACGGCTCACCACTGAAATCCTTAAATATCAATGAGATGTGCATCACGGCTTTACTTCGGATGGTCGTGCTTAGAAGCCCGTGGAAGCAGTGTGGAAGCAAGCGCCTGCTCCATATCCGTTGCAGAATTGCAACGCCACCGACTCGAGCATTCGCCTCGGGAAAGTCAAGCCAACAGAGTTCGCTGATCAACGATGTCTCCGTGCCCGTTGGCCTGCGATGACTTGGACGCGAGTGTAGACACGCACTTCATCAACAGCAGACATTTCACAAGAGCTTCCGGGCGGGAACCAGGCTTTCGCTGCGTTTGGCACGAAGGTCTGCTCTCGGGCGCTCCGAGGAAAACAGAAGTGACCGTTTGCATAGGCTGCGCAGCTGCCCACTCATGCTTCAAGTAAGTCTTGAATCCAAGGATGTCTGCTGTCCCGCTCAGCACGCAACAGAAAGTGCTTTTCACCGCTGTACTCTGCTGAACGATCCATAGCTGTAAGGATCTCCGCAGCCTTTCGCTTGAAACTCTGGTGGCCTGCTAGCTCTGTTTCTAGTTGCAGATACAGTTGTTTGGCTTCTTTAACCAGTTGGACAAAATGAACAGCTTCCGCATGCCTTGCTTTGCAAGTTGGCTCGTGATGCAAATGGAAAATCTTAATTGATTCCTCGACTCGTTGTTTGTCGGTCTCATCCTGAGAAGTTGAGCACGGTTTACCATTTTCGAGCTGGCACCCAAGCAGCTTCCAATCAGTAGGATCACAAGGGTCAAGGAGAACAGGAAATTCTTCGTCACAAGGCCCCTCGTTGTAAACCCTCTTTGATTCATCGAGCAAGGGGAAGCGGTCAGCCTTGCCCCCTTCGGTGTCGCCCTTCACATTTACTCGGCGCTCATTGCAGTACCTGCAGGAGTAGCGAAAATTATTTAAATCAAATGCGAGCCATCTATAACCAGAGTGAGGATTTATTGCATCACGGACTCTGCCTTTCGGGCGATAGTGATCGACCGCATTATCGTCCCGCACACACTTTGTTTCACAATACCAGCATTTCTCATTCGGGAATAAGTCGGCCATATTGTGTTTGAGATCTCTCCAAACGTCTGCATGGTCATCAAGACTATCACCAGCCTCTACAGCTGCTTTAGCTGCAGCGGCTCTTGCGTACCAGCCATCGGGGAGCGTAAGACGATTGATATTAATGTATCTCAATTGCTCGCCTCAGGGTTGGACGCTTCTTCTTCGAGTAGTTCGGAAATGAGTCTTGCCGCAATCTCTTCCCGTTCCGAGCGGGACAGCGACACTGTATTGTCGACTAGCGCATCAATGTCATCGGTCTCAAATCGCTTGCGGAGATGAGCTCCTCGAACTTGAAGGTAGCGCGAGTATTCAGCATCGGGATGAAAGAAGCGAAAGCCAAGGCGGTCAAGTTTCTCATTGATGTCATCGAGTGCCGCCTGCTGATCCTTCGTTAGCTGCTGAAAGCCTGCATATATTCGCTGCTGTTCGAGCAACTCTTGAGTGGGTTGGTCGAGCGTTGATGCGATACCGAACATGTCGCTTGTAACAATTGCGGCATATCCAAGTCCCCTGGGATCCTGTTCGGGATGCATAGCGACAATCTGCCGACCGTCTTCTAACTTTGACAAGCGAAGAATTTGGACTTGCTCTTTGACCAATTCGGCAATTGACATGGGGTTGTGAGTGGTCAGTAGAATATGGCTGTCGTCGCGCTTTCCGCCATCCTTACCTGCGAACCTCCGCAAATATCCCAAATAATCGACAGCCCAACGCGGATTGAGATGTGTGTCTGGTTCGTCTAGG
The DNA here is from genome assembly GCF_030732985.1 of Nioella sp. MMSF_3534. Lineage (GTDB taxonomy): Bacteria > Pseudomonadota > Alphaproteobacteria > Rhodobacterales > Rhodobacteraceae > Nioella. Next base: position 44,670 of record NZ_JASHJX010000020.1, read on the forward strand.
AGGAACAAGCTTTCGCTTTCTGCAGTAAATTTGAGCAGGCCAAGAACCGTGAAGAGTTGCTGCTCACCTTCGCTCAATTCGCGAAAGGTGACCGTGCCGTCATCTCCTTTAAGCCGCACCCTGATGCGCACTTCCTCAATCAGTTGAGAAACATGGGTGCTTTCTAGGTCTCGGAAGAACTCAGCGGGTCTTTGCTCCCCGACCAGCCGCTTCAACGACGCGATATCCTTTATAAACAGATACTTGAACTCGAGCGTCTTGTTGTTCCAAAGAGAAACCGGAACGCTTCTGCTAGTCTCAATAGGAGCAAGAGCAATATCTTGGAGGCGATCCAAGAAATCAGCGACGACGCCCTTCGCATACCAAAATCGTGGGTCTCCTTCTTTGGACTTCCAAGGAGGCTGCCGCAGAACGAAAAGTACCGACTCAATTCCCTCCTCCGGATCGATACCCAGGTGTTCGGTCAGAAAGTCGCGCACGTCGTCAGATTGCTGGATCAAGAACGCCAAAAGGACAAACTGGCTATGCACGGGTAAAGCATAGAACAGGCGCTTCAATCCAGGATCCTTGCCTTGCCGGAGCTGCTTATCGAAGCCTTCTAGGTATGGCTTGAATACCTCGTGGAGCCGCTCACTCTCGCCCGAATAATAGCCGAAGACATAGTGGGGCAGATGTTTGGTTGGCTCGTCAAAGAATGCCTTGAGCGTTTTTTTTTTCCTCTCATCGGCGACGTTTCTAGCTCATCTTCTATGAAAGGAATAAGTGTCCCGTCGCCCCTTGCTTCGCTTTCGGTAGCAACATGGATCATGAGCGGTTCCCGGGCACGATCAGGATCCGCGTCGACATTGATATATAAAGTGTCTTCGCTGCTGCCCATCCGGTATGTCAGGTTATACGCGAAATCTGGCTTGCGATTACCTTGGATTAGATCGCGAAATATTATGGTCAGTGCTTCAAGGACATTGGATTTCCCAGTACCATTCCAACCGATCACAACGGTGATCCAGTGGTTCTGATCAAAATCGATTGTGACATCTTTCAGGTTCTTGAACCTGTGGGTTGGGCTATCCTTGGGACTCCCGATAGTGATCTTATCCAAGCGCATGAGCGTTAGGCCGCCTTCAGGCGAAGGCGATCATGAAGCTTGCGCCCTTGCTCATCATTTACCGCCTCTGTCTCCAGTTTGCCGTCTTTGTCCAAGCGTCGAAGTTCGGCATAGAGCGCTTCAACTTCCTCTGTTGAAGCGCTAGGCCCTATCCCACAACGCTGAAATGCGTCCTGCGCAGAGATCCAATCTCCGGCTTCGGACAGAGCCTCTTGAAGGTTTTTTGCATTCATCTTTATCTCCCCAGCGGTCGTCGATAGTCTCGTTTTGCGAGCCTGCTTCTCTTTTCGTGCGGCGGCAAGCTCTGCCTTCGTTCGCTCAAGCAAATCGCTTGCAGGTTCATCATTCGGATCTTGAGGGACGAGTTCGCCACGGAACGCTTTTTCAAGGATTGCGGCATTGAGTTTCGGAACCAACCTCTTAGCGGCAGCGTGCTCAGTGGCAACGCGGTCCAGCCACGCAAATGTGACCTCTATCCGCCGAACTATTTCGACTGCCTCGTCAATTGGAGGGACCGGAATAGGTAGCGCAGATACCTTCCTTTTGCTGATCGACGCGAGGTTGGTTGTCTGTTTGCCCTGATCTATAAAATACTGTTGACCGTTTTCATTAGCGTAGTGTGAGATAAACTCTGGAGGGAAGGCTTCGTCATTCAAGCGAATGCGGAATACATGATTTTGGTGGATGCAGTTACGGACCTCTTCATGCCAGACCCAGCCTCTACCTAATTTGTCACGATCCCCGCCCTCATTCATGAGGATGTCTCCCTCTTGGAGCAATAGCCGATCTCGCTCCTGGGGCGTTACACGAATTGTCTTGATTTCATCGAGATCAAGCCATCCGCGCTGAACGTTTGCTACTCTTAAATAGGGCACTTCGACTAGCACTGCGTCTGAAGGACGTTTCTTCCCGACCTGAATGCCACCCTGGATATCACTTATCTCTCCCAGTGGCTTGATAACCCAATCTGGCGGAGAATCGATTCCATTTCCTTTAAGAGTGTCGTTTTTCTTCCGATAGTCTTTGGTCAAATCGCCGTTGAAAGCCATTGAGAGAATGGCGCTCTTGTATCGAGCGATGAGACTGGGGATGCGATCTAGGTCTTCGCAGGCGCGGGCAGTGCGTTCGGTCAACCTATCTACCTTCCCCACAATCCTTTGCTGCTCTGCAAGTGGGGGGATTGGAATTCGATGGTTCTTTAGCCAATCAGCAGGAACACGCTGCTGACCAACTGCACCAGACATGACGGTTTGCGCGCTAACCCGGAACGTCTTTTGCCGAATATAATACCATAAGTAGCGAGGCTTTATTGTCCCATTGGTGCGCAAAACATGGAACTCTGTTGAACCTAAACCAGTACCATTAGTCAGGTTACCAGCGACAGCCGATTTTCCGTTCTCCATTGAAGGCGTAATCTTTGCGAGAATAACGTCTTCGTCTCGGAAATGCGTGAAACCCCTTGAGACCTCATGATATGGCCTATCAATAGGCGCAGCTATTGTACCCGAAACTTCATCGACCGCGGCCATCGGGACGAACGACACAAGGTCATCGCCGCTCAGTTCTACGTTTTTTCGAGGGTTGACCTCGGCAATTTCCTCGATGGGAACATGCACCCAAGTCTTCGGAAGGGGACTCATACTTTTGAAGCCTCCGTTTCAGCTAACTCTTCTGTCACGGATTCAATCTCATCGAGTGCAGATCTGAGGTGGCCCAAAATCGCCGCTGCAATGTCGTCGAGATCGGTTGGGCCTTCATTGGCCTTTTCGTTGTCCTGACGCAACCAACTGATGTCTAGATTGTCGTTTCCCTTGGCAATCTCTTGGCGCGTGAATTTGCGGAAGCGACCTTCCGCTCCTTCATCCTTGCGCCGTGAGTTCCCAAATGCATCATCGCCAAACGCCTTGATGAAGGAATCAAAGTCCTTACCGGTGAGGGGACGTGTTTTGCCGAAGCTCGGCATCTTCGCGCGCATGTCATAGAACCAGACCTCTTTTGTCGAGTTGGTTGCTTCGTCGCCGATTTTCGTGAAGAAAATCACGTTTGTTTTGACGCCTTGCGCGTAGAAGATTCCGACCGGTAGCCGCAAAATGGTGTGCAGGTTGCACTGGTCCATAAGCCAACTGCGGATCTCGCGTCCGACGTTCTCTTCAAACAGAACATTGTCCGGCAACACAACAGCAGCTCGACCGTTGACCGGCAACGACTGAACAATGCGCTGAAGAAAAAGTAGCTGCTTATTTGATGTTCTGAAAGGCAAGTCATCTCGACGCGCCCTTGCACCCCCAACGCTGGTACCGAAGGGCGGATTGGCGATAATCACGTCTGGTGAAGCGAACTCTTCAGCATCGTGTGTCAATGCATCGCCATGTATGACTTTTCCGTCCATTCCATGCAAGAACATGTTCATGAGGCACAAGCGGTACGTGTCCCCTTCGATTTCGACCGCTTGGAAGTGGGGTGGATTGCGAGCATAGACGGCGTCATCGTGTTTTTCGATGATGTATGATTGCGCTGAAATGAGAAATCCGGCCGTACCGGCAGCGGGGTCTTGAATTGTCTCGCCCAGATCCGGTTGAAGCACCTGAACCATCGCATCTACTAACGGTCGCGGAGTGAAATATTGTCCAGCGCCGGAGCGGGCTTCAGCTGCATTACGTTGAAGAAGGCTTTCGTAGACGGCACCGAGGCCATCCGAGAGAGCCTCGTGCCAATCGATTGCGTCGATACCCTCTACAACTTTGCGCAAATTCTCTTCATGATTGAATACCGTTGTCGGGAAACGAAATATTTCACGGACCATCTCTTCATTTGCATCTTCGCCAAGGCTGGTCAGCATTTTGCGGTAGTAGCTGAGCACGTTGGAGGCTGGCTGTAAGGTTAAGTCCTTCCAGCGACATCCTTCAGGCAGAAGGTCTTCCCTGCCAGTTTCAAAGGCTACCTTCAAGAAGAGTAAATAGGTGAGTTCTGACAGATACTTATGGTAGACAATCCCATCGTCACGAAGAACGTGACAAAGGGACCAGATCCGTTTCGATACTGCTGCGATAGACATGAACGCATGGTTACGATGCACTGACGAACGTCGCAATGGTTTTGACACTCCGATGTTCGGTCAATCGAATAGTTCGTGGCCTGTGATTGTGTACGGGCCTACGCCCAAACAGATTGAACTTGAAAGGCGCTAAGCGGACGTTGGCTCCAAAGGGAGGCAACGGCAGCTACGGGCCGGGAGACGCCATCCTACCAGCCCTGAGGAGCCAAAGTAGCGAAGACCGCAACCTCCGCAGCGAGCTTGCGTTGTCCACTCCTACCTGGCCACAGTCCCACAATACTTCGCCGCCGCCCCCTGGAACCGCTCATCGATCCCGCGCGGGTGCTGGTCGATGTAACCAAGGATCATGTTGGGCAAAGATTCGGTAAAGTCTTCAAAGCCGTCTGGCTCCAGGCCTTCCAGATAGGCCAGCGTCACGGAGTTCGCCACGATGAGCTTGAGAAGGTCGAGCTGCTTTTCGCGGAGATCAATCTCTCGCACCGCTTCCGGTGGCACCGTGCCTACATGCTCAAACAGACGGTTTGCGACGGCCTCCTGTGTGGTCGGCCAAAGCGGGTGGAGCAGCCAGCGAGAGCGGTTGCTGTCTGATGAAGGCACAGTCAGCGTCACATCCTGGGCAAGCTGATCCATCTCGGCTTGTAGGTGCTCATGCAGCGATCCCCACCCCCGAATGTCTTTGCGGTTTCGCAGGGCATCTTTCCCGAGACGCAGCTCAATGCGCCAAACTTGGCTTGTGGCACGATCTGACAAATCCAAAGGGCCGAGGCCTGCCGCCTGAAGGTTGGCGTTCCAGATCAAAGGCCATTCATGCTTCCGGCGCTTCATGACCTCTTCCCGCTTGTCGTAGACGATGACTTGCCGACCGGGCATTTTGCCGATGGTGACGGAAGTTGTGCGCCCGGAATGTCCGTTCATCTCTACCGTTTCAAACTCGGCAATCGCTTTTCGGTTGGCGCGAGAATGAAACACGAAGGCATCGGGATCGAGGACGAAGCCGGGCGACAAGATATCTACCGCGAAATCGACACGGTTGATGCTGACGCCATCATGCGGAAGCTGAAACCCGAGCTGGACCAACAGGGCATTGAGCTTCTGCCGCGTCCGGTCCAGACCATTCAGCGCCAGCTCTCGTGACCCGATGGAGACGTAGAGACCCCAAGGGTCCGACGCCCTGGGCTTCTTGGCGAACCAGGTGGCCCCAAACTCGTAAACCCGAAACGTGAACGCATTGCCGCCCCGCTTGCCGCTTTGGCCCGACTGGATGTCCAGCCCTGCAAAAGAGCCCCAGACATCCGTCATCAACTCCTGGGCCGTGGCCTTCCCTTCCTCCAGGAATTCCACCAACTCAATCGGAACCGTGGTCTTGAGCGCCAGGTCGATGCCATCAAAGCCAGTGTGAATAATCGTCATTTTCTTCTCCATGTATTTCTAGAGGGGGGTGCTACAAAGACCCCCCTTTGCCGCGTGGCGGTCGGCCACCCGCCCACCCGCGCGCCGCGCTCGCTACCTGAAGGCAGCGCAGCGCGCGCGTGGACGGCTGGCCTCGCGTTGGGTTTCGGTTTCAGGGTCATTGAGAGGTGTGCGCATTGCGTCGGGCATGCGCCCACGCGATGACTTCATCGCTGCGATAGCGAACGGACTGCCCAAACTTGTAGAAGCAGGGGCCAGAGCCTATGAAACGCCATTTCTGGATAGTGCGCACAGATTGGCAGAGAAAGTCTGCCACTTGCTGTTCTGTCAGGAAAAGCGGCGTTTGGTTCTTGGTTGCAGTAGCGTGCATGTGATCTCCATCGGTTGTGTCGATGGCGATCAGCTACGTTCAGCTTCGCTTATCAAGCCAGCCAGAACGCTTGAAATAAGTCCTAAGAATTCCGATGGGATTGTATAAGTTGCTGTTTTCAGGGAGTCTTTTTCGAACTTTCAGGGCAGCCGTGCGGATCCGCGTTCGCGCTATTTCTGGATCCGCTGCTTTACAAACACGTTCACACCAATCCGCAGCCTCGGTCAAAGGTTCACCCTGTTGCGTCCAGTCCAGCTTAAACGGACGGCGCAACAGCCTTACCCAGACCAAGAAGGCTTGAAGCAGGAGGCCGTCTAGGGCGTCATCACTGGTGCGTCCGGTCTTGCGTAGACTGTTTAGGCTCAGTTCAATCGTATCCTTAGTTTTGGACAAATCGCGTTTGATCTTGTCGAGGCGAACTTTCCGGTCAGGTTTTCCGAGCGGGACTCCCGTTCTCTCAAGCGCCTGCTGGAAGGTTCGCCGGTTGATGAAGAATCGGGTGTCTTCTGACAGATCATTTAGTTGAGCGGATAACCTGTTCGTTAACTTTAGCGCTCGTTCAAGTTCGCCCTTGGCCGCTTTCTTGTCCCGTTGGGCGCGTTGAATCTCTTCGTTGTAGTTTAGTGCTGCTTGCTGGAGCGAAAGCTGAACAACGATACGTATCGGCCAATGCCGTCCATGTGGATAGAGCTGGCGTGCAAGCTCTGAAATCCGTTCTTTGACTTCCTGTTCGAGCCGAATCTTCACTTCACCAACCTCAATTTTCCCGACCCACCTGGTCGCGTTGGTGGTGTACCAAGTGACGCAAAAATGGCTGCACTATTCTGTTCGGCGGCGGCGCGGATTGGGTCGTCGGCAAGGTGGGCATAGCGGAGTGTCGTCTGCAGTTGCGTATGGCCAAGCAAGCGCCCAACCATCTGAATTGGCATCCCTCCAGACACTGCAATCGAGGCATAGGTATGACGCAAATCGTGAATGCGCACGTCATCGAGGCCAGCCTTTTCGCGGATGCGCCGCCATGGGTGTTGAAGGTCTGTTATGTGGGCGTTGGGAAGCTTGCCTTCGATGATAAACGGATGGCCAGCGGTGCGCGGCAGTGTAGAGAGAACGGCGCGGGCTGCATTCGGCAGTGGAATGCAGCGCCGACCAACCTTGCTATCCGGCAACTCTAACCCGCGTTCGGTGACGTAGTCCCACCTTGCGGTCTGGATCTCCATAAGACGACACCCGGTGAGCAGAAGCAGTCGGAAAGCCGCAGTTACATGGGGTGTTTCCGATCCATCCTGTTCAGTTTGCAGTAGAACATCACCAAGGCGCTGGATCTCGGCTTGGGTCAGAAACCGCTCGCGGCGGTTCTCTTTATACTTCGGGATATGACGGCACGGGTTGGTGCCATCCGGACGAAGACCCCACATCTCCGCCATGTTGAACATCTTCGACAGGACCGACAGCATCCGGTTTGCTTGGATCGGTGTTTCCTTGAACCGGCAATGCAGGTTCGCAATGTCCTTACGATGAAGGTCGGCGATTTTGAATCGACCGAGCGCTGGTTTGATCCGGTTGCGTATATGCGCACGGTAGTCGCGCGCACTTGCTGGCTTCAAATGCACATTGACGTGGATTTCCAAGAACCGGTCACAGAGGTCGCCCATCGTCTGTGCCATGCGTTCGAGGGCGATTTCCTCGATTGGATCAGAACCACCCGCGACCTGGCCCAACATCTCGCGTGCCTTGTTGCGGGCTTGTTCGGTGCTGACCGTTCCGTGACGTCCAAGAGACGCACGCCGTGTCCGAGCACCTTTGCGGTACTGTACCTGATACGTCTTCGAACCACTTGGCATTACACGGACACCGAAACCCGGAAGAAGCGTGTCCCAGACGAAATAATCGCTCTCCTTTGCTGATAAAGCCGTGACGCTGCGCTGTGTGAGTTTGGGCATGTTCTTACCTCCTAAAAACGGCCCAACTGGTGGAAGCACTATGGAAGAGCGGGGCCGGAAAACGTGAGGTAAGCGGTAGTATCAATGGGTCGAAGCGGTCAAGAATACCATATTAAATACAGTAAGTTAGGGCACTGAGGCGTAAGAAGGCGAAAGGGCTTTGGTGTAGCTTTTAATCAGTGGGTCGCAGGTTCGAATCCTGCACGGCTCACCACTGACATTCCTTTAGGTCAATGCCGTGTAGACCATGTTTTTCGTTTGCGCGGTCGTGCCCGGACGCCAGTGAAAGCAAGCGCCCGCTCCATAGATGTGACTGAATTGCAACCTACCGAGTCGTGCATTCGACACGCGTAGGTCATGCGCTTGGGATCGTCGGCACATGCACAGCGCGACAGAACCGAATGGCTCGACTGAAGCGCTTTATGCGCATAGACTATGGTTTCAGTCTCGCAAGTGCCGGTAGCCGCCATGGCCAGGATCGCCGTTTTGGGCTTTCTCCTCGAAAGCAACCGGTTCGCGCCGAGGACGCATCGCGCCGATTTTGACCGTCGAACATGGCTTGAAGGGCAGGAGATCCTGACCGATGCCGCCAGCGATGCGCCGCGGCAGGGGGCTGAGATCCCGGCGTTTCTGGAGGAGGTTTGCAGCCACCTGCATGCGGAGGTGCTGCCCGTTCTTGTGGCTGGTGCAGAGCCAGGTGGCCCGTTGGGCGAAGACGTGCTGCGTACTGTTCTGGGCATGGTGCGTGGTCGATTGGCTGACCTTGGGCCGATTGACGGGGTTTATGTTGCCAGCCATGGCGCGATGGTCGGCGTAGAGACTCTCGACCCCGATGGCGCTTTTCTAGAGGTCATTCGAGAGGCCGTCGGGCCGCATGTGCCTGTCGTCGCGACGCTTGATCTTCATGCAAACCTTTCCGACAGGATGGTCCGTGCCGCCAATTGCCTGATTGGCTACCGCACCAATCCCCATGTCGATCAGGCACAGGTTGCAAGAGAGGCCGCGATCATCCTTTCCCGCATGATCAAGGGAACCAGGTTCCACATGCGCCATCTGCGCCTGCCAATGACACCGGCCAGCGTGACCTTGCTGACAGATGGTTCGGGGCCCTATGCCGAACAGGTCCGGGAAGCGGCCCGCCTTACGGATGCTCATGGGATTGTCGCGAATGCCACCGTGCTTGGCGGGTTTGTCTATAGCGATACGCCCGACAACGGTGTGGCTGTGCTTGTCACGGCGACGGACCGAACCGTTGCTGAGCGCGAGACCGCACGTCTGGCCGGGCAGCTTTGGGCCGAAAGACACCGGTTCACGCGGAGCCTGACATCAATCGCGGATGCCATTCAAGCGGTCACCGCTGCGGACGGCGCGCGATGGATCCTGTCGGATGCTGGTGACAATCCCGGCGGTGGCGGCCTCGGGACATCCAGCGATCTCTTGCAGGCCCTGATCGCAGCCAAGGCCGATGATGTACTCTATGGGCTTTTCATCGACGCGGACCTCGCGGCCGAAGCCGCCTCTGCCGGGTTAGGCGCGAGGTTCACCGCGCGGTTCCTGCGCGGCGGGTCCGACGGATTCGGCGTGCCGTTTGCCGTCGAAGCGGAGGTTGTTGCCCTGAGTGACGGATGCGTCGTAGGGCGACGCGGGCTCGTCGCTGGCCGACGCGTGGATCTGGGGCCGACAGCTGCCTTGAGAATCGAGGGCGTGACCGTGGTTGTCGCCAGCAGCCGCAAGCAATGCGCCGACCCGATCTATTTCGAGCATCTCGGGCTCGATCCAAGGGATTTTCGGGCCCTGGTCGTCAAAAGCCGCGGCCATTTCCGCGCGGGGTTCGACGAGTTCTTCACGCCGGAACAGGTGCTTGAAGTGGACACGACGGGTCTGACCAGCCCGGTTCTGGGCAATTTCGTTTTCAGCGGTTTGCCGCGCCCTGTCTATCCGCTTGATGCGGATGCCGTCTGGTCACCGCCTGACTGGGCCATCCCGTATCTCGAAGCCCAGGAGCTGTTACCATGAGCTATCGTATCGCCCTAGCCGGGCTGCATATGGAATGCGCGACCTTCCTGCCTCATGTCACCGGTCATGACGTGTTCGAGGCGGGAACCAAGCGCGGCCCGGATCTTGTCGAGACCTTTCACAACTCCAACACCGTCATGGGAGGCTTCCTGAGGGTCCTTGATGAGGCCGGGGCGGAGCCCGTCCCGATCCTTCATGCCGATGGCGGGGCCGCAGGGTTGGCCGATCAGGCGGCGGTCGCGGCCTATCGTCAGGAAATCGTGGACGGCATTGGTGCCGTTCGGGGCAGTGTTGATGGGGTTTTGTTGCATCTGCACGGGGCGATGGTCACCCAGGACGAATTGGACCCGGACGCGCGCACGCTCGACGCGATCCGACTGACTGCCGGACCGCATATGCCGATCATGGTTGCACTGGATTACCATGCCAATCTGGACGCGCAGTCTATCGCGGGGGCGACGGCGGTATTCGGCTATCGGTACTCTCCTCACATTGACATGGGGGCAACGGGCGAACGCGCGGCGCGATGCCTGTTGAAGACCCTGAGGGGCGAAATTCGCCCCGCCATGGCTTTGGCCAGGCCGGGGTTGATCCTGCCGTCCATCTTTTCCGCAACGGATCTCGTCCCCCTCAAGGGCCTTGTCGAGAGGGCAAAACGTGCCTCTGACGACGCCGCCGGATATCGGGACGTGTCGCTCTTTGCCGGGTTTGCCTATGCGGATGTTCCCAATTGCGGGGCATCGGTCGTGGCGGTCGTCGATGGAACAGGGGAGGAGGCGCAGGCCTTGGCAGACGACCTTTCGGATCAGGTCGATCACCACAGGCAGGCCCTTGCCGCTCCCGTTCCTGTCTATGGGCTGGAAGAGTGCATTGAAAAAGCGTGCGCCATCGCGGGTGCGTCGGATCGTCCGGTTGTCATCCTGGAACATGCAGACCGCGCAAATGACAGCACCCATGGGTTGCGCCACTTGCTGGCCCTTTCCGACCAGATGCGGATTGCGGTGCCCTTCCTCTGGGATCCGGGGTCGGTGGCAGAGGCCATCGCGGCCGGTCAGGGCGCGGAGGTTGCGCTGTGCCTCGGGGGGCATTCCGCCCCGAAAGCTGGCGGTCCGATCCGCGTGACGGCACGGGTCGATGCCGTGAAGCGGGATTTCAGATATCGCGGCACCGGAGAGATGCGGGCGGGCAGCGAGGTTCGCCTGGGGGACAGCGTTCTGCTGGATGTGGGCGGTATGAAGATCAGTGTCACGAGCCTGTCACAAAGTGCGATCGACTTTGACCCGTTCTTGCAGTTCGATCTCGATCCCAAGGCGTTCGACATTGTCCTGCTAAGGTCGAAAACGCATTTTCGGGCCGCCTGGGACGGCTTCGCCGCCGCAATCGTCATCATCGACACAGCGGATTACGGGCCGGCGGATATCTCCAAACTTCCTTATGAACACGCGCGCCCATAACCCGTCAGGCGACGCCAAGCCCTTCTATTGATCCGGTTTCCTGGTGCCCTGCATCAGCCGAAGGGAAAAAAATGCTACCCGTATCCGGAAAATTGCGTCTAACGTGAGCCATGCCTGAAAAAAGGTGCCCCCAAGAGCACCCCTCGAAAAAGGCATCGAACCGTTGAAAACAGGGAGTTAATGCAATGTGGAAGTCATTGTCTGCCGCAACGCTTGCGGCGGGGATGGTTTTGGGCACAGTCGCCCATGCCGAAGATATTACGATTGCGGTGGCGTCCGAGGTCACGGCCATGGACCCGCACTACCATAACACCGGCAACAACAACCAGATCGTGGGGCTGATCTACGATCGCCTTCTGCATCAGGACAGCAACCAGCAGCTTGGGCCGGGCCTTGCCGTCGAGTGGGGACCGATTGCCGATGATGTCTGGGAGTTTCAGCTTCGTGAAGGCGTGACCTTCCATGACGGCTCTGCCTTCACCGCCGAAGACGTGGTCTTCAGCTACGAGCGTGTGCCGAACGTGCCCAACAGCCCGTCGTCTTTCGCGACCTACACTGCGGGCATCGCCGAGATCATCGTTGTTGACGATCATACCATTCAGTTCCGCACCAATGGTCCTTACCCGCTGCTTCCGATCGACCTGTCCACCATTCAGATCATCAGTTCGGAAAATCCCGAGGCAACAACGGAAGAGTTCAACGCCGGCCCCGCCAGCATCGGAACCGGCCCGTACCGCTTCGTCAGCTACACTCCAGGTGAAAGCATCGTGCTGGAAGCCAACCCCGACTATTGGGGTGGTGCTCCGCAGTTCGATACCGTCACCTATCGTCCCATCAGCTCTGACGCGGCGCGCGTCGCGGCGCTTCTGGCGGGCGATGTCGATGTGATCTCGGGTGTGCCGACATCCGACATCGAAACGCTTGAAGGCAACGAGGACATCGTTCTCAGCCAGGGCGTGTCGAACCGGGTGATCTACCTGCATATCGATAGCCGTCGGGTCTATTCACCTTTCGTAACGGACAACGACGGCAACCAGATCTTCAATCCGTTCCAGGACGTGCGGGTGCGGCGCGCCATTTCTATGGCAATCGACCGCGAAACCATCGTGGAAGAGGTGATGGAAGGTATCGCAATCCCCGCCGGCCAGGTGCTGCCGGAAGGGTTCTTCGGTGTCTCCGACAATATCGAGGTGCCGGAATACGACCCGGAAGGCGCGCGCGAACTGCTGGCCGAGGCGGGGTATCCGGACGGCTTCCGCCTGACGATCCACGGCCCGAACGACCGCTACATCAATGACGAGCAGATCGCCCAGGCAATCGCGCAGATGCTGACCCGTGTCGGCATTCAGACCGAAGTCGAAACCATGCCGCGGTCGGTCTATTTCGGCCGCGCGACAGGGGACGAGAACGGATCCGAGTTCTCCTTGATGCTGGTTGGCTGGGGATCGGGCACCGGTGAAGCCTCTTCGCCGCTGCGCGCGCTGTTGCACACGCGCGACGACGATACGGGCCTTGGCCGGACGAACCGTGGCCGCTATTCGAGCGCCGCGTTCGACGCAACCCTGCAACTGGCGCTGAACACCGTCGACGACGATCTTCGCCAGGAATTGCTGGCGCGGGCGACGGAAATCGCCATGCGTGAAATCGGGCTGATCCCGACGCATTTCCAGGTGAACACCTGGGCCACGCGTGCCGGACTTCGGTACATCCCGCGGACGGACGAATACACGCGTCCGACCAATGTGGTGATCGAATAAGTGACCTGATGCGGGCGGAGGGTTTCGGCCCTCCGCCCGTCCCTTGCCAAACGGCTGTTGAGTGTCCTCGGTTCTTGATGGGGACCACGTTAGGGACAGATCTGCGACCATGACGGTTTTCATAATCCGCCGATTGATGCAGAGCATCCTCGTCATCCTTGTCATGACGGTTCTCGTGTTCGCGGGGGTCTATGCAATCGGCAATCCGGTTGAAATCCTGATCAGCCAGGACGCCACCGAGGCAGAGCGGGCAGCCGCCATCGCCCGGCTCGGACTCGACAGAAGTCTGCCCGAACAATATCTCGCCTTTCTGGGCAATCTTGTCAGGGGCGATCTGGGCACCAGTTTCGTTTTTGGCGAACCGGCCCTGCAACTGGTGCTGCAACGCTTTCCGGCGACGATGGAACTTGCCATCTGCGCGATGATCCTTGCGATTTTCATAGGGGTTCCACTGGGTCTCTATGCAGGCCTGAAACCCGAAAGCATCGCTGGCCGGACAATCATGACCGGTTCGATCTTCGGGTTCTCGCTGCCCAATTTCTGGCAAGGCTTGATGCTTATCATGCTGTTTGCCGTGATCCTTCAATGGCTGCCCGCCGGTGGCCGGGGGGAGCGCGGCGAATTCCTCGGGATAGAAAGCAGTTTCTTTTCCTGGGATGGGATAAGCCATCTGATCCTGCCGGCGATCAATCTGGCCCTGTTCAAGACAAGCCTCGTCATCCGCCTGACCCGCGCCTCGGTGCGTGAGACGATCAATCTGGACTATGTGAAATTCGCCCGAGCGAAGGGGCTGCGGCCCCGCCGCGTCATTGGCCTGCATGTCCTCAAGAACATCATGATTCCGCTTGTCACCATCATCGGCCTGGAATTCGGCTCGGTCATCGCCTTCGCCGTCGTGACCGAGACAGTGTTCGCCTGGCCTGGTATGGGCAAGCTCATCATCGATAGCATCTTCCAGCTCGACCGGCCGGTAATCGTCGCCTATCTAATCGTGATTGTGTGCCTTTTCATCACCATCAACCTCATCGTGGATATCCTCTACGCAATTCTGGACCCGCGCGTCCGGCTTTCGGACCAAAAGGCATGAGCAGCATCGAGATCGACCCCGGCACCGCGTCGGCCCCCGACCAGAAACCGGTCAAGCCGGTGCCCCTTGCGGTGCGTATTGCGCGGGACTTCGTTGAAAGCCCGCTTGCTGTGCTCGGGCTGGTGATCTTGCTGTGTATCGTCTCAATAGCGATCCTTGCGACGGTCATCGCGCCTCAGAACCCCTACGATCTGTCCGAAATCCGACTGGAGGACAGCCGTCAGCCACCCGGTTCCCTTCGGATGACCGATCCGTGGGAAACCGATCTTATCCTCGCCATTGACCCGACGGCCGAAGGTCGAACCGAGATCACCTTCCCGGATGAGGCCCCCTTTGATGGCGCGGTGCTGTCCTGGACGCCGGTTGGCGACGAAAATGCCGTGGTGGTTCGCCTTGTCTTCGACCCGGCACTGGACAGTGTTCCGCTAGAGCCCCTGCGGCTCGATGAATTGCCGCGTGGCGCCGATCTGAATGTCGGGGAGAAGCATAGTTTCCGGTCGTTCTGGACTGTCGAGCCTGCGGATCTTGAGGAATTCACGATCTCCTCCGACCGTGCCCTGGATCAGCCCTTCGAGCTGGAGCTGGCCGTCCATGGGACCGAAGGCGAGACGATCATGACCTATTGGCTGGGGACGGATGGTCAGGGGCGCGACATGCTGTCGGCGATCATGTATGGCCTGCGGACCAGCCTTGCTGTCGGTGTCGTCTCCTGCTTCTTCGCCATGGTCATCGGCCTGAGCCTCGGCATGATTGCCGCCTTTTTCGGCGGCAGGATTGAAACCGTGATCATGCGCATCGTCGATCTTCAGCTCAGTTTCCCGACGATTCTCGTGGCCCTGATGCTGCTCGCAATCCTCGGATCAGGGGTCGAGAAGGTCATGCTGGCACTTGTAATCGTGCAGTGGGCCTACTTTGCGCGAACTGCCAGATCCGTGGCCCTTGTTGAGCGCAGCAAGGAATACGTGGAGGCCGCTCAGTGCCTTGCCCTGTCCCGCACCCGCGTCATCTTCCGGCATCTTCTGCCGAACTGCCTGCCACCAATCATCGTCGTTGCGACCGTGCAGGTGGCAAATGCGATTGCGCTGGAGGCGACCTTGTCATTCCTTGGGATCGGCCTGCCGGTGACAGAACCAAGCCTTGGCCTGCTGATCTCGAACGGTTTTGAATACATGCTGTCCGGTCGCTATTGGATCAGCGTCTATCCCGGCATCGCGCTGCTGATCACGATCATCGCCATCAACCTTGTGGGGGACCGTTTGCGTGATATCCTGAACCCGAGGCTGAACCGATGAGCCTGCTGAGCATCGACAACCTGAGAACCCATTTCTTCACCAAGGCGGGCGTGGTGAAGTCCGTTGACGGTGTCTCGTTCGATCTCGACCGGGGCGAGATCCTCGGCATCGTGGGAGAGAGCGGTTCGGGAAAATCCGTGACGGGCTTTTCGATCATGGGGCTGGTCGATCAGCCCGGCCGGATCGTGGAAGGGTCCATTCGCTTCGATGGTCAGGATCTGGTGGCATTGCCGGAACCGAAGATGCGCGACCTGCGCGGACGCCGGATCGCAATGATCTTTCAGGACCCGATGATGACGCTCAATCCCGTCCTCAGGGTCGATACCCAGATGATCGAAGCACTGCGGGCGCACGGAAAATGGACGGATGAGGATGCGCGGCAAAGGTGCCGGGACGTCTTGGGGCAGGTTGGCATTCCCAGCCCGGATGAGCGTCTGAAAAGCTATCCGCACCAGTTTTCCGGCGGCATGCGTCAGCGTGTGGCCATCGCGATTGCCCTTCTGCATCAGCCGGACCTGATCATCGCGGACGAGCCTACGACGGCGCTTGATGTCACCATTCAGGCGCAGATCCTCTACGAAGTTCAGAAACTCGTGGCCGAACATAACACGGCGATGATCTGGGTCACCCATGACCTTGCGGTGGTGGCTGGCCTCGCGAACCGGGTGGCGGTGATGTATGCGGGGCGGATCGTGGAGATGGGCACCACCGAAGAGGTCGTGAACAGGCCTTTCCATCCCTACACTTCCGGCCTGATCGGCTCTGCCCCGTCCCGGAATGCGCGTGGTACGCGGCTGACCCAGATCCGGGGGATGGCGCCCTTGCCGATGAACCTTCCGGCCGGGTGCGCGTTCCGGCCCAGATGCGACCGCGCCAGCGAGGCCTGTGCAGCGGCACCCGACGCCACCACGCCCGAGGGCGATCACCTGGTCCGGTGTCATCATCCCCTTGGCGTCGGACAGGACCGGGGGACGGCGGCATGACCACTCCGATCATTGAACTGGAAGCCGTGTCCAAGCGGTTTGTGAAGAAGCTCGACATTGCCGAGAAATTCGCCCGCCGCCTCGGGGCCAAGGTCGAGGAACACACGGTGCACGCGGTGGACAGCGTGAACCTGTCGATCATGCCGGGGGAAGTGGTGGGTCTGGTCGGGGAAAGCGGCTGCGGGAAAAGCACGCTTGGCCGCTGCGTGGCTGGAGTCCATCAACCCTCTGACGGTGTCATCCGGTATCTCGGACAGGATGTGCGAACCCTGCGTGGCAAGGACTTGCTGGAAAGCCGGTTGAAGGTCCAGATGATCTTTCAGGACCCCATGAGCAGCCTCAATCCGCGCCTGAAAGTGTCCGACATCATTAGCGAGGCCCCCCTTTTCCATGGCCTGATCAAACGCGGCGAGGTCGAGGATTACGTGGCGATGACCATGCAGCGGGTGGGGCTCGATCCGTCCTATCGTCATCGCTACCCGCATCAGTTTTCCGGCGGTCAGCGCCAGCGTATCGGCATCGCGCGCGCCCTGGCCGTGCAGCCGGATTTCATCGTCTGCGACGAAGCCGTCGCCGCGCTTGACGTGTCGATTCAGGCACAGGTTCTGAACCTGTTCATGGACCTGCGCGAGGATCTGGGGCTGACATATCTGTTCATCAGCCACGATCTGGGCGTGGTCGAGCATCTCAGCGACCGCGTGGTGATCATGTATCTGGGACGGGTCGTCGAAACGGCACCGACGGAAGAGCTGTTCGCGGCACCGAACCATCCCTACACGCAGGCCCTGTTGGCAGAGGCGCCACGCCTCGAAACGGACCGGCGGATCTACGCGCCCATCAAGGGGGAGATCCCGTCCCCTCTGGACCCGCCGAAAGGATGCCATTTCCATCCGCGCTGTCCGCATGCCACCGAACGCTGCCGGATCGAGGTGCCCGCGCTGAAGGAAATCTCGCCCGGCCGCACCAGCGCCTGCCACCTGAACGACGGATAAGGCCAGAGCCGGGGCACAATTCTAGTCCACCCACTGCCCCAGTCGAACCGCAGTTGCGCCGGGGGTCAGGCGGCGGCTTGGCATGATCAGCACGCAGCCATCATGCGGCGCGCGGATTTCCTTGTCTCCATCCATGCCGATCAGATCCCCTTTGGAGAGCGTCTCCAGACCCGTGAAAGGCTGTGCGAACTCGAAGCAGTCTGTCTCGACCGTGACCGGCATCTCGACCTTCACCACGCGTTGTGCGGCCGGCAGGGGCAAGAGATTGGGTTCTGCTGTCTCGGGCGCAATCATCCCGTGCAGCAGCAGCCAGCGATAGACGCTGTCGACCGCGACCGGCCCCGCCGCCGCTTCCCAGTGTTGGCCGCACTCGATCAGCACTGCGGTTTTGGGGCTGCCGGGGTCACCAAAGCCCCCATAGTCGCGCAGCCGTCGCCCCGCTGCATGGCCGGTATCGGCCACGATAATCTCTGGTGTCCCGAGCTGCCTTGACATGGCGGTGCTTTTGTCTAGCGGCCCGGCCACGATCACCGGGGCCGTCTTGTGCTGCATCGAATGCACGTCGAACAGGATATCCACCGTGTCGATCAGGGGGCGGATCTGTCGGGCGCGATCCAGTTCGCACGACCTGCGATCCCCCTCCAGCGTTTCCGTATCCCAGACCCTGTTCATGTCCTCGTCCAGAAACCGGCTTGCCATCGGATCGTCCCTGTCAAAGGCCTCATAGGCCGCGACATTGGAAAATCCGAGCGTCAGCGTACCCTTCATTGGCCGGACGCCAGACCGGAACAGATGGTCCAGCGCGATGACCCCGCAGACCTCGTTGCCGTGCACAAGGGCATTGATCAGGACGTGCGGCCCCGCCACGCCGCTGTCAAAGCTGGTGTAATAGTCCACGCCTGTGTTGCCAGCCCGGTAGGGCGAGATATCGGGGAAGGGCAGCTCGATCGGGTACTTGTTGGGGTCGGTCGCGCTCATGAGGCGGGCCTTGGCACGATCGGCGGTTCAACCCCTTCGGGAAGCGGGCAAACATAGGGCGTCTTCTTCAGATGGGCTGCGTGCAGCTCCTTTGCCCTTGCAAGCAGGGCAGGATCCTCGATCACCCGTTTGGCCGTCGCCGCCATGACCTTGGCGGCATAGACCATACCCTTATGCGCAGCCGGAGCCTTGCCCTGCGCAACCGTTTGCCAGGTGTGAAACGGCGTGCCGACCGCGCAGGTTGCCACGCGGGCCTGAACAGTGGGTACGGTCCAGCTGACATCCCCGACATCCGTTGATCCCTCTCCGCCCTCACCCTTCAGATCCAGCGGCGCCACGAAATCGCACAGGGCTAGGCTTTCGTCCGGTGCCGGCATCCCGACGCGCCGGAAGGACACCGCGATATCGTCCGCCGTCAGCGTCTGTTGTATCTCTCGGGCGAAAGCCACGTCAGCCTCGTCAAAGGCGACAGGGCCGAGACGCTCCATCTCCACCTGCATGGCCTCCTCCAGAGGCCGGTTGCCGATCAGGTTCGATACCCCGGTGAAGACGCGGGATTCGACGCGAGTCTCGGTCATCAGGGCGGCGCCTTCGGCGATCTTCTTGACCCGCTCGATCAGCGACCGAAGTCCGGGCAGGTCCGAGGCGCGGACCAGTTGCCGAACGGTTGCCCGGTGCTGCACCACATTGGGCGCAACCCCGCCTGCGTCGAGATAGGCATAGTGAACGCGCGCATCATCCGGCATGTGTTCGCGCATGTAATTGATGCCGACATTCATCAGTTCCACGGCGTCCAGCGCGCTGCGGCCCAGTTCGGGTGCGCCTGCGGCATGTGCTGCCTTGCCGTGGAAGGTGAAGTCGATCCGGGTGTTGGCCAGCGAGTTTGCCCTGTTCACGGCGGTAAACGTGGCCGGGTGCCAGGATATCGCCGCATCGACATCGTCGAACAGCCCGTCACGCACCATGAAGGCCTTGGCCGCACCGCCTTCTTCCGCCGGGCATCCATAATAGCGGACCCGTGCCCTCAGCCCGTTATCCTCTATCCAGTCCTTGACGGCCGTCGCGGCAAGCAGGGCGGCAGCGCCCAACAGGTTATGTCCACAGCCATGGCCGTTTCCGCCGGCTTCCTGAGGGCGTGGTTCTGCAACACCGGGCTCCTGGCTGAGATAAGGCAGCGCATCGAACTCGCCGAGTATCGCAATGACCGGTCCTTCTTCACCGGCTTCGCCTACAACAGCCGTTGGAATGCCGGCAGCGTGTTCGGTTATGCGAAAACCCTTCTGTGCAAGCATCGCCTTGTGTTCAGCAACGGACCGGTACTCGTTGTATAGGGTTTCCGGCATGTCAAAGACACGATCCGACAGTGTAATCAGGTCTTCCTTGTGCTGATCCACCTTTTCCCAGATGACGTTTGAATTCTGCATCGCTGCTCTCCCACCGACCGATCCGATGAATGAGGCTCCCATGGTCGATGGCAGTTGGCAAGTATCCAGTGCGTCTCGAACTCTTCGCTTCACAGGGAATGCCACACCAGAGAGTTCAGGAACGCGGGCGCTGGGCTCAAGCGATCCTGCGCGGTCAACTTGATCCTCCAAAGCGGTTCCGTCAGCTCAGTCCTCTCCTCCTGTATTCGGTCGCGGCTTTGGTCCTTCGCCTGCAAGCTGGGCAATTCGGCAGACCGCTGCGTCAATCCGCGGACTCGCGCGCCCACCCGGCCCCGGCGCGCCAAGCGACGGCCAATTGGCCAGTGTTCAGGCCTTCCGACACAGGTAGTTCCACCGGCTGGGGCTATCGACGACGCGGCCCTTTCGTTTCAGGACTTGATGCCTTGCGTGGCATTCAACCTGAATGCCGTGCCGTTCCAGAAGCTTGGTGAATGTCTCCGGGGGGCTGAAATAGCACGAATACAATCCGTAAACGAACGGTCTCGACCCAAGGACGGACGCCATCAGTTTGCGCAGGGCTTTCAACAGATGTCCAAAGCCCTGGTGGCGATACACACCGCGCAGGTAATCTGGCAGGGAGGAACCATAATCCTCTCCGGCGAATTCGTCTCGGTCCGGCACCTCACCGATATAGATCGTCCCGCCCGCGACAGTCACGCGGGCGATCTCCGCGATGGCCCTGCCTACGCTTTCCTCGTCCGACCCCACGATATGCAGAACCCCGTTGCAGACAAGGCAGTCGACCGAGCCATCCGGGACGGGAAGCGCGTCGGCAAAACCTTGCGTTACTGCGATCGAACTGCCCGGATGTTCGCTGTCCAGACGGTGCCGCACCCGGTCGACCTCTTCAGACGAGGGCAACACACCGGCCAGACGACCACGTGCACCGGATCGGCGCGCCATGATCAGCAATGTCCCGTCACCGCACCCGACATCCAGAAGCGAAGCCTCTTCGCGCAGCTTCACCGCCGCGAGGATACGTTCGGAAACGAACTCCGTCAGGTAGCTCCGATGAGCGCGGCCGCTCAGCTCACTGACATCGGACGCCGACGCCCATGCGCGATAGGCGTCAACCGGGTTCTTCGCTTTGACAATCGGCACATCCGGTCTCCTGCAGATCCATTCCAAACATGATCTTGTCACCAAGGATGTCACACCAGCTATGCCAGAAAACCTGCAACCGAAGGCGGCGCGATTCAGCGCTCGTCACCAGCGGGGCAAGATCCGACACCGGCGCGCGCCTTCCGGCACCATCCGGGTAACAGATCCCCCCGTCTCAGACCTTCACCCAATTCATCCGCCAGTCAAACGGGCACCCGCAGGTGGCGCAGATCCTGGTCGGCAGATGGGGTTTCTCTTGGGCCATGGCCGCGAGGGCAGGGCGGGCAGGTGATCAGGCCAGAGGCCCCGTCCGCCACAGCGTCACCTTCAGCCCGCCATGGGCCACGGGGGGTTCTGTCGGCAGCCACGGCAGCCCGGTTGCCTTTGCCAGCCCGCCATCGCTGGTCACCAGCCCCACACGCCAGCCGCCGAAGCGGTCCAGCAAGGTCTTGCCAAGCGCGCCGTAGACGGAAAACAGCAGCTTCCGGTTGCCAATCCTCTCCCCATAGGGCGGGTTGACGATGACCAGCCCCGGCGGCCCCTCCGGCGGTTCCAGATCGCTGACCGCCTGCCGGGCGAACTGGCAGAACGCGCCGACGCCTGCCCGGTCCGCATTCTCGGCGGCATTCTTCACCGCGCCTGCATCGCGGTCATAGCCGTAGAACCGGGCCTCCGGCGTGACCACCTTGCCCCCGGCCTTCATCGCGCCGAAGGCCCCCGGATCGAACCCCGCCAGCTCCTCGAAGGCAAAGCCCCGCGACCGGCCCGGAAAAAGCCCGCCTGCGATCTCGGCGGCCTCAATCGGGAAAGTTCCTGATCCGCACATCGGATCGACGACCGGTTCCGTCCCGTCAAATCCGCATTGCCGCAGGAAGAGCGCCGCCAAATTCTCCCGCATCGGGGCCTTGCCCACAGCGGGCTTGTGGCCACGCTTGTGCAGCGCCTCGCCCGTCGTATCGAGGCTGATGGTGCAGAGGTCATCGTCAATGCGGACCTTCACGACGATTTCGGCCTCATTGCTGATCGGACAGCCGAGCGTTTCATTGATGGCACGCGACACCCGCTGAACGGCGGCCTTGGCGTGGTAGATCTTCGACTTGCGGCAGGTGGCCTCCACCTTCACGGGCCGATCCGCCCGCAGCACCGCCGCCCAATCCACCTTGCGCGCCCGCTTGTCCAGCTGCGCCAGATGCATCGCCCGAAACTCCGCCACCCGCACCAGCACCCGCGCCGGTCCCCGCAAACACAGGTTCGCGCGCCAGACCTCGGGCCAGTCGCCCGTGATCTCCACCCCGCCCGGCACCGCTTGGATGCCAGAGAACCCCGCCTCGCGCGCCTCCTCTGCCAGAGTGCCCTCAAGCCCCGGCGGGGCCACCAGAAAGATATCGAACGTGTCGGTCATACCCGTCCCCTATCCTCTTTCCCGGCCCTGTCACAGAGAAACCTTGCCCTCCCCCCGCCTGCTTTGCTCTAACGGCTTCTGCGCACAGGAGTTTGAGAAATGGTCGACATCGCCACCCGCGTCTACAATCACAAGTGGAAGATCGACCCGATCGTCCGCTCCCTCATCGACACCGATTTCTACAAACTGCTGATGTGCCAGTCTGTGTTCCGCAACAAGCCCGACACGCAGGTGACCTTCAGCCTCATCAACCGCACCACCCGCATCCCGCTGGCCGACCTCATCGACGAGGGCGAGCTGCGCGAACAGCTGGACCACATCCGCTCCCTCTCCCTCTCCCGCGGCGAAAGCACCTGGATGCGCGGCAACATGTTCTACGGCAAGCGCCAGATGTTCACGCCCGAATTCATGGACTGGTTCGAGAAACTGCGCCTGCCCGCCTATCACCTTGAAAAGCGCGACGGCCAGTACGAGCTGACCTTCGAGGGCAACTGGCCCGAGGTCATGCTGTGGGAAATCCCCGCGCTTGCCGTTCTGATGGAACTGCGCGGCCGCGCCGTCCTGCAACATATGGGCAAGTTCGAGCTGCAAGTGCTCTACGCCCGCGCCATGACGCATCTGTGGCAGAAGGTCGAACGCCTCCGCCACCTCCCCGACCTGCGCATCGCCGATTTCGGCACTCGCCGCCGCCATTCCTACCTGTGGCAGGACTGGTGCGTGCAGGCGATGATGGAGGGGCTGGGCGAGAAATTCGTCGGCACCTCCAACTGCCTCATCGCCATGAAGCGCGATATCGAGGCCATCGGGACGAACGCCCACGAACTGCCCATGGTCTACGCCGCGCTGACCGAGTCCGACGAAGACCTCGCCCGCGCCCCCTATGACGTGCTCGCCGACTGGCATGAGGAGCATTCGGGCAACCTGCGCATCATCCTGCCCGACACCTACGGGACCGAGGGCTTCCTGAAAAACGCCCCCGACTGGCTGGCGGGCTGGACCGGCATCCGCATCGATTCAGGCGACCCCGCGACGGGGGCCGAGATCGCCATCGACTGGTGGAAGTCGCGCGGCGAGGACCCGCGCCAGAAACTCGTCATCTTCTCCGACGGGCTGGACGTGGAAAAGATAGAGGAGCTTCAGGCGCAGTTTGCCGGTCGCGTGCGGGTGTCATTTGGCTGGGGCACGCTGCTGACCAATGATTTCCGCGGGCTGGTCCCCGACGACGCGCTGGCGCCGTTTTCGCTGGTGTGCAAGGCTGTGGCGGCCAACGGGCGGCCCACGGTGAAGCTCTCGGACAACCCCGAGAAGGCCATGGGGCCAGCAGACGAGATCGCCCGGTATAAACGGGTGTTCGGGGTTGGGGAACAGGAACGGGTGGAGGTTGTGGTTTAGGGGGGGAAGTTTCCAGCCTTCTGCTACTCAACCGGAAACCTAATGTTTAAAGTATCCAGTTTGAGTTCATCTCCGTCATCAAACCGCGCCCTGATACTTAAACGACCCGATTCCCGAGCCTCAAATGGTGTCCACTGGCATGGAATTATTATGGAAACATATTCCGCTCCATCAGGCATATCTGCCACCCCTTCAAGCGACTCGACCTCAATCTCGGCAGAAAAAATGGTCTTAACATCCTCGCCCTGCTGATGATTCGCCCAGACATGGATGGCCTCAAATCGAGTTCCATTTGGAATTCTGATGTTTATATATGCACAAAGATTAGCAACCCTCGCCGGTGCCGGCTTGCTAAAGTTCATATCTCCAGAATAGCAACCTACAAGAGTTGTCTTTCCATTGACCTCTTGTCTAATGTCATCGCAGAAAACAGTAAAGCCATAAGGCATCATCAGGCAGATACCTTATTCACAAGAAACGTCGCGCTCGTCGAATGCGAGACTGCCGACTCATGTAGAATATCATTGGAATCATTAGCTTGATCATGGGATCCAACCACATACTTCCCTTCAGGCGTTCTCTCATAATTAGACCCCTTGCGTACAGGCGGATCAACAAACTTTATTTCTATGTCTTTACCAAAGGCAAATGCAAACTCCGCAATTGACCTGGATGTTAGGTTAGATTTGCTCTTCAGTCTTCTATTGACAATAGATCGATCAGCTCCAATCCGCTCCGCAAGCTCTTTCTGAGTCATCCCAGATTTAATAAACTCAGATTGAATAAGGCTATTTACTTTCGAAAGAAAGCGGGAAACCTTTGCGCTTTTTGGGTCAATCTTCAGTCGATATGACATCATCATACTCCGAGCTCATCACACACTTTGGTTCATCTAAGTTTATATTATCCCGGACGAACGCCGATTGAGCGATGTATCGTCCATAAGTATTAAGCAGCTTCACCCTATCTGCCGAATCTCCGAAGCAGCAAACATACGCATCCTTTTCCGGTATCCACCCAAATATCCTCACATCATCTGACTTCAACTCCCAGATTCCGTGGTCTGGAGTGCTAGACAGTTTTTTGAATCTTCTATCTGTGCTGAATACTGCACCGGAAATGTACTCGAAAAAAAGTGAGTCCACCTGTTCAAGGGGTGTTTGATCCGAGTACAGGTCATCATGTTCAATATCACCCAATGACTCCTCCAGCCACCGAACGAAGCTAGGGATTGCGAAGAGCCGCCTCATGGGTAGCTCATGCGCCGCTAGTGGCACCTCCAACTGAACCAGCTCTCCAGACTCACATAACTCTACCAGTGTTGCCATATATATCAACCGCCTCTTAAGGCAATCCTAAATACTGAAACTTCGAAGCGTAGAAAGACATCGCTTCAACCTGACGGTACCAAGCTGGTGCTTGAAATCGAGGTTACCCTATAAGCTTGCATTGTCTTACAGGGAGTCAAGCACTCATCACACCCCCTACTCCCCCGTCTCCCCCCGCA
>NZ_JASHJX010000021.1 GCF_030732985.1 Nioella sp. MMSF_3534
GGGCAGTCTGAAATCGGCGCTCGCCTCGCTGCCTGCCCGAACCCGGTCCGATGTGCTGTCGGACCCCGGTGATGACGCCGCCGTTCTGCAGATCGGCGCGGCGCGGCAGGTCCTGACCACCGACCATCTGCGCGGCTTCACAAACGACCATGCCCTGCAAGCGCGGATTGCCGCCATTCACGCACTTGGGGATTGTTGGGCCATGGGGGCACAGCCCCAGTCGGCGCTGGCGACGCTGATCCTGCCGCGCCTGTCGCCCGAACTGCAAAGCCGCTGGATGGCGGAGATCATGGCCGAGGCTGCGCACGTGTTTGCCGCAGAGGGGGCCGAGATCGTCGGCGGCCACAGCTCCATGGGCGATGAGCTGACCATCGGGTTCACGGTAACGGGGCTGCTGGACGGGCCTGCGATCACGCTGGCGGGGGCGCGGCCCGGGGATCGGCTGTTGCTGACGAAACCGCTTGGCACGGGCGTCATTCTGGCGGCGGAGATGCAGCTTGAAGCACCGGGGCATGTCGTGGCGGGGGCTTGGGCACAGATGGCCACAAGTTCGGGCAATGCCGCGCGTATCCTCGCCCCGCATGCGACCGCAATGACCGATGTGACCGGCTTCGGGCTTGCCGGGCATTTGTGGAACATCTGCGAAGCGTCGGGCGTCGCGGCCCGGCTGGATCAGGCCAGCGTCCCGGTTCTGCCCGGCGCGAACGACCTGCTGGCCACGGGCCTGCGGTCAACCATTCACGGGGCGAACGAAGCGGCGGTTCTGGGGGCGATCAATGGGCTTGCCGACCCGATCCTTTTCGATCCGCAAACCTCGGGTGGATTGCTGGCAGCGGTGCCGGCCGACAAGGCGGATCAGGTGTTTCGCGCCTTGCAGGATATCGGGGTTCCGGCTGTCGAGATCGGAGAGATCACCGAGGGGTCATCCCGGATCGATATCGCCTAACACCCGCGCCAGCCGGTCGGCCAGATCCGGCAAGGCGTCCTCGGTCAGCTCTGTGGCCTCGACCACAGCGGCGGTTGGCGCATCGTCGCGCTTGCGGGCGCGGGAATAGGCGGGATCGTAGTGGTGCACGACCAGCCCTTCTGCAAGCGCATGCCAGTTCTGCGCCGCGATCATTTTTCCCCACTCTGCCACACGCTCTGCCCCGACAAGGGCCCGCAGACCCTCCAGCAGGCGCGTCAACTCGTCGGGATCGGCCAACAGGTCCGCATAGGCGCGCGCCAGATAGGCCGCGCGGACCGGCACGGGGGCCCCGATCTCGACACGAGGCGCGCGGATCATGGCGTGCCATAGGGCCGGCGGCAGGCGCAGCGCGCCGATGCGGGCCGATTCCGCCTCCACCACCACGGGCCGGGCCGGGTCGAGGCCCTGGAACGCGGTGATCAGCCCCGATTCAAAACCCTTCTGGGACGGCTGCCCGCAAGTGACCGCCCCCAGGATCGACCCGCGATGACCGGCCAGCCCCTCAAGGTCCACGACCTGCACCCCTCGATCCTTCAGGAGGGGCAGAAGCGCGGTCTTGGCGGTGCCGGTATTGCCGTCGAGCCGGATCAGCCGGAAGGGCAACCCCTTGTGGTAAAGCGCATCAACCACCGCGCGGCGGTAGCTGCGATAGCCGCCCTCCAGCACCTCCACCCGCCAGCCGATCTGGCGCAGGATCGTCGCGAAGGAATTGGACCGCTGTCCGCCGCGCCAGCAATAGACCAGCGGTTGCCAGCCGCCGGGCTTGTCCATGAGCTGGCTTTCGATATGCGCCGCGGCATTGCGGGCGACCAAAGCCGCGCCGATCTTGCGGGCATCAAAGGGGCTGACCTGCTTGTAGATCGTGCCCACACGGGCGCGTTCCTCATCCGACAGGACAGGCAGGGTAATTGCGCCAGGCAGGTGGTCCTCGGCGAACTCGGCGGGCGCGCGCACGTCGATCACGGCATCGAACCCGTGCCACGCCCCATCCCACAGATCGCCCAGATTGACGCTCACGCTGCCTTGTCCTTTGCCCGTGGTCTCAGATCTCTTCGCCGTTCATCTTGCGGAACCGCTGGATCAGGCTGGAGGTGTCCCAACGGCCACCGCCAAGCTGCTGCACCTCGGCATAGAACTGGTCGACAAGCGCCGTGACCGGCAGCGAGAGGCCCATCTCCTTGCCCTGTTCCAGCGCGATGCCCAGATCCTTGCGCATCCAGTCGACGGCAAAGCCATGCTCGAAATGATTATCCACCATCGTTTCGGCGCGATTGGCCAGCTGCCACGACCCGCCCGCGCCCTGGGAAACCAGATTGGCCACCTTCTTGGCGTCGAGACCCGCCTTCATGGCAAAGTACAGCCCCTCGGAGATGCTCTGCACCGCGCCCACGATACAGACCTGATTGACCATCTTGGTGATCTGGCCGGACCCGACAGGTCCGAAATGCTCGATCGCCTTGGCATAGG
Organism: Nioella sp. MMSF_3534; assembly: GCF_030732985.1. Taxonomy (GTDB): domain Bacteria; phylum Pseudomonadota; class Alphaproteobacteria; order Rhodobacterales; family Rhodobacteraceae; genus Nioella. The sequence goes on from NZ_JASHJX010000021.1 coordinate 2,435, forward strand.
CATCCATCACCGGAACCGCCGCCGCATATGGCACGTCATTGCCGCCGCACATGATGGCGAGCTGGCCGTTCTCGGCCCCCGCCTGCCCGCCCGAGACCGGCGCATCGACCCAGGCGATGCCTTTTTCGGTGCCAACCTCGGCCAGCTCGCGCGTCACGATGGCCGACACCGTGGTGTGATCGACGAAGATCGCGCCCTCTTTCATGCCCGCAAACGCCCCGTCCTCTCCCAGGACCACGGACCGCAGGTCGTCGTCATTGCCGACACAGGCCATTACGAAATCGCAACCGGCCACGGCTTCGCGCGGGGTCGCGCCATGGGCGCCGCCATGCTGTGCTGCCCATTTTTCCGCCTTCGCGGTGGTGCGGTTATAGACTGTCACCTCATGCCCCGCCGCCTGCAGATGCCCCGCCATCGGGTAGCCCATCACACCCAGACCCAGAAACGCCACTTTCGCCATGTCTCATCCCTCCTGATGCGGCGCGCGTGCGCCTTTTCCCCTTCATCGCGGGATATCGCGGCGGGGGCAAGCCCGGCCCGGCTTGATATCCGTCAAGGTGCCGCGCCGCGCGACACCCTAGCCTGCCCCGGACCGCAGAGGACCACGCGCCATGACCCAGCCCGCCCCCACCGGCCTGACCAGTGCCGAGGCCGCCCGCCGCCTGGCGGAGCACGGCCCCAACCGGCTGGCCGAGGCGCAGGCGATTTCGCCTCTGCGCATCTTCGCGCGCCAGTTCACGGGGTTTCTGGTGCTGGTGCTGATCGCGGCCATGATCATCGCAGCGGCGCTAGGCGAGGTGATTGACGCGCTGGCCATCGGGTTGGTGGTTGTGCTGAACGGCGTCCTTGGTTTCGTTCAGGAATGGCGGGCCGAAACCGCGCTTGCCGCGTTGCGCCGAATGCTGGACCCCAAGACGCGGGTGGTGCGCGACGGTCAGCAGCAGATGATCGAGACATCGGCCATCGTGCCCGGCGACCTGGTGGTGATGGAGGCAGGCGACCGGGTGCCGGCAGACATTGCCCTTCACATCGCGTTGCAACTCAAACTCGATGAAAGCGTGCTGACCGGGGAATCCCTGCCCGTCGACAAATCGGGCGAGGATGCGACGGTCCACATGGGCACCTCGGTCGTGGCAGGCCGGGCCGAGGGGATCGTGACCGCCACCGGCAGCCGCACCCAGTTCGGCCAGATCGCGGAACTGACGGGATCGGTTGGCGAAAAGCAGACCCACCTGACCCGGCAACTGGGCGTTCTGGCCCGGCAGATGGGATTCGCCGCGATCGCGCTCGGCGCGGCGGTCATCACGGCGGGGCTGGCTGTGGGGCAAGACCTGCTGGACATGTTCATGACCGGCCTGTCGCTGGCCGTCGCCATCGTGCCGGAGGGCCTGCCCGCCGTCGTCACGATCACCCTGGCGCTCGGGGCTGCGGCCATGGTCCGCCATCACGCCTTGGCCCGGCGCTTGCAGGCGGTCGAGACGCTCGGCGCGGCATCCGTCATCTGCACCGACAAGACCGGAACCCTGACGGAAAACAAGATGACGGCAGCAAGAGTATGGTTGCCAGACGACCGGGTCTTGAAGGTCTCTGGCACCGGCTACGACCCATCTGGCAGGATCGAAGGGCGGGACGGCCCCCTGCGCCATGGCGCTGACCCGGTTCTGTCCGAGCTGCTGGACTGCGCGATGGTCTGCAACCATGCCAGCCTGCGGCAGAAGGCCGGGCAGTGGCAGATGGTGGGCGAACCCACGGAAGGCGCGTTGATGACGCTGGCCTACAAGGGGTGGGCGCCCCTGCCCGACCCGGCCTGCGTGTTGTCGGAACAGGCGTTTTCGTCCGAGCGCAAGCGGATGAGCGTGGTCTCCACCTGCAATGGCGGCCCGGTGCTCTACGCCAAGGGCGCGCCCGAGGCGATCCTCGACGTCTGTTCCCATGTGGCGGGGCCGGACGGCCCGGTGCCCATGACCGACCCTAACCGACAGATAATCGAAACCGCCTATGCGGACATGGCGGGCGAGGGGCTGCGGGTCATCGCGCTGGCCTCTGCCCCCGTCGCGGGCGAGGGCGCGGCGGAGGAAGACCTGACCTTTCTGGGCCTCGTGGGCCTGATCGACCCGCCCCGGCCCGAAGTGCCCGCCGCCGTCTCTGCCTGCCGGTCCGCCGGTATCCGTGTGATCATGATCACCGGCGACAGCCCGGTCACGGCGCAGGCCATCGCGCGGCAGGTCGGCTTGCCGGTTGCGCAGGTGGTGACGGGTGACCGGGTGGACGCAGCGAGCAATGACGACCTGCGCGCCTTGCTGGCGCAGGACGTGGTCTTCGCCCGTACCGCGCCTGCCCACAAGATGCGGCTGGTCGAGGCGTTGCAGGCCGAGGGTCAGATCGTGGCCATGACGGGCGACGGAGTGAACGACGCGCCCGCCCTGAAACGCGCCGATATCGGCGTCGCCATGGGCATTCGCGGCACCGACGTGGCCAAGGACGCCGCCGATCTGGTGCTGCTCGACGACAATTTTGCCACCATCGTTCGGGTTGTCCGCGAAGGGCGGCGGCAGTTCGAGAACGTGCAGCGCTTCGTGCGCTATCTCCTGTCCTCCAACGCGGGCGAGGTCGTGGCGATCCTTGTCAACCTCTACCTCGGCGGCCCTCTCATTCTGCTGGCCACCCAGATCCTGTGGATGAACCTCATCACCGATGGCGTGACCGCCGTTGCGCTCGGGCTGGAGAAGGCCACCAAGGACCAGATGGAGGACCCGCCCCGCCCGATGAAGGCAGGGATCGTCGGGCCTGCGGGGCTGGCCATGATCCTCGCCTTCGGGGCCTATGCGGGCACCGCCGGGCTGTGGGTGTTCTACACGCTCTTGCCGCAGGGTGAGGACCTCGCCCGCACCGCCGCCTTCACCGCCATCGTCGTTTTCGAGAAGATGAGCGTCTTCGCCTTCCGGTCGTTCCGGCAACCCTGCTGGAAGATCGGGCTGGTCTCCAACCCGCTGCTGCTGCTGGCGCTTGTGGCGATGCTGGCCGCGCAGGTCGCCGCCGTCTACTGGCCGCCCCTGCAACTGCTGCTTGGCACCGTGCCGCTCGGGGTCGCGCACTGGCAGATGATCGGCCTTCTGGCCCTGCCGCTGGTCCTGATCCCCGAGGCGGTGAAATCGGTGATGGTGTGGCGGGGCCGCTAAGGCCCCACCCGTCAGCTTGCCGCCGCCAGAAGCGAGGCATTGCCCCCCGCCGCCGTGGTGTCGATGCAGACATGCCGTTCCAGCCGGCACATGGCGGCCAGATCGGCGCGGGAGGCAAGCGGGATAAGCCGCCCCTCGCGCGCCGCCAACGCCGTGCGGATCGCGCGGGCAGGCTCCTCCGGCCCATCATAGGCAACGACGGCGAAGCCTTGCAGATCGGTCAGCGCCTCGGCCTGCAACACCCCGTCGATTTCCGCACCGGGGGCCACGGCCACGGCCTTGCATCCCGCCCATTCGGCAATGCGCACCTGTTCGGCCGCCGCTTCCTCGGTCGGGCCAAGGCACAGGACCGTGCCGCGCGGGAAGATCGACAGGCGGTTCGATTCACCCGTGGGGCCCGGCAGGCTCTCGGTGTTGCGTCGCTTCAGCGTGTCCGTCACCGCCCTGTCCAGCGCCGCCTGTACCTGCACGGGGTCCGCACCCTTGCCGCCCCGCGCAGGCGCCGTGGGGGTGCTGACCGCACGGAACCGGGCCACATAGGCAGGCCCGCCCGCCTTGGGCCCGGTGCCCGACAGCCCCTCGCCCCCGAAAGGCTGGCTGCCCACGATGGCCCCGATCTGGTTGCGGTTGACGTAGATATTGCCCGCCTTCACCGCCTCGGTGATGTGCTGCACGCGGTCGTCAATGCGGGTGTGCAACCCGAAGGTCAGGCCGAAGCCCTTGGCATTCACGTCGGCAATCACCCGGTCGATCTCGGTCGCCTTGAAAGTCGCAACATGAAGGACCGGGCCGAACACCTCTTTCTCCATCTCTGCGATGCCGTTGACCTTGATCGCAACCGGGGCAAGGAATGACCCCTCTTCTGGCGCTGCAACCTCGTGCAACACCCGACCCTCGGCACGGGCTTTCGCCACGTATCCCGCAATATCATCGCGCGCCGGGACCGAGATGATCGGTCCCACATCGGTGGCCGGATCCCATGGGTCGGCAACCGTCAGCTCATCCATCGCGCCCTTCAGCATCTTCAGGAACGATGGCGCGATATCCTGCTGCACGTAAAGGCAGCGCAGAGCCGAACAGCGCTGGCCTGCCGACTGGAAGCTGGACGCCACGATATCGCGCACCGCCTGTTCCGGCAGCGCGGTGGAATCCACGATCATCGCGTTCAGACCACCCGTTTCAGCAATCAACGGCGCATGCGGCGCGACCTTGTCCGCCATCGCCCGGTTGATGCGCTGCGCGGTGGCGGTCGAGCCGGTGAAGCACACCCCCGCCACGCGGCTGTCGCCCGTCAGCAGCCCGCCGATACGGCTGCCCTTGCCCGGCAGCAGTTGCAGCGCGTGGACGGGAACGCCCGCCTCATGCATCAACCGCACGCCGATGCTGGCCATCAGCGTCGTGGTCTCCGCCGGTTTCGCCAGCACCGCATTGCCCGCCGCCAAGGCCGCCGCGATCTGACCGGTAAAGATGGCCAGCGGGAAGTTCCAGGGGGAAACGCAGGTGAAGATGCCTCGCGGGGCGTCCTCTGTCGCCTGCTCCGCGTAGTAGCGCAGGAAATCCACCGCCTCGCGCAGCTCGGCCACGCCGTCCATCAGGGTCTTTCCGGCCTCTCGCGTCAATACCGCGAAGATCTCGCCAAAATGCTCTTCATAAAGATCGGCGGCTTTCAGCAGCGCGGCCCGGCGATCTGCCGCTGGCGCGTCCCAGATGCGCGCGGCGTTGAGCGCGGTCTCCACATCCGCCTCCGTCGCCTCGGACACGCGGCCCACGATATCGCCCGGCTTGGCGGGGTTCACCACATCCATCGCGGCCTCGCCCTGCACCGGCCCGGCCAGCAGCGGTTCGGCCTGCCACTGACGATCCGCGAAAGGCGCGCGCGCGGCCTCAATCGCGGCAAGATCATCGCGGGAATGCAGGTCGAACCCTTTGGAATTGCGCCGCTTTCCGAAAAGCTGCGGCGGCGCGATGACACCCGGCGCAGGGGTTTTCGCGGCTTCCTCCAGTTGCTCGAACGGGTCGGCACCGACCACCTCTGCGGGTACATCCTCGTCCACGATCTGGTTGACGAAGCTGCTGTTCGCCCCGTTTTCCAGAAGCCGCCGGACGAGATAGGCCAGCAGATCCCGATGCGCACCGACCGGCGCATAGATCCGGCAGCGGGTGGCGTTGCGCTTGTGCAGGATGTCATGCAGCGCCTCGCCCATGCCGTGCAGGCGCTGAAATTCGAAGGCGTCGAAATCCTCGGCCATGTCGAGGATCGCCGCCGCCGAATGGGCGTTGTGGGTGGCGAATTGCGCATAGATGCGGTCGGAATAGCCAAGCAATTTCCGCGCGCAGCACAGATAGGCCACGTCGGTCGCCGGTTTGCGGGTGTAGACAGGGAAACCCGGCAACCCCTCGACCTGCGCGCGCTTGATTTCCGTGTCCCAGTAGGCACCTTTCACGAGGCGGACCATGATCTTGCGGTCAAGCTCACTGGCCAGCGCATGCAGCCAGTCGATCACACCCGGCGCGCGCTTGCCATAGGCCTGTACCACCACGCCGAACCCGTCCCATCCGGCGAGGCTTTCGTCGCGCAGAACCGCCTCGATCACGTCGAGCGAGATATCCAGGCGATCCGCCTCTTCCGCGTCGATATTGAGGCCCATACCGGCGGATTTGGCATCCTGCGCAAGCTCCAATACACGGGGGACCAGTTCGGTCATGACCCGATCCGACTTGTTTTCCTCATAGCGCGGATGCAGCGCCGACAGCTTGATCGAGATGCCGGGATTGGCGCGGATGTCATCATGTTTGGCTTCGGTTGCCAGCTTGGCGATGGCCTCCTTGTAGGCGTCAAAGAAATGGTCGGCGTCATGGGCCGTCATCGCGGCCTCACCCAGCATGTCATAGGAATAGGTGAAGCCCTGCGCGGTGCGGGTCCTGCCGCGCTTGACGGCCTCGCCGATGGTTTCGCCCAACACGAATTGCTGGCCCATTTCCTTCATCGCACGACCCACGGCGACACGGATCACCGGCTCGCCCAAGCGCTTCACGGCCCCGCGCAGGGTCGCGGTCAGGCCGGGTTCGGCGTTTTCTTTCAACACCTTGCCGGTCAGCATCAGCCCCCAGGTCGACGCGTTGACCAGTGAAGACGTGGAGCGGCCCAGATGCTTGCCCCATTCCGACGGTGCGATCTTGTCTTCGATCAGTGCATCCATGGTGTCCGCGTCGGGCACCCTGAGCAGCGCCTCGGCCAGACACATGAGCGCGACGCCTTCTTCGGTCGACAACCCGTATTCGGCCAGGAACACCTCCATGAGGCCCGGTTTGCTGTCATTGCGGATGGCATTGACAAGCTCGGCTGCAGAAGCGGCCATGCGGGCGCGGGCGGCTTTGTCGGGCGCGTGGGCGCGGGTCAATCGGTCGATAAGCAGGGCCTCATCGGCCAGGTGGTCGGCACGGATGGCCTGACGCAGATCGGCAAGGGGAGACATGGCGAACCTCAAGGTGAAGGGATGGCCAAATCTAGCATCTTCGTCAAAGTCAGGTTGCCTTTCCTTGTTGAATAATCCGACGGATCGCCCTATTGCGGTGGCAATTTGAGGCCGAAAAATCGCAAGAGGGCACATGGAAAGTCAACTTGACCGCTTCGACAGAAAGATCGTTTCCCTGCTGCTGAGCGACGGGCGCATGCCGGTCACCGAGATCGCCCAGAAGATCGGGTTGTCCAAGACACCGTGTCAGATGCGGGTGAACCGGCTGCGCAAGGATGGGGTGATCCGGGGGTTTCGGGCGGTGGTGGATCCGGCGAAGCTGGGGCAGGAGCATGTGGCCTTCGTGGAGGTGCGGTTGACGGATACGACGGAGGATGCGCTGAAGGCGTTCAATGCCGCCGCGCTGAAGGTACCGGAGATCGAGCAGGCACATATGATCGCAGGCGCCTTCGACTATCTTCTGAAGGTGCGCACACGTGACATCCGTGACTATCGGCGGGTTTTGGGAGAGGTGATTTCCACCCTGCCCTTCGTTGGTCATACTTCGACCCATGTCTCGATGGAGGCAGTGAAGGATCAGGCGTTCTGACCTGAGATCAGGGGGGCGCCGGGCGTACACCACTTGTACACCCCCCGTACACCCCTCGTGCAGACAAAGCCCGGATTCCGGAGACGGGGCCGGACCTGTTGCAAGACCTTGCCGCTTGCGGGGGAAGAGGTTTCGAAACCTCTTTGAAAGGGCCTTCGAAGGCCCTTCCCCCGCGCGGGGTGAGAGGTGGGCGCATCGGATCGGAGGGGATCGGGGTTGGCCTGCCATCACTGGCGGTTGAACTGGTGGATGGGGAGGGATGCCTCCGGCGGAGGTATTTGTCGCCAAGATGAAAGGCGGGGCGCGTTAAGGTTAATCGGTGGTGAAGGCGGTTCAGATCGGCGATGACGCTTCGGGAGGGGCGTGGTTTCGCCTGGAGAGTTGACGTGAGACCTGCAGCCTGCGGACCAGATCCGCCACCCTTGCGGCGTTATCCGGCGCGCGAGTGCCGTCGGGGCCTATGAGGTTGTTTTCGAAACCGATGCGGGCTTTGCCACCCGCCCTGATCGCCGCAAGGAGGCAGGCGGTTTCGCCGGGACCGAAGGCGCAGGTGGCCCAATCGGGAATATCGGGTAGCGTTCGGACAGCGCGCAGGAACCCGGTCAGCATGTCCGGGATGGCGGGCTTCGGTGGTTGGTAGCGGCCGAGCACGAAGAGCAATTGCAGGGGCGTGGGGATTGCGCCTGCTGCCACGCGCTGTGCCAGACGCGTCACGTCGGCGGGGCTATAGAGGATATGCTGCACCGGGATGCCGGCCTCTGCCGCCCAGTGATAGAAACGGCTGGCATCCGGGTCGTGACCGGAGTCAGGCCACATTTCGCCAAGCGCAACAGAGACACCTTCGGGGCGCACAGCCCGGACCACGGCGCGCTGATCGGCGGGGCTGTAGCGGCCTGCGGCCTCGGTGGTGATCTGCACGGGCATATCGGGAACGGCGCGGGCCATTTCGGCGATGAGTTCGCGGTAAAGCCCTGCGTCGAGGCTGTGGCCGCCCTCCGCATCACGCACATGGGCGTGGAGCGCGCCTGCGCCTTCGGCATGGGCGGCGCGGGCGGCGGCGACCGTCTCGGCGATGGTCATCGGCAATGCAGGATGGTCGGCCTTTGTCTTGCGGGCCCCGTTGGGGGCCAGCATGATCTGCGGCAGCGATGCGAGGCGGGTCATTGGTTGAGCGCGGTTTCCACGGAGCGGGAAAGCTTGCCCACCAACTCGCCGATCTGATCATCGGAAATGATGAAGGGGGGCGCGAGCAGGATGTGGTCACCTTCGCGCCCGTTCACGGTGCCGCCTGCCGGATAGCAGATGAGACCCTCGGCCATGGCGGCCTTCTTGACCTTCAGGTGCAGCTTTCGGGCCGGATCGAAGGGGCGTTTCGTGGCCCGGTCCTCGACCAGCTCCACCCCCCGGAAGAGCCCGCGTCCGCGCAGGTCACCAACATGGGCGTGCTGGCCGAAAGTCTCGTGCAGGGCAGCCTGCAGCACCTCGCCTTGCGCTTTGACCCGGTCGCAGAGGTTGCGGGAGACGATGGCATTGACCACAGCCTGACCGGCAGCGGCGGCGAGCGGATGGCCGTGATAAGTATGGCCGTGCTGGAAACTGCCGGAGCCCTGTTCGATGGCCTCATAGATCTTGGAGGACGCGAGCATCGCGCCGATCGGGGCGTAACCCGCGCCGAGACCCTTGGCGATGGTGACGATATCGGGGGAAATCCCATCTGCCTCGCAGGCAAACAGGTGTCCGGTCCGGCCCATGCCACACATGACCTCATCGAGGATCAGCAGCACGCCATACTGGTCGCAGATCTGCCGGATGCGCGTGAAATAACCGTCTACCGCCGGAACCGCGCCTGCGGTGGCGCCCACCACGGGTTCGGCGATGAAAGCCATGACGGTTTCCGGCCCCTGGCGCAGGATTTCCTCTTCCAGCGCATTGGCAGCACGCTGGCCGAAATCCCATTCGCTTTCGCCCTCCTGCCGCTCACGATATTCGAAGCAGGGCATGATGTGGTGGGTTTCCACCAGAAGGGGCGCGTATTTTTCCCGCCGCCAGGCATTGCCGCCCGCCGCCAGCGCACCGAGCGTGTTGCCGTGATAGCTCTGCCGCCGTGCAATCAGCTTGTGGCGCTGTGGCTGGCCGGTTTCGAGGTGGTATTGCCGGGCGAGCTTGATCGCGGCTTCCACCGCCTCTGACCCGCCGGAGAGAAGGTAGACCTTGTCGATGCCTTCGGGGGCATGGGCGATCAGCAGGTCGGCCAGCGCCTCTGCCGGTTCGGAGGTGAAGAAGCCGGTATGGGCAAAGGCGATCTTGTCCAGTTGCGTATGGATGGCGGCGCGCACGTCGGCGTCCGAATGGCCGAGGCAGGACACCGCCGCGCCGCCCGAGCCGTCGAGATAGGCGCGGCCTTCTGAGTCATAGATATAGCAGCCTTCGCCGCGCACAGCCGTGGGAAGGGGTCCGGGGCCACGCCCGAACATGTGGGATGTCATCGGTCTATTCTCCGCGGACGACGAAAACGGATTGGGTGGCATGGCGCACGACGCGGGCGGCGTTGGGGCCAAGCAGGTAGTCTTTCAGTTCGGGCCGGTGAGAGCCCATGACGATCACATCGGCGCCGACGCGATTGGCGGCCTCGATGATCTGGTCGTAGACGCGGCCATGCAGGACATGGGGATGCACCTCGATCCCGTCAGGGACATGCTGGTTGACGAAACCGGTCAGCCGTTCGCCCACCTCGTGCATTGCCTTTTCTTCGAACCCTTCGGGGAAGTAGCTGCCCACAACGGACATGCCGAAATCGGGGACGACGGTGGCGATATGGAGCGTTGCGCCCTCGTATTGCGCCAGCTTCACCGCGGCGGGCAGGGCCTTGGACCAGGTGGCCTCGTCGGACAGGTCGATGGGCAGGAGGATGGATGTGAACATGGGTCTGGTCCTCAGAAAGCCGGTTTGGTCTGGCGGCGGCGTTGCAGAAGGATAACCAATCCGAGCAGCAGCAGGGCCGGGATGTAGAAAATCTGTGCGGGCAGGCGGTCGGCGGCGGTCTGGACCGAGGCGAGGCGCACGGGTTCATCGGCGTAGAAGTCGAAATTGGCCAGGGTCTCGGCGGTTTCCGAACCAAACATCGGTTCATCGAGCCGCACCACATCGCCATCGGGGAAGAGCAGCAGGCCGCTGGCGTCGATGCGCTCTGCCGCGCTGCCCTCGCCCTCGATCTGCATGACGAGGGTGGTGGAGGTCATGTCGCCGGTGTTGAAGTCCGGCCCCTCGATCAGCAGGCGCAGGGACGATCCGTCATGGGCGGCCTCGACGGCGGCTTCGAACTCGGCTGGCGGCACATCGCGGAACGGCGGTTGCACCATGTCGAGCCAGACATTCGGCACGAAGAGGGTGAAGGCCACAAGGAGGAGCGCGGCGCTTTCATGGATATGGCTTTTCGCCAGGAAATAGCCCTGGGTTGCGGCGGCAAAGAGCAGCATCGCGAAAGTGGCGATGACGAAGATGAACGCCGCCTGCCCGAAGCCCGCCCAGGTGCCCAGATCGACGCCATAGAGGATCAGTGTCGGGTTGAAGATGAACAGGAAGGGCAGCGCCACGGTGCGCAAGCTGTAGAAGAAGGCGGTGAAGCCGGTCTTGATCGGATCGCCCCCGGACACGGCGGCGGCGGCGAAACTGGCCAGCCCGACGGGTGGTGTCACATCGGCCATGATGCCGAAATAGAAGACGAAGAGATGCGCCGCGATCAGGGGCACAATGAGCCCCTCCTGCGCGCCGAGCGAGACAACGACCGAGGCCATGAGGGAAGACACGACGATATAGTTGGCGGTTGTCGGCAGGCCCATCCCGAGAATGAGCGAGAAGATCCCGACGAAGACCAGCATCAGGATCAGGCTGCCACCCGAAAGCTGTTCCACGAGCCCGGCCAGTTCGGTGCCAATCGGCGTCTTGGTGACGATGGCCACGATGATGCCTGCGGCTGCCGTGGCAACGCCGATACCGATCATGTTGCGCGCGCCTGCGATCAGCCCGTCGATCAGGTCATCGAAGCCCCCCTTCAACTCGGCCATCATCTGACCGCCCTGCCCCCGGAAAATCGCCTTCAGGGGGCGTTGCGTGATGATGATGAAGAGCATCAGGCCGGTAGCGTAGAAGGCCGATTTCGCGGGGCTTTGGCGTTCCACCATCAGGAACCAGACCAGCACCACGATGGGCAGGATGTAGTGCAGACCAGTCGCATAGACCTCTGCCACCGTGGGCAGTTTGATCTCCTTGGCATTGGGATCGTCGACCTCCAGATCCGGGCGCTTGGCCGCGATGGAGACGAGCCACAGGTAAAGCACCGCCAGAACCGCCATCATGATCGGGCCGGACAGGGCGGGCGTTGCGGCCTTGAGCGCGCCGACACCGTAGATCAGCGCGGTGAACCCGGCACCCGCGACGGCGAAGCCGATGAAGAACTTGACGATCATGCCGGTGAAGCTCTTGGCCTCTCCCAAGGCTGGCATGTCCTTTTTCAGCGCCTCCAGATGCACGATATAGACCAGCGCGATGTAGGAGATCACCGCCGGGATGAAGGCGTGCTTGATGACCTCGACATAAGAAATGCCGATGAATTCCACCATCAGGAAGGCGGCGGCGCCCATGACGGGTGGCATGATCTGGCCGTTGACCGAAGAGGCGACCTCGACCGATCCGGCCTGTTCATTGGTGAAACCGACCCGCTTCATCAAGGGAATGGTGAAGGTGCCGGTGGTGACCACATTGGCGATGGACGAGCCGGAAATCAGGCCGGTCATGGCAGAGCCCACAACCGCCGCCTTGGCAGGCCCGCCGCGCAAATGGCCAAGCCCCGCGAAGGCCAGCTTGATGAAGTAATTCCCCGCGCCCGCCTTATCGAGAAGCGAACCGAAGAGGACGAAGAGGAAGACAAAAGCGGTGGAAACGCCAAGCGGAATGCCGAAGACGCCAGCAGTATCAAGCCAAAGCGCGTTCATCAGCGAGGTGAAGGAGATGCCTTCATGCTCAATCAGTTCCGGGATCAGCCAGCCCTGCCCCATGTAGCCATAAAGCGCGAAGACCGATCCGACGATGGTCAACGCCGGGCCAAGCGCGCGGCGGCTGGCCTCCAGCAGGCACATCATGCCGATCGCGCCGACGATCACCTGTGTCTGTGTGGGCAGGCCGGATCGGGCGGTCAGCGCCAGTTCATCGGAGAACCAGAAGACGTAAAAGGCGGTGCCCCCTGCCGCCAAGGCCAGCAGCCAGTCGACAATCGGAATGTGATGGCGGGGCGAGGATTTGAAAGCCGGGTAGGCCATGAAGGCCAGCAGAACGGCGAAAGTCAGGTGGATTGGCCGGGTCTGCGAGGAGTTGAGGACCGGCAGATATTCCCCGAACCAGAGCTGCGGTTGCGCAATCCAGAGCTGGAAGAGCGACCACGTAAGGGCCAGGCCCGAAATCAGCAGCGCGATGGAACGATTGGATGGATCGCGTGCACCGCTGTCGGTGCTGGCGACCAGATCCTGTAGTTCCTCGTCAGAGAACTGGCGCCCTTCGCGCCCCTCGGTCGGTTCGGTCATCGCGCCACCCTCATCACTTCCTTGAAACGGAATTCTTTTTGGGCCCCGCGGCACGCAGTGGCACCGCGGGACAGATCAGATGGGGCCGATCACTCGATCAGGCCAGCCTCGCGGTAGTAGCGCTCGGCACCGGGGTGCAGGGGCGCGCTGAGACCGTCATTGGCCATTTCCGCCGGGTCGAGATTGGCGAAGGCCGGGTGCAGGCTGCGGAACTGGTCGATGTTTTCCATCACCGCGCGGACGATTTCATAGACCACGTCATCGGGCACATCGGCGGAGGTGACGAAGGTCGCGCCGACACCGAAGGTCATCGTGTCTTCGTCATTGCCGCGATACATGCCGCCGGGGATGGTGGCGGTGCGGTAGAACGGGTTTTCCGAAACCAGCATGTCCACCGCGTCGCCGGTCACGTTCACGAGGACAGAGTCACAGGCGGTGGTGGCTTCCTGGATGGACCCGGAGGGATGGCCGACGGTGTAGACCATCGCGTCGATGTTGTTGTCGCACAGCGCCTGGGACTGTTCCGCGGCCTGAAGCTCTGACGCGATGGCGAAGTCGTCCATCGTCCAGCCCATGGCCTCCATCAGCACTTCCATCGTGCCGCGCTGACCGGAACCGGGGTTGCCCACATTCACGCGCATGCCCTGCAGGTCCTCGAAGCTCTCGATCCCGGCATCGGCGCGGGCGACCACGGTGAAGGGCTCGGGATGCACCGAGAAGACGGCGCGCAGGCCCTCGAAGGCGCCCTGCTCTTCAAAGCGCGAGGTGCCGTTATAGGCGTGGTACTGCCAGTCGGACTGGGCCACGCCGAATTCCAGCTCACCGCCACGGATGGCGTTGATGTTGTAGACCGAGCCGCCGGTGGATTCGACGCCGCAGCGGATGCCATGCTCGGACCGGCCCCGGTTCACCAGACGGCAGATCGCGCCGCCGGTCGGGTAGTACACGCCGGTCACGCCGCCGGTGCCGATGGTGACGAAGGTCTGATCCTGTGCCGATACAGCGCCCGCACCAAATGCAGTCGCGGCCGCCACGACGGCGCCAACCAAGTGTTTGTTCATGAATTCTCTCCCAATTGATCCGAAGTGAAACACGGATGCGGGTCAGGTGAAACAAATCATTGAAATTCGTCAAGACATAAATCAAACGTTCCAGAATGAAACAGTAACGGTCCCTTCGACATGACTCTCGACGATCTCAGGCAGGCTTTGGCCGAACAGGTTCACACCGCGTCCCCCAAGGTTTCACGCCTTGCTGCATGGGCTTTGGATCATCCGCAGGAGATGGCATTTCACTCGGTCCGGGCGCTTGCGAAACGGGCCGATGTCAATGCAAACACGGTGTTTCGTCTGGCCGTAGCGCTTGGGTTTTCCGGTTACGAACCTTGCCGAACCGCGTTCCAGGCGGCCCTGAGAGGCGAGGGTGGCATGTACGGATCGCGGGCAAAACAGCTCCGGTCCGGGGGAACGGTGGCCCTGACCGCCCGGATTCGCGAATCAGCCCACAAGAACCTCGACGCGCTGTTTTCCGAGGCGAATATCCAGCGGGTGAGCGAGGCGGTGGACCTGCTGGAAGCGGCAGAACGGATTTTCGTTGTCGGGGTGCGCAGCTGTTTTTCGCTGGCCCATTACCTCAGCTATTCGGGGCGCATGGCCTTCGACAGTTTCGCACCGCCCCTGAACGAACCGGGCGGCATTGCCGATGCGATCACGTCCACCGGACCGAATGACGTGGTGATCGTGATCACCTTCTCGCTCTATTCCTCCGAGGTCGTGCGCGCCTATGAGGCGGCTCTGGCGCGCGGGGCGCGGGTCATCGCCATCACCGACAGCTATGTTTCGCCCATTACGCGGGGGGCTGATGTGGTCTTTTGCCTGCCGATGGACGGGCCGCAGCCCCTGCCCTCGCAAGGCGCGTCCTTCGCTTTGGCCGAGGTTCTGGTGGGCGAGATGATCGCGCGCAGCGACACCGCTGCTCAGCGGATCGCCGATTACGAGGACCGGATGCTGGAATTCGGCGGTTACGTGCAGACCGCGCCCGGGGCGCGACCCGACGGCTCAGGCTGAGCGTTTGCCGTAATAAAGGCCGACCACATGCTCGGCCTCGGCGAAGAACAGCCAGCGCGAGGTCACAAGGCCCGCCACGTGGCTGATGACCGCGAGCAGCCCCAGCACATGGCCCGCGCCGGGGATGATCAGCAGGACAACCGGCAGGCCATAGCCCAGGGTCAGCGCGATCATGCGCAGCTTGCGGGAATGCTTGCGGCCCACCACATGCACGAATTCCTTCAGCAGGTAGTTTGTGCCGGTATGGGGCGGCTCGAAGGCCCGGATATTGCCCGGCGTGCCGAGACCCGTGGCCGTGGCGAGGTTTGTTCCCGACTCCTTCAGTGCACTGTCGCCCACCTGCCAATGGGCGACCTGCACGGCGGCGGCCAGGGCCAATAGCGCGGCGGCGGCGGTCATCTGGCCCGCCAGCAGCGCGCCGCCCGCGATGGACAGTGTCAGCAGGTGCACCGGGGTCAGCGGCTGGTTCCAGCGTGGCACGGTCCTGAGCTGGCCGTAGATCATCGAGGTGGAATAGACCGTGAGCAGCGATAGCGCCGCGCCGATCCAGCCAATCACCGTCAGCCGGGTGTCTAGGAAGACGGCGCAGAAGGCATAAACCGCCATGACCAGAAGCGCCGCGACCGACAGCCACGCCTCTCGGCTGAGCCAGCTGGTTTTCCATTGGGTAAACGCCTTCAGCGCGCGCTGCGGATTGCCCAGGTGGAAGGTGGAGGCCAGCAGCCCGCCCACGGCAAGCGCATAGGCGATGGCGTAGAAGACGAAGGCGACCCAACCGGTGACAGGCGGAAAGCCGAGGCCGAGGAACAGGAGCAGCCCGAAACCGAGGCCCGAGAAGCTGGTGAAGATGATGACGGAAGGTGCGGGATGCATCAGAGGCGCTCCAGTGCCTTGTCCAGCCAGCCGAGGAAGCCCTTGGGGTCTTCGGCCACCGGTTCGAGGAAGGGGGCGAGGATGTCGAATTCCTCAGCGCGGTCCTGTTTGGGACGCGGCGGCAGGTACTTGTTGACGGGCTTCGTGCCCTGTTCGGGCATCAGGTCCATCCCGCCACGTTCGGCTACCAGTTTCGACACGTCGCTGTCGGGATCGCCCAGGTCGCCGAAGTGGCGCGCGCCCGCCGGGCAGGTGCGCACACAGGCGGGCTGGCGGTCCACCTCTGGCAGGTTCTCGTTATAGATGCGGTCCACGCAGAGCGTGCATTTCTTCATCACCCCTTCCAGCGCGTCGAGTTCCCGCGCGCCGTAGGGGCAGGCCCAGGCACACAGCCCGCAGCCGATGCAGGCGGTCTCGTTCACCAGAACGATCCCGTCTTCCTGCCGCTTGTAGCTTGCGCCCGTGGGGCAGACGGTGACGCAGGGCGCGTCTTCGCAATGAAGGCACGACTTGGGGAAATGGACCAGCTGCGCGGGGCCTTCGGCTGGCGTGATCTCGTAGCTGTGGACCCGGTTGAGGAACGTGCCCGCAGGGTCGGCGCCGTATGCGTCAACGTCGGACAGAGGCGCGCCGTAATTCTCGGTGTTCCAGCCCTTGCAGGAAATCACGCAGGCATGGCAGCCGACGCAGGTGTCGAGATCGATCACCAGCCCGAGTTTCTTTTGCGTGCTTGCGGGAAGCTCGGTCATGCGGCCTGCTCCTTGCGGATGTCTTGGATAAAGGCGGAGAGGTCGGCGGCGAACCTTTCCGGGTCTTCGAGGAAGGGGGCGTGGCCGATGCCCTCATAGGGCAGGTAGCGGCCATGGGGCATGGCCTTGGCCGCGGCTTCGCCCGTTTGGGGGGAAACGACCGTGTCGGCGGTTCCGTGGATCACGAGGCCCGGGCAGGTCATGGCCGCATAGGTCGGGCGCATGTCCCAATTGGCGGCGAAGAGCGCGCGGCGCGCGGTGGCCGGGCAGAGCATGTTGGCCGCGACCATGCGGCCATAGGTTTCCCGGTCGAGCGGCTGCGCCGTGCAGGCATCGACGAAGCGCACCGTGGCGGGGATGAGGCGGGCCAGATCGGTGGTGTAGAGATCGCGGTCAAGGCCGGGGCTATCCGCGCCGACCATCCAGTCTTCCCGCGCGGTACCGATGGCAAGGATACCGCCCGCCAGCACCACGCCAGAAAGGTTGCCATCGCCATGGGTGGCAAGGTAGCTGGCGATGACGCGGCTGCCATAGGACCAGCCGACGAGGGTGACATTGCCGAGGTCATGCAGCGCCATGACGGCGGCGACATCGTCGGCCCAGAGGTGCGTGTCGGTATAGGCCGCCGGGTCTTCGGGCTTGTCGGAGGCCCCATGGCCGCGCAGGTCCATGGCGACGATATGGAAGCGGTCCTTGAGCCTGTCGATCAACGGATCCCAGCACAGGGATTGCTGCGCCCATCCGTGGATCAACAAGATCGCAGGGTTGGCGGGGTCCCCTGCCGAATAGGTCGCGATGCGGGTGCCGTCGCTGCTGGCGATTTTCGCGGCGCTCATTTGCCCACCTTCCACGCGAGGTTCTGCGGCCCCTGCCCCACGGGTGATTTGATCGGCGGATAGGCGGGTTGTGCCTCTTCAGGGGCGGCGACCTTCTCGATCTTCACGCGCAGGTCGAACCAGGCGGCCTGACCGGTCACGGGGTCGGAATTTGCCCAGCGCATGCCGTCGCCCTTGGGGGGCAGAAGCTCGTGGATCAGGTGGTTGAGCAGGAAGCCCTTGGTGGCCTCCGGTGCGTGTTCATCCAGCGCCCAGGCCCCTTTGCGCTTGCCGATGGCGTTCCACGTCCAGACGGTGTTTTCGTTGAGTGCGGCCATGTGGGCCACGGGGACCACGATGGAGCCATGGGCCGACGTGACGCGCGCCCAATCGCCCTCGCAGAACCCGTTCGCCTCCCAGATCTTTGTGGGCACGTAAAGCGGGTTGCGGCCATGCAACTGGCGCAGCCACGCGTTCTGGGTGCCCCAGGAATGATACATCGCCATCGGCCGCTGCGTCAGGGCGTGGACCGGGTATTCCTCGGGGTCGACATGGCCATCCTCGAAGGGCGGATACCAGATCGGCAGTGGGTCCATGACCGTCTTCACCCTCTCGCGCAGGTGTTCGGGCGGCTGGCGGTCGCCATGGCCCTCGGCGGCCAACTGGAACCGGCGCATGGGTTCGGCGTAGAGGCTGAAGAGATAGGGCTGCGGGCTGTCATATAGCCCCATGCCGACGGCCCAGTTCTGGTAGTCGGCGTTCCACGGTTTGTAATAGAGCGCCGCGTCGGGGATGTGTTCCACGAAGAAGCCGCCATTCTCGATATAGCGGTTCAGCTGTTCGGGGTTGGGCGCGCCCCTGCCCTTGTCGCTGCCATCGCCCCGGAAGCCCGCCAGAGGCCCGATGCCGGGTTTGCGTTCGTGGTTCACGATGTAGTCGGCGTAATCCTTGTACTTGGCGCTGCCATCCTCGTTGACGAAGGCGGGCATGCCGAGCCGCGCGCCAAGATCCACCAGCACCGACTGGAAGCCGCGCACGTCGCGGTCGGGTTCGATCACCGGCCAGCGGATCGCGTCGGCGGCGGCATCGGCCTCGCAGATCGGGCGGTCGAGCAGGCTGATACAGTCATGCCGTTCCAGATAGGTCGTGTCGGGCAGGATCAGGTCGGCATAGGCCACCATCTCGGAACTATAGGCGTCGGAATAGATGATGCGCGGGATCACGTAGTCGCCGTTTTCGTCCTTGTCCGTCAGCATCTTCATGACGCCCGAGGTGTTCATCGACGAATTCCACGACATGTTCGCCATGTACATGAAGAGCGTGTCGATCTTGTAGGGATCGCCCGCGTAAGCGTTGGAAATCACCATATGCATGAGGCCATGGGCGCTCATCGGGTTTTCCCAGGTATAGGCCTTGTCGATCCGGGCCGGGCTGCCGTCATCCTTGAGGCACAGATCATCCGGCCCCTGCACATAGCCCAGATGCGGGCCGTTCAAAGGCTTGCCGGGGGTCACGCCGCAATGGGGTTTCGGGTGCGCCTCGGTCGGTTTCGGATAGGGCGGTTTGAAGCGGAAGCCGCCGGGCACTTCGACACTGCCCAGAAGGATCTGCAGCACATGCAGCGCGCGGCAGGTCTGGAAGCCGTTGGAATGGGCGGAGATCCCGCGCATTGCGTGGAAGCTGACCGGGCGGCCGATCATCTTGTCATGTTTCACGCCGCGGAAATCGGTCCAGGGCTGGTCGATCTCGATCTCTTCCTCAAATGCGACGCGGGCCAGTTCCGCTGCGATATGGCGGATGCGTTTGGCGGAAATACCGACGCGGTCGGCCACGGCTTCGGGGGCGTAGTCGTCGGACAGGTAGCGATCTGCAAGAAGCTGGAAGACCGGGCGGTGCGTAATGCCCGCGTTGCGCCAGGTGCCGGCAAGGTCCGGCACCACGTCGGGATCGTCGAAGGGCGCGGGCTTGCCGGTGCGGCGGTCGAGAACCAGCATCTTGCCGTCTTCGTCGCGCAGCAGCAGCCCGTGTTCCGGCGAGCTTTCGTCGCCATTCACCAGAACCGGCGCATTGGTGTAGCGGCGCAGGTAATTGAGGTCGATCCGCCCCGCCTTCAGCAGGCAATGAATGAGCGACAGGATGAACAGCCCATCCGTGCCGGGGGTAATCCCCACCCATTCATCGGCAATCGCGTTATAGCCCGAGCGGATCGGATTGACACCGATCACCTTGGCGCCGCGCGCCTTTATCTTGCCCAGGCCCATCTTGATCGGGTTCGAGTCGTGATCCTCGGCCACGCCGAAGATCATCAGCAGTTTCGTATGATCCCAGTCGGGCTGCCCGAATTCCCAGAAGGCCCCGCCCATCGTGTAGATGCCGCCCGCCGCCATGTTGACGGAGCAGAAGCCGCCATGTGCCGCGAAATTGGGGGTGCCGAAGTTCTGCGCCCAGAGGCCCGTAAAGCTCTGCGACTGGTCGCGGCCGGTGAAAAACGCCAGCTTCTCGGGGTCATTCTCGCGGATCGGCTTCAGCCAGGACACGGCGATCTCCAGCGCCTCGTCCCAGGTGATTTCCTCGAACTCACCCGACCCGCGCGGGCCGACGCGTTTCAGTGGCGCGCGCAGGCGCGAGGGCGCGTTGACCTGCATGATCCCCGCGCTGCCCTTGGCACAGAGCACGCCCTTGTTCACCGGGTGGTCGCGGTTGCCCTCGATATAGGCAACCTTGCCGTCCTTCATATGCACATTGATGCCGCAGCGGCAGGCGCACATGTAGCAGGTCGTCTTGCGGATCTCGTCCGACACTTTCGGGGAGAGATCAATCGCCGGTTGAGTATGGGCCATGTGCTGTCCTGTACCTTCCTGCAGGAATTCCTGTTCTTCAATTCCGCCGCTCCGGGCGACCGGATCACAAAAGATTGCCTCTTGCCAGAACGTTTTGCCGGATTTTTGGTAACGATGCTTGACCAGTCAAGCGAGGGCCAGTCTTTTAGGGGTGATATGGCCAGATTTTTTGTAAGCGCTTACATTATGTCGCAGCGGGCGGCCCTGATCGGGGGGCTTCTGGCGCTGTCATCCTGTGTGCCGACGAGCGAATCGCCCGGCAGCCGGGCCTGTATTCCCGCAAGTGGCAGCACTCCCATGGTGCAACGAGAGGTCTTTCGGCCCGGGGCGGTGACAGTAGCAGCGGTCGGCGACGTACTGATGCATATCTTCCTTCAGGAAGAGGCCGCCGCTCAACCGGAAGGATTTGCCGACCTGCTGCGCCCCACAGCCCCCTATCTGGCAATCGCCGATCTGACCGTGGCCAATCTGGAAGGCCCCGCCGCGCGCAACGTCCTGCCGGGAGGCGGCGAACGCGTGCTGCCGGATCACGTTCTGACCGACGGGGTGGTCTATTCCGGCTACCCGACCTTCAACTTTCACCCGTCGCTGGTCACCGACCTGCGCGATAGCGGTGTCGACGTGATCCAGACCGCGAACAACCACGCGATGGACCGGGGGCCTCTGGGGGTGGACAGAACGCTGGAGGCCCTCGATGCCGCTGGCTTGCCCCATACCGGCACAAGATCCCGCGCCGCCCCAGACGCCCCGTGGCACACCGTCGTCAGCGCCGGGGGCGCGCGGATCGCCTTCCTCGCCTGTTCCTATTCCACAAATGGCCGGGCCGATCCGCATCACCAGGTTCTTCTGTGCTACCGAGATGAGACCGAGCTTCTTGCCACCATCCGCACCCTGCACGCAGAGCCCGCCATTGATGCGGTGATCTTCCTGCCGCATTGGGGCAATGAATATGTCCAGACCCCCGATGCCAACCAGCGTCGCCTTGCCCGCGCCGCGATGGAGGCCGGGGCCGCCGCCGTCATCGGCACCCATCCGCATGTGCTGCAACCGATCGAAGCCATCACCACCTCTGACGGGCGGCAGGGTTTCGTGGCCTATTCGCTTGGCAATTTCATCTCGTCGCAATGGGCGCTGCCGCAGCGGTCTTCGGCCATTCTCTACTTCGACCTGATGCCCGGTCCCAATGGGCTGGAAGCGCAGATGCCCGCCTATCTGCCGACCCGCGTGACCCGCTATGTCTCGGGCACCTATGTGCAGCCCGCCGAACAGGCCGTGGACGGACAGCAGAGCCTCGCCCATGTGGCGCAGGTTCTGGGGCGCGAGGGTGTTCTGAGCCTGGCCGATATCGCACGCCTTCAGGGCCGCCCGATCTGCGCAACAGGCGGCTGACGCGACGCAGGTGCTTGCACCGCCGCGCGACCCATGTAACCCTGACCATCTGATCAAAAACGGACCCGACGGGATGACCCAGACGACCCTAGACACGACCGCTACCGCAACCGCTGCAGGGCTGCCCCAGGTCAGCCACGCGCGAAACCCGATTATGCCGCTGGACATGGACTGGGTGATGGGCGCGCAGGCCAATACCTCGGCTATTGAGCGCCGCTGCGCCACCCTGCCCGGCCGCCGCACGGTGAAGAAGGAATATCAGGCCGCGTGGCTGGCCCGCGCGATTTCGTGCATCGACCTGACCACGCTGGCGGGCGACGACACGCCGGGCCGGGTGAAACGGCTCTGCGCCAAGGCGATGCAGCCGGTGCGCGCGGACTTGCTGGAGGCGATCGGCCTGCCGACGCTCACCACCGGCGCGGTCTGCGTCTATCACGATATGGTGCCCGTGGCGGTCGAGGCTTTGGCCGGGTCGGGTATTCCGGTCGCCGCTGTCTCCACCGGCTTCCCGGCGGGGCTGTCGCCCTATCACCTGCGGGTGAAAGAGATCGAGGAAAGCGTCAAGGCCGGGGCCGAGGAAATCGACATCGTGATTTCCCGCCGCCATGTGCTGACCGGCAACTGGCAGGCGCTTTATGATGAGATGAAGGACTTCCGCGCCGCCTGTGGCGAGGCGCATGTGAAGGCGATCCTTGCCACCGGTGAGTTGGGCACGCTGCGCAACGTCGCCCGCGCTTCACTGGTCTGCATGATGGCGGGGGCGGATTTCATCAAGACCTCGACCGGCAAGGAAAGCGTCAATGCCACCCTGCCGGTGTCGCTCGTCATGATCCGCGCGATCCGGGCCTATCAACAGGCGACCGGCTACCGCGTCGGCTACAAGCCTGCGGGCGGGATTTCGAAGGCGAAGGACTCGTTGGTGTACCTCTCGCTGATGAAAGAGGAACTGGGCGACCGCTGGCTGCGCCCCGACCTCTTCCGCTTCGGGGCCTCGTCCCTGTTGGGCGATATCGAACGGCAGCTGGAACACCACGTAACCGGGGCCTATTCCGCCAGTTGGCGGCACGCGATGGCGTGAACGGAGTTTGCACAAGATGACCATCCCCGAGATTTTTGAAACCATGGAATACGGCCCCGCGATGGAAGACGCGTCCGAAGCCCGCGCGTGGATCGCCAAGCATGCGGGCCGGTTCGGCCAGTTCATCGGGGGGGCCTTCACGGCACCGGGCGAGACCTTCGCCACCAAGAACCCCGCCACGGGCGAGGAACTGGCGCAGGTCACCCAAGGCAGCGCGGCGGATGTGGAGGCAGCGGTGGACGCCGCCGCCAAAGCCTTCCCCCGCTGGTCCAAGCTGTCCGACCACCAACGCGCCCGGCATCTCTATGCGCTGGCCCGGCTTCTGCAAAAACACAGCCGCCTGTTCGCCGTGCTGGAGACGATGGACAACGGCAAGCCGATCCGCGAAAGCCGCGATATCGATGTGCCCCTCGCGCAGCGGCATTTCTACTATCACGCCGGGCTTGCGCAGCTGCGCGACAGCGAACTCCCCAGCCACCAGCCGCTCGGCGTCTGCGGGCAGGTGATCCCGTGGAACTTCCCGCTGCTCATGCTGGCATGGAAGGTCGCGCCCGCATTGGCGGCGGGCAATACGGTGGTGCTGAAGCCTGCGGAATACACCTCGCTGACAGCGCTTCTCTTCGCCGATATCTGCCGCGAGGCGGGCTTGCCCAAGGGCGTCGTCAATATCGTGACCGGCGACGGCGCGACCGGGGCGGCACTGGTCGATCATCCGGGCGTCGCGAAAGTGGCTTTCACCGGCTCGACCGAGGTCGGTCGCAAAATCCGTGAAGCCACGGCGGGCAGCGGCAAGGCGCTGACGCTCGAACTGGGGGGCAAATCGCCCTACATCGTTTTCGACGACGCCGATATCGACAGCGCCATCGAGGGGCTGGTGGATGCGATCTGGTTCAACCAGGGGCAGGTCTGCTGTGCAGGGAGCCGTCTTCTTGTACAAGAAAACATCGCCGACGATTTCCACGCCCGGCTCAAGGCCCGCATGGCCAATCTGCGCGCGGGCGATCCGCTGGACAAATGCATCGACATCGGCGCGGTGGTGGACCCGGTGCAGCACGCGCAGATCAGCCGGATGGTGAGTGAGAACAATGCAGGTGAAACGTATCACGCGCCGATCGAGATGCCATCCGGGGGCTGCTTCTACCCACCTACCCTGATTACCGGGCTGGAACCTGCGGACCGGCTGATGCAGGAGGAAATTTTCGGCCCCGTCCTCGTGTCCTCCACCTTCCGCACGCCGGGCGAGGCGGTGGCACTGGCCAACAACACCCGCTACGGGCTGGCCGCGACACTCTGGACCGAGAATATGAACCTCGCTTTGGACGTGGCCCCCAAGCTGGCGGCGGGCGTGGTCTGGGTGAACGCCACCAACCTTTTCGACGCGGCGGCAGGCTTCGGCGGGGTGCGTGAAAGCGGTTTCGGGCGCGAAGGCGGGTGGGAGGGACTGCTGGCCTATCTCAAGCCTGCGGATGCAGGGAAACCGGTGAAACCCGCGAAGGTCCACGCGCCGGGCGAGACGGATTTCGACGGCATCGACCGCACCGCGAAATTCTATATCGGCGGCAAGCAGGCGCGGCCCGATGGCGGCTATTCGCGGCCCGTTCATGTCCCGCGCGGCGTGCTTCTGGGCCATGTGGGGATTGCCAACCGCAAGGATATCCGAAACGCTGTGGAGGCCGCGCAGAAGGCCGCCGGATGGGGCAAGACCACCGGGCATCTCCGGGCGCAGATCCTTTATTACATCGCCGAGAACCTGGGCGCGCGCGCGGCCGAGTTCGCCGACCGCATTCGGGCGCAGACCGGACGGTCGGCTGCCTCCGCCCGCGAGGAGGTGGACACCGCCCTGTCGCGGCTCTTCTCCTACGCGGCCTGGGCCGACAAGTTCGATGGCGCGGCCAAATCGGTGCCCATTCGCGGCGTGGCGCTGGCCATGAACGAACCCGTGGGCGTGATCGGGGCCTTCTGCCCGGAAGACGCGCCGCTGCTTGGCCCGGTCTCGCTGCTGGCGCCTGCGATGGCCATGGGAAACCGGATCGTGCTGATCGCAGGCGAAAGCGCGCCTTTGACGGCGACCGACCTTTACCAGGTGCTCGACACCTCGGACGTTCCGGGGGGCGTGGTGAACATCCTAACCGGGTCGCATGCCGAATTGGCCAAGCCGCTGGCCACCCATATGGACGTGGACGCGGTGTGGTGCTTCTCATCCACCGATATCTCGGGCGTGATCGAGGCGGGCAGCGCCGGGTCGCTGAAACGGACCTGGGTCAATAACGGGCGCAACCCGGACTGGGCCGGGCCGACTGGCGAGGGCAAAGCCTTCCTGCGCGCGGCAACCGAGGTCAAGACGATCTGGGTGCCCTACGGAGAGTAAGGCACCTCCCGCATCCAAGCCAGACCGGGCGCCGATATCCCGTGACAAAACGGCATCAGGCTGGCCCCGAGACGGCTTGAACCGGTTTGCCCCGGACAGACGCAGCATTACGGCGAACCCCCGTTTCGTATGCACGGGGGGTGTACAGGGGGTGTACGGGGGGTGTACGCATGGCACCCCCCTGTTTTCGGGATCGCGTGGCGGCGCTCCGCGCCGCGCGCCTTTGGTCAGATTCCGTCGATGCAGACGTATTTGGTATCGAGATAATCGGTCAGCCCCTGGCTGCCGCCCTCCTTGCCCATGCCGCTTTCCTTCACCCCGCCAAAGGGCGCTTCCACGGTGGTGATGAGGCCCGAGTTGATCCCGATCATCCCGTATTGCAGCCCCTCGTTCAGCCGGAAAGCCCGCGCAAGATCAGAGGTATAGGCATAGCAGGCCAGACCGTATTCGGTGTCATTGGCCATCGCGATGGCCTCCTCCTCGGTCTCGAATTTGAAGACCGGTGCCAGCGGCCCGAAGATCTCCTCCTTCGCGAACATCATGTCCTGCGTCGCGTTCCTGATCACCGTCGGCGCGAAGAAGCTGCCGCCATTTCCATGCCGCGCGCCGCCGGTAGCGATTTCGCCACCCTTCGCCGTGGCGTCGGCAATGAATTCCTCAACCTTTTCAACGGCATCAACGTCGATCATCGGCCCCTGTTCGACGCCCGGCTCCAGCCCGTTGCCGACCTTCAGTGCCGCGGTTTTCTCCACCAGTTTGGCGACGAAGGCATCATAGACACCCGACTGCACATACATCCGGTTCGCGCAGACGCAGGTCTGCCCGGCGTTGCGGAATTTTGAGACCATCGCCCCCTCAACCGCCTTGTCGAGATCGGCGTCATCAAAGACGATGAACGGCGCGTTGCCGCCCAGTTCCATCGAAACTTTCTTAACGGTATCAGCGCTTTGCCGGATCAGCTCCTTGCCCACTTCGGTCGATCCGGTGAAGGTCACCTTGCGCACCACCGGGCTTTCCATCATCGCGCCCGCGATCTTGCGGGCGGAGCCCGTGACCACGTTGACGACGCCCTTGGGGAAACCCACCTCTTCGGCCAGCGCCGCCCAGGCCAGGCCGGAATAGGGCGTCGCGGTCGCAGGTTTCGCCACCACCGTACAGCCCACGGCCAGCGCCGGCCCGATCTTGCGTGCCAGCATGGAGGACGGGAAGTTCCACGGCGTGATCATGCCCACCACGCCAACGGGATGATGGGTCACGAGGATGCGACGGCCATTCACCCCTGCGGGCACGATTTCCCCCTTCGCACGGCGCGCTTCCTCGGCAAACCAGCGGACATATTGCGCGCCGATGGCAATCTCGCCCATGGACTCTGCCAGCGGTTTACCCATCTCGACGGTCAGCAGTTCCGCCAGATCCTTCTGATTGTCCATCAGCGCGTCATGCAGCTTCCACAACAGGCCGATACGGCTCATCAGGTCCATCGCGGCAAAGCCGGGGAAAGCGGCCTCGGCAGCAGCAATCGCGCGCCTGGTTTCCACGTCGCCCGCATTCGGAATGGTGCCGATCACCTCGCCCGTGGCCGGGTTGGTCACGTCGATCGTGGCGCCGCTATCGGCCCCAACCCATTGACCATCAATGAAATTGCGTTCGCGCAGCCAGGTCGTGTAGCTCATCTTCTCTCTCCCATCTCAGGCGAAACTGCCCATCCGCCGGGCCACGTCGAGCATCCGGCAGGAAAATCCCCATTCATTGTCGTACCAGCCGAAGACGCGCAGCATGCCGCCTTTCGACCGTTTGATCTCTGGCCCTGCCACAATGAGGGACTCGGGCCTTTGCCGCAGGTCTGACGACACTAGCGGCCTGTCGGTATATCCAATCACGCCCCCCGATGAGGCCAGAAGCGCGCGGGCCTCCTCGGCGCTCGGTCGGGCGCGGGTGATGACGGCCATATCCACGCAAGACACGCTGGCCGTGGGCACCCTGACCGCCGAGCCGGTGATCCGGCCCGCCAGATGCGGCAGCACGATATCAACCAGCTGCTCGGCGCTCGTCGTCGTGGGCACCATCGACAGCGCGGCGGCGCGGCTGCGGGCCGGGTTGGCCATCGGCATATCCACGGTCGGCTGGCTGCCGGTATAGCAATGCACCGTTGTCATCAGGGCGGTTTCCAGCCCATAGGCATCGTCCAGCACGCGGGCCAGAGGAGCCAGCGCATTGGTGGTGCAGGAGGCGTTTGAAACGATCCTGTGATCCGCGCTCAGGCACGCGTCATTGGCCCCCAGAACCACGGTCAGATCGGCATCGGGCGACGGGCCGGAGACCAGCACCCGTGTGGCCCCTGCCTCCAGCCCCTGTTCCGCAATCGCCCGGTCCTTGGCCCGGCCCGTGCATTCCATCAGCACATCGACGCCCGCAAGGTCCAGTGCGCCCAGATCCCGCTGCTGTGTGAAGGGAATGCGCCGTCCGGCTGCGATCAGCGCCCCCGGCTCTGTCGCCACGCCACCCGGAAACGGGCCAAAAACGCTGTCGAATTCAAACAGGTAGGCACAGGTTTCCAGCGGCGCGATGTCATTGACGCCGACCACCTCGACCCCGTGCCACGCGTCGGAGGTCAGCCAGGCGCGCAGAACCGACCGGCCGATCCGCCCGAACCCATTGATCACGACCCGTGTCATTCCCGTTCCCCCACGCTGAAGTTGCGCGCAGTGATGCACGGGCGCAGGGAAGGTTCAAGCCATGCTCTGTGCGGCTTTCAGTCTGGCCAGAGGCGCAGCTAGGCGAAAGTTTCGCAAAGGCTCCGATAGGCGTGTTTCAGACCCGCAAGCGTCATTGTGTCCGAGTCGCAGGTCAGGACCGCAGCATCCTGCCCGGACAGGGCCTGTTCATAGAGGGACGACCAGGGGGACGAATTGACGATCATGACCTGCTTCCCTTGCCAGGCTGCCCTGGTGCTGGCCAGTTCCATTCCGATCAGCACCCCCTTCAGCCGCGCCTTGGCGGGGTCACTGTCGGACCGGGCGGATATCAAACGTTGCGCCGCCATTTCCGGCTGGTTCAGGGCCTCCGAGACCGCGCCATGAAAAACACCCATATCCAGAGCGGGTTCGGGCATGACACCTGTCCGTTCCCCCTGCGGGGCCAGCAGACCGAACAGCTCCAACGTCATGAAAAGCTGCACCTTGCGGACCTCTCCGGCATGGATCTGCACCCATTGTGTCTGCAAATCGGGGATGCAGATCGCGCCATTGAATGCTGGCATTTTGGCAGCGATCCCGCGGATCAGGCCATGATGGGACAGCGTCTTTTCGGGCCCCTTCGCCGCCCCGAGGCCCGGAAGCGCATGCAGGGTCAACCTGTCGTCAGAGGTGGCGACCGGCTTGATCGGGGCATCTGCCGGGCGGCGGGACGTCCCCACCGTTTCCGGCGCGTATCCTGGCAGCCCGCTGACAATCACCGGCGTCTGTTCGCGGATCAACCAGGGACGCACCAGGTTGAGCAGCACGATCTCGAAAGCATCGACGGCCACCTGCGCCAACCCTTGCGCCGAGCGGACCTTCATAAGGACCGACCCATTCCGATCCATGGCCCAAGCCCGCATTCCGCCCGCACATGAATCCACCGCGATCCAATGCGGTGCCGCATTCTGGTTTCTCATTTCTTTTCCGCCCCCAGTAGTCCGGGCAGAGAATTGACCAATCTATCGGTTTCAATCCCCAACCCGCCAATCTCTAATAGGGTCGTTTTATTTCCAGGTCGACAAAAATCTATGAATTGAGCGTTCACCCCATATCGAAAGGGTCATATGCAACGCCAAACCGGAACGAGGGGTTTCTGACGTCTCGATTGGTTTTGGCCAATGCAACAGTTCAGGATATCCGGCCCCTTTGGCTGCCCGGCGCCACCCCGAAATGGGACTTGTAGCTTCGCGCGAAATGGCCTGAGCTCTTGAATCCACAGGCAAACGCAACCTCTGTCACAGGCATTTCGGTTTGCAAAAGCAGGTGCCGGGCCTTCTGAAGGCGGATATCGACCTGGTATTTCTTGGGTGAACAATTCAGGTAGCGCCCGAATAGTCGCTCCAATTGCCGCACCGATATTCCAATCTCCGCCGCGATCTCGGCTGGCGAGATCGGGAATTCCACGGTTTCATTCATTCGGCGAATAGCGTGGCTCAGGTGGCTGTTCCGAATTCCGTGCCTTGCCTGGAAGGACAGGCGCTGTTCCGCGCTTGCATTGCGAACCGTGTTGTAAACCATCTGGTCGGCGACATCTGCTGCAAGCGTATTTCCGTGCCGGGCCTCTATCAGGTGCAGCATCAGATCGGCGGTTGCGGTGCCCCCCGAAGAGGTAACGGTCTTTTCATCTGCGACGAAGACGCTGCGTTGCAGGTTCACATCCGGAAACTCTTCCATGAAGGCGTCATGATAGTCCCAATGGATCGCGGCGCGTTGCCCGTCCAGCATCCCCGCGCGCGCCAGAATCCATGTGGCCGAACAGAGACCCCCGATTTTCACTCCCCGACGCGCCTGCCGCCTGATCCCGTTCATCAGACTGCGGGTCGCGCGGCCCTGTACCCCAATGCCGGACAGGACGAACAGGCGGTCCACCGGGGGCAGTTCGTCCAACGTGCAATCGACTTGACTGACGATCCCGTTGGAACACGCAACGGTCGAGCCGGTCTCTGACACCAGCGTCCATTCATAGAGCGTCTCGCCGCTGATCAGGTTGGCAATGCGCAAGGGATCAACGGCGCAGCCGAACGCCATATGGGTCAAATCCTCGACCAACAGGAAAGCGAAGTGTTCAGGGCGTGGCATGGTCATATCCTCAGGATAGCGCAGTTTTGGCTTGAACACGATTTGTATGCAATATGTATTTTCTTTGCGCACGATATTTGCTAGGCAAGCCGGGCAACGAAGGAAACCGCGATGCCCGATTCGACCCCAAGCCCCAAGGATACCTGCTATCAGGCCCTGAAAACCGCGATCCTGACGCTGGAGCTTCAGCCCGGCGCCGATCTGGACGAGGCAAGCCTGAGCGCGGAGTTCGGCCTGTCGCGCACCCCATTGCGGGAAGTGCTGCGGCGGCTGGCAGGCGAGGGCTATGTCGATCTGCGCCTCAATCGCGGCGCGCGGGTCAGCGAGATGTCGCACACCACCCTGCGCGACTTCTTCCTGGCCGCCCCGATGATCTATGGCGCGATCCTGCAACTGGCCGCGCAGAATGCCCGGGGCCCGCAGATCGAGGACCTGAAGCAGACGCAGGCCCGGTTCCGCGAGGCGCTGCGCAAGGGCTCGGCCCGGGAGCGGGCGCTGGTCAATAACCGGTTCCACGAGATCACCGGAGAGATGGCGGGCAATGTCTACCTGCTGCCGTCCTTCCGGCGGCTGCTGATCGATCACGCGCGGATTTCGATGACCTTCTACCGCCCGCGCGACGACGACATGGCCCGCAACGTCAGCGAGGCCGCCGACCAGCACGACCGGATCATCGCCGCGATCGAGGCGGGCGATGCCGACAAGGCCGCCACGCTTGCGATTGATCATTGGAACCTGTCCCGCCACCGCATCGAACTGTTCGTGATGCCGGGCGGGCTCGACCTGCCGCTTGGCGCGCCGCCGCGCGCCGCAACCGCCTGAGGAGAGGCCCATGACACCCATCTTCCGGTTCGAGGGGATCTATACGCCCGTCGTGACCCCCTTTCACGATGACTACTCCGTCAACTGGGACGCGCTGGCCGATGTGATCGAAAGCCTGATCGAGGCCGGAGTTCACGGCTTGATTTCCGGTGGCTCCACCGGCGAGAACTATGCGCAGACGGTCGAGGAACGGCTGGAAATCGCCCGCTTCACGCATGAGCGGATCAAGGGCCGCCTGCCGCTGGTCGTGGGCACCGGCGCGATGCTGACCGCCGACTCCGTCGCACTGGCCATCGGCGCGAAAGATATGGGCGCCGACGCGATCCTGCTGGCTTCGCCCCCCTACGCGGTGCCGACCGACCGGGAAAATGCGCTGAACGCGCTGGCCATAGACAAGGCCGCGAACCTGCCGATCATGCTTTACAACTACCCCGGCCGCACCGGCACGATGATGGGCGAGGAATTCCTCGACCGCGTCGGGCGCAGCCGCAATTTCTGCGGCATCAAGGAAAGCTCTGGCGATATCAACCGGGTGCACCTGCTGGCCCGCGACTACCCCCATATCCAGCTTGGCTGCGGCATGGACGATCAGGCGCTGGAATTCTTCGCCTGGGGCAGCCGGTTCTGGGTCTGCGGCGGGTCGAACTTCCTGCCTGCCGAACACATCGCGCTCTACAACGCCTGTGCAGTCGAAGGGAATTTCGACAAGGGCCGCCGGATCATGTCGGCGATGATGCCGCTGATGCGGGTGCTGGAACAGGGCGGCAAGTTCATCCAGACGATCAAGTATGGGGTGGACCTGAACGGGATCACCACGGGGCCGATGCGCCCGCCGCTCAAAGGGTTGAACAAGGACGACAAGCGCGCGCTGGAACAGGTGGTCGGCGTGCTGAAGCGCACCATTGCGCAAATTGAGGCGGAGGACTGAGAGATGGACCTGCTGACACGCGACGAATACAAGGCGCTGGCCGCCGAGATGGACTTCCCCAATGCCGCCTATATCGACGGGGCCTACCGCCCGGCGATCTCGGGCAAGACCTTCGCCACCGTGAACCCGGCCACGGGCGAAACGCTGACCGATGTGGCCGCCTGCGGCGCCGAGGACGTGGATTTCGCGGTGGCGAAGGCGCGCGAGGCGTTTGACGATGGCCGCTGGTCGCGGATGCACCCGGCAGAGCGCAAGGGCATCCTGATCCGCTTCGCCAAACTGCTGACCCGCAATGCCCGCGAACTCGCGGTGATGGAAAGCCTCGACAGCGGCAAGCCGATCTACGATTGCGAAACGGTCGATATCCCCGAGACGATCAACTGCATCAAGTGGCATGCGGAGGCGATCGACAAGATCTACGATCAGGTCAGCCCCGCCTCTGACGATCACATCGCCATGGTGGTTCGCGAGCCGATTGGCGTCGTGGGCCTCGTTCTGCCGTGGAACTTCCCGCTTCTGATGCTGGCGTGGAAGATCGGCCCGGCACTGGCCGCGGGCTGTTCCGTCGTGGTGAAACCGGCGGAGGAAACCAGCCTGACCGCTTTGCGCGTGGCGGAACTGGCGAGTGAGGCGGGCCTGCCGCGCGGTGTGCTGAACATCGTTCCCGGCAGCGGGCCGGAGGTGGGTGAACCTATCGGGCGGCACATGGATATCGACGCGGTGTCCTTCACCGGATCGACCGTCACCGGCAAGCGGTTCCTGACCTATTCGGGCGAGTCCAACGCAAAGGAAATCACGCTGGAGATGGGCGGCAAGAACCCTGCTATCGTCATGGACGACGCAGAAAATCTCGACCGGGTCGCCGCGCATATCGTGCAGGGCGCGTTCTGGAACATGGGTGAGAACTGCTCGGCCTCGTCCCGGCTTATTGTCCACAAGGACGTAAAGGCGGAGCTGCTGGAGCGCATCGCCCATCACGCGAAACAGTGGAACACTGGCGACCCGCTGGACCCCGAAACGCGGCTTGGGGCGCTGGTCAGCGAGGTGCATTTCAACAAGGTCTGCGGCTATGTGGAAAAGGCGGAAAGCTTCGTGATCGGCGGCAAGGCCGAGGGGGGCTTCGTTGAGGCCACCGTGGTGGAAATCCCCGACAACGATCACGTCCTGGCGCGCGAGGAAATCTTCGGACCGGTCCTTTCCGTGATTGCCGTGGACAATTTCGACCAGGCGATCCGCGTGGCGAATGACACCGATTACGGGCTCTGCGCCTCGCTCTTTACCGCCAATGCCAAACGCGCCATTCGCGGCGCGCGGATGCTGCGGGCGGGGACCGTGACGGTGAACAGCTTTGGCGAGGGCGATGCAACGACCCCCTTCGGTGGCTTCAAGCAATCGGGTTTCGGCGGGCGCGACAACGGCATTCACGCGCACGATCAGTACACGCAGCTGAAAACCATCTGGCTGGATCTCTCCGACGATGCGGATGAGGCGGTGGAGTGAGCGCATATCACGCCCGGCGCCTGCCGGTTCACAAAGGGCCGGCGGCATGGTCGGCCATCCTGCCGGGGCAGCCGGCCCCTGTGCCGCTGACCGAGAACATCACCGCAGATGTGGCGGTGGTGGGGGCTGGCTTCGCGGGACTGTCCGCCGCGCGGCGGCTTCTGCAACTGGACCCGTCGCTGAAGGTGGTGGTGCTGGACGCAGGCCGTGTGGCCGAAGGCGCGGCGGGCCGCAATTCCGGCTTCATGATCGATCTGCCCCATGATCTGGCGTCTGACGACTACGCCGGGTCGGGCGATGACCGCACGGTGACCGCGCTCAATCGGCAGGCCATCGCTTTCGCCCTGTCGGCAGCCGAGGAATACGCCATCCCCCGCGATTTCGCGGACCCCGTGGGCAAGGTGAACGGGGCGGCCAGCGTCGCTGGCCATTCGCACAACGAGAGTTATTCCCGGCACCTCGCTACGCTTGGCGAGGCGTCCGAAATGCTCGACGCCAAGGCGATGGAGGAGCTGACAGGCAGCGGCTACTACCTCTCGGGCCTCTACACGCCGGGCACTGTCATGCTGCAACCGGCGGGATATATCCGGGGGCTTGCGGAGGGGCTGAAAGCCAGGGCCGCGATCCATGAAAACAGCCCCGTCACCGGCATCGCCCGGATCGGTAATGATTGGCATGTCAGCACCACGCACGGCTCCGTCACCGCGCCCAAGGTGCTCATGGCCAATAACGGTCAACTGGAAAGCTTCGGCCTCGCGCGCGGGCGGCTGATGCATATCTTCCTCTATGCCTCGATGACGCCGGTCCTGCCCGAGGGCGCGGTGAGGGGCGCGGATCGGTGGGGCGTGACGCCCTCCGACCCCATGGGCACCACCATGCGCAAGATCAGCGGCGCGCAAGGCGGCAGCCGGATCGTCACCCGCACGGCAGCCAGTTTCAAACCCGGCATGGTAGCGAGCGACGCGGCCCTGAGACGCGCCCGCCGCATCCATGACCAGAAATTCGGCAACCGCTTCCCGGACCTGCGCGGGATCGACATGGAGCTCACCTGGGCGGGGCATCTCTGCCTCAGCCGCAATTCAGTCTCGGTGACGGGGGAACTGGAGGAAGGGCTTTACGCCGCCTGCTGCCAGAACGGGCTTGGCACCGCGCGGGGGACGCTCACCGGCATGGGGGCGGCGGAGATGGCCCTGGGGCACGAGAGCGACATCACGCGTGCGCTGCGGGCGGAACCGGAGCCGACGCGCCTGCCGCCCCGCCCGTTTTCCGACATCGGGGCGAATGTGTTTCTGCGCTGGAAGGAATGGCGTGCGGGGGCGGAATAGGCTGCGCTCAGCCAATTGCATCCCGAGCGACGGACCCTAGAAACCGGTCAAGTATGGCCTGCGTCATGGTCGATACCGCCTCCCGCGCCTGCTCTGGCCCCGCACCGGCCACATCCAGCAGCGCCGTCATCGCCTCGATCCCGGTCGCGGGTGCGAGGGCCCGAACCAACGCATCCTGATCTTGCCGCGTCAGCCCGCCGTCGTCATCTGCCAGCGCCTGCCGGTACATGCTGATACGGCGCGCGCCCCGGCGGACATCGCCCGTACCCGACGCCGAAACCGTCAGCGTCCGCCCGAGGAACTGGCGAAAGCCCATTTCGTTTTCGAGCGCGAGATCGAGGAAATAGAGGTTGATGGCGAGTAGACACTCCCGCAGGCCCGCTGTGCCTAGCGTGATCTCCTCATAGGATTTCACCTCGATATCCAGCATTGCCTCCGACACGAGAATATCGGGGTCCGAGAAGTAGCGGTAGGCCGTGGCCTTTGACACGCCATGCCGCTCTGCCGCAGCCGCAACAGTGACAGGAGCGCCCTCGCCCAACAACTGGCGGGCGCCGTCCAGTATCGCCTTTCGCGTGCGTTCCCTCTGGGAGTGTCTGGTCATGGTCATCCCGATCTTTTTGTGAGACACTTGTCTCATAATGGGATTACTGTATCATTCACTTGGGAATCACGCAAAGGAAATCTCTAATGACCAATCGTGCACGGACATATAACGTCTTGAACATCCTGATGAAATTTCACGCCTTCCCAGATGAAGTGGACGGGAAATACTGTCTTGTGGAATGCACCGTTCCGCCAGGTGCCGGGGCACCCCCCAACCATCACGCTGGCGAAACGGAAGGGTTTTTCGTCCTTGGCGGGCAGATCGGATTCATGATCGATGGAAAGGAAATTCTTGCCGGCGAGGGGGATTTCATCTCGATCCCTGACGGGGCTGTTCACGCCTTCCAGGCCGTGGGTGACACGCCCGCGCGGCTTCTGATCCTGAACAGCCCCGGTCGCATGCACGAAGATTTCTTCACTGGGATCGGCACGGCCCTACCGGACGGCCAGACCGAATTGCCGACCCCGTCCGAGCCCGACATCCCCGCGGTTCTGAAGAAGGCCGAGGCGGTCGGCATGACCATCATGGCCCCGGCATAGGCGACCTGACCGCGCGCTGGCGGAACGTCGCTAGCGCGCCACCGGTACCCGGCGGCTGCGGCGCAGGGCAATGAGGTTCGACACCAGAAGTGCCCCGATCACCACCGCGCCGCCGAAAAGCGCCCAGATGCCCGGGTCTTCCCCCACCACGGCCCAGACCAGAAGCGGCGCGAGCACCGATTCCAGCAGGATCAGAAGCGCCACCTCCGCCGAACTCAGGTAGCGCGGGCCAAGGACCAGAAGGCAGGAGGAGGCGCCGATAATGGCGCCATGGGCCAGGAAGAGCGGCCATTCCGTCCGCAACGGTTCCATCGGGTCTGCGAAGAAAGACATCATAAGTGCGGCAAGGAAATAGGCCACCGGCACCGCCGGGATCATCGAGGTTTCGCGCAGCCGCCGCACCGCCGTCAGCGCGGCAGCGAAGGAGGCGGAGGTGTAAAGCGCCCAGAGATCGCCCTTCCAGGACGCCAGCTCGTTCTCGCCCGAGCCATAGGCGATGATCCCGAGCCCCGCCAGAACGGCGGCGATGGTCCACAGCATCCGCCGCGTGATCGGCTCGCCCAGAAAAACGCGGCTGAAGACGGCTGCGAAGATGGGCATGGAGGCAAGGATGAACACCACATTCGCCACGCTCGTATGGGCCACCGCCATGACGAAACCCGGCGCGGTCGAGGCCAGCAGAACGGTGTAGATCACCCCCGGCCAGCCGGTGCGCAACACGGCGCGAAAACCGCTCAACCCCTGGAAGGCCAGCACGGCGGAGGCGACCAGAAGCCCCGCGATCAGCCCGCGCCAGAAGACGATCACCGTGGGTTCGGCCACGATAAGCCGCACGAAAAGCGAATCAGGCACCACCAGCAGGACGCCGCAGGTAGTGATCAAAAGGCCCTTGAGATGGTCGGTCATGGCGGTGACAGAGCGGCAAAGCGCGGGAAAAGTAAATCCCTCATAGGGACTTGCAGACCCTCAGCGCATCGTAAACGGCGGCATGGATGTTTCGCCCCGCCACCGCATCCCCGATCCGGGCCAGCCGGTAGCGGCCTTGCGGGTTCAGTGGCCGGAACGGGTCGGTGCCCGCGATCATGGCGGCTTGGTCAAGCTGGCCGAGGTTGGACGAACCTTGCTTCAGCGCGTGGTAAAGCGCGTCCGACGGCGTCAGCCCATGTTCCACCACGACGTGATCAACGCTCCGCGTGACTGTCTCTCCGGTCAGCACGTGGCGCAGCGTGGCGATGCGGGTTGGGCCATCCGCCTCGACGCGGGTCAATTCGTGCAGGCAGGTCATCCGCAACCCGTCGCGGGCCAACTGGCGCAGGGCAACGGCGGAGGTCGTGGGGCCGAGATCGTGCAGCGGGCTGCGGTCGGGCGTGACCAGTTCCACTGCGCATCCCATCTCGGCCAGCGCATCGGCGGTGACGGCACCGGGCTGGTCGCCTGCCTCGTCCATCAGCAGGACCGCGCCGGTGGGCCGGGCCGCGCCGGAGAGCACATCCCAACCGGACAGGGTCAGGTCGCCCCCGGGGATCGCGGGCGGCTCCGGCCAGCCGCCGGTGGCGATGATGACCGTATCGGGCGCTTCTGCCAACACGTCCCCAGCCTCGGCATAGCAGTTGAGGCGGGTCTCGACACCGAGCCGCTCCACCTCCGCGATCAGCCAGTCGGCCACGCCCCGAACCTGCCGCCGCACCCTGCCTTTGCACGCGAGCAGCAACTGCCCGCCAAGGCGATCCGCCGCTTCTAAAAGCACCACGTCATGACCGCGAAGCGCGGCAACCCGCGCCGCCTCCAGCCCGCCGGGGCCGCCGCCCACGACGACCACCTTGCGACGGGTGTCAGCGGGGGCAATCACATGCGGCATCACGGCTTCGCGCCCCGTTGCGGCGTTGTGCCCGCAGACGGCGGGTTTGCCCTGGTTCACGCGATCCACACAAGCCCCGAGGCCGACGCAGGGGCGGATCCGATCCTCCTCCCCCCGCATCAGTTTCGCCACCAGATGCGGATCGGCGATATGGGCGCGGGTCATGCCGACAAGGTCCACATGCCCTTCGCTGACCGCATGGCGGGCGGTGGCCAGATCGGCGATGCCACCGGCATGGATCACGGGCAGCCCCGTCGCCTGCCGGATGCGGCCCGCAATGGGCAGATGCGGGGCGGAGGGCATGCCCATGGGCGGCACCCACCCGGCAAGGCCGAGATCGTCATAGGGCGCACCGGCGAGGATATTCAGAAAGTCCACCTGCCCCGTATCCACCAGCATCCGGGCGACCGCCACGCAATCATCGGCGGACAGCCCGGCCTCGTCCAATTCATCCCCGGTCATGCGGATGCCGAGGATCATCTCGGGCCCCACGACGGCGCGCACGGCATCCAGAACCTCCAGCGTCAGGCGCAGCCGGTTTTCCAGCGGCCCGCCATAGTCGTCCTGCCGGTCATTCACCAAGGGCGACAGGAACTGCCCCAGAAGATGCGAATGCGACAGCAGCTCGATCCCGTCGAACCCGCCCTCCTGACAGCGGCGGGCAGCGGCGGCAAAGTCGCCCACCACCCGCGCGATATCCTCCCGTTCCATCACTTTCGGAAACGCCCGGTGCGCCCGTTCGCGCCGCCCGGAGGGTCCCATCACCGGCAGCCAATGGCCATCGTCCCAGGCGGTGCGCCGCCCCATATGGGTGATCTGGCACATGATCGCCGCGCCGTGCGACTTCACACCATCGGTCAGCCGCCGGAACCACGGCACGATGCTGTCATCGCCCGCGTAAAGCTGCCCAAAGACCGAGGGGCTGTCGGGCGCGATATTGGTCGACCCGCCCACCATGGTCATGCCGATCCCGCCTTTCGCCTTCTCTTCGTGATAGAGCCTGTAGCGGTCGCGCGGGTGGCCATCCTCGACAAGGTTCGGGGCGTGCGCGGTCGAGATGATCCGGTTGCGGATCGTCAGGTGGCGCAGCTGGTAGGGTTCCAGCAGGGAGTCGGCCATGCGGTCAGAACTCCTGATTCAGGGCGTCCGCAGCGGGAATTTCCCGCTCGCGCCGGGCAATGTACTCCAGAAGTGCTTCGTTCTTTGCCGGATCGAGCATTGGTTCCTCATATTCTCGCAAGAGCTTCCGCGCATGGGTCAGGGCCCGTTCGGTGATCTCTTTCGAGCCTTCTGCAACCCACTGCTCGATGGAGTTGTTATCGAAAAGCTCCGGCATGAAGAAAGCGCGCTGAAAGTTCTCCTGCGTATGCGGGTGGCCGAGGTAATGCCCCCCCGGCCCGATATCAGTGACCGCCGCGATGCCTTCGTCGAAATCGTCCCACCTTGGTCCTTCCGCCATGCGGTAGGCCATGGCGCATTGTTCCGCGTCCACCACGAACTTGGCGACGGAACAGTGCATCCCGGCCTCGTTCCAGCCTGCCGAATGCCAGATGTAGTTGGCCCCCGCATGCATGACTGCCGACAGGGTCGTCGCACTTTCATAGCCTGCCTGCGCGTCGAAGGTCTTGGCCCCGCCAAGCGTGTTCGACGTGCGCCAGGGGACGCCATAGAACCGCGCCATCTGGCCGATCATGAAATTCATCAGGCTGATCTCTGGCGTGCCTGCCATGGGGGCACCGGATTTCATGGACACGGTCGAAAGGTAATGCCCATAGATCGCCGGGCAGCCCTTACGGATCACCTGCGTGTAGGCCAGTGCTGACAGCGCCTCTGCGTTCAGCTGCGCCACGGCGGGCGCGACCGATGCGGGCGTGTTGGCCCCGCCAAGCACGAAGGGGGAGCACAGAACCGGCTGGTTGCGGCGGCAGAACGCCCGCATCGCGCCAAGCATGGTTTCGTCCCACACAAGCGGGCTGTTGCCGTTGCAATTGCCGGTGGTCACAGGGTGGGTTTCGAGGAAGTCCTCGCCGAACAGGATCGCGCACATCTCCATCACGTCCTCGGCATTCTTCGGGCTGGTGGTCATGCCCATGAAGGTCTTGTCCGAGTGCTTCATCGAGGAATAGGTGATCCGCAGATGCCGCTGGCTGATCGGGTGGTCGTAGGGTTCCACGATGTGATGCGCGCTGGAATGCAGCGCAGGCGACATATGGCTGAGCTTGTGGAACATCGCGAGATCGGCCAGCGTGGGGTTTCTGCGCACATCGTCAAGGTCGCGCAGGAACGGAGCGCCTGTCATCGGCACGAAGATCGAATGCCGCCCGCCAAGCCGCACATTGTTCGCCGGGTTGCGGGCGTGATAGGTGAAGTCGGACGGGATCGTCGCAATCAGCTCTCGCACCAACCCGCGATCCAGGTGAACGCGCTCTCCCCGCACATCCGCGCCCACGCGTTTCCAATCCGCCAGAGCAATAACATCGCGGAACACAACGCCGACGTTTTCGAGGATGTCCATCGAGGCGTTGTCGATGCGTTCCACCTGCGCGCCGTCCATCACTTCGCAATGCGGCAGCACATTGGTCAGGCCCGGCAGCATCCGGCTGTCGGTCATCATCCGCTGGCTGCGGCGGGCGTTGCGGCCACCGGCACGGGCGCGGGGCTTGAGGGCGGTATCGGACATGGGCGGTCTCCATCCTGAGGGTGGATCAACTTGACCGCGCTTCGCCCCGCAGCACCTGCCCGAATGCGAAACGCCCTTGCAGGATACGACATGGGCGTGCATCGCCAACGAAAAACGGCGGCCCCATGGGACCGCCGCCTTGCTGAACTCTCGCCCCTTGTCAGGCGGCGTTTTCATGCGGGTGCTTGCCGAGGATGATCATGCCGAGAAGGTCGTCATCCGTCACCTCGTTCACATTGACCGTGCCGACAAGCTGACCGTTCTTCATCACGCTGGCCCGGTCGCAGAGGTTCATGACCTGATGCACATCATGGTCGATCAGGAAAATCCCGATCCCTTCTGCCTTCAGCTGCTGGATCAGCTCCGCCACCATCTGGGTTTCGTGGGGGCCAAGCGCCGCGGTCGGTTCGTCCATGATCAGGATACGCGCGTTGAAGTAGACGGCACGCGCAATGGCGACCGACTGGCGCTGACCGCCGGACAGGGCCGACACGGGCGCGTTGAACTTCTGGAAGTTCGGGTTGAGACGCCCCATGATCTTGCGCGTCTCCGCCTCCATCGCCGCATCGTCGACCAGCCCGAAGGGGGTCACAAGCTCCCGCCCGAGGAACAGGTTGGAAGCCGCATCGAGGTTATCGGCCAGCGCGAGCGTCTGGTAGATGGTCTCGATATTATGCGCCCGTGCATCGCGTGGGTTGTTGATGGTGACCTTCTCTCCGTTGATGAAGATCTGGCCGCCATCGGGCTGATAGGCGCCCGACAGCATCTTGATCAGGGTCGACTTGCCCGCGCCGTTATGGCCAAGCAGGCCCACGACCTCACCGGGTTGCAGGTCGACCGTGACATGATCGACCGCCTTGATCCCGCCGAAGGAGATCGACATGTCGCGCATTTCTACGAGTGGTGCAGTCATATCAGTGATCCCCCGTGCGCTTGCGATAGATGATATCGATCAGCACGGCTGCAACCAGCACGACACCGACAACGATGTTCTGGTAGGGCGCATCGACGCCGACCATGGCCATGCCCGATTGCAGCGACTGCATGA
Source organism: Nioella sp. MMSF_3534 (assembly GCF_030732985.1). Lineage (GTDB taxonomy): Bacteria > Pseudomonadota > Alphaproteobacteria > Rhodobacterales > Rhodobacteraceae > Nioella. The sequence goes on from NZ_JASHJX010000021.1 coordinate 43,557, forward strand.
TCAAGGCCCCCAGGATCGCCCCGTGGATGGTGCCAAGACCGCCAGAGAGCGCCGTACCGCCAATGACCGCCGCCGCGATGACGCGCAGTTCATCGAGCGTACCGATATCGTTGGTGTGGTTGGCCAGACGGGCCGAGGCCACAACCGCCGAGATCGCGCAGAGCGCGCCCATCAGGGCAAAGATCTTGACCGTCAGCATGCGGGTGTTGATGCCAGAGAGTTCCGCTGCGTCTGGATTGCCGCCGGTGGCGAAGATATAGCGGCCAAGCCGGGTGCGGCGGGCCAGAACCGTCATCGCGATGGCGATACCGATAAGCAGCAGCACCGAGATGGGCAGGCCATAGGTTGTGGTGAACCCTTCGGGCATCACCTCGCCCCGCGCCTCGAACATGCGGCGCAGGCGGGCGGTGGGGATCTCGTAAGAGTTCAGAACCCAGATGAAGCCCATGATGGCAGAGGCGATGATTGCCGACAGGGTCAGTTCGGCCCAGACCGGCTTGACCGGGAAGCCATGGCTCGCCTTCGACCGGCGCCCGTTCCACATCGCGGCAATGGCGGCAACCGTCAGAACCCCGCCGACGATCCACGAAAGGCTCGGCCCGAGCGTGCCGTTGATACCGCCAAAGGCCATGAAGGTTTCGTCAAGCGGGCCGATGGTCTGACCGCGGGTCAGGAACCAGCCGACATTGCGCCAGACCAGCAGACCGCCAAGCGTCACGATAAAGGCCGGGATGGTCAGGTAGCCGACTAGATAGCCGTGGAAGGCCCCGATCAGGGCACCGGCGGCGATGCCGACGACAATCGTGATCGGCGCGATCAGCGGATGGCCAAGCCCCAGCCCCATCATGTTGGGCAGGATATCGGTCTGGGTCATCGCCATGATCGCCGAACAGGTGGCCAACAGCGCACCGACGCTCAGGTCGATATGGCGGGTGACGATGATGAAGACCATGCCACAGGCCATGATGGCCACGGATACGGTCTGAATCGTCAGGTTGAAGATATTGCGCGGGGTCAGGAAGCGACCTTCCGTGATGAAATCGAACCCGATGCAAAGGATGATGAAGGCGCCAACCATACCCAATAGACGCGTATCCAGCTCCAGTTGCTGGACGAAACTCTTGCGCTGCGGGGGAATTGGCTGAGACGTGGTGTCGGTCATGTCCGGACTCCAGAGTTCAGCGTGTCTGGTGGTGATACGCCCCGGCGGGGCGGGGCGTATCGGGTGCTACACTATGCAGTGTATCACAGGATTAGCTGCAAGGCGCGGGGCCGTCGGTAACACCCTGGCAGAGCGTTTCCAGATCGATCCAGCCAGCATCGACAACGACGCTCAGGTTGGCTGCGGTGATCGGAACCGGTGCAAGGAACATCGAGGTCATGGTGGTGCCAGACGGGCTGGTCCATTCCTGTGCGCCTTCGACATCGGCCATTGCGGTGCCCTGTGCCAGTGCGACGGCGATTTCACCGGCTGCACGGCCCAGATCACGGGCGTCTTTCCACACCGACACGGTCTGGGTGCCAAGGGCAACACGGTTCAGCGCGGCGTGGTCGCCATCCTGGCCGGAAACCGGGATACCTTCCATGCCCTGCGCGGTCAGAGCGGCGACAACACCACCTGCGGTGCCGTCATTCGAGGCCACGACAGCGTCAACGCCGTTGTCGGTCGCGGTCAGGATCTGCTCCATGTTGCGCTGTGCGTTGGCGGGCAGCCAGCCATCGGTGTAGGCCTCGCCCACGATCTCGATCTCACCGGCGTCGATTGCGGCTTGCAGGACTTCCTGCTGACCGCCGCGCAGGAAGTCTGCGTTCGGGTCAGTGGGCGAGCCCTTGATCATGACGTAACGGCCAGAGGGCGCTGCCTCCAGAACCGCGCGGGCCTGCATCCGGCCCACTTCGACGTTGTCGAACGTCAGGTAGAAGGCGCGGGGATCTTCGATCAGGCGGTCATACGCGATGACCGGGATGCCTTCGTCGGCAGCGGCCTGAACGGCCGGGCCAATGGCTGCTGCGTCCTGGGCCAGGATGATCAGCGCGTCAACGCCCTGAGCGATCAGGCTTTCGATATCCGACAGCTGCTTGGATGCGGACGACTGCGCGTCGGCCGAGATGTATTCGGCGCCAGCGGCTTCCAGAGCGGCGACAATGGCCGCTTCGTCGGTTGCCCAACGTTCTTCCTGGAAGTTGGACCAGCTGACCCCAACGGTGATGTCCTGCGCAAAGGCAGCGGTGGTCATGGTTGCCGCAAACACCGTTGCTGCGGCTGCTTTGAGAAACTTCATGCTTTCCTCCCTGTGATACCTGGCCGGGTCCCGTTCAACCGAGAGTCCGCCATGTGAATCTGTCCTAGCACTATTTTTTTCAAAGATCAAATTAAATGATGAAGCCAGTGCCAAAGTCCTGCCCAACACTTCCCTTGCTGAATTATTTTTTTTAGTGAATTATACCTGCGGGAGGACTCCGTGGCAGGACATCAACGCATATCGACCGCGAATGATCAGCGCGAAAACGGACGCCAGCAGGTGTTTGAAGCCATCCGCCAGGCGGGGCGAATCGCCCGAATCGACATCGCCCGCGAAACGCAGGTCAGCCCGGCCACCGTCACCGCCATCACCTCGGAACTGCTGAGCGCCGGGCTGATCGAGGAAATTACCCCCGAAGGCGACCGCACGGGTGCCAAACGAGGCCGCCCCCGTGTCGCGCTCAAGGTCCGCGGCGCGGCGCATCTGATCGCGGGTATTAAGATCTCGGACCGTTCGGCCACCGTGATCCTCGTCGATTTCGAAGGCCAGACTGTGGGTGAATACGATCACGAGCTTCCCGGCCCGGTCATGTCGCCCGAAGAGATGGTCTCGCTCGTCATGCGCGCCCTTGCCGGGGCCTGCAATGCCGCCGGACGCGACATCAGCGAAGTGTCCGGCGTCGGCCTCGGCATTGCCGGGCTGATCGACGCGACCCGCAATTTCGTGCACTGGTCCCCGTCCCTCGATCAACGCAACGTGGAACTGGGGCGCATGCTGTCCGATGCCATGCCGGTTCCGTTCTACATGGACAATGACGCCAATCTGGTCGCCAAGGCCGAGCAACTGTTCGGAGAAGCGCGCAACGTGTCCGATTTCATCGTCATCACCATCGAACAGGGTGTCGGCATGGGCATCGTGATCGACGGGCGTATCTATCGGGGCGAACGCGGCTGCGGGGCGGAGTTCGGCCACACCAAGGTGCAGCTCGACGGCGCGCTCTGCCGTTGCGGGCAACGCGGCTGCCTGGAGGCCTATGTGGGGGACTATGCCTTGTTGCGCGAGGCCAATATCCGCGGCAGCGCGCAGCCGGAGGACGATCTGTCGGCGCTCTACGCCCGTGCCAAGGCAGGCGATGCGATGGCGCGGTCCATCTTCGACCGGGCGGGTCGGATGTTCGCCATGGGGCTGGCCAATGTGATCAACATTTTCGACCCGAGCCTGGTGATCCTGTCCGGCGAACAGATGACCTTCGACTTTCTCTACGGGTCCGACGTGCTGGACCGGGTGAAATCCTCGGTGGTGCAGGTCGACGCGCCCCTGCCGGAGATCCGGGTGCATAAATGGGGCGACCTGATGTGGGCCAAAGGGGCCGCCGCCTGCGCGATGGAGGGGGTGTCGGAACTGACGATCCGCAACCTCGGTGCCGATGCGGCCTGAGCTATGCTTTGCGACCCTTCTGGTCTTGGCCGGACCTGCCGTGGCGGACCCGCTTTTTGCCCCGCGCCAGATTGCACCCCACAGCTACGAAGGCGGGTGGGAACATTTCGTGGGCGGCGGCGTGGCAGCCTTTGACTGTAGTGGCGATAGCCTGCCAGAGCTCTACGCGGCCGGTGGTGAAAACCCGGCGCAGCTCTTCCTGAATCGATCCGACCCCGGCAGCGATCTGGTTTTCGATGCGGTGGACAGTGCCCTGTCCCTGACCGGCGTCATCGGGGCCTACCCGCTCGATATCGACAGCGACGGGGTCATGGATCTCGCCATTCTGCGGGTTGGCGATAACGCCCTGATGCGCGGGCTTGGCGAGTGTCGCTTTGCCCCGTTCGAGGGGATCGGCTTTCAGACCGACGCACGCTGGACCACGGCCTTTTCCGCCACATGGGAAGCGGGCCAGACCCTGCCCACGCTCGCCTTCGGCAATTACGTGGACCGCACAGACCCCGAGGGCCCGTTCGAAGCCTGCGATGTGAACCATCTCTACCGTCCGCAGGGCGACAGCTACACCTCGCCGATGTCGCTTGAACCGGGGTTCTGCGCCTTGTCCATGCTGTTCACAGACTGGGGACGGCAGGGCCGCGCCGATCTGCGCGTCTCGAATGACCGGCACTACTACGTGCGCGGCGGCGAGGAACAGATGTGGGCGATGGAGCCTGAACCGCGCCTCTATGGGCCTCAGGACGGATGGAACAGCCACCAACTCTGGGGCATGGGCATTGCCTCGCGCGATCTGGATGGTGATGGGCTGTCAGAGGTCTACCTAACCTCCATGGGCGACCAGCGGTTGCAGGCGCTAGGCGAGGGGGCGGACGGCCCCAGCTATCTCGACGCCCCCTACGAAAGCGGCGCCACCGCGCACCGGCCCTATACGGGCGGCGACGGGCGGCCCTCGACCGGCTGGCACGCGGTGTTTGGCGATGTGGACAATGACGGGTGGGCCGATCTGTTCGTGGCAAAGGGCAATGTGGAACAGATGCCGGGCAGCGCCATGGAGGACCCCAACAACCTGCTTATGGGCAGCCCTGAGGGGCGCTTCACCGAAGCGGGACTTCAGGCTGGTGTGGCCAGCCTGCACCGAAGCCGGGGCGCGGCGCTTGCGGATCTGAACGGGGACGGGCTGCTGGATCTGGCAGTGCTGAACCGGCACATGCCACTGGAACTATATCAGAACGTCACGCCGGGAGCCGGTGCCTGGCTGCTGGTCGACGTCATCCAGGCGGGACCGAACCGCAATGCCATCGGGGCCTTCGTCGAACTGCGCATAGCGGACAGAACCTGGACCCAGGAAATCACCGTGGGTGGCGGCCATGCCGGCGGCGTCGCAGGGGCGCTGCATTTCGGCCTTGGCGACGCGGAGACGGCTGAGATCCGGGTGATCTGGCCGGATGGAGAGAGCGGCGATTGGCAGCCGGTCGAGGTCAATCAAAGGCTCACACTCGCACGCTGACGGTGGAGCGGCGCCAAGGATTTTCCAAAATCCTTCCAAGGGTCTTGCAAGACCCTTCCCCGCTACCGATCCACCGGCAAGCCGCTTGGCACGCGTTCTGGCACCCCCAAACGCCCCTCCGCGCCTGCCGTATCGGTCAACGACTCCAGAAACGCCACCAGGGCGGCAAGCTCATCGTCGCTCAACTGCACCGGCTCCAGCTCGTTCGCCGCCGCAATCGCCGCCATCTCGGCCGGATCATCCAGAATCCGCCAATCCTCCACCCCCTGCAAGACGGGCAATACCGCCTGGCTCCGATCATAGGCGTAGAGCGAACCGACCGGATCGAGATGATGCCGGATCACTCCCTCCAGCGTCGCATAGGCCCCCGCATGTCCGTAAGGCGCGGTGAGAGCCACGTTGCGCAAGGACGGCGTGCGGAAGGCATAGGCATCCTCCGGATCGCCAGTGACCCGCATCCGTCCCTCGTCGCGGGCATGGGTCTCGAACCGCGCGGCCTTTCCCGGGCCGATCTGCACCATGGCGATGGCGTGGAAATCGTGGTCGGTCTGGAAGCGGCCTGTATGGCAGTCTGCACAGCCAGCTTCGCCGTAGAACAGCGCCATCCCTCGCGCCGCTGCCTCGGGCAACTCGGCCTCACCGGCAAGATAGAGGTCAAACGGGCTGCGATCCGCCCGCCATTCGAAGCGGATGAAATCGGCGACGACGTTGGAAATGTCGGTAAAGTGGATCGGGGCGCCTTCACCCAAGACCGCGTCGAACCGGGCCCGGTATTCGGGGATCGCGGCAACGCGGTCTGCGATCTGGTCCCAGGCCCCGCCCGCCAGCGACAGATGGCCCATGCGCACCGCGCGGCTGATCGGGTTTTCCGAGTAATGCCCGGCCATTTCATCGGGCGAGAGCACCGGGAACATCGCCTGCGCCGAGAGGACGGAATCGAACCCTTCCGCCATCGCGTCGCCAAGCGGCGTGCGGATGCCGTTGGGCCGCGTCGGGTCCGCCTCCAGCCGCCCGTCATGGAACATATGAGTGAATTCGGAGGCCCCAAGGTTGAACAGCCCCGGCGCGTTCCGGGGAATACGCTGTTCGGGCAGGTTCTCGGGGTCCGCCACCCGATCCGGCCCCAACCCATGCGCCCCGTCGCCAAGCGACAGCGACACCCCGTCAGAGGTGCCGAAGCGCGGGTGGTGGCAGGTGGCGCAGGACACCTCCTGATTGCCCGACAGGATCGGATCGTAGAACAGCAGCTGCCCCAGTTCGACGCGGGCGGGGTCGGTCTCGACAAACTCCGCGGGCGGGAACGCAGGTTGTGACAGCACGGGCAACGCAATGAGCGCCGGGATCAGGGCCACAGGCAACCGTTTCATTCTGGAACCTCCATGATCTCGACCGTCAGCCGCTGATGATAGGGCTGCTCCGGCGTCACGATGATCGACGGAAATGTGGGGCAGTTGACGGCATTGGGAAAGCCCTGCGGCTCCAATGCGATCCCGGCCCAGGGGGCGATGCGCTGGCCCGCATGGGCACTGCGCAGATTGGGCAACCCATGCCCGGTATAGACCTGTAGTCCCGGCTGATCCGACCACATGCGCAGGTGCAAACCGTTCGGGGCCAGAAGCTCCGCCACCGGCCTTGCCGGGTCGCGACCCTCGGGCAGCACGAAGTTGAGGTCGGTTCCCATACCCTCCGGGTCAGCCTCGACCAGCACGGCCCCGGCGCGGAAATCGTGGCGGGTGCTCTTGACCGGGGCGATGTCCCCGGTCGGGATCAGGGAGCTGTCTACGGGCGTATAGCGGTCGGCCGGGCAGGTGAAACGCGCGGCACGTGACAGATGCTCGGTGCCGAGGCTGTAATAGCTGTGCTGCGCCATGTTGATCGGCGTGGGCCGGTCCACGGTGGCCGCCATGTCATAGGTCACGCGCGCGCCGTCGAGCCGCACGGTCACCTCGAAACTGGCCCGGCCCGGATAGCCTTCCTCGCCGTCGGGCGAGACATAGGTAAAGCGCACGGCCCGCGCGCCTTCCGTCTCTGCCTGCCAGATGCGGGAATGCAGCCCGCCCGCGCCGCCATGCAGCTGGTTCGCGCCTTCGTTTGCGGTCAGCCGATGGTCCCGACCGTCAAGCGAGAACCGCGCCCCGCCGATGCGGTTGGCCACACGCCCCGCGATCACGCCCATATAGGTGGGGTTCTGCAGGTACTCCGCCGGGTCGTCGAAGCCCAGAACCACCGGCACCGAGGTTCCGCCAAGCGGCACCCACCAGCCCCGCGTGATGCAGCCCAGGTTGAGGAGCGAGAGCGCAACGCCCCCGTCCTCCAACCTGAACTCTCGGATGTCCCCGGCGCGTGGCATGTCCCCCTCAGACGAAGCGGTTCACGACGTTTTCAAGGTATTCCTGCTTGCCGGACACGGGCGCGGGGTTGATCCCCTCGGCCTCGACCCGCGCGGCAATATCCTCCAGCGAGCGGTCGCCGTTCAGCATCGCTTGCGCCTCAGGATCAGACCACCCTGCATAGCGATCCTCGACGAAGCCCGGCAGGGTGCCATCCTCGATCATCGCGGCGGCGGCTTTCAACCCGCGCGCGCAGATATCCATGCCGCCGATATGGGCGATCAGCAGGTCTTCCGGGTCCAACGACTGCCGGCGCAGCTTGGCGTCGAAATTGGTGCCGCCTGTGCTGAAGCCGCCGCCCTGCAGGATGTGGTAATAGGCCAGCGCCACCTCTGGCACGTTGTTGGGGAACTGGTCGGTGTCCCACCCGGACTGGTAGTCGTTCCTGTTCATGTCGATCGACCCGAAGATGCCAAGCGCCTGCGCCAGTGCGATTTCGTGCTCGAAGCTGTGGCCGGCAAGGATCGCATGCCCCTGCTCGATATTCACCTTCACCTCGCCTTCCAGCCCGTGGCGCTTGAGGAAGCCATAGACCGTGGCGACGTCGTAGTCATACTGGTGCTTGGTGGGTTCCTGCGGCTTGGGTTCGATCAGGATCGCGCCGTCGAAACCGATCTTGTGCTTGTACTCCACCACCATGTTCAGGAAGCGCCCGAACTGCGCGTCTTCTTGTGCAAGATTGGTGTTGAGCAGCGTCTCATAGCCCTCTCGCCCGCCCCACAGAACATAGTTTTCGCCCCCCAACCGGTGCGTCGCATCCATGCAGGATTTCACCGTCGCGGCAGCGAAGGCGAAGACATCGGGATCGGGGTTCGTGGCCGCCCCCGCCATGAAGCGGCGGTTCGAGAACATGTTGGCCGTGCCCCAGAGCAGCTTGACGCCGGTCTGATCCATCTTCTCGGCGAAGTAATCCGCGATCTGGTTCAGCGTGTCGCGGTTCTCGGCAAAGCTCGCACCATCGGGGCGGATGTCGAAATCGTGGAAGCAGAAATAGGGCACCTTCAGCAGGCTGAACATCTCAAACGCCACGTCGGCCTTGAGCTTCGACAGCGCCATCGTGTCGCCGGGAAACCACGGGCGTTCAAAGGTTTGCCCGCCGAACGGGTCGTTCCCCGGCCAGACAAAATTGTGCCAGTAGCAGGCCGCGAAGCGCAGGTGATCTTCCATGCGCTTGCCCATGACGATCTCATCCGGGTCGTAGTGGCGGAAGGCCAGCGGGTTGGCGCTGTCGGCGCCTTCGAACGGGATTTCGGTGATGTCTTTGAAGAATCCGGTGCTCATGTCATTGCAGCCTTGATAGAGGGGTAAAGGGCGCGGTAGCGGGCGTAGCTGTCGTCATAGGCCGCCTGCAGATCGCCGCGCGGGTCGATGGTGTCCGCCACATCAGGTGGCGTCATGGTGTCGTGAAGATCGGCCCCATCCGCGACCATAGCGAGCCGCGCCGCGCCAAGCGCCGCGCCGAATTCGCCCTTGGCGGGCAGGCGCAGGGGCAGGCCGAGAATGGTGGCGAGGCTTTCCAGCCAGAACCGTGATTGCGTGCCGCCGCCGATGGCGAGAACGGAGGACAGATCGGTGCCCGTGGACTTGAGCGCCTCCAGCGAATCCCGGAGCGCGAAGCTGACGCCTTCCATGACCGATTGGGTCAAGTTTTGTTGGTCCGATCCGATGTCGAGCCCGACAAATGCACCGCGTATATCGGCGTCATTGTGGGGCGTCCGTTCGCCAGACAGGTAAGGCAGGAAGAGCGTGCCTGAGGGGCCATTGATGCTGTCCGGCAAGCGGCCTGCAAGCGTGGCGGGGCTATCGTTCAGCGTCTTGGCCAGCCAGTTCAGGCAGTCGGTCGCAGCCAGGATCACACCCATCTGGTACCAGGTGTCCGGCACCGCGTGGCAGAAGCTGTGGACGGCGGTTTCGGGGGCGGGCGCGAAGCTGTTCTTCGCGGCCAGCAGCACGCCGGAGGTGCCGAGAGAGACGAAGCCGTCGCCCTCGCGGAAACACCCCACACCGCAGGCCGCGACGGCGTTGTCGCCGCCGCCACCTGCCACGACGACGGGGCCGGAAACGCCCCAGTCGGCGGCCAGATCGGCACGCAATTGGCCCGATGCTTCGCTGCCTTCCACAAGGCGCGGCATCTGGTCGGCACGCATATGACCGGCCTCCAGCAAGGCGGGAGACCAGTCGCGCTTGCCGACATCGAGCCAGCTGGTTCCGGCAGCGTCAGACATGTCAGATGCGTGCTCGCCGGTCAGCCAAAGCCTGAGATAATCTTTTGGAAGCAGCACCTTGGCCACCTTATCGAAGATCTCTGGCTCGTGCCGTTCGACCCATAAGAGCTTGGGCGCGGTAAAACCGGGGAAAACTATGTTGCCTGACAGATCGCGCACGTCGGGGGTTGCATCCAGCGCCGCCGCCTCTGCATGGGACCTTGTGTCGTTCCACAGGATACAGGGCCGCAGCACATTGTCCGCAGCATCCAACAGCGTCGCGCCGTGCATCTGGCCGGACAGGCCGATGCCGCGCAGGGCGGACAGGGCCTCTGGCACCTCCGCTTTCAGCTTGGCCATGGCGGCGCGGCATCCGTCGACCCAGTGGGCCGGGTCCTGCTCGCTGTGGCCGGGCGCGGGATGGCTGACGGGGGCGGCCTGCTCTGCCGAGGCGACAAGCGTTCCATCCGCATCGACGAGCACCGCCCGCAGGCCTGACGTGCCCAGATCCAATCCGAGATACATGGGTCCTCCCATGGTGTCCTCCCCGAACACCATATTTATTTTGATAGCTAAATTAATTTCATGGAGCGCGGCGTGAGTCAAGGCCCCGCATCTCGCCCCAACGCCGAAAACAGGGGGGTGCCATGCGTACACCCCCTGTACACCCCCCGTGCACCCCCCGTGCATACCAAACGCGAAAACGGCGACCAGGGATATTCCTGGCCGCCGCCTCCAATTCTTATGCAAGATCAGGTTACATCTGGCTCGGCAGCCACAGCACGATCCACGGGAACGCGACGAGGAGCGCAATGGTGATCGCGTCGGCGATGAAGAAGGGCGTCACCCCCTTGAACACGTCCTGCACGCTGAGGTCATCGCGCACCCCGGCCACCACGAAGCAGTTCAATCCGATGGGGGGTGTGATCAGGCAGAACTCTGCCATCTTCACCACGAGGATGCCGAACCAGACCGCGCACATGGTGCCGGACATGCCGAAGGTGCTGGCCTCTGCCGTCACGTTCATGCCGCCGTTCAAAGCCATGACCGCCGGGAACACCACGGGCAGGGTCAGCAGCAGCATCCCGATCGCATCCATGAACATGCCAAGGACGGCATAGGCCAGCAGGATGCAGATCAGGATCAGCATCGGCGACATGTGCAGCGTCGTCAGCCAGTCAGCGAAGGCACCGGGCAGGTCGGCAAAACCCAGGAAGCGGACATAGATCAGCACGCCCCAGATGATCGTGAAGATCATGACGGAGAGCTTGGCGGTTTCCAGCAGCGCCTCCTTCAGCTGCGGCCAGCGCATGCCCCGGTAGAGCGCCATCAGGAAGACGATGAACGCCCCGATCGCGCCGCCTTCTGTCGGGGTGCCCCAGGCGTCGCCGCCGAAGGGGTTGTAGACGAAGAAGATGATGATCACGACGACCGCCACGATGGGAAGCGCCGGCGGCAGGGAGGTGAAGCGTTCCTTCCAGGTGAAGCCGGTCACGGGCGGGCCGAAATTCTTCAGCGTCATGGCCATGCCGACGATCAGCAGCGTGTAGACCACCGCAGAAAACACACCGGGGATGAAGCCCGCCAGCAGCAGGCGGCCCACATCCTGTTCCACGATGATCGCGTAGATCACGAGGATGGCCGATGGCGGGATCAGTGAGGCGAGCGTGCCCGCCGCCGCCACGACGCCCGCCGCAAAGCGCTTGTCATAGCCCACGGCCAGCATCTCCGGGATCGCGATGCGGGCGAAGACGGCGGAGGTTGCAACAGACGCCCCCGACACGGCGGCAAAGCCCGCGGTGGCGAAGACGGTCGAGACAGCCAAGCCGCCGGGCACCCAGGCGAACCAGCGTTTGGCGGCTTCAAACAGCGCCTTGGTCAGCCCTGCGTGATAGGCGAGATAGCCGATCAGGATGAAGGTGGGGATGAGGCTGAGCGCCTGGCTGGAGATTTTCGAATGGGGCACCTGCCCCGCTGTCTTCACCGCCACGGTCAGCGCCCAGAGGAAATCCTCGGGGTCATAGCCCCGGCGGCTCCAGAAGATCCAGATCAGGCCGACGAGGCCCGAGAGACCAGCGGCGAAAGCCACGCGCATCCCGAGGATGACAAGCACCAGCATGCCGCCCGAGACGATGAGGCCGATTTGAATGGGTTCCATGTCTCTGCCCCCTCAGTCGTCGCTGCCGGAAACCTGGGCGGCTTCCATCGCGGCTTGGGTGGCGGCATCTGCGTGCAGAGGAACTCCCACGGGTTGATCCTCGCCCCGGATCAGCGCCCGGCCATAGACGAACACCTGCAACGCAAGACGCAGGCAGATGACGAAGAAGGCCACCGGCACCACCAGCTTGGCGGGCCAGAGCGGCAGGCGGATATCCATGGAACTGTCACGGCTCCACCACGGTTCGTTGAAGTCGAAACTGCGCTGGAAATGCGCCCAGGAGCCCCAGACGAGCAGCACCATCAGGATGAGGATGGCGAGCGTGGTGACGAGCTCCGCCGCCCACATGGGACGGCCGCGCAGATTGCCGACCAGCAGGTCCATGCGGATATGGCCACCTTCACGCTGCGTATAGGCGATGCCCATGATCGCAATCAGCGGCATCGCCTGTTCGATCCAGTCCACGTAACCGGGGATCGGCTGCGAGAAAAAGTTGCGCCCGCCGACCGAGATCACGGCGAGGATCATCAGCGAAAAGACCGCGAGGCCACTGACGAGCGCCATTTTGCGCTCCAGCCACAGCAGGGATTGGTCGAGACGGCTGACGAGGCTGTCATCGGACAGCACGAGGGAAGCTCCGGCCATTGATGGCTCTCCTTGAATGGATGTTCCCGAAAGAAAAACCCCGCCCGAAGCGTGTCCGGGCGGGGTTGTCAGGCGCGCGGGCTCAGTTGCCCTCGGCGATCAGGCCGGTGACGAAATCGTAGAGCTCCTGCGCGGGCAGGCCGCGGGCATTGTTTTCTTCGATCCAGGCAGCAGCGGCGGGGGCGGCGGCGGCCTCACGGAAGGCGGCAAGTTCAGCGTCCCCGAAGGTGATCCGCTCGATCCCGCGTTCGTCCAGCGCCGGGCCCCATGCGGCCATGGTCTGATCGTTGTAGTAGTCCAGATAGTGCTGCATCGCCTCGTCCACGGCACCCATCAGGATCTCGCGCTCGCCATCCGACAGAGCGTCGAGCGCGTCGGTGTTCACCACAACCGGGCAGTTCACGGTGCCGGGGTTGAGGTTGGTGGTCCACCACTCGCCGGATTCGATGGTGCCGAAAGACATATGGGCGTGGGGCGCGAAGCTGACAGCCTGAACAACACCGCTATCGAGCGCCTGGCGCACTTCGGTCGCGGTCATCGAGGTGGGGACGGCGCCGATCGCGGACATGGCCGCGCCGATACCACCGGTTGCACGCACGGCCATACCGGCGAAGTCCTCGACCGACGACGGCGCGTCGCCCCGACCGACGAAATTGTACTGCGGCAGCGGAGACGGCATCAGCAGCGTCGCGTTCCAGCGGGCGAGGTCAGCCACCACGGCGGGATGCTGGTAAAGCGCCATGGACACCTCGGCCTCCTGCTCCAGCGAGCTCATGCCAAGGAATGGCAGCTCCAGCACAGTGATCGAGGGGTTCTTGTCGGCGTGGTAGCCGGCACAGAACTGAGCCATCTCGAAGGCGCCGATGGAGATGCCGTCGAGGTTCTCGCGGTTGCCCGACAGGCCGCCATAGGAAATGTTCATGGTGAATTCACCGCCGGAACGTTCGGCGACCAGCTCCGCCAGCCGTTCCACATGTTCAGTGAAGGCGCGGCGCGCGCCCCAGACGGATACGTTCCATTCGGTGGCGAAAGCCTCGGCTGCAAAGCCAACGGTCAGGGCGGCCACTGCGGTGGCCGTGAGTGTCTTTTTCATGATGTCCTCCCAATTGATCACACGTTGCGTGGATGAGGGGAGTATGGGGGACCGCCCGCGCGCCTGCCTATGAAGGAAACCGCGCGCATGGGCGGCCCCGGTCTGCGGAATTCCGCAGGGTCAGGTTTCGGGCAATCGGGCGCGGGCAATGGCAGCGTGGACCTGCGCCCCGTGGATCAACGCCGCATCGTTGAAATCGTAGTCCGGGGCGTGCAGGGGGGCGCTGCTTTCGCCATTGCCAATGAAGGCGAAGCAGCCGGGGACGTGGGTGAGGAAGCGGGCGAAATCCTCTGATCCCGTCATCGGTTCGGGGCGCGTCTGCGTGGCGGAGGAGATGGGCGCGACGGCCTGCATCATCGCCTCGGCCAGTTCCGGGTCGTTGATGGTGGGCACGAATTCGCGGTCGTATCTGACCTGCGCGGTGACGCCGTACTGGGTGGCGATGCCTGCCGCGATCCGGCGCATCTCTTCTTCGATCTTGGCCGAGGTTTCGGGGCTGAAGCTGCGGGCATCGCCCAGAATGCGGGCGTGACCGGGCAGCGCGTTGCGGGTGCCATCGGTGATCAGTTCAGTGACGGAAACCACGGCGGTTTGCGTGGGCGCGATGCGGCGCGAGACGATGGTTTGCAGGTCCATCACCAGCGCGCAGGCGGGCACCATGACCTCTCGCCCCCAATGGGGGCTGGAGGCGTGGCCGCCCTGCCCGGTCAGGGTGATCTCGAAGATGTCTTCCGCCGACATGATCGGGCCGGGGCGGGTCTCAAAGTGGCCCACGGGCAGGCCGGGCATGTTGTGGAGGCCATAGACCTCGTCAAAGGGGAAGCGCTCCATGAGGCCATCTGTCAGCATGGCCAGCGCGCCTTGCCCCCATTCCTCTGCCGGTTGGAAGAGGAACCGGATAGTGCCATCGAACCCGCCTTCCTCGGCCAGCAGTTGCGCCGCGCCAAGCAGCATGGACGTATGCCCGTCATGGCCGCAGGCGTGCATGGTGCCGGGGGTCTGCGAGGTATAGGCCGCGCCGGTGGTTTCGGTGATCCTTAGCGCGTCCATATCGGCGCGGAGCGCAATGGCGCGGTTCGACGTCCCACGTTTCAGGGTGCCGACAACGCCGGTACCGCCGATACCCTCCGCCACCTCCAGCCCCAGCCCGCGCAGGGTCTCGGCCACGAATGCCGCCGTGCGGACCTCCTCGAACCCGAACTCGGGGTGACGATGCAGGTCGTGCCGCCAATGGGTCATTTGGCTTTCGAGGTCTTTCATGGGCAGGCTCCTTTGCGGGGACCAGACTAAAGCAGCGCGTCCTTGTCGAGCCCCAGTTTGACGATCTTTTCATTCAGCGTGCGCCGCCCGATGCCGAGCGCTTCGGCAACCGCGTCCATGCGGCCCTCGTGCGCCTTGATCGCCTTGCCGATCAGTTCGCGTTCAAAGACGGCAACAGCTTCGCGCAACGTATCAGGGACATCTTCGGGCGTCTGATCGGAGCGGATCGCCTCAGCCACCGATCCGCGCCCGCGGCGGGCGGCCAGAATACGGCGCTCGGCGGCGTTCCTGAGTTCCCGGACATTGCCCGGCCAGTCATGGGCCAGCAGCGCGGCCATGTCGTCATGGGTCAGGTCGGGTGCGGCCACCTCGTAGATGCGGGCGTATTGGGTCAGGAAATGGGTGAAGAGCAGGCCGATATCGTCGCGGCGCGCACGGAGCGGTGGCAGGGTCAGTACCACGGTGTTGAGGCGAAACAGCAGATCCTGACGCAAACGGCCCTCCGCCACCGCCTGATCGGCGTCCTCATTGGTGGCAGAAATCACCCGCAGGTCGAGCCTGACCGGCGTGGTCGCGCCGATGGGGGTCAGTTCCTTTTCCTCGATCACGCGCAGCAGCTTGGCTTGCTCCGGCAGGGGGCAGGCGGCGATTTCGTCAAGGAAGAGCGTGCCGCCATTGGCCGCCACCAGACGCCCGGTGGCCTCGCCCTTCACACCGAACATCTCGGCTTCAAACGTGGCCTCGGCGATGGCGGCACAATTAAGCGCCAGGAAGGGCGCATCGGCGCGCGGGCCAAGGTCATGCAGGGCGCGGGCCACCACCTCTTTCCCGGTGCCGGTTTCGCCCTGCAACAGCACCGGCGCGGGCGTGTCGGCAAGGTCCAGAACATCCTGCCGGACGCGGGTGATATCGCCGGTGCCGCCAAGCAGAACCCGGTCGAGGCCCGAGAGCCGCGCCAGCCTTTGTTTCAGCCGTTCGGTGCCCCTGGCCATGCGGTGCTGGTCTGCGGCGTGGCGCAGGATCGACAGCAGACGGCGCGGGTCATAGGGCTTCTCGACGAAGCTATAGGCCCCGTTCTGGATCGCCTGCACCGCCATGGGAATGTCGCCATGGGCCGAGATCAGCACCATGGGCGGCGTCGTTGCGCGGTCGAGGCTGTCCAGCAGCTCCAGCCCCGACATGCCCGGCATGCGCACGTCCGACAGGATCACGTCGGGCATGAGTTTGGGCAGCAGCTCGGCCACCTGCGTGGCACGCGGCAGCGCCTCGGTGCGCCATCCCGCGGCCTCCAGCAGATCGACCAGAGAGGCGCGCATGGATTTGTCATCGTCCACGATCAGGACCGACAGCGCGGTGTCCTTGGCGTTCATTCCGCGGCCTCCTTTGCGGTGTCGGCCAGCGGAATGTCGACGCGGAAGACCGCGCCGCCGCCATCGCGGTTGCGGGCGGTCATGGCCCCGTGATGTTCCTTCACGATCCCGGCGGAAATTGCGAGACCAAGCCCCATGCCCTGCCCGGATTCGCGGCTGGTGACGAAGGGTTCCTGAAGCTCCGGCAGGCTGGACTGGCCGAGACCATGGCCCCGGTCCGCAACCTCGAACCAGCCTGTGCCTGCATCCGCCCCCACCCGCACGGTCAGGTCGCGGGGGGTGCTGTCCTCCATCGCGTCCATGGCATTGCGCAGCAGGTTGACCATCACCTGTTCGATCCGCAGCGCGTTGCCCTGAACCGTGACGGGGGCGGGCTCAATTTCTTCTACAAGATTGATCTGCAGCGCCTCGATATTCGGCGCAACCAGTTTCAGCGCCTCGCGCATGGCCTGGCCCAGATCGACGGGTTTCAGCGCATCCTCGCCCGGATTAGCAAAGAACTTGAGTTGCCGCGTGATGCCCTCCATCCGTTCCACAAGGCCGGTGAGTTGCGGAAGCGCGCGGTCGCTGCCGCCGATTTCCGCCGCCGCCAGATGGTTGCGCATGGCGGTGATGGGCTGGCCCAGTTCATGCGTGACCGAGGCCGCGAGCTGCCCAAGCGCGGCCAGACGGCTGGCGCGGGCCAGTTCATCGCGGGTGCGCGACAGGCGGCGTTCGGCGGCGCGGCGGTCTTCGATCTCGACGGCCAGCAGGTCATGGGCGCGGCGCAGTTCGGCCTCTTCCGTCTCCAGCGCCCGCAGAGCGGCCTGGGTCTGCGCGTTCCGGCGCATCAGGAAGACCAGCGCCACGCCACCCGCGATGACGACGGCCAGTACCGTGGCCAGCCAACTGCGCGTCGTCACCGGATCGGTGCTGGCGAAATAGTGCAACTGCCAGCCATGGGGCAGATCGTCGGTGGCAAGGTGGATGACCTCCCCCCCTGCAATCACCGCGCTGTCACCCTGCCCTTCCCGCCAATCGAGCGGGTCGAGCGGCTGGCCGGGGAACTGCCGGGTTTCGGCAATCGCGGCGCGCTGATCGGCGTCGAGCGGCGTGAGCGTGCGGTAGCGCCAATCGGGGTTGGAGGCGAGCAGCACCACCCCGTCGGCATTGGTCAGGAGCACCTGTTCACCGCCCTCGCGCCAGCTGTTTTCCAGCCGCGTGAGGTCGATCTTGATGGCGATGACGCCCAGGGCCTCGCCCAGATCGGACACCACGGAATCGGCGATGAAATAGCCCGGCAGACCGGTGGTGGCACCGATGCCGTAGAACCGGCCCTGCCCGCCTTCCATCGCCTCCTGAAAATAGGGACGGAAGGAGTAATTCTGACCGACGAAGCTGCTGGCGCTGCCCGCGTTTGAAGCCGAAATCGTCAGCCCTTCGAAATCCATCAGGTAGATGGCGTCGAGGCCGGACTGGCTGGCGAAAGAGGCCAGCCGCCCGTCCAGCGGGGCCGTGGGCCCGCCGCTGGCGGTTTCCATGACGAACGGATCGCGGGCGAGGACAAAGGTCAGGTGCGAGAACCGGTCAAGCTCCGCCACCACTGTGGAGCGGTAGAGCGACAGGCGGCCCTCGGCGCGCGTCACCTCCTCGGACCGGAAATAGCGCGACGACAGCACATAGGCCCCGGACGCGAAGGCCAGGAACAGCAGCGAGAACAGGATGGTGCGGGTGACGGTCATGCCCCTCCCCGGCTGTGGCGTCATCTGGGAACAGGCTTAGCCGAAAGGGCGGGGATGTCAAAACGCCTTCAGCGCGGGTCGGGCAAAGGCAGGCAGCCGGGCAGGCCCGCGGGCAGCACCCAGGGCGCGCCTGCATTGTAGAGACGGCGGGCCATATCGGGGCTGTCACTGACCAGCGTCACGGTGAGGCCATTTGCGGCCACGACCGACAGATCGGCGGGCAGTCGGGCGATAAATCCCTCGGGTGGGAACATCACCACCGCCCCCGGTGCGGCATCGGAAAAGCGCATGACGAGGGTGAGGACCAGAAGCCAGCTGGCGACCAGCAGCGGCAGCACCAGCAGAACCCGCCTAATAATCATGGATATGTTCCAGCGTGACCCCGCGCGCCTCCAGCCCGCGCAGGGTACCGGCCAGATCGGTGACGGGGATCAACAGCAGGTGCCGGTATTCGCCATAGCCCTGCCGGGGGAAGCTGTGCAGCGCCTCTGCCATGGTCGCATCAGTGGAGGTCACGGTCAGCAGGATATCGTCATTGCCCGCAATCTCCACGAAATCGACGCCCGCCCCAGCCATCCGTGCCATCAGATGCGTGAGTTCCCGGTAGCGGGGCGTTTCCAACTCCAGCCCCTCGGGGCGTTCGGCGATGATGTCCACGTCCGGCAAGGGCTCGGGCAGGTCGCTGACGATCATCCTGAGCCGCAGCTCGTCAAACCCGGTGCTGGCGACCGCCGCCGCGATGACCTGCGCGTAGGCCGCCTTGGCGCGGAATTCGAGGCCAAGCGCGATGCTGCGTTCCCGGTCGCGCAGGCTGTCGCCCGCAGCATCCCGCAGCGCCTGCGCGTCGGCGGTGAAATCCCACCGATACCACGGCACCTGTTGCAGGAAACGCGCGTAACGGCCCGCCTGATCGGCGGAAAGTTCATCCAGCGGCGCGCGCTCCGTCCCGCGCAGCCATGTGAACACGCGGCCCACGGTTTCCTCATAGGCCGCTTTCAGCAGCAGTTCGGCGGTGAAGCTGACGCCGATCACATGCACCATCTGCCGGGTCGGGCCATCGACCCCGCCATGGGCGGCGGAGGCTTCCGTCAGGGCACAGAGCGACGACCAGTAGCCGGTGATCGCCTGCAGGAAGTTGAAATCATGCGGGTCGCCGGTGCGGATGACCTCGGCGTAATCGTCATAGGCATGGACGATATGCCATTCCGGGTAGGTCATCAGGGTACGGGATTCGGTGCGGTGATGTTCCGGCGGCAGGAGTGCTGTGTAATCTGGGGCCACAGCCTGCCCCCGGCACATGGTTTCGACGTAAATGACAGGCGACAACAGCCCCAGCACCACCACGACAAGCGCGATGATCAGCCGTTTCAGCCAGCGCCACAGAAACCGCATCAGTCGCGCCCCAGCCTCAGCCCCGACCAGAGCGCGAAGCCGCCAAGGGCCAGATGCGGCAGGTTGGCGAGGACGCGGGGCAGCGAGATATCCATGCCGAGGGACTCGTTGGTGAAGATGCCGAGGTCCAGATAGCCCCAGCCGGTGAAGAACCCGAACACCCCGTCGCCCAGATAGGCCGCGCCGAAAAGGATCAGGAAGGTCCGCGCCGCGCGGGACGAGATGAAGGCAGAGGCCAGCGCCCAGAGGGCCGAGACGACGTGCAGGGAATCGTCGAAGATATCGAGCGCGAAGATCCCGAAGGCGAGCCCGTTTTCATCGGTGAGGCCAGGGATGTAGTTCAGCGACGCCGCAAGCATCAGCGCCACGAAATAGCCGATACAGATCTTTTGCAGGATGTTCATAGCGCCCCCAGATAGCTGTCCCAGAGATTGTTGCGGAAGATGAGACCCGGGTCGAGTTCCCGCTTCGCCGCCGCGAATTCCGGTGCGCGCGGATAGGTCGCCACCAGCTGATCCACCGTCGGATGGGGCCGGTAGGGCAGGTAATAGCTTGCACCGAACTCGATCATCCGGTCGATGAGGTCACGGGTCATGCGGGCCATGTCGGCCTCGGCCCTTTCCGTCATTTCCTGACTGAAGCTCATGACCGCGGCGATCCGGTCAACCGGCGCATAGGAGAGCCAGCTTTCGTCATCGCGCGCCACATGGCGCAGGGTGACGTTCAGAAACTCCTGATACGAACCGGGAATCACGTCCCAACAGGCGGTCAGGAAATCGTCGAACCGGTCGGGGGCGACGAAGTATTCGTGCAGGATATCGGTGCGCGTCGGGTTGCGGTCGTCGAGCGTCTGCACGGGCTCGTTCATCAGGCTGTTGCGTGTCGCAGGCCCGTCGCCAAGGGCGGGGCCAACCACGGTTTCCGTCCACCAGCGCAGGCGTTTCATCGGCTCGTTCCCAAGCTGCCAGCGATAGATATAGCTGGCGAGGTGGGACATGATGCCGGAGCCTTCGGCGGCGGGCAGGTCGGACTGGTCGGGATCGGGGCGGTAGCTGACCAGGAGCGCATCTTCGAAGAACCGGTCACGATCAACGTTCAGGCGGCCATAGGCCATGGGCACCTCGCCCGAGCGGATCGCGCCATCGAACGCGGCGGGGAAATCGCCCGCTTGCATGGTCTCAAAACTGGGGACCAGCCGCTGGTTCGGGACCATCTCGACCTCCATGTCGATGATCGCACCGGTCAGCCCGTAACCGCCCATGGTCATGCCGAAGAGATCGGCATTCTCGGTCCGCGAACAGGTCACCAGATCGCCCGAGGGCAGCACCATGCTGAAGCTGCGCACCGTCGATCCCATCGGGCCCCAGGGCACCGGCCAGCCATGGGCGTTGACGCAGAAGGTGGCGGCCACACCGAAATCGTGGTTCGACTGCATGACCTTGGGCGAATACCCGATGGGATCAAGCGCCGCGATGATCTGCGACCAGCGGGCCCCGGCATGGGTGCGATAGGTGCCATTGGCCGTGTCGGGCTCCACCATGTCATTGTCGAAGGTGATCGCATGGCCCTCTCGCGGGATCGCCTGCCCGCCCATGGAATGGCGCGCGGCGCCGATATTGACCGGGCGGCCCTCGGCGGCGGCCTCGCGGATCTCGGCCCGGATCGCTGCAATCAGCGTCTCGCCGGAGTCTTGGGACAGGGTGATATGGCGGTGAATCGGCGTCTGGGACAGGCCGCTTGCATCGTTCAGCACGCCCTCCCCCGGCGTCGGGTGGGTCAGCCAGACCCCATCAAGCACTGGCAGATGACTGCCAAAGCGGCGTGCGCCGTACCATCCTGCGGCCCCACCTGCGCCAAGCAGCAGGGCCCGTCGTGAAATCGCACCCATGGGTCTCCTCCCTATGATGCCAGTCCACAGCCCTCGGGCTGCGGCGTGACACACACATAGGTATCGCACAACTGCCGCGCGAGTAAGGATAACCTGACCCGCGAGCATGTCGGGCGTTTTCCCCGAGGGACGCGAGAAACCCCTTGATCGAGCGCGAACTGCAATGGACATTGCAGGATGTTCCCGGCCATTGCGACGACCGAACGATCAGGAGGATCAGGATGACATCGGACAAGGCACCGGCAGATTACGAAGACCTGATCCGGCTGATCCATGACCGCCATGGGCAGATGAGCAAGACCTATCAGAAGATCTCGCTCTACCTGACGCAGAACCCCAATGACGTGGCGGTGCTGTCGGTCAACGCCATTGCGGAACATTGCGGAATCCATGCCTCCAGCTTCGTGCGCTTTGCGCAGTCGCTCGGCTATTCCGGCTTCAAGGAATTGCAGGCCCTGTTCCAGAAACGCCTGTCCACCGCGGCACCGGGATTCGAAGCCCGGGTCAAGGCGCTGGATGCGGAACTGCTGGCCTCCGCGGACGGGTCCGACGCCACCTTCCTGCGCGATCTGGTGGTGCGGGATATCGCCTCGCTTCAGGATCTGGTGACCGCCATCGACCCCGCAGACCTGGCCCGCGCGGCAGAGTTGCTGCACATGGCGGATGTGATCTTCCTGGTGGGGCAGCTACGGTCCGCCCCGGTGGTGGAACTGTTGCGCTATATCCTGACCATGCTGGGCAAACGCTGCATCCTGCTGGACAGCGGCGGCGGCCTGGCCACCCATGTCGGTCGCACCATGCGGCAGGGCGACGTCCTGCTGGCCGTGTCATTCCGGTTCTACGCCAACGAGGTGGTGAGCATCGTGGATGAAGCCGCCAAGGCGGGGATTCCGGTTGTCGCCGTTTCGGACAGCACATTGAGCCCGCTGGCCAAATCCGCGAGCGTCCTATTTCCGGTGCCGGAACACGACTACAGCTTTTCCCGCTCGCTCGCCGCGCCCATGTGCCTGGCGCAGGCCCTGGCGCTCTCGGTCGCGGCAAGGGTGCAGACGGATGACACCGACCCGCGTATCCCGACGGTCACCGGACCGTGAACGAGAGCGCAGGACAGGCAGATAATCCGCGCCTGAAGCTTTGATCTGGAGATGGGGGAAGATGGTGGCGGTGCAGGGACTTGAACCCCGGACACGCGGATTATGATTCCGCTGCTCTAACCAACTGAGCTACACCGCCGAACGGGGGGCTAGGTATGACAGCCTCGGGATGGCGTCAAGCCAGAAAATCGCCCATTTCGGGATACGGGGCGGAAACTCCCCTTCCCGTTCATCCCCCCTTGCACGGGCGACGGAATGGCCGCAACGTCCCGATCATGGAACACGATCACATCCTCGCCCAACTGGAGCAGATCCTCGGCCCCGGCAAGCTGGTCACCGGCACGGATATGGCACGCTGGTCCAGCGACTGGAGCGGCGAGGAACGATGGACGCCGCTGGCCGTCGCGCGGCCCGACTGCGCCCAAGAGGTGGCCGCCATCATGCGGCTTGCAAATGACTTGCGTGTGCCCGTGGTGCCGGTGTCCGGCAATACCGGCATGGCAGGCGGCACCTTCGCCGAGGGTGCGATCATGCTGTCGATGGACAGGATGAACCGCATTCGGGACATTCGCCCCGAAGCCCGGATCGCGGTGGCGGAGGCCGGGGTCATCCTGTCCGATCTGCACGCGGCGGTAGAAGCGCAAAACCTGATCTTTCCCCTGTTTTTCGGCGCGCGCGGGTCGGCTATGCTGGGGGGCGCGCTGTCCACCAATGCCGGCGGATCGAATGTCCTGCGCTACGGCAATGCCCGCGCGCTTTGCCTGGGGGTCGAAGTGGTGACACCCACGGGCGAGGTGATGGACCTGATGAGCGCGCTTCACAAGGACAACTCCGGCTATGACCTGCGCGATCTGGTGATCGGGGCCGAGGGCACCTTGGGCATCATCACTGCCGCCGTGGTAAAGCTGTTCCCCAAGCCACGCGCCTATGCCACCGCCATGGTGGCGACGGCCACGATCGACGACGCGATAAGCCTGCTGCATGCGTTGCAGGCCGAGACCGGCGGCGCGGTAGAGGCGTTCGAATACATGCCCGGCGCCTATCTGGACGCATTCAAGACCCGCTATCCCGACGCCCGCCTGCCCTTTGCAGACCGGCACGAGGTCAATGTACTGGTGGAGGTGGGCGCGGTCTCCGACCGCGATGCCCTGCCGGGAGCCGACGGCGTCGTGCCGATCGCCGCGCATCTGGAGACCGTTCTGGTGGCCGCGATGGAAGCCGGAGGCGTCCTCGATGCGGTTGTGGCCCAGAACGAGGCACAGCGGGCCGAGATGTGGGCGCGGCGGGAGGCGGCGGCGGAACTGGCGCTGTTGAAGCTGCCCTTCGTCGACAATGACGTGGCCGTGCGGCCCGACCTGATGCAGGAGCTGCTGGAGCGGATCGAACGCCGCGCGCGGGCGTTGGACCCCGGCATGGACTTCCTGAACGTCGCGCATCTGGGCGACGGCAACCTGCATTTCGCAGGCTGGCCCTCATCGCCGGATCAAGCGCTGATGAAGGCCATCTCGCGCGCCGTGGAGGAGGAGGTCATCGCGCTTGGCGGGTCATTCTCGGCCGAACACGGGGTGGGGGTGCTGAAGCGGTCCGCCATGGCGGCGCACAAGGACCCGGTTGCGCTGGCGGTGATGGGCCGGATCAAGACGGCGCTTGACCCCAATGGCATCCTCAATCCCGGCAAGGTCATTCCCTGAGGCATCAGCTTGGCCACGCGGCCTGAGGGGCGCGTTTCCCCGGCGTTGCCTCATGCGCCCTGCGTCGCTTCGTTCTGTCTCGATGCAGGCCGTAAAACGCTCTTGCAAGAGCGTTTCCGGGGGCTCTGCCCCCGTCGCTTCGCGACTCCCCCGAGGTATTTGGGCCAAGATGAAAGCGAAGGCGGGCTCAAGCGATCCAGTCGAAGAAACCGGGACCGGCCCGGTCGCGCAGGCGCATCGCCATGTCCTTGCCCGCAGCGGCCCCGTCTTGAACCGGAGCGGTGATGTCGTCCGACAGAACCTCCGAGCCGTCGGGGCGCAGGATTTCGCCGCGCAGACGCAGGGTGGAACCGTTCAGCTCTGCAAGGCCGGCAATGGGCGTTTCGCAAGACCCGTCGAGCCCGGCGAGGAAAGCCCGCTCGGCCGCGAGCCGCTGACCGGTTTCGCGATCATGGATCGCGGCAAGCATGTCGGCGGCGCGGCTGTCATCCCCGCGCCGTTCGATCCCGATGGCCCCTTGCGCCACGGCGGGCAGCATATCCTCGACCGCGATCGGAGCCTTGGCGACATCGGCCATCCCAAGCCTGCGCAGCCCGGCCATTGCCAGGAAGGTGGCATCGGCCACGCCATCGCCAAGCTTCTTCATCCGCGTCTGCACATTGCCCCGGAACTCCACCACCTTCAGATCGGGACGACGCGCGCGCAGCTGTGCCCGGCGGCGCAGGGACGAGGATCCGACAACGGAACCTTCGGGAAGGTCCGCCAGCCCGGCGCAGTTGAGTGACACGAAGGCATCGCGCACGTCCTCTCGCGGAAGGTAGCAGTCCAGCACCAGCCCCGCCGGTTGCAGCACCGGCATATCCTTCATCGAATGCACCGCGATGTCGATGGCGCCTGCCAGCATCGCCTCTTCGATTTCCTTGGTGAACAGCCCCTTGCCGCCCAGTTCTTTCAGCGGCTTGTCCGCGTCGATGAGCGCTCGGTTGTCGCCGGTCGTCTTGATCACCACGATTTCGAACGCCTCTTGCGGCAGATCGAAGGCAGCGGCCAGACGGTCGCGCGTTTCATGGGCCTGGGCCAGCGCCAGCGGCGAGCCGCGCGTGCCGATCTTGAGGGGTTGGGCGGGGGTGGG